>NZ_WCHR01000017.1 GCF_008973825.1 Gemmobacter serpentinus | reverse complement strand
TCAATGCACTCGGCACTGCCGAGATCGAACGCGTGGCCTGAACCCAACGGGGAAAGGGGCGCGTCTAGCCGCAGCCGGACTTCTGCAACAATGCCCATGTGATCCACCGGCTGTTTGTCGCCCTGTCACAGCTGGTACACATCTCAGCGACGGATGTCACCCAATCACCAGCGTCATGTCATCCCATGTTCTCACTTGGCCTCGGCATGAAGAAACATCGGGAATCGGGCTGTCATGCTGCGCGGCCATGGCCCGCACTTTGGTCATCATGCCATCATTGGCTGTGCGCTAGGGTAAGCCATCATGACGCTTCAGGGGGGGCAGGCATGAGGCTTTGCAAGATTCACCTGCATGGCAGTCATGACTCAAGCCACATGTATCTGCATATTGTTGCAGTCAATAGCAACCAATCGCATTTATAAAGGCGGGTTGGTTGGCGGGTTGCGACTGCCAATCCACAATTACTTCAACAATTTCAATGATATGTGGCGGACAGAGAGGGTGTGGCAGACATGAGTGAAATCAATCGCTTGCATTGTCAAACGGCCCAAAACCGTTTCGTTGTTTTCCAAGGGATTATCTTGCGTTTGTCAAACCGCTTGCGGGGCCTCAACAGAGGACTCGCACATGGATATGCGACACGACGACTTCGAAGACCTGCTAGGCGGGACGCCTAGAAACGAAAAGAGCCGCGCGGCTGGACCCCGCAACGGCTCTGAATTCGACAAGGAAAGCATCCCTTCCCAAGAATATACTGCAAGCGCGCCTGTTTCGCAAGAAGCGGATGACCTTGACGACCTGCTGGGCGGCACCCCAGCCTCTGCATTGGACTTGCCTCTTCCCGTCTCGATCTTCGATGATGTGAAGGCGTCAAGAATGGACCGCAGGCGCGTCACCCTGCGCCAGCTTTCAGCACAGATCACCAGCGCCAGGGCAGAACGCAAAGACGGGTTGCCGCTGTTGAAGCTGGCACGGTTCGGTGATCTGCGGAAACCCAAGAAGGACGGCAGCCCCGGCCACTGTCTTCGCTGGGACGAAAACATGCTGAGCGCCACGGGGATCGAAGGCGACTATGACGCCGGGCAAGTGTCGATGGAAAGCGCCGCCGCTATGCTGGAAGCCGCAGGCATCGCGGCACTGCTTTACACCAGCACCCACCACACCCCCGAAGAACCCCGCTGGCGTGTGCTCTGCCCGCTGGCCGCCGAGGTCAGCCGCGCGGATCGTGAAGCCCTTTGCGCCCGTCTTAACGGGGCGTTGGGCGGCATCCTTGGCGAAGAGTCGTTCAAGCCCTCGCAATCCTATTACTTCGGCGAAGCGGCCTTGCGCGATGAGAGGAAAGGCGGTGGGCGGGCGCATCCTCTCGAAACTCTGCTGATCAACGGTAAGCCGCTCGACAAGGTGGCAGGCGTCAAGCCGATCTTTGCCCGCGATCATGGCGACGATCTGGACGATCTGCTTGGGGGCAGCACTTCGACGGGGCGCAAAGGTCAGGGCAAGACAGGCAAGCCGTGGTCCGTGATCCTCTCAGCACTTTGGGCAATCCCCAACGGGCCAGAGGTGCCGAAGGCTTGGAAGCCCTTCAGTGATATTGCGATGGCGCTGCATGAAGAGTCGGAAGGGTCAAAGGCTGGTTTTGCCGCGTTCAATGCTTGGGCCGCACAACATCCCTCCTATGATCGCAAGGAATGCTGGGACAGATGGAAAAGCTTCCGCCCCGGTGAAGCTGGCAATATCGGCGGCGGCACGATCATTACCGAAGCCAAGAAGCACGGCTGGCTTGATCCATCTGAACCGGATCACACGCTGGGTTTTGATGACCTTGGCGAAGAGGAAGCGGCACCAGAGGCCAAAGACGACAAGCCCGCGTCCCGCCTGACCTTCCTGTCACCCGCACAATGCGCAACCGTTCAAACTCGCAGCTATCTTATAAAGGGGATGCTGGCAGAGCGTGACGTTGCTTGCGTGTTCGGTGCCCCCGGTGCGGGCAAGTCGCTGCTGACGCCCTTCTTGGGCTATGCTGTGGCGCAAGGGCGGGAAGCATTCGGAATGCGGACGAAGCCGGGCGCGGTGTTCTATGTCGCTGCCGAGGATGAACACGGGATGCGCGGGCGTGTTCGCGCCTTACAGCAAGCCCACGGCGAGGCGGACCAGTTCTTTCTTGTCGGTGGCGTGTCGAACCTGCTGGCAGCCGACTCCCCAGACCTGAAAGACCTTGCGCGGGCAGTGAAGGCACAACGCCCCAAGTTGATCGTCATTGACACCCTCGCAATGGCGTTCCCTGGCCTGGAAGAAAACAGCGCCGATGCGATGGGGCGCGTTGTTGCCGTGGCCCGTGCTCTGACGAAATGGGGCGCGGCTGTCATTCTGGTTCACCACGACACGAAGGCAGAAGGCGGCACACCGCGCGGGCACTCTCTACTGAACGGTGCGCTGGATGTGGCGTTGCATGTGAAGAAAGACGAGTCCGGCGTGATCCGAGGCAAGCTGACCAAAAACCGCAACGGCACTTGTGATCGTGACATTGCTTTCCGCATCGCAATTGAAGATGGCGGCGCTGATGAAGATGGCGATCAGATCACCTTGCCGCGTTGCGAGGAATTGAATTCAGCCCTAGCGCCCGAGGCAGTGAGGGTAACGCCCTCCGAGCGCGCGGTGCTCGATCTGATCCACACTTCAGGCGGCGAAGTATCCGAAGCGGATCTGCGCAAGCTGTGTATCGACGGGCGCAAGATTTCCCCTTCGGACAATCCGGACAGCCGCAGGAAGGCGACGGACAGAGCATTGAAAGGTCTCGTCCAGAAAGGCGCGGTGATCTTCGAAAATGCTCTGTATCGCATCTTCGACGATAGCTGCGACGATTTCGATGATCTTGGCCCGGACAATTCGGACAATGTCCGGACAAATCCCGGAATGTCCAAGATGGCAAAGCGTCGAAATCCGGACGGACACGGACACACTCCTTTAGGAGTGTCCGGTTGTCCGGACGATGCGGATGAAGGAGTCCTGTAATGAAAGGCAGAAAGATGCGCTGTATCGCAAAGGATTGGGCTGACGTGAAAACGTTCGATCCTATCGCAACTTCGGGTCCTTCCCCCCGCCACCGCCGTGCGGGGCACGCTGAGCCGCAGCTTGTTCCTCTTCACACGATTTTTTCGAATTGGGATTCCGCGCATGTATGATGATCTTGACGATCTTCTGGGCGGCAGTGGGCCACAAAAGCCGGATTCCGCCCTTCCCCTCGAACTGGACGAAAGAGGCATGGCCGCGCTCACCCGGCTTTCCCTGCCGCAGGTTCGCACCAAAGCGCGGGAAGGCTTGTTCGTTCGCAGCGGACGCGGGCGCTATGACGTGGCCGAAAGCATCGGGCGCTATATCGAGCAACTGCGCTCTGTCGCTTCTCGCTCTGGCGGGCGTCCTGCTGCTGGCGGTGATACCGATGATCTTAGGGCCGAAAAGCTGCGGCTCACACGCGCCCAAGCCGACAAAGAAGAGGCGCGCGTTGCCCGTGAGCGTGGCGAGTTGGTGCCTGCCGATGCCGTCAGCCGTGAATGGGCGGGCATCCTGCGTGATCTGCGCAACGCCTTACTTGCGGTTCCATCCCGTTGCGGGGCGGGCCTGCCGCATCTGACCAGCACCGACATTGCGACCCTCGACCGGGAAATCCGCACCGCTTTGGAGGGCGTGGCACATGGGAATTGAAATCGTCCGCAACAAAGCCCTGCAAGCATTGCTGCCGCCGCCGAACGTGCCGCTTGCTGACTGGATCGAGTCCAGCGTCTACATTCCCGCCAGCGCGTCAGCCCTGCCGGGCAGAATGCAGCTTTGGCCTTTCCAGCGTGGCTGGTGCGAGGCAATCGAAGATCCCGAGATCGAGCGTATTACGATTTTGAAGGGGGCACGGATTGGCTACACGCAATGGCTCAGCGCCACGCTGGCCCATTTCGTCGCCAATGCGCCCGCGCCGATCATCGCCTTGCAGCCCACTGCCGACGATGCGCGGGATTTCAGCGTTGAACTGGAATCCTTGTTCGACGCATCGCCCGCCCTGCGCGGCCTGCTGTCAGATGATGCCGACGAGTCCGGGCGCAGCACAATGCTAGCGCGGCGATTTCCTGGCGGCAGTCTGAAATTCCTTGCTGCGAAATCACCCCGTAACCTGCGCCGTCACACCACGCGCTTTCTGGCAATGGATGAGATCGACGGCTACGAAACCACCCAAGAGGGCGACCCGATTAAGCTGGCCGAGATGCGGACTCTTACGTTCCGCGACCGCAAAATTTTGGCAGGCTCGACTCCTGTATTCGATTTCGGGCCGATCAGCCGCCTTTATTCAGAGTCAGATCGCCGGATCTTCGAATGCCTCTGCCCCTCATGCGGTGAATACAGCGAAATCACTTGGGCCTCGATCCAATGGAAAGAAAACGACCCGGATTCGGCACATTGGGTTTGCCCTATCGCGGGCTGTGTCGTGGAAGAGCGGTTCAAGCCGCAGATGGTCGCGCAAGGCCGTTGGCGGGCCACTGCGCCCGAGGTGAAGGGCCATGCTGGCTTTGCCGTGAATTGCCTGATCAGCCCACACCATAATGCCCGATGGGGCGAGCTAGCGGCGGAATTCCTGTTGGCTAAGCGCGCGCCCGAGACGCTGCAAGTGTTCACAAACACCATTCTGGGCCAGCCTTGGAAGACGGAAGGCGAGGATTTTGACGAACACGAATTGTTCGCACGGCGCGAAGCCTTCAGTCTGGACAACCTGCCGCATGAGATCCTTTGGATCACGGCAGGAGCCGACTGTCAGGATGACCGCCTGGAAATCGTGCTGATGGGCCACACGGAAACGGATTGGCTTGTGCTCGATCATCGCGTTTTCTGGGGGCCAATCGACGGCGAGACGATCTGGCAGGAACTCGACTCCCTGCTGAAAGAGACGTGGCAGCACCCGAACGGCGGCACGATCAGGATTGACGCCTGCGCGGTGGACTCGTCTGACGGCGGGCACCTTGAAACCGTCATGGGTTTCTGTCGCCCCCGGTTCGGGCGGCGTGTCGTGCCAATCAAGGGCGTTGCAGGATTCTCGCGTCCGATCTTCCAGAGATCCGGCACCAAGGGCCAGCACCTTTGGATTGTGGGCGTCGATGCCGCGAAATCCGCGCTGTTTGCCCGTGTCGGGCGCAATCAGGGCATCCGTTTCGGTGAAGCCTTGCAGCCGATCTTCTTTGAACAACTGGCCTCTGAGCGGCGTGTGGTGCGCTATGTGCGCGGCAAGCCGGAAGCCCGGTTCGAGCGGATCAAAGGCAAACGGGCAGAAACGCTTGACGCCAGCGTGTATGCGCTGGCCGTGCGTAACCTGATCGGGCAGAGTGTTGACAGGCGGGCCGAAGAACTTGCGAGTCAGGCGGCACCGAAGCGACCGCCTGTCGTGATTAAAAGCAAATGGCTAGGAGGGTGAGGTGAGCGACATAGCACGAGGGAACCAAGTAAGAGTAAAGGGAACTACTAGCCCAGTTTACTGTGTTGCGTCTGTCTTGAACGGTGAAGCTGCTTGTGTTCTGCCGGGACAGAAAACTGGGAAAGGAATTCCAGTCGAGAATTTAGAGCAAGTCCCACCTCTTGGGCCGATGAATGTATGGGTGTAGCACATTTTGTTTCCGCCCCCGCAAGCCTAGTAGGCAAGCATTAAGTCTAGACCTGCCTTCAATAGCCGGAATAATCAATCCGCCGAAATGTCTTTCGATGAGCTATTTCCGACTAGTTCATTTAGACCATCTATCGGGTCCACCCCAAACAGTGCGGATGCAATCGTTAGAATTATCAGTACAAATGTGGTAATAAGAGATGCAGTCAGACCAGAAAGCATCTGTTTTGCAAAGGAGCCAGCACCCGAAATCTTAGCGGTAGCTGCTTCAATTCTCGCAGTGATAGCTTCTTTTTCAATATCTGGTTTTACTTCTTCAACCATCTGGTCTGCGAAAGCGATAATCAGGTTCTGAGCATTTTGCCGATATAGTTGAAGTTGGCCGTCAGTGGAAACAGCACTGGCAAAAGCATCATCATCCGCAGTTTTTGGATCACTACCATGTGTTTTGCGGTAATTCTCCGCCCAGTCACGCTTGTGCTTTTTATACAGAGCGTATGCGACTAGGGATTCAATATCATCACTGTCCGCGCAAAGGCGGTCAAAAATTGGATTTCCTCTACCAGCCAATTTAAATCCCTATTTCTATGCAGGCTTCTTGTTCTGAGTGAGGGCCTTCGCAGCAGCCTTCTTCGCGGACATATACGTATCACGTTTGATGGTTACGACTTTCACACCGGACGGAGAGTTGCGAACCTCGAAATTCCCGGTTCCAGCATGCCGAGCACTAGACTGCACGCGAAAAAATATCTTCCCGGACTTCATCTTCATCACTCCTCTAGTTCGCCCACTATACCAACTCCCAAGATCTAGTCCAGTTCACTAAAGTTTGCTGGAAGGGGCGCACTTTGGATCTGCACACACGGAAACGCCCCCGGCTAACCCAAACCGGGGGCGTTCCTGCTGGCCGCAACACGGGAGGACGAACCGCTGCCAGCTTACCCGCGCTCAACCGACTGATGAGCATTAACTATCAGACGCGCGGGATTTGAATTCTTGGTGGAGGGGGCGACCGGAGCCGCCCCGCCCTGTGTCGCAAGGAGGAACTATGGAACCCACTTCTGGGATGAGGCCTTCATAGCATAGCGGATTTAACAATTCTACAGGAATCTTCAGTGTTGAATTGTCAATTCCGATCTGATAGATTGCGGGGGAAGGAGATGCCCATGCCCCAGACACGCTATACCCTGCGCGACATTTCGGACCTGATCGCCACCGTCGAAAAACGCCCTGAGGAACCCATCTTCAACCAACTGAAGGGCTTGGCAGGTCGCGGCATCTTGCAACCCATCCCAGACCACTACGGGAAAAAGGGTGCCCTGCTTTTTCCAGAGAAAGAGGTTTACCGCGCGCGCATGTTGCTTGCCGCGCTCGACCGAAATCTTGCCTCTGGCGAACTCGCGAAGTTCGATGCACAGATGAGGTTCGAAGCGCAAGACGTTGCCGCTATCTACAGCTTTGATGCTGCCGCCTCCGATCTGCTTGCCGCGTATGAAAGCCCGGAAAAGGCTAGAACGTGGGTTTTCGAAGTTGGCTATGTTCGCATCGACGGAGTCCTTGGTTTTAGTGGCCACTGGATTGTGAACAATCGCCGCCGCGCTGTTGATCCCGATTGGACGGAGTTGCGCCACGGCTTCGAAGGGGTCACGACCTTCCCGTTCACCAATCTTCTCGCACCTATTATGGGCGCAATTCGGCGTTCGGAAGGCTGACCTTCATGGGCCTACTGTCTCGCCTCTTCACCCGCGACACGCCTGCACCGCGTACTGCCGCCGTCCGTATGCTGGAAGGCGCTAGCGGCAAGCGCTGGTCCGCCACCCCGGCTTTCGGCGCAACTGGTGCCGAAGTGCTGGCAGGCGCGTCTCAGGTGCGCGGGCGGGCACGGCATTTGCGGCATAATGATCCCACGGCGGGCAATGCTGCTGAGATCCTGAAAACCGCCCTTGTCGGCTATGGACCAACCGCCGCCACCTTGGGCGATGATGACACGCGCGAAGAGCAAGACGCTGCTTTCAGCGAGTGGGCAGAGGCCAATCAATTCGGCGCTCTGCTCGCAGAAGTGGCTGACGCACTGGTGACGGATGGCGAAAGCCTTCTCATCCTGCGCACCGATGCGGAAGGGGCGTTGCGGTTGCAGCATGTCCCTGCCGAGCAACTGGACGAAGCCTATACCCTCGAACTGGGCGAAGGCCGCTACATCGCGGCGGGCATCGAATACGATAGCGACGATCTGCCCGTTGCTTATCACTTCCGCCCCGCGCGTCCGACTGATCAATTCCAGACCTTCCGCGCCCCGGTGCGCGTTGAAGCTGCGGACGTGATCCACCTCTTCCGCCGCCTTGGCGCTGCCCAGACTCGAGGCCTGTCGTGGTTTGCCTCTACCATTCTGCCTTTGAACGAACTGAGCCATCTTCTCGACGCGCTGCAAGTCAACGCAAAGATCCAATCCATGATGGCCGGTTTCGTGATCGACCAGAACGGCACTGGCCCCAATCCTTTCGATCAGGGCGAAGGCGGCAATCCGTTGGATCTGAGCCTTGAGCCGGGCGTCATGCGCGTTCTGCCGCAGGGCTGGGACGTGCGTTTCAGCACCCCGCAACAGATGAGCCAGGCGGTTGATCTGGTGGCCGTCAGCCTGCGCCAGATCGCTGCGGGCTTGCAGATCCCCGAGTTCCTGCTGTCGGGCGATATGCGGGGCGTGAACTATTCCAGCGCCCGCACGGCTCTGGTGCAGTTCCGCGCGCATATTGAGGCGATCCAGCACACGTTGCTGGTGCCTGCACTCAATCGCATCTGGGCACGGTGGCAACTTTTGGAATCCTTGCGCGGCTCGAACACCGCCGATCCTGCGGCCAAGGCCGAATGGCATTTCCCGAAACCGCAATGGGTTGACCCGGAATCCGATGCCAAGGCTACCCGCGAAATGCTCGATATGGGCCTGATCAGTCGCCGTATGGCCGTGGCTCAGCTTGGCTATGACGTGGCCCAGGTTGATGCCGAGATTGCCGCAGATCGCAGCCGCGAGTCCGGCCTTGGTCTCCCAGCTAATCAACATTCAGTTGAACAAAAGGGCAGTAAAGCATGAACAAACCGCTTCACCGTCTGACTGGCAATCCGGCGAAAGCCGCGATCATCACCGCGCCCAAGCTGACCGCGAACCCGGACAAGGCCCAATACACGCGCGAAACCGGCAGAGGCCCGCTCGATACCACATCGGGCGACCGGCTTTTCCGTTCCATGCCGCGCGTTGGTGATCTGGATGAGGCCAGCCGCGAATTCCGTGCTGTCGTCGCCACGGCGACTCCGGTGCAGAGGCGTGACGCTAAGGGGCCATTCCTCGAAATCCTCGATCCCGCCGGGCTGGAATTCAGCGATAGCGACGACTTCCCGCTGTTGACTGATCACCGCCAAGCCGCCCGCGAAACTGTCGGGCGGGCATCTGGCCTTGTGATCGACGGCCCCAGCGTCAGCGCAACGCTACGCCTTGGGCAAGCGGATGACATCGAACCGATTTTCCAGCGCGTGAAGGATGGCGTCATTCGCCACGTCAGCGCCGGATACCAAGTTCTCGCATGGCGCGAGAGCCGAAACCCTGACGGCACAAGGACCAAGACCGCCACCAGATGGCGGCTTTTGGAGGTCAGCCTTGTGCCAGTGCCTGCCGACCGAAACGCAATCATTCAACGGAGTGCAGAAATGCCCTTTGATCTTGAGACTCGCGCTGCGCTGATTGAAACGCTGCGCTCTGCCTGCAATCTGCCCGATACCTGGGGCGAGAACCTGGCCGAAGAGGCTGTGACGGAAGATGAGGTGCGCGAGGCTGCACGGGAAGCCATGCTGACCCGTCAGGCCCCGAAAGTCAGCATCCGCCGCGATCATACCGACCCGGCCCAGATCCAGACTCGCGCTGCCGATGCTCTGGCCTTCCGCATGGCTGGCGGTGATCTGCCCGAGGCCAGCCGCGAATTCGTCAACATGTCGATGCGCGATCTTGCTGCCGATTGCCTGACCCGTGCGGGCGTTTCGGTGCGCGGCATGTCTGGGGATGAGGTATTTGCCCGCGCGCATGGCACCAGTGACTTCCCGCTTCTGGTCAGCAACGCGATGGGCAAGGTTGCCGCCCAAGCCTATCAGGCAGCGGAATCGCCCCTGAAGGCTCTGGCCCGTCAGCGCACCTTGCCGAACTTCAAGGAGTCCACTTCGATCCGTCTGGGCGAGATGGGCCGTCTTCAAGAGATGACCGAACATGGCGAGTTCAAGCACACCAGCCGGGCCGAGGCAGGCGAAAGCATGTCGCTGAAAACCTTTGGCCGCGCGATCAATGTCAGCCGCAAGCTGCTGATCGACGACGATCTGGGCCTGTTGGGCGACATGACCGCCGCAATGGGTCAGGCAGCGGCTCAGACCGAAGCCGAAGAAATGGTGGCGCTGCTGACCAGCAATCCCAATCTGTCGGACGGCACGGCAGTTTTCGCGGCTGGTCGCGGCAACCTCGCCACGGGCGCTGGCTCTGTCTTGTCGGAAACCTCCCTGTCGGCAGCGCGCAAGCACATGCGCACGGTGAAGGGCCTCGACGGCAAAACGATCATCGACGCCCAGCCGAAATTCCTGATCGTCTCGCCCGATCTGGAAACGGCAGCCGAAAAGCTGCTGGCCTCGATCTATGCCACCAAGTCGGATGACGTGGCGGTGTTCTCGGGCAAGCTGTCGCTTGTCGTGGAGCCGCGTCTGACCGGCAACGCATGGTATCTGCTGGCTGATCCGGCCCGCGTGGCCTCGCTGCAATACGGCTACCTCTCTGCCGCTCAGGGCGTCCAGATCCAACGCCAGGAGGCCTGGGACACGCTGGGGCTGAAATACCGCGCATGGCTCGACTTCGGCTGCGGCTGGCTCGACTGGCGCGGCGCATACCGGGCTGCGGGGGCGTAATGTCCAGCGTGCAAAGCCTGCGGGAACACCGCGAAAAGCTACAGGATGCCCGGTTCTCGGGCGTCCGCACCTTCACCGATAGCAACGGCGAGTCTGTGACCTATCGCAGCCAATCCGAGATCGAGCGGGCAATTGCCGCGATCGACTCCGAAATCTTCAACCTTCAGCGGGGGCGCAATGCGCTGATCCGCCTGCAATCCAGCAAGGGACTGTAAATCATGAAGAAATTTGCTCAACGCGGTGACACGATCACCATTCCGGCCCCGGCTGCTGTCGCTTCCGGCTTTCCTGTGATCGCTGGTGCAATCGTCGGCATCGCGTCCGGTGATGCTGCCAGTGGTGCCGCCGTCGATGTGGCAACCGTGGGCGTGTTCGATCTGCCCAAGGTCTCTGCCAATACCTTCGCCCTTGGTGCCGCCGTCTACTGGGATGCTACCGCCGAACTGGCGACCAGCACCGCCACCAGCAACACCAAACTGGGCGTGGCCGTTGCTGCGGCTGCCGCCTCGACCGCAACCGTAACCGTCCGCCTGTCGGGCTTCTGACCCATGCCCAGGCTGCTTGCCTTCCATACGATCCTGCTGCCGGGCGATGTTGTTATCACGCGCGGCCAGTCCTTCGAAGCCACGGCACAGCAAGCGGCTCAGCTTATCGGGCTGAAGGCTGCCCGTGAGGTGAAGCTGTCGGATCTAAAGATTGCCAAGCTGCCGAAGGCACTTGAAATCGCCCTCGACGCGGGAACGCCAGCTTTCTGGAATGTTCGCGCCGGGGGCGTGGTCGCGGAAGCGACCGCTACGCCTTCCATCGGGATCGTGGCGGCAACTGCGCCAACCTCAACACACAAGGTCCAAGTCGGACTCTTCAAGGATTCACAGAGATGACAAAACTCTACGCAAAGCATCAGATCCTCATGCCCGAGGACGTGATTGTTCCGGCTAAAGCGGTGTTTGACGCCACCCCGGTGCAGGCCAAGCAGTTCGACAAGCTGGGCGCAGCCCGGCCCGCCACTGCTGCCGAGGTCAAGGCGGCGGAAGCTGCTGAAGCCGCAAAGAACGGCGTTATCTGAACCGATGCAAACGCAAGTTCGCCCCTTCACACCGATTGCACCGCCGACTCGGCGGGGGCTGTCGCGTGTGGAGGCGGCGGACTACATCGGCATCAGCCCCACGACCTTTGACAAGATGGTGATCGCTGGCGAGATGCCCAGCCCCAAGCGCGTTGGGACCCGTAAAATCTGGGACGTGCGCGCTTTGGACTTGGCATTCGATAGGCTTCCGGGTGACGATTCCGGCTCTGACAGTGCAACAGACAGTTGGAGCGACATGTGAAACTCATGAATAAACCACCCAAATACTGCCAAGGATTCGAAGACAGATACGGAAATGCGCGCTGGTATTACCGCCGACCGGGTTTCCCCCGCCTGGCGCTGCCGGGCCTGCCTTGGACCCCCGAATTCATGGCTGCCTATGAGAAGGCCGCGAATGGCGAGAAGGTCGAAGTCGGAAAGACTCTGACAGTGCAGGGCAGCATCTCTGCGCTTGTCGTCAGCTTCTACAAGACCAGCGACTTCAAGGGGCTGAGCGATTCCACAAAGGCGACATACCGGGGCATCATCGAACGCTTCCGGGCCGATCACGGGCACCGCCTTGTGAAAGAGATGCAGCGCGAACACGTCCAGAAGATCGTCGCTAAGAAGTCAGACACGCCCGCAGCCGCGAACAACATGCTGCGGATGATCCATCTCTTGATGCGCCATGCTGTCGAAAGTGGCTGGCGGCGCGATGATCCGACCCAAGGCGTCCGCAAGGTGCGCAACAAATCCGAAGGCTTCCTGACTTGGGAAGAGGACCACATCGCGGCCTTCGAAGCGCATCACAAACCCGGCAGCCGTGCGCACCTCGCACTGGCGCTTTTGCTCTACACGGGCCAGCGCCGCAGTGACGTGGTGCGGATGGGGCGGCAGCACGTCCGCAGCGGAATCCTTTCCATCACGCAACAGAAGACCAAGCAGGACGTGCATATTCCGTTGCATAGCGAGTTGCGGGCGATCCTTGACGCGCTGCCGCTCGACAATCTCAGCTTCCTGATGACCGCTCAGGGCAGGCCGTTTTCCCCGGCAGGCTTTACGAACTGGTTTAGGGATATGGTGCGCGAAGCGGGCTTGCCCGATGGGCTTTCGCCGCATGGGCTGCGCAAGGCCACCTGCCGCCGACTGGCAGAAGCCGGATGCACCCCGCACCAGATTATGGCTATCTCGGGCCATAAGTCGCTTGCCGAAGTGACCCGTTACACGGTTGCGGCAGGCCGGAAAGAACTCGCTGCGCAGGGAATGCTTGCGCTCGAACGTAAAGAAGGGTGACTATCAACTGTCAAACCTTCTAAGATAGTTTGACAAACCGCCTCGCAAGCGACTGACAGACAACAGAAATTTTAAGGTAATGGCGGACAGAGAGGGATTCGAACCCTCGAGACGGTTCCCCGCCTACACACTTTCCAGGCGTGCGCCTTCGACCACTCGGCCACCTGTCCGTGCCCGCCGTTTAGCGCGATCTGTCAGCCGGTGCAAGGGCTTGTTGATCGCGCCAGGGACGGATTTCGGACCTTGCCTCACGCGGCGGCGATGGCGCGGGTGCGGCCTTTCAGTTCATTGGCAATCTCGGGAAAATAGCCGGGTTCGACCATTTTCAGGCTCCGACACCGGCGAATTGCGCTGTCACTCATCAAAGCCACTTCCACCAGATCGCCGGCTTCGACGCAAACCCGCGTCAGCCCGCGTGGGGCACCGTCATAATGCGCAAGATCCCGATGATCGGCGCACCAAACGATCGCACGCCCCGTCTCACGGCAGCTCCAGATCACGACGCCCAACATCTCACTACTCCTGTCATTCGCGGCACTTGCCTGAACAAGCCTGTTTTCCTGCGTCAGCAGCGCCCAATTCCGATTTATGCACAGGCCGAACGACATCGCATGTGCTTTTCCGCATCAGAGGGAATGGACAAGGCTACGATTTTGTAGCAAGCATGACGCTAACTAGCGTCACCCCTTTGTCGCGGCGACCTCATTTCAAGGTCTCAACGACCGGATTTGGGGCCGCGTCCACAATGCCGACATCCGACAGACATTGCCACAAACGCCGGACCCGCCCATGAACCGCCCCGCCATGTCCCCGACCGAAATTCGGGCAATCTTCGGGCAGAACCTGCGCCAGCTTTGCGAGCAGGGGCATTCGGTGACCACGATCTGCCGCGAGATCGGCATCAACCGCACCCAGTTCAATCGCTATCTGGCGGGAGAATCCTTCCCGCGTCCAGACATCCTTGCAAAAATCTGCAGCCATTTCGGGGTCGATGCCCGAATCCTGCTGGAGCCGCTGGACGAGTTGAACCGCACCCTGCCCGACCCGGTCCTGATGGAATTGCGGGACAAGCTCTTGATTGGGCGCACCCGGCCGGTCGATGCGGATATCCTGCCGGACGCCATGTATCGATTCTGGCGCAAGTCATTCATGTTTCAGGGAAAAATAGTCACGAACCTTGCGCTGATCCGCACACAGGGCGAGGTCACGCTGTTCAAGGGCTTTGAGGAAAACCTGCTGGCCAAGCAGGAAAACCCCAATGCGCGGCGCTTTCCGCGCCTGCCCTATTTCGGCCTGGTGCGCCAGCATGTCGACGGGGTGTCAATTTATTGTCAGGATCGGCAGAACCAGTCGAATATCAACTTTTTTGAATTCGGGCTGGAGGGAAATATGCGATTCTATCCGGGATTCTCGCTGCTGGTGCGGCGGCGGATGGATGGGATGAACCGCATGACGGCGGCGGTGCTGGAGCGGCTGCCCAACGACCCGGCCCATTGGCGCAGCGTCGTGCGCGAGGAAACCCTGCGCGATATGTCCGCCGCACCGCCATTGGTGCAGCGGGCACTCGCGCGGATCCCGGACGGGCTGTGAGCTTTTCGGGCTGACGCCAATGCGCGTCATCTGCCCTATGTGACGCGAAAGCGCGTCACCCGTTTGAAAACGGTTGCACATCGCATTTTGCCTAAATTTTAGGCAAATTCATCACTCCACGAGCGAGAGCACGACACGACGATTCTGTCGGCCCTTCTTCTCGATCTTGCTGATCTCGACATGACCGATCTCGCCGGTGCGGGCGACATGCGTGCCGCCGCAGGGTTGCAGGTCGATTGGATGCGCCGGATCGCCAATCCGCACCAGCCGGATGCGGCCTTGCCCCGCAGGCGGAGCCACCGACAGCGTTTTCACCAAGCCGGGATTGGCTGCCAGTTCATCCTCGGAAATCCACAGATCGCTTACCGCGAGATCGCGATCGATCAGACTGTGCAAGGCGGCATTCAAGGCGGCGATATCACCGGGCGGTTCCGGCATGTCGAAATCAAGCCGTCCACGCTCCGCCCCGATCTGGCCGCCGGTCACCGGCAGCGGGATCACCACCGACAGAAGATGCAGCGCGGTGTGCATCCGCATATGGCGGTGACGGCGTTCCCAATCCAGATGCTGGGTGACCTGCGCGCCGATGGGCGGCAGCGCCTTCGGCTCCGAGGGCACCAGGGCGATATGGCCCCCATCGGCCTTCACGGCGGTGGCAATGTCGATCACCCCGCCCGCCCATTCCAGGCGGCCGCTGTCACCAGGCTGGCCACCCGCCGTCGCGTAGAACAGAGTAGCATCCAGCAACAGCCCCCCCTCGGGCGTATGGCCCAGCACTTGCGCCGGGGCGCTGCGCGTATAGGCATCCTCGCGGAACAGCTGGCGCAAAGGTGCATCGGTCATCGTTCGGTCTCATCATCCAGAGGGTCACCGGGTTCGGTGGGGCGGCTCGGGGCTGGGCTGTCGGTGGGCTCGGCGGGATCGCTGGATTTGCTTTCGCGTGCAGGGGCCATCCGCGCCAGCTCATCGGGCGAGGCCAGGCGCATCGCCTCCAGCACGGTTGCCACATCCTCGACCCGGCTGGGCGAGGAACTGGGCGTGCCGCTCAACAAGATCCCCTCGGCGATGAAGCGTTCCACCACGCGGTGATTGACCTCGCTGCGCACCTGCGCCGCGAAATTCACATCGCGGATCAACATGCGGATCTCGAAATTGAGCGAATCCGCCGCCATGCCGACCAGGTAGACGCTTGGCATCGGGTTGAGCAGCGCCAGCGGCTGCGCCTCGGCAATCTCGCGCAGGATCTCGGTCACCTTGCGGGTATCCTGCCCGAATTTCACCGAGATCGGCACCACGACCCGCCCAGTCAGGCTGAACCGCGTCCAGTTGGTGACGCGCTGGCTGACCAGATCGCCATTGGGCACGATGATGTCAGAGCGGTCAAAGGTCTGGATCCGGGTGGAGCGCACCGAGATCGACTGCACGATGCCCGAGACATTGCCGACCTCGATCCAGTCGCCCTCGGACACCGGGCGCTCGATCAGCAGGATGATACCCGAGACAAAGTTCTGCACGATGTTCTGCAGACCGAAACCGATGCCGACCGTCAGCGCCGAGGCGACGATGGCAAGGCCCGAAAGGTTGATCCCTGCCGCCGAGACCGCGACGATGACCGCCAGGAAGATCCCGACATAGCCGGTGCCGGAGACGATGGCATTGCGCCCGCCCTGATCCAGCCGGGTTTTGGGCAGGATGGAGCTGCGCAGCGCCCCCTGGAACAGCCGTGTCGCCCCATAGCCCAGAATGAACAGGATCAGGAAATACAGAAAGTTGGAGGGCGAGATGCGGGTTTCCCCCAGCATGAACCCTTCGGTAAATCGGTTCCACAGCTCGCCCAGATCCTCGACCCGCGCGCCCCAGAGCAACGCGAACAGGGGCAGCGAGGCCAGCGTCAGCAGGAACCCCGCCAGGACCGGCAAAAGGCCCTGCCCCTCTTCCTCGGCCCCCTCGCCCAGCACGGCGCGCCAGATGTCGCTGATCAGCTGCACCAATACCAGCAGCAGGCCCACCAGCATCAACGACGATCCGGCCGGGAAGATCAGCGCCTGCGCGGCGGTGGTATAGCCGACCGCCCCCAAAAGCGGACCGACCACCGCAATGGCGATCAGCAGCTTGCCGATGATGCGGATCACCCCGTCGCGAAAGCCCGCCGCCTCGCCGCGCGGCTCACCGGGGGCGAAGGCGCGGTTGATCAAGTGGCCAAACCGCCAGAGCAGCAGCGCCATGATCAGGATATTGATCAGCGCCAGCACCGGCACCGCGGCTTCGGCCACCAGACGCACCGGGAACAACGCCTCGCGCACCACCTCCGCGCCTTGGGTCAACCCGATCAAGGTAACCAGAAAGCGCGCCTCGCTGCGCACCTGCTCAGGCAGCCCCAATGGCCCGGCATTCTCGTCACCCTTGGGGAAGATGCGCCCGCCCAGCCAATAGGCCATGAACAGCGCGAATCCGGCCGGGAAAAGCGATGTCAGCACCTGAATGCCAAGCCAGCCCGGCAGTTCGGTGATACGCAGCGCGACCGAAATCAGCAGCACCCCCGCCGTCGGCACCACGATCTGGCCAAGGGACGCGACAAAGGACCAGACCCTGCGCCAGCGCGCCGCATCTGCGCCCCGGTTCAGCCAGTTGGAAAAGGTCTCGATCCAGCGCCGTCCCCGAAAGATCAGCACCAGCGCGATCAGCACCATGATGATCGCGCCGGGCAGAACGTCGAAGAATTTTGTCCGCCGCGCCTCGGAGCGCCAATTGGTCGCAACCTCGACCCAAAGCGCACGCGAGCTGTTGCCGACCGCCGTTGCGGCCTCGCCCCAGTTGGCGGGGTTGGCAGGTGTCGGCCAGAGTTTCAGCAATTGCGCGGTCTGACGTTCGCGCATTTCCTTGTCGATCTCGGAAATCAGGCCCGCCGCGCGGCGATAGCCCTCATCAGCCGCCTTGCCCGGTGCCTCGGCCTTTTGCAGCTGGTCGTTCAACTGCTTGCGGCGATCGGCAATCTCGGGTGCTTCTTCGGTGCCGTCGGTCGGCGCGGCACCAAGTGCGGTGATCTGATCCCGCAGGCTTTGAATCCGGCTGGCATTGGTGCTTTGCGCCGCCTGCAGCTTCGATCGCCAGTCGACCAGCTGGCCACGCAGCAGTTCCAGCCCGCTATTGGAGGCCTGGCCTTCGGTGATCGTGCGTTCGGCCCGCGTGGCCAATGCTTCCCAGGCCGCGTAATCGGGCCCATCCCCGCTCGCCGGTGTGACCGAGATGGATTTGGTGGTGCTGCGCGAGGGGGTGGTATGGCTTTTTGTCAGCCCGCCCCCCGTTGCGCCCGCCCCAGTCGCCGCCACACCCCCAGTATCGCCGGTTCCGGGCCGCGCCGTCGCCCCGTTCGGGGTGATGGTGGCTCCGCCAAGGGGCGCATCGGCAACTGGAGGCCTGTCAGCGGGCGGCTTGTCAGCCTGAGGCTGGGCGGGTGCCTCGACGGGTGATGTCGCCTGCGCCAGCGCAGGCCCCGCGCCCTGCCCGCCCAAGGACAGGCCAAGGGCAAGCACAAGGCAAAGCGGACGCCAAAGCGCGCGGGCGGCGGGCAGGAACGCGGCCATGTTGCGGCTCATGCGTCGGCATAGGCCTCGGGGATCGCGCGCGCCCCGCGGGCCAGCCATTCCGGGACCGGCAGCCCCTTGTCGCGCAGAAACTCCGGGTTGAACAATTTGGACTGATAGCGCGTGCCGTAATCGCAAAGCACCGTGACAATGGTATGGCCCGGCCCCATCTCGCGCGCCATGCGGATCGCGCCCGCCACATTCACGCCCGAAGATCCACCAAGGCACAGGCCCTCTTCCGACAGCAGATCAAAGACGATCGGCAGCGCCTCGGCATCGGTGATGCGATAGCTGAAATCGGGGGTAAAGCCTTCAAGGTTCGCGGTGATGCGGCCCTGACCGATGCCCTCGGTGATCGAGGAGCCCGGCGCGTCAAACTTGCCTTCGGTATAGAAGCTGTGCAGCGCCGCCCCTTCCGGGTCGGCCAGACCGACCTTCACGCCCTTGGGCTGCAACGCCATGCCGACACCCGCCAGCGTGCCGCCCGAGCCCACGGCGCAGATGAAGCCATCGACCTTGCCGCCGGTCTGTTCCCAGATCTCGGGGCCGGTGGTCTCGATATGGGCCTGACGGTTGGCCGTATTGTCGAACTGATTGGCCCAGATCGCGCCATTGGGCTCGGTCTTCGCCAGCTCTGCGGCCAGACGACCGGAATAGCGCACATAATTGTTGGGGTTCTTGTAAGGGGCCGCCGGCACCTGAACCAGCTCTGCGCCCGCAAGGCGCAGCATGTCCTTCTTTTCCTGGCTCTGGGTTTCCGGGATCACGATCACCGTGCGGAATCCCATCGAGGCACCAACCAGCGCCAGACCGATGCCGGTATTGCCCGCCGTGCCTTCGACAATCGTGCCGCCGGGTTTCAGCAGGCCCTTCGCCACCGCATCCTTGATGATGTAAAGCGCCGCGCGATCCTTGATCGACTGGCCGGGATTCAGAAACTCGGCCTTGCCCAGAATCTCGCACCCCGTGATCTCGCTGGCTTTGCGCAGGCGGATCAGCGGCGTATGACCGATGGAGCTGGCAAGATCGCTATAGACGGGCATGGGAGGCATCCTTCTGTCACTTCGCCGCGGGCTTGGCACTTGTGCAAGTTCTAGGACCAGCCGGGACGGAACTCAAGGCACAGCCCCCCGTTCCGACGCGGCCCATGCCGAACAAGACGCATTCCCTCAGGTTCCACTTGGTTTCCGGTAAAAAATCCTTGAAAAGATTCTGGGGAGGAACGGCATCTCGGGAAACCGGGCAGAACTGCGTGTCGCGTCCTTGCCAAAACCACGAAGCGCGCAAACAAAGCGCCAATTACGGGGGTTACATACATGAAACCACTGCTTGCGGTCTCCTCCGGGATCGATCGCATGAATGAGATCATCGGCAAGGCGGTCGCCTGGCTTATCTTCATCGCGGTGCTGGTCAGTGCGGGCAATGCCATAATCAGAAAGATATTCCACACCTCATCAAATTCCTGGCTTGAGCTGCAATGGTATCTGTTCGGCGCGGCCTTTCTGCTTGCGGCGGCCTATACGCTGAAACAGAACGAACATGTGCGCATCGACATCGTCTACGGATTGTGGTCGCGCCCGAAACAGCACTGGATCGACCTGTTGGGACACCTGCTGTTCCTGATGCCCTTCGTCACGCTGATGATCTGGTATTTCGTGCCATGGGTCTGGCGGTCCTATACCTCGGGCGAGGTGTCGACCAATGCGGGTGGCCTGACGATCTGGCCCGCCAAGGCGCTGCTGCTGATCGGCTTTTCGCTGCTCTGGCTGCAGGGCGTGTCAGAGATCATCAAGAAAGTCGCCGTGATGCGCGGCGTGATCGAGGATCCCAACCCCTTCGTTTCTGCCCATGCCGCGGCCGAGGCCGAGGGTGAGGCGCTGAAGGAGGAGCTTTCGAAATGATCGAATTCATTGCGCTCAATCTCGCGCCGATCATGTTCCTGTCGCTGATCGTGTTCCTGCTTATGGGTTATCCGGTGGCCTTCTCACTGGCGGCAAACGGGTTGTTGTTCTTCGTCATCGGGGTCTGGCTTGCACCGGCTTCAGATGGGGCGATCAACCTCAGCTGGCCCTTGCTCAATACAATGCCCAACAGGCTATGGGGGGTATTGTCGAATGAGACATTGCTGGCCATACCCTTCTTCACCTTCATGGGCATCGTGCTGGAACGCTCCGGCATGGCGGAGGATCTGCTGGACACGATCGGTCAGCTGTTCGGGCCGATCCGGGGTGGCCTGGCCTACGCCGTGATCATCGTGGGCGCGCTGCTTGCGGCCACCACGGGTGTCGTTGCCGCAAGCGTCATCGCCATGGGCCTGATCTCCTTGCCGATCATGCTGCGTTATGGCTATGACCGCAGCTTAGCGTCGGGGGTGATTGCCGCCTCTGGCACCTTGGCCCAGATTATCCCGCCCAGTCTCGTGCTGATCGTGCTGGCAGACCAGCTTGGCCGGTCGGTGGGCGATATGTATGCAGGCGCGATGATCCCCGGCCTCGTCCTGACGGGCTTCTACATGGCCTACGTCCTGATCATGTCGATCCTGCGTCCGAATTCCATGCCGGCCCTGCCGCCCGAGGCACGCACGCTCGGCTCTGGCGTCACCTCGCTTCTGGTGGCGCTGGTGCTGTGCGGTGCCATTTCCTATGGCGCACATGTCTGGCTCTATCCGACGCAGGGCAGCAATGCCGATATCCTTGGCTTCACGGTCGGGGTGCTGGTGATCTATGTGCTGGCATTGCTAGATCGCGGATTGAAAACCGGCGTGATGTCGCGGCTGGCACAGCAGGTCATCATCGTGCTGATCCCGCCGCTGGCGCTGATCTTCCTTGTGTTGGGCACGATCTTCCTCGGCATCGCCACCCCCACCGAGGGCGGCGCGATGGGGGCAGTCGGGTCATTGTTCCTGGCGGGCATGAAGGGCCGGTTGAACTATGGCGTCATCAGCCAGGCGCTGACCGCCACCACCCGGCTTTCGGCCTTTGTGATGTTCATCCTGCTGGGCGCGCGGGTCTTCTCGCTGACCTTCTACGGGGTGAACGGCCATCTCTGGGTCGAACATCTGCTGACATCCTTGCCCGGCGGCGAGACCGGCTTCCTGATCGTGGTCTCGATCCTCGTCTTCCTGCTGGCCTTCTTCCTCGACTTCTTCGAGCTGGCCTTCATCATCGTGCCCTTGCTGGTGGCCCCTGCCGAGGCGCTTGGCATCGATCTGATCTGGCTGGGGGTCATTCTGGGCGTGAACATGCAGACCTCTTTCATGCACCCGCCCTTCGGCTTTGCGCTGTTCTTCCTGCGATCGGTTGCGCCGAAATCGGCCTTCATCGACAAAGTGACCGGCCGCAGGACCGAGCCGGTGACCACGGGCCAGATCTATTGGGGGGCCGTGCCCTTCGTGGTGATCCAGCTCATCATGGTCGTGGTGGTGATCGCCTTCCCATCCATGGTGATGCATTACAAGGGGCCGCCGGTCGACACATCGAATGTGACGATCACCCTGCCCCAGATGCCGTCACTTGGCGGCGGCGGATTGGGTGGCGGCGGCTTGGGTGGCGGGCTCGGCCAGCCCGGCGGCTTGGGTCAGCCCGGCAATCTGGGCGGTGGTCTGGGTCAGCCAAATCTTGGTGGTGCCCCGGCCCCTGAACCCGGTCAACCGAACCTTGGCCAGCCCAGCCTTGGCCAGCCGAACCTTGGTCAACCCAACCTCGGGCAACCGGCGAACTGAGCCGGTACGGTATGAAGCCAAAAGGCCCCTCCAGTCGGAGGGGCCTTTTCCTTGCGCCCCGGGGGCAAGGGCTGCCGCACCCCCCTCTTGGGAACCGGGTGCCAAACCACGCCCGCTTGCGGCAGCGATAAAAGAAGAACCCCGGCCTTGCGGCCGGGGTTCAGGCGTTTCAGACAGATCAGGGGGGCTTACAGCTTGCCCGCGTTCTGTTGCATCATCATGAAGGTGTCATAGTTATATTCGGCGATCTGTGCCCAGGTGTAGTTCTCGGAACGGAAGGCCTTGATCGATTCCCAGATCTTCTTGAAGGGCGCGTTGGTCGCCTCCATCTCGGCATAGACCGCATTGGCGGCCTCGAAACAGGCGCTCAGGATCTCGGGGCTGAACGGACGCAATTGCGCGCCATTGGCCACCAGGCTCTTGATCGCGGTCGGGTTCTTGAAGTCGTATTTCTGCAGCATGTCGGCATCGACACCCTGGCAGATCGACCGCAACAGCGCCTGATAGGCAGGTGTCAGCCCCTCATAGGCCGCCTTGTTGAAGTAGAAATGGACGGTCGGACCGCCTTCCCACCAGCCGGGATAGTAGTAATAGGGCGCGACCTTGAAGAAGCCGAGCTTCTCGTCATCATAGGGGCCGACCCATTCGGCGGCGTCAATCGTGCCCTTTTCCAATGCCGGATAGATGTCGCCACCGGCGATCTGTTGCGGCACCACGCCAAGGCGTTCCATCACCTTGCCGGCAAAGCCGCCAACCCGCATCTTCAGACCTTTCATGTCCTCGACGGTGTTGATTTCCTTGCTGAACCATCCGCCCATCTGCACGCCGGTATTGCCGCCGGGCAGCGCGAAGATATTCTGGGTCGCCATAAATTCGTTGTAAAGATCGATGCCGCCGCCATGGTAATGCCAGGCATTGATGCCGCGCGCCGACAACGAGAACGGCACCGCCGCCGCCAGGGCATAGGTCGGATCCTTGCCCCAGTAATAATAGCCAACCGTATGGCAGGCCTCGATATTGCCTGCGGTTACTTCATCGGCCGCCTGAAGGCCCGGCACAAGTTCACCTGCGGGAAAGACCTGAATCTGGAAATTGCCATCCGTGGCCTCGGCCAGACGCTTGGACAGCGTCTCGGCACCGCCATAGATCGTATCCAGCGATTTCGGGAAGGATGAGGTCAGACGCCAGGTCACTTTCGGCGCGGCCTGGGCCAAGGCGGGTGCGGCAAGTGCCCCGGCTGCGGCCGAACCAATCGCGGCTTTGGTCAGGAATGAACGACGATCCATATAACTCCTCCCATTATGGTGTCCCTCGGAGGGCGGGGCTTGCGTCTTGGGCCCCGGATACCCTCGATTGCCGTGACGATCACATGCGCCCCGCCACCTGTCTAGCAAAAACATGCTGCAAGGGTTTGTTTCCCTAGGGAAATCCGGGCGGCTCGGCAGGGCATCGCCTGCTGCAGTGCAGCAACGCCGCAAGCCTGGGCAACAGCCCCGCAAAGCAGCAAAAAGGCGGCCCGAAGGCCGCCCTTTCTGACAATCGAAACGGCGCGGAATCGAACCGGCGCAGGATCAGCTGACGCGCGAGACCAGCACCTTGTCGATGCGACGCCCGTCCAGATCGACCACCTCGATGCGCCAGCCCTGTTCGGTGACCGACTGGCCGACCTGCGGCAACTCGCCCGCCACATCCAGCACGAAGCCCGCGACGGTTTCGAAATCGGCATCCGCACGCAGCGTCAGCCCCAGATGATCGGCAAATTCATCGACCGGCATCCATCCCGCGATCAGGAAGGATCCATCCTCGCGCTCCACGACCTTGGGCTCATCATCGGCCACGTCATCGAAGGTTCCGGTGATCGCCTCAAGCACATCCATGGGGGTGATGACACCCTCGAAATGGCCGTATTCATCAAAGACCAGCAGCATATGCGCGGGCGAGCGGCGCAGCGCCTCGATCACCTCTAGCGCCCCAAGGCCCTCATGAACCACCGGCGCCTCGATCATCAGCGCCCGCAGATCCACCGTGCCGCGCGGCGAGGCCCCAAGCCCCAGGAAGTCGCGGGCGTGCAGCACCCCGATCACCATATCCGGTCCGCCATCGGTCAGTGTCAGGCGCGAATGGCGGCTGTCGCGGAACAGGCGGATCACGGCGGCGGCGGTATCGGATACATCGACCGATTCCACCTCGTGGCGCGGCGTCATCAAGCCGCGCGCCGAACGGTCGGCGATGCGCATGACGCCTGCGATCATCGCGGTCTCTCCCCGTTCCATCACCCCGGCGCTTTCAGCCTCGGCAATGACCAGCTTGACCTCTTCGTCGGACATCGCATTGCCACTGTCACCCGACTGGCCCAGGATCCGCAGCACCGTCTTGCCCGACACATCCAGCAGCCAGACCAGCGGCGCGGCCAGGCGCGCGATCCACAGCATGACCGGGGCCACGCGGGCCGCCGTCGCCTCTGGCGCACGCAGCGCGATCTGCTTGGGCACCAGTTCCCCGACGATCAGCGACAGATAGGTGATGGCAACAACGACCGAACCCACGCCGAGAGGCTGCGCCAGGGCAGGCGAGACGCCCGAGGCCATCAGCGTATCCACCAGACGCGCACCAAGCGTGGCCCCCGAAAAGGCCCCCGACAAGACGCCGACCAGCGTGATGCCGATCTGCACCGAAGACAGGAAGCGGCCCGGGTTTTCGGCAAGCCCCATGGCGATGCGTGCGCCACTCGATCCCTTGTCCGCCATAACCTTGAGGCGCGCCGTGCGCGCCGAGACAATGGCAAGTTCGGACATCGCCAAGCCTCCGTTCACCAGGGTGAGCAGGACGACAATCGCGATTTCAAGATACATCTGACTTTCAGGGGGAAGCACCGGGCCGGGCCGGCAGGATCAGGCGAAGATAGGGGCAATGCGCGGCCAATACCAGAGGTTGCGCATATATTTACGCAACCGGAGTCCAGATCACATGGTCAAGCCCCGGCGCATGGGTCGCCAGCATCACCAGCCGGTCAAATCCGAGCGCGATGCCGCTGGCCGCAGGCATCAGGGCAAGGGCTGCCAGAAAATCCTCGTCCAGCGGATAGCGTTCCCCATAGACGCGCTGCTTTTCATCCATTTCCAGAGCGAAGCGGCGACGTTGTTCCTGCGGGTTGGTCAATTCGCCAAAGCCGTTGGCCAGTTCCACCCCGCAGGCGTAAAGCTCGAACCGTTCGGCCACCCGAGGATCATCCGGCGCGCGCCGCGCAAGGGCGGCCTCGGCCGAAGGGTAAAGATCCAGAATGGTCGGCACGCCATGGCCCAGATGGGGTTCGACCTTTTCGACCAGAACGCGGCTCAGCATGTCGGACCATGTATCATCCGCCGCGCGACGGATGCCCACCTGATCCATTTGCGCGGCGAGCAAAACCGCGTCAGGTTCGCCCTGCCCGTCCATCGTGGCCAGCAGGTCGATCCCGGCAAAGCGGCTGAAGGCCTCGGCCACCGACAGGCGCTCAGGTTCGGCAAACGGATCACAAACCGCATCGCGGTAGCGCAGCTGTTTCGTGCCCGCCTGTTCGGCCGCAAGGCGCATGAGGTCGGCGCAATCGCGCATCAGCACCGTGTAATCCTCGCCGACGCGATACCATTCCATCATGGTGAATTCGGGGCTGTGGCGCTGCCCGCGCTCGCGGTTGCGCCAGACGTGCGCAAAGCTCGCGATCCGCGTCTCGCCCGCCGCCAGCAGCTTCTTCATCGCAAATTCCGGCGAAGTGTGCAGATACATCCGCCGCACCTGCCCGTCATGGCCGATCATTTCGGTCGCAAAGCCATGCAGATGCGCCTCATTGCCGGGACTGACCTGAAGGGCGGCTGGATCGACCTCCAGAAAATCGTTCTGTGCCAGCCAAAGCCGGATCGCGCCCTGGATGCGGTTGCGGGCCAGAAGCGCGGGCCGCCTGCCCTCATGGATCTCGGGTCTCCACCACTCCACTGTCGATCCGGTCATTTGCGCCTCTTTTGGCTGGAAATCATACGCGCTTCCCGCTAAGAGCGGCGCAATCGCGCATGGGTTCAGGCCAAGCCCTCACCCGATGCGACACGACATAAACAAGGATTGTTCCGTGGTCAAAGTCATCGCCTCCAGCCTGCGCAAAGGCAATGTCGTCGATATCGACGGCCGCCTCTATGCCATTCTCATCGTCGAAAACGTCCATCCCGGCAAAGGCACCCCGGTGACCCAGGTCGATATGCGCCGCATTTCGGACGGGGTGAAGGTGTCGGAGCGCTGGCGCACGACCGAGCAGGTCGAACGCGCCCATGTCGACGAATATGAATATGATTTCCTCTATGAAGATGGCGAAGGCTATCACTTCATGGAGCCGCAGACCTATGAGCAGATCGTGGTGGGTGCCGATGTCGTTGGCGACAACAAGGTCTATCTGCAGGAAGGTATGCGCTGCTGGGTGAAAACCTTTGAGGGCAATGCCATTGCCATCGAATTCCCGCAAAAGATCGTGGTGGAGATCACCGAGACCGAGCCGGTGGTGAAGGGGCAGACCGCCTCCTCGTCCTACAAGCCCGCGATGACCGATAGCGGTCTGCGCGTCATGGTGCCGCCGCATATCGGATCGGGCACCAAGATCGTGATCAACACCGAAGACAATTCCTATGTGGAACGCTTCAAGGAATGATCCTTGATCACGTCTTGCGACATAGGCCCGGGGGAAGCCCCGGGCCTTTTGCTTGAATGACCACAGCCTTGAAGGCCGAAAATTCGTCGAATTTTCGTGACTTGCGGATTTTCGACGAAAATCCGTGGCACTTAGCTTTCGCCGCCCAGCATGGCGGCCAGTTCGATCGCGTTGCGCACACCCATCTTGGCCAGCACCCGGCCGCGATGCACCTCGACCGTGCGTATGGCAATGCCCAGCTGATCGGCGATCTGCTTGTTCAGGGCCCCGCTCAGCATGGCGCGCATCACCTCATCCTCACGTGCGGACAGGGTTGCCCGCCGCGCCGCCAGATCGCGCCGCACCGCGGCTGATGCCTCGGCCAGCCGATGCGCCTCGATGGCGCGCAGCGCCAGATCGACGATCTGGTTGTCGTTGAAGGGCTTTTCCACGAAATCAAAGGCGCCTGCCTTAAGCGTCTGCACCGCGACCGGCACATCGGCATGGCCGGTCAGAAAGATCACCGGCACAAGCCTGCCCATCGCGCGCAGCCGTTCGAACACTTCGGGGCCAGACAGCCCACCCATCCGCACATCCAGAATGACACAGGCACCATCCTCCAGCGGTTGGGCCGCCAGAAACTCCTCGCCAGAGGCCCAGCCCCGCGCCCCAAGCCCGCGTGAAGCCAGCAGAAAGGACAGCGCATCGCGGATCGTCTCCTCGTCATCGACGATGTCGATCATCACCCCATCGGTGCCCGGATCCCTCATTGTGCCTCCTCCTCCGGCATCAGCGGCAGCGTGACGCGGAACAGCGTGCCGCCCCCCGCTTGCGCGTGATGCGCCAATTGCCCGCGATGCAGTTCGATGATGGAGCGGCAGATTTTCAGCCCCATCCCCATGCCCTGCGCCTTGGTCGAGGCAAAGGCATCATATAGCCGCGCCTCCAGCTCCGGCGCAATGCCGGCACCCTGATCGGATATCTCGATCACCGCCTGATCTTCGTCCCGCGCCAGGCGGATGGTCACCGCATCGCCATGGCGGGTCTCGGCCATGGCCTCCATCCCGTTGCGGATCAGATTGATCAGCACCTGTTCCAGCAAGATGCGGTCCGCCGCGACCGGCGGCACCGGCTGCGTGCCCATATCGGTCACGAGCCGCACCCGGTGCTCGCGCGCGTCAGCGGCCAGAAAGCCCACGGTTTCAGCGATCACCTCGCGCAGCACGACCTCTGACAGTTTCGGCTCGCGTTTCTTCACCAGATCCTGAATGCGGCGAATGATATGGCCCGCGCGGCTGGCCTGCTGCGCCAATTTGCCCGTTGCCGCTTGCAGCATCCCTGGATCGGGATTGCCGCGCTCCAGCAGGTTCAACATGCCCGCGCTGTAGGACGCGATCGCCGATAGCGGCTGGTTCAGCTCATGCGCAAGGGTCGAGGCCATCTCGCCCAGGGTGACCAGCCGCCCCGTGCGGGCCATGGTCTCATCCTGCGCGCGGGCAAGGCGCGCCGCGCGTTTGGTCTCGGTGATGTCGATGACCGATCCCATCCAGCCCCGATGCACCCCCGATGCATCGATCAGCGGCGCCTCATAGACCTGCACCTCGATCTCATGGCCGTCGCGGTGACGAAAGCGGGTCTCGAAGCTCTGGCTGGTCAGAGCACCTTCGCGCAACTGGCGGTGGCGCGCCTCGGTTTCGGCCAGATGCGCCGGATCCCAATAGGGCATCGGCGGGTCCCGGCTGACCAGTTCCTCCGGCTCGAATCCGACCAGTTGGCAAAAGGCGCGGTTGACATAAAGGATGCGTCCGGAATGATCCTTGGCCCGCAGACCGACAGTCAGGCTTTCCTCCATGGAGCGGCGGAAAGCGGTCTCGCCGCGCAGCCGCATCTCGGCGCTTCGGCGGCGCTGTGCGCTGCGCGCCAGCACCAAAAGCGCCAGCAGCGCAAAGCCCGCCAGCGCCGCAATGGCACCAAACAACAGCGCCGTGCGCCCGGCGGTCGGCGGATCATAGGCGGTGATGCGCAGCATGGTGCCGGGTAGCGGCGGGTCAAAGCTGATCGCGTGGCTTGGGTTGCCCTGCGGCGGTGCCAGCCGCTGCCGTTCCGCCAGCAGACGGTCGCCGCTGTCGCGCAACTGCACGCCATATTGTTCGGCGATCCACCACGGCACATGGCGTTCCAGGATCAAAGGCAGCGACAGGGTGACCGCGACATGGCCCGCCCCCTGTTCCAGCGGCATCGCCATGCTGACCCGGCCCGCGGCATCGACCGCGCCATAGACCGGGCGCGACAAGCCCGACGCCCGTCCGACCCGGCGGATCAGATCGCCATCCCCTACACCGCCCCCGGGCAAGACCCGGATCAGGCGGCCCGCGGCGTCATACCAGTTGATCGACAGCACCTCGGGGTTCGAGGCGATGTGCAACCGCGCCCGTGCATCCAGCAGGTCCTGTTCCGTGCCATTCGCCGCGTCCAGCGCCAGACGGGTCAGCATATCCTCATCCACCGACAGCTGAAAGCGCAGGGTCTGTTCGACCCAAAGCGCGTCCGTCGCCAGCTTCATGCGCAGCTGCTCGGCCTCGTTGCGCGTCACCAGCCAGACCAGCAGCCCCACCACCGCGACCAGCGCCACAATCGCCGCCAGCGGCACCAGCGACAGCAGGTCGCGGCGGCGCGGCAGATCCCCCGCCGCATTCCAGGCGTCATGCCCGGAAACCGGCCTATCGATGCGCTTGCGTGCCAGCCTCGGCCCCTCCCGCCGGTTCAAGATTGCGTTTGCACCATAGCGATCCGCGCCCGGCGGTGGCAAGATGAGCCGGGATGAGATCGCCCCCCTAAGATCCCCCCATAGCCGGAGAGATGATGCCAGACGCCCCCGCCACAATCCGCAAGACGATCACCCGCCGCCGCCTTGGTCTGGTCGCGGGATCTGCGGCGCTTGGGCTGGCGGCCCCCCTGCCGCTGCGGGCAGCACCCGTCACCATCAAATTCAGCCATGTCGTGGCCCCCGATACGCCCAAGGGCAAGGCCGCACAGAAATTTGCGGACCTCGCCGCTGCCTATACCGAGGGTGCGGCGGTCGTCGAAGTTTATCCCAACAGCCAGCTTTACAAGGACAAGGACGAGATGGAGGCGCTGCAGCTTGGCGCGGTGCAGATGCTCGCCCCCTCGCTTGCCAAGTTCAGTCTGCTGGGCCTGCCGCAATTCGAGCTATTCGATCTGCCCTTCCTGATCGATGGCCATGCGGCGCTGCGCCGCCTGACCGATGGCCCGATCGGCCGCGATCTGCTGGGCCAGCTTGCCACGCGCGACATCACCGGGCTTGCCTATTGGGATAACGGGTTCAAGCTGTTCTCGGCCAACCGTCCCTTGGTCACGCCCGCAGATTTCAAAGGGCTGATCCTGCGCATTCAGGCCTCACGCACGCTGGAGGCGCAGATGACAGCCCTTGGTGCGCTGCCGCAGGTCATGGCGTTCTCCGAGGTTTTTCAGGCGCTGCAAGCCGGGCTGGTGGATGGCACGGAAAATCCGCCCTCCAACATGTTCACCCAGAACATGCATCAGGTGCAAAGCCATGCGGTGCTGACCGATCACGGCTATCTGGGCTATGCGCTGATCGTCCATCGCGGCTTCTGGGACCGGCTCGACCGGCGGATGCGCGACCAGCTGGAACAGGCGGTGGCCGAGGCCACGTTGCATGGCAATTCGATCGCGCGCGACGAGAACGCCCAGGCGCTGATTGCGATGCAGGCGGCAGGCACCACACAGTTTCATCAGATGACGCCTTCCGAACGCGCAGCCTTCGTCTCAGTGCTGCACCCCGTTCACGCCGCCATGGCGGATCGCATCGGGCCGGATCTGCTGCGCCAATGCTATGCGGTGCTTGGCCTTTGACCTGTGCCACAGGTGCTTGCCTGCCGCTGACATCCTGAATACGGCAAGATATGTCGCAGCCGGATCAGCATTCGGCAACAGGGCGCATAGTTTCGCCCGCATCGCGCCCTTCCGCCCAAGGATTCCGTCCATGCCAAGCCGCAACTCCGCCCTGCTGGGTGTCTTCTGCCTTGTTGCGGGGATTGCAGTGTTTTCGCTTCAGGATGTGATCCTGAAACGGCTGTCAGGGGATTATCCGCTGCATCAGGCCATGGTGCTGCGCAGCCTTGCAGCAGCCCCCCTGCTGTTTGCGCTGGCGGTCGCTGCGGGCGGCGCGCGCAGCCTGTTCGCACCGGGCTGGACCCAGATGGTGATGCGCGGCTTTGTCAGCTTTGCCGCCTATACCTGCTATTATCTGGCGCTGCCTGCCATGCCGATCGCCACCACCATCGCGCTTTATTTCTCGGCTCCCCTGATGATCGTGGTCTTTGCCGTCTTCATGCTGGGAGACCGGGTCAGCCTGCCGCGCTGGCTTGCCATTGGCTTCGGCTTTCTGGGGATGCTGTTCATCCTGCGCCCCGACGCGGCGCCGGTTGATCTGGCCGCGATCCTTGCGGTGCTGGCGGGCGTCGCCTATGCCTTTTCGATGATCCTGGCGCGGATGCAGGGGGCCAAGCACAGTGCGGCGGCCCTGGCCTTCCATGGCAATCTGGTCTTTCTGACGCTGGCCCTGCTGCTGTCGCTGATCTTCGGGCGTGGCACCTGGAACAGTGCCGACCTGCATCCGAGCATCGGCTTTCTGGCGCGCGGCTGGGTGATGCCGTCTTGGGTCGATATGGGGCTGATGGCCTCTTGTGGGGTGATCGCCGCGCTTGGCCTGACGCTGCTCAATCAGGCTTACCGCATCGCGCCTGCGCCGGTGCTGGCCCCGTTTGAATATACCGCGCTTCTATGGGGGCTGGTCTGGGGCTGGACATTCTGGGGCGATTGGCCGGATGGCAGCACCTGGATCGGGATCGTCATCATTGTCGGATCGGGCCTGGTCGTGCTGTGGCGCGAGGCGCAGGAACGCCGGGTGGAAAGCCGCAGCCCCGCATTGGCCTGACCAGCGGCGGCGACCGACCTCTGCCCCGGCTGCCGCGCCAGGCCCTGTATTGATTGATGGTTCAGCACGGCGGAACAGGCCCCTGCGACATCAGGGCGGCGACCGGTGCGGGCGCGGGCGCGCCGCCCTCATCTGCACCTGCGCCCCGGTGCGACCCGGCCTGGCCTGGCCTGACAGTCATGCGGGTGACAATCCGATGGCCGGCCCCCCGAAACCTTTTCGCCCTATCCCCGGGATCATATCCCGATATCGCCGATCCGCTCAGCCAAGCTGCATCGCCCGAATGAATCGCCGCGGCCGGGCCTGACCCCACGCCCTGCGACGGGCCGGAACGCATGTCGCCCCGCCCGGAAAGCAAAGGGCCGCACCTTTCGGCGCGGCCCCGTTCTTCAGATCGAAAATTCCGATCAGATCTCGTCCAGCGCCTCGACGGCCTTCTGCAGATCCTCTTTCGAGATTTCCTTGTCGCTGACCTTGGCACCCGACACGATCAGGTCGACAACCTTGTCTTCAAAGATCGGCGCGCGCAGTTGCTGTTGCATCTGGGCATTCTTCTGCACGAATTCGAAGAAGGCGCGTTCCTGGCCCGGATATTGACGGGCGGCGTTCAGCACGGCCTGGGTCATTTCCTGATCCGACACGGTCACGTCGGCCTTGCGGCCCACTTCGGCCAGCAGCAGGCCCAGACGGACGCGGCGCTCGGCCAGCTTCTTGTGCTCGTCGGTCGCTTCGACATGACCATGATTATGGTCATGCACGTCCGGGTTTTCTTCGTGCCACAGCTGATGCGCGATCTGCGCGGCTTCGGCTTCCACCAGCTTCGAAGGCAGGTCGAACTTCACCAGGCCGTCCAGCTGATCCAGCAGCGAACGCTTCAGCACGGCGCGGGCCGCACCTTTGTATTCTGCTTCCAGACGCTCGGCGATCTGACCTTTCAGAGCCTCCAGCGACTCGGCACCGAATTTGGTGGCCAGTTCGTCGTCCAGCTCAGCCGCTTTCGGGGCCTTCACCGCATGGACCTTGCATTTGAACAGGGCTTCTTTGCCTGCCAGATGCGCGGCGCCATAGTTTTCAGGGAAGGAAACCTTGACCTCGACCTCATCCTCGGCCTTGGCGCCGACCAGTTGCTCTTCAAAGCCGGGGATGAAGGAACCCGACCCCAGAACCAGCGGATAGGATTCGCCCTTGCCGCCCTCGAAAGCCTCACCATCGATGAAGCCCTCGAAATCGATCGTCACCTGATCGCCATCCTTGGCCTTGGAGCCCTTCTTGCGGTCTTCGAACGATTTGGCATTATCGGCCAGATTGGCCAGCGCCTCATCAACGGCGGCCGGATCGGCCTTCACCACCAGACGCTCCAGCGTCACGTTGGAGGCATCCAGATCCGGGATCGGCGGCAGCGCCTCATAGGACATCTCGACCACGACGTCCTGGCCTTCTTTCCAGTCCTCGCCGCCCACCATCTTCACTTCGGGCTGCAGCGCCGGACGATCGCCGGAGGCCTCGAAATGCGATTGCATCGCACCGTCAATGGCTTCCTGCATCGCTTCGCCGATCAGGCGCGGACCGAATTGCTTGCGCAGTATGGCCATCGGCACCTTGCCCTTGCGGAAGCCCTTCATCTCGATCTCGGGCTGCGCCTCGACCAGTTTGGCCTGGACCTTTGCGTCCAGCTCGGCGGCGGTCACCGTGATGGTGTAGCCGCGCTTCAGACCTTCGTTCAGGGTCTCGGTGACCTGCATGCGTGTTCCGTCCTTTTCACATCTCTGGTGCGGGTGGAGGGACTTGAACCCCCACGCCTTGCGGCGCCAGAACCTAAATCTGGTGCGTCTGCCAATTTCGCCACACCCGCTTCTCCAACACGCGGCACGCCCCCTGAGAGGCCTGTCGCGCCCTGAAAATCCGCGCCCTTCTAGCAAAGCCCCGCGCGGGAAGCGAGGGAAAAATCTTGTCCCGTGACCTTGCTGTCACATGGCCCAAATCGGGGCCCATTTCGGGGAATGGATCATGCCGCGCGTCGGGTCGGTTCTGGCCGCATTTATGGCACAAATCCGCAGGGCAAATGGCGCATGCGCAGCCGCATTTCCGGTTTCCGGCCCTAATCCCTGCTGGCGGCGCCCCGGCAATTGCGGCACCTGTGGCCGGAATGTGGCGGGCCTGCGCGGAAAAAGACCTCGCCCCCGGCCCATTCCTGCCATATTCTGCCCCGAAAAGAGCAGAAGCAAAAACACACAGGTCACACCATGATCCCCGAGAGCCTCGGCGCCCTTGCGCATGATACCGCCTGCCTGACCGCCCTGACTGCCGGCACCACCGTGCTCACGCTGAAAGGTGCCCTGCCGGTCGAGGCGCTGCGCGCCGGCGACCGGATCGTGACCCGCGACGGTGCCCGTGTGCTGTTGGGTCTGCGCGAGGTGGCGGCCCCGAAAATGGTGCGTGTCTCGGCCTCGGCCATCGGGATCGAACAGCCCGAAGAAGATATGGTGATCTCGGCCGATACCCGCATTCTGGTGCGCGACTGGCGCGCGAAGGCACTGAAAGGCTGCGATCAGGCGGTGATCGAGGCCTCTCGTCTGGTCGATGGCGAATATATCCGCTTTGAAGAGACCAGCCCCGCCGCCTTCTATGCGCTCGATTTCGACAGCCATGTCGTGATCTATGCCGGTGGTCTGGAACTGGCCATCGCTCCGGCGGTCGAGCTGGTCTGATCCGGCTCCCGATCATTGATTTGCAGGGCCGCCCCGACCGGGCGGCCTTTGCCATTCAGGGACCGTCACGTTCGGGGCCAGCTTAGATCCCAAGCGCGCGAAACACCTTCGGCAGTTCTTCCGGCAGATCCTCGGCAATCAATCCCGGGCCAAAGCAGCGCGCAGCCTCCACATGCAGCCAGGCGGCGGTGCAGGCGGCAGCAAAGGGATCAAAGCCGCGCGCCAGCAAGCCGGCGATGAACCCCGCCAGCACATCGCCCGAACCTGCGGTGGCAAGCCAGGGTGCCGCGCGGTCATAAACGGCGGCGTTGATGGCCGCATCGCCATTGGGGGCGGCAATGACGGTATCGGCCCCCTTGAACAGTACCACGCAGCCCGCCCGCGCAGCGGCCGCGCGTGTGGCATCCAGTTTGGAATAGGCGGGTCCGGTGGTCGCGGGTTCGGCCAGTTTGGCGGCAAGATCGGGGAACAGCCGGGCAAATTCTCCCGCATGGGGTGTCAGGATGCAGCGGGGGGAAAGCCATGCCGCAAGGTCGCCCATACCTGCCAGGGCCGTCAGCGCATCGGCATCCAGCACGACACAGGCTCCGTGTTCCGCCCGCAAGGCCACGGGCAGCAGCGCCGCCGCCCGCGCCACCCCCAGCCCCGGTCCAAGGCAGAGCGCATTGATGCGCTTGTCGGAAAGGGCTTCGGTCAGCGCCTCTGGCCCGGCCACCTCACGCAACATGATGGCATTGAGCTGCGCTGCATGTTCGGCCATGGCATCCGGCGGGGCCGCAATGGTCACCAGCCCCGCCCCGATCCGCAGCGCGCCGCGCGCCGCCAGCCGCGCCGCCCCGCCACGGCCCATGGAACCCGAAAGGATCAGGGCATGGCCGTGAGTGAACTTGTGCCCTTGTGGCTTCGCCAAAAGGTCAAGCCGGATCCCCTCGGGACCGAGACGCGCAGGTTCAGCCATCCGACAACCCCAGATCGACGACGATGATCTTGCCGCAGTGACGCGCGCATTCAGGCACGCCATGTGCCACTTTCATGCGATGAAACGTGACCGTCATGTCGAAGAAGGCAATCTGCTGCGGGTCCTCGCAAGAGCTGGTCTGCGCCAGATACTCGGGCGGGTGTTCAACAACCTGGCCTGTATCGCTGTTGAACCCGGATGGAATGTCGATGGCAATCGCCTTCGTCCCATCCTGATGCCAGTGGAGTCTGTCGAACGCCGCGCGCCAACAGGCATCAAGCGGGCGGGAGAGACCAATGCCGAAAAGGGCATCGACGATCAGCGCATAGCCGTCAAACCCGACACAAGTTGCCTCAATAAGCTCCGAATAGCCGAGAATCTTGCCACCAGCCTGTTGCCACCGTTCATAATTCACCCGCGCATCGGGCGGCAGGCGGTCAGGCTCGCCATGGAAGAACAGATGCACCTCCCAGCCGCGCTCCCGCAACAGCCGCGCCACCACGAACCCGTCGCCGCCATTATTGCCCGGCCCGCAAAGCACAGCCGCCCGCAATGCCCCCTCATCTGTTCCCAAATATCCCGGGGTCCGGGGCAGCGCCCCGGGGCTGTCCCCCGCGACGGACGGCCCCCGCTCAAGCTCCGGCCATTCGGCCAGAATCGCCGCCACCACCCCGCGCCCGGCACGCTCCATCAGCTCCAGCCCAGTGACTGCGCCGGATTCGATGGCCGCACGCTCAACGGCGCGCATTTGGGCAGAGGTCAGCAATTCAGGCATGTTTTGCAGCTTTTGGATTCCAATACCGCCCCAATAGGCGGCAATATGCACATATATTAGGCAATCACCCGGTTTTCCCGACCCGCGCGGCCATGCCAGCCAGCCTAGCCGATTGTCGCGCCGCCGGGGAAGTGGTCACTGGACCGCGACAGATGTCACAGGTCACGTTACGGGGAGGTCGAAAGGTGAAGAAGATCGAAGCGATCATCAAGCCCTTCAAGTTGGACGAGGTGAAGGAAGCCCTGCAGGAAGCCGGCATCCAGGGCCTTTCCGTCACCGAGGTGAAGGGGTTCGGTCGCCAGAAAGGCCATACCGAGCTTTACCGTGGTGCCGAATATGTCGTGGACTTTCTGCCCAAGGTGAAGATCGAGGTCGTCCTGTCGGATGATATGGTCGACACCGCGATCGAGGCGATCATCTCGGCCGCGCGCACCGACAAGATCGGCGATGGCAAGATCTTCGTCTCCCCCGTCGAACAGGCGATCCGCATCCGCACCGGCGAATCCGGCGACGACGCGATCTGATCCGGCCGCGGGGTCACGGATTTTCGACGAAAATCCGCGCCCTGCCCTGACATCACAGCTCACACCGGCCCGCAATGGCCAGACCCGCAAAACCCCAACCGAAAGGCAGCATGATGAGCGCGATTGCGAATGCTCTGAAACTGATCAAGGACGAGGAAGTCGAATATGTCGACGTTCGCTTCACCGATCCGAAAGGCAAGCTCCAGCACGTCACCATCGTGGTGGACCTGATCGACGAAGACTTCTTCGAAGAAGGCTTCATGTTCGACGGATCCTCCATCGCGGGCTGGAAGTCGATCGACCAGTCGGACATGAAGCTGATCCCCGATGCGACCTCGGTCTATATCGACCCCTTCTATGCCGAGAAAACCCTTTGCGTGCATTGCGACGTGGTCGAGCCGGATACCGGCGAAGCCTATGACCGCTGCCCGCGCCAGATCGCCAAAAAGGCCGAGGCTTATCTGAAGTCCTCCGGCGTGGGCGATGCCGCCTATTTTGGCCCGGAGGCCGAATTCTTCATCTTTGACGACGTGCGCTATTCGGTTGCCCCGAACAAAGTGTCGTTCCAGCTTGACGCCGAAGCGGCTGCCTGGAACACCGATGCCGAAATCGGCGGCGGCAACCTGGCGCATCGCGCGGGTTACAAGGGGGGCTACTTCCCGGTCAACCCGATCGACGAGGCGCAGGATCTGCGCGGCGAGATGCTCTCGACCATGAAGCGCATGGGCATCAAGGTCGACAAGCACCACCACGAGGTCGCGACCTGCCAGCACGAGCTGGGCATGATCTTCGGTGGTCTGGTCGAACAGGCCGACAACATCCAGAAATACAAATATGTGATCCACAATGTGGCGCATGCCTATGGCAAGACCGTGACCTTCATGCCCAAGCCCATGAAGGGCGACAACGGCAGCGGTATGCATGTCAACATGTCGATCTGGAAAGACGGCAAGCCGTTGTTTGCAGGCGACAAATACGCGGATCTGTCGCAGGAAGCCCTGTGGTTCATCGGCGGCATCCTGAAGCACGCCAAGGCGCTGAACGCGCTGACCAACCCGTCGACCAACAGCTATAAGCGCCTGATCCCCGGCTTCGAGGCCCCGGTTCTGCGCGCCTATTCGGCCCGCAACCGCTCGGGTTGTGTCCGTATTCCGTGGACCGAATCGCCGAAAGCCAAGCGTGTCGAAGCCCGTTTCCCCGATCCGTCGGCGAACCCCTATCTGGCTTTCGCCGCCCTGATGATGGCCGGCCTTGACGGCATCAAGCACAAGATCGATCCGGGCCCGGCCTCCGACAAGGATCTCTATGATCTGCCCCCCGAGGAACTGGCCGCGATCCCGACGGTTTGCGGGTCGCTCCGCGAGGCGCTGGAAGAGCTGGAAAAAGACATGGACTTCCTGCTGGCCGGTGACGTGTTCACCAAGGAACAGCTGGAAGCCTATATCGGCCTGAAATGGGAAGAGGTTTATGCCTATGAGCATACGCCCCACCCGGTCGAATATGCGATGTATTATTCCTGCTGATCGGATCTTTCGATCAACAGCCAAAGGGCGCCTTCGGGCGCCCTTTTCCTTTTGGGGGGAGGATGGCTGGGGAAAGATGGGCTTTGGCGATCGGACGGCCACAATCCGACGGCGGGTGGTGGCAGGTTTGCTCCGATCGCGCCTCTGCTTCCGCCCTTTCGCAGAATGCGGTCTCTCGCCGAGCCCGGCCTTTCTAAAGCCTGGCCTGTCGCTGAGCCCGGTCTATCATCGGGCCAGATCTTTCGTCTTGCTTCCTCATCATCTGGCCCCGTCTTCATCTGGCTTCATTTCTCGACCGGACCTTTCTGCATTCGGCTCACTCGCCGTTCGGCCCAGTCTCCGTTCGGCCCGGTCTGCTTTCAGTCTGGTCTTTCATCCGGCCCAGGGTTCTTTGCGTGCCGTTCGCCCGATCTTTCTCCCCGCTCTGTGGCAGGCTGTTTCCCCGGGCAATCCGTCTTTGGCCAATCCGTCTTTCGCCGCCTCGGGGCCACTCGCGGTGCCTGCCCATATGCTGCGCGGCCCTCTGGGGGCGGCGCAGCCCCGCCGCAGCCCCGCCGCAGTCCCCTTGACAGCCGGCCCTGCAGACCCCATCTGACGCATCGGCGCCGGACGCCAGCCGCCTGCGGGTGAAAACCTTTGGTGAAGTTCCGGGACCATGTCACATCTTTCGGGGGTGACACTTCGGCAATGCAGGCACCGGAGCGGCGGGATCTTCCCCCGTGGAGACTTCATCATGACGACGCATACCACCCAATTGACCCAGGCCAAGGCACAGGCCAAACGGCTGAGCACCCTTATGGGCGAAAACGGCCAGTCCGTGCCGCTGGCCCGGGCCTATGAGATGCTGGCGCAAAGCGCGGGCTTTGCCGATTGGAACACCATGTCGGCGCAGTTGCAAAAGCCGCGGGCCGAGGATGGCCCCGCCGCTTGGCAGCTTGGCGGTCATGTGCGCGGGCGCTATCTGGGCCAGCCCTTCGAGGGCCGCATTCATGGCCTGCGCCGCAAGGGCGCGACGCTGACCGAGATCGAGATCCAGCTGGATCAACCGATCAACGTCTCGCGCTCGGCGCTGTTCGAGGCGCCCCGTCGGCGGATCCGCAGCACCATCGCGGCAGATGGCCGTTCGGTCAGCGCCACCTCTGACGGGGTGCCGCATCTGGTTCTGGCCTGAGCCAAGCTGGTTTGAGGACGGAAAGGGCGCCCCTGTGGCGCCCTTTTGCATAGACTGCGCCTGAAACCTGGCAGGATGTCGCGCAAAGGCCTGCAGCCCGCTGCGCGGTTGCGTCGATTTTCAGCATTGGCCGAATTTCGGACACAATTCGCCGTCAGGTTGTTTTCAACTCCGACGAAAGCTCCCGCCATGCGCGTGCCACCCGACAGCCCGCCAGATGCCACACTCAATGCCATGCCCGACAAATTGCCGCCAGCAGGAACCGATCCTGACCCGATGACCGATACCACAATCGCCGTCCTGCTGTTCCCCGATCAGCCAGAGTTGAGCCTTGCCCATCTGCTGGCCGAAGCCGAGGCGCGGCTGACGCAAAGCTGGCCTGACGGCTTCCGCCTGCGTTGGGACAGTGACGAGATTGCCGTGTTCGAGATCGGCCATGCAAGGCTGATGGTCGCGGTCAGCGAACGCCCGCAGCATGGCCATGCGGGCGCGCTGCTGCTCGCGGTCGGCAGCGACCCAGAGGCGGCGAAGCCCGCGTTGCCGGCCCGGCTGGCGCAGCTGCGCCGGATCTGTGCCGATCTGGCGGCGCGCCTGCTGGCCCGCGCACCGGATGCGGCGGCGCTTTGGCGCCATGGTGACCATCCGCTCGACCTTGATCTGCCCGAGCATGAATTTGCCCGCCTTCCGAGCCGCGCCGCCCTTGAGGCCGCCCAGACCGAGGCGGGCCCGAAGGCCATGCGCCGCCTGCAATTCGGACGATTGTTCCCGGCCGGCGAATGGCAGCCCGATGCGGCCTTGCTCGACCGCCCGGCCCTGCCGCTGCGGCTGTCGGCGCGCAGCTTTCACGGCGCGCTGCTGATCTCGGCCCAGAGGGTGGATGCCCCGGCAGATCTGGCCTGAGGCCCGTCAATGCGCGGCGGCCATCAGGCTGTCGCGTGCCTCAAGCGGAAGATCGGCGACCCGCACCAGATAGGTATGGATCGAGAACACCACCGCCCGGCTGACCGGCAGGCGCAGCAGGCATTGGCGCTCGCAGCGGATGAACAGGTTTTCCACCGGACGGGGCCGCGCCACCCCTTCCAGCCTTGGCTGGAACAGCGCAAATTCATCATAAAGCAGCCAGTTCATCCGCCACAGCGCCTGTTCCGGGCGGATCGCGTCGAACAGGCGCTGCACCCGCTTGGCCACATCCTCGGTATAGGGTGTGACCGGCACATGGATCGTGGTCATCGGCCGCCCGATTTTTTGCGCCAAGGTCCAACTGGCTGGAAAGCACAGGATCGCGCCGGTCAGGCAATGCTCAAGCCCGTCATGCTGCAACAGACACAGATCCTCCTGCACCAGCAGGCCCGCCGTGCGCAAGGGATGGGTGCGATCCAGCGCCACGCCGACACCATCGGGGCGGATGACCCGGTCGGGGCTGATCTGAAAGCCGCCAAGACCCGCGATCTTGACCAGAACCGCATCCAGCAATTCCTGCGCGGCGGCCCCGGCCTCTGGCAGCAGGGCGTGCACCGCAGCCTCTTGTGTCGCGATCCGCATGTCGCGCTCTGCCATCTGCCCGGCATAGGCCTCATCGACGCGCAGCCAGTCATCGCCCTCCACCGGCAAGATACCGGGCAGGCGGGCGGTGCGCGGATCCATCCATGGGTAGAACGGCAGGCGGGCTTGCAGGATTGGCTGGCTCATGCCGGCAGCCTAGCCGAGCCAGACCGGGGGCGGCAAGAGGACGCGACAGATGCCAGATGCCCTTGCCAAACCGTGGCGATCTTGGAACAATCAACCGCTCATCAGCCGGAGTTCCCGATGTATCGCATTGCCATCCCTGCCCTGATCCTGATGCTTTCGGCCTGTGGTGGTGGTGGTGGCGGCACGGCGAAACAGGCCCCCGGGCAATGGGCCTCCATGTCGAACCCGGCTTCGAAATACTGCGCGGAACTGGGCGGGCGGCTGGAAATCCGCAAGGAACAGGCGGGCGAGGCAGGCTATTGCCACCTGCCCGATGGTTCTACCGTCGAGGAGTGGCAATTGTTCCGCGGCAAGAACAGCCTTTAAGGGCGCGGACCTGCGGGCGGCGCTGCCGCCCGCTCCTGCGCCTCCCCGGTTCTGCACCGCCCTGCCCTGCGCGCCTGGACCTTTCTGCGCGGCCATAGCTGCCTTTCCGCCCTGCGCGCCTTGAACCGGCGCGCGCTTGGGTCTATGCGGCAGGCAAGTTCCCTTGCCGCAGCGAAAGGCCCGCCGATGATCCCGCGCTATTCCCGCCCCGACATGGTTGCCATCTGGGACCCGCAGACCCGCTTCCGCATCTGGTACGAGATCGAGGCCCATGCCTGCGACGCCCAGGCCCAGCTTGGCGTGATCCCCAAGGCCAATGCCGAAGCCGTCTGGAAGGCCCGCGACGTGACTTTCGATGTCGCCCGCATCGACGAGATCGAGGCCGTCACCAAGCATGACGTCATCGCCTTCCTGACCCATCTGGCCGAGATCATCGGCAATGACGAGGCGCGCTTCGTCCATCAGGGCATGACCTCTTCGGATGTGCTGGACACCACGCTGAACATTCAGCTCGTGCGCGCTGCCGACCTGCTGCTGGTCGGCATGGACCGGGTTCTGGCCGCGCTGAAGACCCGCGCGCTGGAACACAAGGACACCGTCCGCATCGGCCGCAGCCATGGCATTCATGCCGAACCGACCACGATGGGCCTGACCTTCGCCCGCTTCTACGCCGAGATGGATCGCGGCCGCCGCCGTCTAGTCGCCGCACGCGAGGAAATCCGCACTGGCGCGATTTCCGGCGCGGTCGGCACCTTCGCCAATATCGACCCCTTCGTGGAAGAATATGTCTGCGAGAAACTGGGGCTGGAACCCGAGCCGGTCTCGACGCAAGTCATCCCGCGCGACCGCCACGCCATGTTCTTTGCCACCCTTGGCGTCATCGCCTCCAGCATTGAAAACATCGCGATCGAGATCCGCCACATGCAGCGCACCGAGGTGCTGGAGGCCGAAGAATTCTTCAGCCCCGGCCAGAAGGGCTCGTCTGCGATGCCGCATAAGCGCAACCCGGTGCTGACCGAGAACCTGACCGGCCTTGCCCGTCTGGTGCGCATGTCGGTGGTGCCCGCGCTGGAGAATGTGGCGCTCTGGCACGAGCGTGACATCTCGCATTCCTCGGTGGAGCGCGCGATTGGACCCGACACCACGATCACCCTTGATTTCGCGCTGCACCGTCTGGCTGGTGTGATTGAGAAACTGGTGATCTACCCGGAAAACATGCTGCGCAACATGAACAAGTTCAAAGGCCTGGTCATGTCGCAGCGCGTGCTGCTGGCGCTGACGCAAGCCGGTGTCTCGCGCGAAGACAGCTATCGCCTTGTGCAGCGCAATGCGATGAAGGTCTGGGAAAAGGGTGCCGATTTCAAGACCGAGCTCTTGGCCGATGCGGAAGTGACCGCCGCCCTCAGCCCCGCCGAGATCGAAGAGAAATTCGACCTCGGCTATCACACCAAACATGTGGATACGATCTTCAAGCGCGTCTTTGGCGCCTGAGTTTGGGGTGCCTGATTTGCGGGCACCTCATCCCCCCGCACATTCCTGCAAGGGCGGCCTGCGCGCCGCCCATTTTTCATGCGCGGATGCCGGATGATTCGGGGTAGCATCAGAATCTGCATCGCAAGAAAGGAAGACCGCCATGATCTGCCGTTTCCCTGCCTTCGCCCTCTGCGCCCTGACCCTGCTTGCCCCTTCCATCGCAGCCGCCGCCTGTTCCGGCCATGAGGAAGCGCGGCTGAGCTGCGCCGAGGGGCTGCAATGGAACCCCGAGACGCGCGCCTGCGAAACCGCCAGCAGCTAAGCCCGCGTTAACCCGTGCCCGTCTAGGCTGATCCTGACCCGGAATCAGGAGACGCCATGGCACAGCAGGCCCTCACCCAGATCCAGCCCGTCCAGAAGCCTTCTGGCCCCGTGGCTGTGCCCCGTCCGCGCCCGCCCGGCGCAATTACGCTGACGCGACGGCAAAAGGCCGCGATCATCGTCCGGCTGATGCTGGCCGAGGGATCGCCCCTGCCGCTGTCATCGCTGCCCGATGCCATGCAGGCCGAACTGGCCCAGCAGATCGGCGAGATGCGGCTGGTGGATCGCGGTACGGTGGAGGGGGTGGTGACCGAATTCCTGTCGGAATTGGAACAGGTCGGCCTGTCCTTCCCCGGTGGCCTGGAGGGCGCGCTGGCGCTGATGGATGGGCATATCTCCAATGGCACCGCCTCACGGCTGCGCCGGCTGGTCGGCATCCGCCCTGACCGCGACCCCTGGGACCGGATCACCGCGCAACCGGCCGAGGCGCTGGCCCCGCTGCTGGAGGAGGAAAGCACCGAGGTAGCGGCCATCCTTCTGTCGAAACTGCCGGTCAGCAAGGCCGCCGCGTTGCTGGGGGGATTGCCGGGCGAAAAGGCCCGAAGGGTGGCCTTTGCCATGTCGCGCACTGCCCAGGTCGCCCCCGATACCGTGCGCCGGATCGGCGTGTCCCTGCTGACCCAGTTCGACAGCCAGCCCGCCCGCGCCTTTGACACCGGCCCGGTGGAACGGGTGGGTGCGATCCTCAATGTCTCGCCCGAACTCACGCGCGAGGATGTGCTGCGCGGATTGGACGAAACCGATGCAGGCTTTGCCGAACAGGTGCGCAAGGCGATCTTCACCTTCGTGCATCTGCCCGCCCGTCTCAGCCCGCGCGACGTGCCGAAACTGACCCGCGCGGTCGATCAACCGACACTGGTCACCGCCCTTGCCGGAACCGGCGGCGTGGCCGAGCGTGAGGCTGCGGCAGAATTCATCCTGGCCAATCTGTCGCAACGCATGGCCCAGGCCCTGCGCGACGAGATCGCCGAACGCGGCACCGTGCGCGAACGCGAGGCAGAGGCCGCGCAATCCAGCCTGGTTCTGGCGATCCGCGCGATGGAGACGGCGGGCGAACTGACACTTATCCGCAACGAGGAGGAGGAATGACCTGAACCTGAACCTGAACCTGAACCCAGACCCAGACCCAGACCTAGACCTAGACCTAGACCTAGACCTAGACCTAGACCTAGACCTAGACCTAGACCTAGACTTGGGCTGCTCCAAGACATCATACAGTGCAAGGCAGGTCTGCGCAGCGGCGCGCAAGGCGCATCCTGTCATCGTCCGATCCTATCGCCAACCACCTTGGCGCAGATGAAGCCGCCCAACACGCCTGACGACCCGCGCATGAAGCCCAATCCTCGGGTGTCTGCGATGCCCCGGATCCTCTCTGCCGGGGTTCAGCCTGGCCTTGCCCTTCCGTAAGCCCCCCACTAGGGTCCGCCCGGCACGCAAGGCCGGGAGATCAAGCCAGAGATGACGCAGAACCAGACCGGGCAAGGCATCCTGATGATCCTTGCGGCCGTCGCCACCTTCACCAGCATGGACGCGCTGGCAAAATACCTGATCCTGAGCGGTTACCCCGCCTTTCAGGTGATCTGGGCGCGCTATCTGGGCCAGACGGTGATCGTGGCGCTGGTCTTCCTTCCCCGGCTGTTTCAGGTGCTGCGCACCGGCCGCCCATGGTTGCAAATCCTGCGCTCGATCTTCCAGTTCGGCGCGACGGCGTTCTTCTTTCTCAGCCTTGGCCAGATCGGTCTGGCAGAGGCGACCGCGATCACCGATATCAACCCGGTGCTGATCACCCTGGGGGCCGCGGTATTCCTGGGGGAACGCTTCGGGCCGCGCCGCATGGCCGGGGTGCTGGCCGCACTGGTCGGTGCGCTGATCATCATCCGCCCCGGTGCCGGTGTGTTCCAGCCCGCCGCGCTGCTGCCGCTCTGCTGCGCCATCTGCTATGCCGGTTTTGCGCTGGCCACCCGCAAGGCGGGTGCCACGGAATCGCCGGCCACCTCGTTGATCTATTCGGCGCTGTTCGGCACGCTGGTCAGCAGCGCCGCAATGCCGGTGGTCTATCAGCCGATTGCCAGCGGCGATCTTTGGGGTTTCCTGGTGATCGGCGCGATAGGGTCGCTGGCGCAATTCTTCCTGATCCGCGCCTTCACCTTGGCCGAGGCCTCGGTCATCGCGCCCTTTGGCTATGTCGGCATCCTGTTCGCCACGATCTGGGGCATCCTGATCTTCGACGAATGGCCCGATCTCTGGACGGCGGTCGGTGCCCTTGTGATCGCGGGGGCTGGCCTCTATGTCTGGCACCGCGAAACAAGGGTGCAGGGCACCAGCTGAGACATGGCCGAGACCGAGAACAGCAAGCAGATTTTCCGGCTGGGCCATTGGCTTCAGAATGCCATATTGCGCGGGCTGATCGGCGCGCTGCTGCTGCTGCCCTATCGCTGGCGGGTGCCGCTTTGTGGCAAGGTCTTCGCCTATGTCATCGCGCCGCTGGCCGGATATACCCGCCGCATCCGCAACAATCTGGCGCTTGTCATGCCCGATATGCCGCAGGCAGAGGTCGCGCGCATGTGCCGTGCGGTGCCCGACAATGTCGGCCGCACCATCATCGAGATGTATTCAGGCGAGGAATTTCGTGCCCGTGTTGCCGCAAGCCCGATCCGGGGCGAAGGTCTGGCGGCCTTGGAACAGGCACGGGCCGAGGGTCGCCCCGTCGTGCTGGTGACCGGGCATTTCGGCAATTACGACGCCAGCCGCGTGGCGCTGGCCGCACGCGGCTTCCGCATCGGTGGCCTTTATCGGCCAATGTCGAACCGCTATTTCAACGCCCATTACGTCGCTGCCATGGCCTATTTCGGTGAACCGCTGTTCCCGCGCGGGCGTCAGGGCATGAGCGCGATGATCCGTTTCCTGCGCAGTGGTGGCATGTTGGGCATCGTGCAGGACCAGCATATGAAGCTGGGTGTGCCGATGAAGTTCTTTGGCCGCGATGCCATGACGGCGCTCTCTGCCTCGGAACTTGCCTTGAAATACAATGCGCTGCTGATCCCGGCCTATGCGACACGCCTGCCCGACCGGCTGAATTTCGATATCTGGGTCGATGCGCCTCTGCCACATAGCAATGCCGAAGCGATGACCCAGGCATTGAATGACCATCTGGAGGCACATGTGCGCCAGCATATGGATCAGTGGTTCTGGATCCATAAACGCTGGAAGATCTGACGCCCGGACAGGTGGACGGATCGACAAACCTGTGAAACAGGCGATCGAACAGACAGACGGGCGGCCCCATCAGCGGCTCAACAGGCCCGCGCGATCAGTCGATCCGCGCTGCGGCCACGATCTCGGCCGGGCCGCTGCTGCCCTCGGCCACCCGCTGCAACAGCACGACGAGCGGCCCCTCGCCCACCTGCGGCACCAGGATGTCCAGTGGCGGCTCGCCCGGCCAATCCGCCAGCACCTGCCAATCGGTGACGATATTGTGATAGGTCACGGTGCGCCCGGCATTCTCGCCATGCGCAATCGCAACCGTTTCTTCGGGTTTGTAGCGCACCAGTTGCACCCGTAGCGGCGCGACCGGCTGCGCCAGCTTGCCCTGGATGCGCAGCCCGTCCCCCTCGCGCGTCAGCTGCAGCCCGGCGGATTGCGGCAGGGCCTTTGCCTGCTCAATCGCCTCTGCCACCGCTTGCGGGTCGTTGCCCTCCACCCTTGCGCCACCAGCCACCACCATTTGCGGCGTATAGATCATCCGGCTACCTGCCGCGCGGGCATAGGCCTTTTGGCGTTCGGTGAATTGCGGGCTGGCAAAGCTGTCGGCCCAGCCGATGTAATCCCAGTAATCGACATGCAGGGCGAGCGGGATCAGCGCCGGATCCTTGACCAGTTCCGCCAGAAGCGCATCAGCAGCGGGGCAAGAGACACAGCCCTGCGAGGTGTAAAGTTCCAGAAGAACCGGCGGCGTTGCCGTCTCGGCGGCCGGGGCTGCGCCACCTTGAGGCGCGCTTTCGACCGCTGCGGTCTGCGCCGAGGCCATGGCAGCCCCAGACAGAGACAGAAGGCAGGCCAAGCCGAAAGGCTTCATCATCATGCTGGATCCCTCTTTTGCAAACCCGTTCTAACCGTTCACCCAATCCCGAACCAATCAAGGTTTTGCGATAGCCCGAGCCCGCCCCCGTGATCAACCCGTCGCGGCAAGGAACTGCACCAGGTGCCGCGATCAGGGGCGCACAAAACCGCCCATCCGCCCAGATGCCCGCAAAAGGCCGAATACGGGGCTGGAAACTCGGCATACTATTGCATACATTAGCCCTGCGGATTTCCTTGCACAGCGCCTCATGATGCGGCAAATCTTCAAGGATCCCCGCAAGCACAGACATCAACGTCAGAATTTCCGAGCCAAAGCCAGGAGGCGACAGATGACCGTCACCGTCGGACGCGACAGCAGCAAAACCCGCAAGACATTGACCGCAGGTGGCCAGACGGTTGCCTATTATTCGATCCCGGCGGCAGAAGCCGCGGGTTTGGGCGAGTTCGCGCGGCTTCCCGCCTCGCTGAAGGTGGTGCTGGAAAACATGCTCCGCTTCGAGGATGGCAAGACCGTCACGGTCGATGACATCCGGGCCTTTTCCGACTGGGGCAAGCAGGGCGGGCAGAACCCGATCGAGATCGCCTATCGTCCGGCCCGTGTCTTGATGCAGGATTTCACCGGGGTGCCTGCGGTGGTCGACCTGGCCGCGATGCGCGATGGCATCCTTGGCCTTGGGGGCGATGCGCAAAAGATCAACCCGCTGAACCCGGTCGATCTGGTCATCGACCATTCGGTGATGATCGATGAATTTGGCACGCCCCGCGCCTTCCAGATGAATGTGGATCTGGAATATGAGCGCAATCTGGAGCGTTACACCTTCCTGAAATGGGGCCAGAAGGCCTTCAACAATTTCCGCGTGGTGCCGCCGGGCACCGGCATCTGCCATCAGGTCAATCTGGAATATCTGGCGCAGACCGTCTGGACGGATACCGACCAGAATGGCGAGATGGTGGCCTATCCCGACACGCTGGTGGGCACCGACAGCCATACCACGATGGTGAACGGCCTGGCGGTTCTGGGTTGGGGTGTCGGCGGGATCGAGGCCGAGGCCGCGATGCTGGGTCAGCCCGTGTCGATGCTGATTCCCGAGGTTGTGGGCTTCAAGTTGACCGGCAAGATGGTCGAGGGCACCACGGCAACCGATCTGGTGCTGAAAGTGGTGCAGATGCTGCGCAAGCATGGCGTGGTGAACAAATTCGTCGAATTCTACGGCGAAGGACTCGACCACCTGCCGCTGGCCGATCGTGCCACCATCGCCAATATGGCCCCCGAATATGGCGCGACCTGCGGCTTCTTCCCGATCGATGCCGAGACCCTGCGCTATATGCGCGCGACCGGCCGCGATGAGGCGCGGATCGCGCTGGTCGAGGCCTATGCCAAGGAAAACGGTTTCTGGCGCGGGGCCGATTACAGCCCGATCTATACCTCGACACTGGCGCTCGACATGGGCGAGATCGTCCCGGCGATCTCTGGCCCCAAGCGCCCGCAGGATTATCTGCCGCTGACCGATGCGGCGCGGACCTTCTACAAGGTGGTCGCCGATTATCGCGGCATCGATGTATCCCCCGATGCGCTGAGCATGGGTGACGAGGGCGGCGCCGTCACCGCTCCGCCCCGCGACGTGCGCAAGGTCGTGGCGGTCGATGGCAAGGATTACAGCCTCACCGATGGCTCGGTGGTGATTGCCGCCATCACCTCCTGCACCAATACCTCCAACCCCTATGTCATGATGGGGGCCGGGCTGGTGGCCCGCAAGGCGCGCGCGCTTGGTCTGACCGCCAAGCCCTGGGTCAAGACCTCGCTCGCGCCAGGAAGCCAGGTCGTGGGCGAATATCTGGCGGCCTCTGGCCTGCAGGAAGACCTTGATGCGCTTGGCTTCAACCTTGTGGGCTATGGCTGCACCACCTGCATCGGCAATTCCGGGCCGCTGGGGGATCCTGCGATCTCCAAGGCGATCAACGACCATGATCTGGTGGCAACCGCCGTGCTGTCGGGCAACCGCAATTTCGAGGGCCGGATTTCCCCGGATGTGCGGGCGAACTTCCTGGCCTCGCCGCCGCTTGTCGTGGCCTATGCCATTGCGGGCGATCTGAATGTCAACCTGACCCGCGATCCGATCGGCCAGACGCCCGACGGGCGCGATGTCTTCCTGAAGGATATCTGGCCCAGCAGTCAGGAAGTGGCCGAGATGGTCGATCGCGTGGTGACGCGCGAGATGTTCCAGGCCAAATATGCCGATGTCTTCAAGGGCGACGAAAGGTGGCAGGCGGTGCAGATCACCGATTCCGAGACCTATGATTGGCCGCCCGCCTCGACCTACATCCAGAACCCGCCCTATTTCCAGGGCATGGGGCGCGACAAGGGCGTGATCTCGGATATCGAGGGGGCGCGGGTGCTGGCGATCCTGGGCGACATGATCACCACCGACCATATCTCGCCCGCGGGCTCGTTCAAGGCGACGACCCCGGCCGGGAAATACCTGACCGAGCGGCAGGTGGCGGTGCGCGATTTCAACTCCTACGGCTCGCGGCGCGGCAATCACGAGGTGATGATGCGTGGCACCTTCGCCAATATCCGCATCAAGAACGAGATGCTCGACGGCGTCGAGGGCGGTTATACCAAGGGCCCCGATGGCGCGCAGACCTCGATCTTTGATGCCTCGATGGAATGGCAGGCGCGCGATACCCCGCTGGTGATCTTTGGCGGCGTCGAATATGGCGCGGGATCGTCGCGGGACTGGGCCGCGAAGGGCACCGCCCTACTGGGCGTCAAGGCGGTGATCGCCGAAAGTTTCGAGCGCATCCACCGTTCCAACCTTGTCGGCATGGGTGTGATCCCGTTCGAGTTCCAGCCCGGCGAAAACCGCAAGACGCTTGGTCTGACCGGCGATGAAACCGTGTCGATCCATGGCCTTGCAGGTGATCTGAAACCGCTCAGCCTTGTGCCCTGCACCATCCGCTATGCGGATGGGCGTGAGATCACGATTCAAATCAAGTGCCGGATCGATACCGCCATCGAGATCGAATATGTCGAGAATGGCGGCGTCTTGCATTACGTTCTGCGCGATCTGGCGCAGAACTGAGCCGCACAAAAGGCCGGGGAAACCCGGCCTTTTTTCCATCGGGCAGATCCGGGCCAGACCACCCTTGCCAGACCCAGCCGTGCCAGGCTGGCCCGGAATAGGCTTGCCCGTGACAGGCAGGCCAGTGATAGGCAGGCCGGTGAATTGGGCACCGTTTTCGACCAAGCCCGCATGTCCTTGCGGCCCGCAGGTCCGGTCAGGCTGCTATTGCCGTCCTCCTGAAGCGAGGCCTGCCCGTGCCCCCGCAGGCAGCGCCGCGAGCAGGACCGCCCGGCTCGTTCCAGCCCGGGCCGCCAGCAGGCCGCCCCTCCAAAGAAGCCCCCAATTTTATCTGTTAGGCCACTCTTTACCCGACCCCGCCATGCTTGCCCCAACCACATCGGCAGGAGGCATCATGCGATCCCAAATCCATCCGATTGCCGCGCGCCCTCGGGGGCCGCCGCCGCCCATGCGGGCATGGGCCACAACGCTTCCATGGCAGGAATGGCTGCTGGCCCTGCCGCTGCTGATCATGCTGGCAGGGGCTTAGCGGGCGCAGGCCATATCCGGCACAGGCCACAGGGTGAAGCGCCGCCCGTCCGGGGCCGCGCAATTCAGCAGCGGGTAGTTGTTGCCATCATTGTGGTAAAGGCACCAAAGGCTCGGATCCTGCGCGCCGCCGCTGAGCAGATTGGGCACCTCGCCCCAGCCGTCGAAGGCCAGCCTTTGCGCCGGCGCGTCAGCACCCGCAGCGCAGCCCCGCAATTCCAGCCCCGCGGCCCCGGGATCAATGCGCACCAGATCATCGACCAAGCCCGGTGGCGTCGCACCATCGCGCCCCACCCGTTGATAGGTGCCAGTGAAATACTCGGCGGGCGGCACCTGATCCTCGGCCACGGCCGGACCGTGCCAGATCAGCGCAAGGGCCGATATCCGCACCAGAGCAGGTATCCGCTTCAGGAAGCACATCCATGCAAAGCCAGGCACCGGCATGTGTGCGGGCTATGGCCTGCGTGCGGGCAGCGGGCCGGGCACACCGGCTGCCCCCTCACCGCTTCAGTGCCTCTTGCAAGGCTGGCACAAAGCGGCGTTCATAGTCGGTGCCGACCAGCGGGCCGATGAACTTGAACAGCACCGTGCCATCACCGCCGATGATGAAGGTCTCTGGCGGGTTGGTCACCCCCCATTCCACCCGATTGCGCCCGCGCGGGTCGGTGGCCAGGGCGAAAAAGGGATTGCCATCTTCGGTCAGATATTTGGTGGCATCGGCGTCGCGATCCATCATGTTGATGCCCGCCACACGGATGCCATCCGCCGCCATCTTCTTCAAAACCGGATGCTCCGCCCGGCATGGCGGGCACCAGCTGGCCCAGAAGTTCAGCACCGTGACCTGACCGCTGCGCAGATCCTCGGCCCGCAACTGGGTCTGGCCCGGCAGCGTGGTGTCCGGCAGGACCGGCGCCTGCCGCCCGATAAAGACCGAAGGCAGGTCTTCATTGGCACCGGGATTGCCCGCAAGGTTCAACAGCTTGGGCAGCGCGATCGCCCCCATGAAGACCGCAATGATCGCCAGCGGCAGGAAGAACAGAACCCGGCCTTTCATGCGCGCCCCCCATTGGCTTGGCCGTGATGACCTTGGGCCGCCCTCGCGGCAAGCCGCGCCTCGGCCGCGATCAAGGCGGCTTTCGCGCGCCGAAAGCGCCAGACGACAAGCGCGACCACAGCCCCCAGCAAAGCCAGCCCCGCGCCATAAGAGGCCAGTACCGCGAAGGCGTATTTTCCAAGTTCGGGCATCATGCCTCCTGACGTTCGCGCGCCTCGATCACCGCAAGGCGGCGCAGGCGAATTTCGGTGACGGTGCCGATCAGGACCAGCGCCAGAAACAGCAGCACGATCCCGATCAGGCAAAAGATCAGCGGCCAGTAATAGGCCGGGTCGAGCGGGTCCTTTTCGCCGACCTTCAGGATCGTGCTGTCCTGATGCAGCCCCTGATTCCAGAACTTCACCGCATAACGGCTGAGCAGCGCAAAGACCGATCCGACCACGCATAAAAGCCCGGTCAGATCGGCGGCGGTATCGGGATTTTCGACCGCCTGCCAGAGCGCGATATAGCCCAGATAGAACAGAAGCAGGATCAGGAACGAGGTCAGCCGCGGGTCCCATTCCCACCAGGTGCCCCACATCGGCTGGCCCCAGAGCGCGCCGGTCACCAGCGCGATCAGGGTGAAGGTCAGGCCCACGGGGGCCGCCGCCCGCGCGGCCAGGGCGCTGACATGGTGGCGGCGGATGATCCAGATCAGCGACGCCACCAGCATCATGCCCCAGGCATTGATCGCCATCATCGCGGCGGGCACATGCAGGAACATGATCTTGACGGTCGCGCCCTGCTTGTAATCCTCGGGCGTGAAGAAAAAGCCCCAGACCAGCCCGATCAGCAGAAAGCCCATAGCCAACGGCAGCAGCACCGGCAGGATGCGGCCTGCGGTCTCGATGAATTTCTTCGGATTGGCATATTCCCAGATCGACATCGGGCCTCGCTAGATCCAGTCAGGTTGCAACGGCAAGACAGCCTCACCGCAGATTGATGCGCAACGCAAGCGCGGATGCGAAGGGCAACGCCGCTTGCGCCCCCAGCGTGATCCCGGCCAAGAGCAGCAGCGGCACCTCCACCGCCATGCCGGCCGCACCACGCTTGACCACCTCGGCACCGAAGATCAGGGTCGGCACATAAAGCGGCAGCACCAGCAGGCTGAGCAGCAAGCCGCCGCGCTTCAACCCCACGGTCAGCGCCGCACCAAAGGCCCCGATGGCGCTGAGGCCGGGAGTGCCCAAAAGCAGCGACAGCACCAGCCAGCCATAGCCTGCCTGCGGCAGATGCAGCAGCACCCCCAAAACGGGCGCAGCCAGCACCAGCGGCAGCCCTGTCACCAGCCAATGCGCAAAGGCCTTGATCGCCACCACCCCTTCCAGCGGGATGGGGGCGGTGGCCAGAAGATCAAGCGTGCCATCCTCGAAATCCAGCGCGAAGATGCGATCCAGGCTGAGCAGGCAGGCCAGCAGCGCACCGACCCACAAGACGCCGGGGGCGATTTTCGCCAGCGTGGTGCCCTCGGGCCCGACGCCAAGCGGCACCAACACCGCGACCAGCAGGAAGAAGGCAAGGCCAAGGCCAAAGCCGCCGCCAGCGCGCAGCGCGAGGCGCAGATCGCGGATCAGCAGCGCGATCACAGAAAGGCCTCGTCAAAGCCGCGGCTGGCGATCACGCCGCCGCGGGCCTTGAAGGGGCTGAGGTCCAGCACGCGCGCCTCGGGCAAGCCCAGATCGATATGGGTGGCGATCAGCGCCGCACCGCCCGCCGCCAGATGATCGCGCAGCACGTCAGCGAACAGCGCGACCGAGGCGGTATCAAGGCTGACGGTTGGTTCATCCAAAAGCCAATAGGGCCGCCCCGAGACCAGCAGCCGCGCAAGCCCCAGCCGCCGCTTCTGCCCGGCCGACAGGTTGGCCGCGCGCCGGTCGCGCAGATCGGCAAGGTTCATGCGCACCAGGGCAGGCTCTATCCCGCTCGTGCCATGGATCGCGGCCCAGAAGGCCAGATTTTCCTCCACCGTCAGCACCGATTTCAGCCCGTCGGCATGGGCGCCATAAGCGATGCTTTCGGGCGGCGCGGTGATGGTGCCGCGCAGCGCCGGTTGCAGGCCCGCCAGGGTGCGCAAAAGTGTCGTCTTGCCGATGCCATTGGCGCCGCGCAGGATCACGGCCTGACCGGGGGAAAGCGCAAGGCGCACCCCCTCCAGCACGCAGACGCCGCCGCGCGCCACCGCCAGATCTTCGATGACGAATTCCATGCCCCCTCCCTAGCCGATCCGCAGCGTCATGGCAAAGCCCGGCGCTGCGACAGGGTGCCACGCAATCTTGTGCTTTCGGACGGGGCGGTGCGCCGGATCAAGCTGCCTGCCTTGGCCGCTCAGGCAAGCACCTGATCGGCATCAGGCATGGCCGCAAATCCCGCAACCCTGCGCGGAAAACCGGGCATGGAAGCCTGATCGTCAAAACAGGTCAGCCGGAAAACGTCCGATCAGACGGGCAGCAACGCCAAAGCCACGCGGCGGCCTTCGCTGAGCAAGACATTATAGGTGCGGCAGGCGGCGGGGGATGCCATGACCTCCACCCCGATCCCCTGTTCTTCCAGCGCATCACGCAGCGCCTTGGGGGCATGGGCAATCTCTGGCCCCATGCCAAGGAACAGCACGTCGATCTCGCCTGCAAGCCCGGTCAGCGCCGCGATGTCATCCAAGCCCCCCCAGGGACCGGCATCCCAGGGCGTGACGATCACCGCGCCCTGCAGGATACGGCCCCCGATCCGGAAGAATCCGGGGCCGTAGCTTTCAACCGGCTGTGCCGTGCCATATTCGATCTCGGTCAGCCGCATGGATCACCCTCAGGCGTCGATATTGGCGAATTCGTGATCGCCGGGTTTGCGCTCTTTCTTGGCCTTTTCGGTGCGGTCAAGGCCAAGCATCAGAACGATGTTCTTCGCCACATAAAGTGTCGAGTAACAGCCGATGAACACGCCGAACAGCATGGCCGAGACAAAGCCCCGGATCACGTCGCCGCCAAAGATCACCAGCGCCGTCAAAGCCAGGGCCGTGGTGGTCATCGTCATCACCGTGCGCGACAGCGTCTCGTTCGTGGTGAGGTTCATCAGATCGCGCAGCGGCATCTGCTTGTATTTCGGCAGGTTCTCACGAAGCCTGTCGAAGATCACCACCGTATCGTTCACCGAATATCCCAGGATGGTCAGCAGCGCCGCCACGATGGTCAGGTCGAACTTCAGTTGGAAGATCGCGAAAAAGCCCACGGTCACGATCACGTCATGGATCAGGGCGGCGACGCAGCCCACAGCGAACTGCCATTCAAAGCGCAGCCAGACATAGATCCAGATCCCGGTCGAGGCGATGGCCACGGCGGCAAGCGCCTTCCAGATCAGTTCGTTGGAGACCTTGGGGCCGACCGATTCCACCGAAGGGAAGGTCACGGCCGGGTCGACCTGCAGCAGCGCCGCCTCGATCTGTTCGATGACCTCGGGCGTCACCGCCTCATAGCCATCCTGCGGGGCCACGCGCAGCATTTTCACATGCTGGTCAGGCCGGAACGAGGGGTCGAACACATCGGTGATCGAGACCTCGCCCAGACCAAGCGCATCGGTCGCCTCGCGGTAGACCGAGATGTCGATGTTCTGGGTGCTTTCCACCCGGATCGTGGTGCCGCCCTTGAAGTCGACGCCGAAGTTCAGCCCCATGATGGCGACCGCCAGCAGCGAGACCACCACCGCCACCACCGATGCCCCGAAGGTCAGCCATTGCCACTTGAAGAAGTCGATATTGGTATGGGTCGGAACCAGTTTCAGACGAAATGCCATGATGCGACCTCACACGATGATGGTCTTGGGGCGACGCAAGCCCATGTAAAGCGAGATGATCGCCCGCGTCACATAAACGGCGGTGAACATTGAGGTGACGATGCCGATCGTGGTGGTGACGGCAAAGCCGCGCACCGGGCCGGAACCCACGAAGAACATGATGATCGCGGTCAGCATCGCCGTCACGTTGGAATCGGTGATGGCCGACAGCGCCTTGTCATAGCCCTCATGGATCGCGACCAAGGGGGATTTGCCGTCGCGCAACTCCTCGCGCATCCGCTCATAGATCAGCACATTGGCATCCACCGCCATGCCCATGGTCAGCACGATCCCCGCGATCCCCGGCAGGGTCAGCGTGGCACCGATCACCGACTGGATGGCGAACATCATCGCGATGTTGATCGCAAGCGCAATGATGGTGAAGGTGCCGAACAGACCGTAGCTTGCGATCATGTAGACCGAGACAAGGCCCGCGCCCACAACCGCCGCCATCTGGCCGGAGCGGATCGAGTCGGCACCAAGTTCCGGGCCGATGGTGCGTTCTTCTAGGAAGGTCATCTCAGCCGGCAAGGCACCCGCGCGCAGCAGAACCGCAAGCTCGGTGCTTTCCTCGACGGTGAACTGGCCGGTGATGATGCCGCGCCCACCCGGAATATGGCTCTGGATGGTCGGGGCCGAAATCACCTGCTGGTCCAGCACGATGGCGAAAGGCTTGCCGATATTGCTCGCGGTGTAATCGCCGAACTTGCGCGCGCCGGTCGCGTCAAACTGGAACTCTACCGCAGGGCGGCCGTTCTGGTCAAAGGCGGGCTGTGCGTTGGTCAGTTCCTCGCCGGTGACGACCGGGGTCTTCTCGACGATGTAATAGGTGTTGGGCTGGTCCATCGCGGGCAGAAGTTCCTCGCGCGCGCCCGGCTTGGTGCCGGCGTCGCCGGTCACCCGGGTCACTGGGTGGAAGCCCAGTTTCGCGGTGGTGCCGATCAGGCTTTTCAGCTCGGCCGCCGATCCGATGCCCGGCACCTGGATCAGAATCCGGTCCTCGCCCTGGCGCTGGATGGTGGGTTCGCGGGTGCCGACCTCATCCACGCGACGGCGGATGATCTCCAGGCTCTGTTGCACGGTGCGCTGATCGGTCGCCACGCGCTCGGCAGGCGAAAGCTGAACGACGATCTCACCATTATCCAGCGAGACCTCGATATCGCTCGATCCCATCCCGGTCAGGCTGACCACAGGGGTCGCCAGCGCGCGCACCTTTTCCAGCGCGACCTGAATGCCCTCTGGGTTGGAAATGGCGACCCGCAGCACGCCTTCCGGCGAGGGCTGGCGGCGCACATTGCCGACCTGATCGCGCACGTCGCGCAGGGCGTCGCGCACTTCGGGCCACATGCCGTCGATGCGGGCGGCATAGACATCCGCCACCTTCACCTCGGCCAGAAGATGCGCCCCCCCGCGCAGATCGAGGCCAAGCGGCACGATCGACGAGGGCAGCCAGTCGGGCCAGAGCGCCCGATCCGCCACCTGTTCCGGCGTCGCGCTGCCATCGGCCTTTTCCATCGCGGCAACAGCGTCATTATGACGCTCCACCCGATCATAAAAGGCGTTCGGCAAGGCATAAAGAAGGCTGAGGGCAACAAGCCCCCAGACCACGATGCTTTTCCACAGGGGCGTATCGGTCATCCTGGATGTCCCGTCTGTCGGCGGGCCTTAGGCCGCCGGTTCCGTCTTGTTCATGACCTGAACGATGGTCGAACGCGGGGTCTTCACGACCACATTCGGCGCGATCTCGACGTCAAGCACGCCGTCATCATGCACTTTCTGCACCTTGCCGAAGATGCCGCCCTGGGTCAGCACCTGATCGCCGCGGCGCAGCGCATCGACCATCGCACGATGGCTTTTCATCTTTTTCTGCTGCGGGCGGATCATCAGGAAATACATGATCGCGAAGATCAGGATCAGCGGCACGAAGCTGGTGAAGGCCGAAGCAGCACCGGCGCCACCGGCGGCCTGTGCGAAAGCGGGGGTCACGAACATGGAGCGTCCTTGTTTTCGTCCGGTCGGGCCGGGGTCTGATATGTCGGATCGGGGCAAGCCCTGCCCCAATTTGGTGGCGCACCCTATCCATGCAAGGGGCTGATGGCAAGGCGCGCCCCGATCACGAGATCGGCGTCATATCGTGGCGGTTTCCTGCCCCCGCCTGCCCGGCATTGCCCACCCGCGCCCGCGATGTTGCCCCGCCTGTCCCGATGATGCATAGAAGGGCACCTATTAAGCCAATGGTGACAACATGCACGACATCCGCGCGATCCGCGAAAATCCCGAACACTTCGACGCCGCTCTGGTGCGTCGCGGGCTGTCGCCGCTGTCGTCGTCCGTGCTGGCGCTGGATGAGGCGCGCCGCAACGCGATCCGCGCCGCTGAAACTGCGCAGGCCGCGCAAAACGCCGCCTCCAAAGAGGTGGGCGCTGCCAAGGCCCGTGGCGATGATGCCGAGTTCGAGCGTCTGCGCGCCCTTGTCGCTGAAAAGAAGGCCGAGGTCGCCGCGATGACCAATGAGGCCAGCGCCAAGGATGCGGAACTCCGCGACATGCTGCTGACCATCCCGAACAGCCCGCTTCCCGAAGTGCCCGAGGGCACGGATGAGGCGGACAATGTCGAAATCCATCGCTGGGGCAGCCCCCGCGTCTTTGATTTCGCCCCCAAAGAGCATTTCGACATTGCCGGTGTGAAGCCCGGCATGGATTTCGCGACTGCGGCCAAACTGTCCGGCTCGCGCTTCGTGGTGCTGCGCGGCGCGGTGATCCGTGTCCACCGCGCGCTCGCGCAGTTCATGCTCGACACCCATGTGAATGATCATGGCCTGACCGAGACCTGGACCCCGGTTCTGGTCAAGGAAGAGGCGATGTATGGCACCAACCAGCTGCCGAAATTCGCCGAGGACAGCTATCAGACCACCAATGGCTGGTGGCTGGTGCCGACCTCCGAGGTGACGCTGACCAACACCGTGGCGGGCGATGTGCTGGACGAGGCGACGCTGCCGATCCGCATGACCGCCCATACCCAATGCTTCCGCTCCGAGGCCGGGTCGGCGGGCAAGGACACCACCGGAATGCTGCGCCAGCACCAGTTCGAAAAGGTCGAGATGGTGTCGATCACCACGCCCGAGACCAGCCTTGCCGAACATGCCCGCATGACCGAATGCGCGCAGAACATCCTTGAAAAGTTGGGGCTGCCCTATCGCACCATCGTGCTTTGCACCGGCGATATGGGCTTTGGCGCGACCAAGACCCACGATCTGGAGGTATGGCTGCCCGGCCAGAACGCCTATCGCGAGATCAGTTCGGTCTCGGTCTGTGGGGATTTTCAGGCCCGTCGCATGAATGCCCGCTTCCGCCGCGCCGAGGGCAAGCCCGAATTTGTCCATACGCTGAACGGATCGGGCCTGGCTGTCGGGCGCTGCCTGATTGCGGTCCTGGAAAATGGCCAGCAGGCAGATGGCTCGGTCGAACTGCCGGCCGTTCTGCACCCCTATCTGGGCGGCAAGACGCGCATCTCGGCGCAAGGCACGCTGGAGTAATTGACGACAGGCGGGGGCCTCGAAGCCCCCGCATCATTCTTTTTCGCGACAATTTCCCTTGGGGGAAGTTTGCCTGAAAGGCAAAGGGGGGCAGACAGCCCCCCTTTTTGTTTTCGATCAGATCCTTGGCACGCGCGTATCGCTGGTGCACAGATCTCTGGCCCAGTCAAATCTGCGGTGCCAGATCAGCCACCCAGGATCACTTTCACATAATTCTTGGTTTCGGCGTAAGGCGGGATGCCGCCATGCTTTTCCACCGCCAGCGGCCCGGCATTATAGGCGGCCAGCGCATGGCGCCAGTTGCCGAATTTTCCATACATCATCGACAGGTAGCGCGCCCCGCCCTCAAGGTTCTGATGCGGATCGTTGATATCGACCTTCAGATAGCGCGCGGTATCGGGCATCAGCTGGGCAAGGCCGGTCGCACCTTTCGGCGAGACAGCGCCGGGGTTCCAGCCACTTTCCTGCTGCACGAGGCGCAGGAACATATCTTCCGGCACGCCATGTTTGCGGGCCATTTCCTTGGCGACTGCCAGATATTGCCCCTTGTATGCCCCGCGATAGGCCGGCGCGACAACCTGCGCGCTCGCCTCTTCCAGCTTGGGCTTGCCCGGCTTCAACCGGCTCGAACCCGCATATTGCTTGGCCAGTCGCCCGTCGAGCAGCGCGGTCTGCGAACTGAACAGACCGGCCCGCGATTTCGTCGATCCCGACAGACGCAGCCCCTCGGCTGCCGATGGTGCCGCCCCCAGGCCGATCAGGGCCAAGGCTGCCGCAGCCGCCATCACAATCGTCTTCCGCCGCATTCGTCACCATAGGCAATTCTTGATCTTCGGGCGGAACTATACCGATTTCACCCTGCCCTGCCAGCGTTTTTCCGCCCAGGCCGGCCCGACCCGGCAGCTTCCCGCCCGCAGCGGCCATACCATGGGAACCGGCCTTCGGGTCGTTGCCAGCCCCCGCACCCCCTGCTAGACGGAGCCTTCATACAGGTCTAGGAATGGCCTGAAGGGTCAAGATTTGCTTTACCAGTTCAGGTAAAACTGGCCCGCAACACGCGGAATCAGGGGGTCGCCATGGCGGGCAGCGTCAACAAGGTCATCATCGTCGGCAATCTCGGGCGCGACCCCGAGGAGCGGAGCTTCCAGAACGGCGGCAAGGTGGTGAACCTGCGCATCGCCACCAGCGAAACCTGGCGCGACCGCAACAGCGGAGAACGGAAAGAGCGCACCGAATGGCATTCGGTCGCCATCTTCAACGAAAACCTCTGCAAGATCGCCATGCAATATCTGCGCAAAGGCTCCACCGTCTATATCGAGGGCGCGCTGGAAACCCGCAAATGGCAGGATCAGTCCGGGCAGGATCGCTACACGACCGAAATCGTGCTGCGCCAGTTCCGTGGCGAACTGACGCTGCTGGGCGGGCGCGGCGATGGCGGCGGCGGGCCGAGCTATGACGACCAGGGCGGCGGCGATTACGAGGGCGGCTCGGGCGGAAGTTCCGGCGGTGGCCGTGGCGGCTATGGTGGCGGCAATTCGGGTGGCGGCCGTGGCGGTTATGGCGGCGGCAATTCGGGCGGCTATGGCGGCGGCAATTCCGGGGGGGGCAATTCCGGTGGCCGCAGCGACATGGATGACGAAATCCCGTTCTGAGCGGCAAGACCATGTCAGCCGCCGGGCGCAGCCGCGCCGTTGATCTGCTGAAGCTGCTCCTCGCGCTGATGGTGGTGGGCATCCATGCCAACCCCTTCCGCGAGCTGGGCCGCACCGCGATGCTGATCACCGGCGAGGGGCTTTACCGGCTGGCGGTGCCGATCTTCCTGCTGCTGAACGGCTATTTCCTGCAGGCCGCGCTGACCAAGGGGCGCGGCCTTGCCACCTTGCGCCGCGCGGTCACGCTCTATCTCATCTGGATGGCACTTTATCTGCCGATCTACTGGACCGCGCTGATGGCGCAAAACTGGTGGCAGAACCTGAGGATGCTGGTCTTCGGCTATTGGCATCTTTGGTATCTGTCGGGCATGGCACTGGCCACCGCGCTGATCCTGCCGATCGCCCGCTGGTCGCCCCGGCATCTGGCGCTGCTGGCGGCGGGGTGTCTCGGCCTCGGGCTGGCGCTGTTTTACGGCCAGTCCTTCGATATGTTCCGTATCGAAAGCCCCTGGTGGCAGGATCCGCTGCCCGCGCATCGCAATGCGCTGACGCTGTGCCTGCCTTACATGCTGATCGGAATGCTGATCCGGCGGCTGGATCTGGCCGCAACTCTGCCGCGGGGCCCGGTGCTCATGGTGGCCATGCTGGCAGTTTTTCTGGTCCCCGTCGAATCCCTGGCTGTGGGCTATATTGCCCCGCGCGGCATTGCGCATGACACGATGCTGAGCCTGACACTCGCCGCCCCCGCGCTGATGATCGCCGCGCTGCAATGGCCCGGCGGCATGACGGGCCGCACCATTGGCGATTACGCCAGCGGGATCTACTTCCTGCATGTGGCCTTTGTCGCGCTGCTGCTGCGCCATACCTTCCTGACCGACCCGGCCTATCGCCCGGCGGTCTGGTCCATTGCCGTCCTGGGGTCCTGCCTTGGGGTCTGGGCCTTGCGCCGCAGCGGTCTTGCCGCGCGGCTGTTGTGACCGGGCAGAACAGTTGGCCCAACCCGACCACGCCCACTGGACCTTGGGCCCGCCATTCCCTATATAAACGCTCAACCAAGCGCGAGACCCGACATGACCGAGCAAACCTTGCCGCTGGAAGGCGCCCCGCTCATCAAGCCCTCCACCACCGAACATCCGCTGTATGACAGCGTGGTGGAAGCCTGCCGCACGGTCTTTGACCCGGAAATTCCGGTCAATATCTATGACCTCGGCCTGGTCTATACCGTCGAGATTGCCGAAGAAGGCGATGTGAATGTGGTGATGACCCTGACCGCCCCGGGTTGCCCCGTCGCGGGCGAAATGCCCGGTTGGGTCGGCGATGCGGTCGAATCCGTGCCCGGCGTGAAATCGGTTCAGGTCGCCATGACCTTTGACCCACCCTGGGGCATGGAGATGATGTCGGATGAGGCCAGGCTGGAACTTGGCTTCATGTAAGCCCTGCCAGATCTAAGCCCGGCCTGATCGGGCAATCCGATCAGCCGATCCGATGAGACGGGCAAGCGTTGCCGCCAAGGGCAATGCACGCAGGGGCGAATGCGCGAGGGGTGTTCGCCACAAATCCCCCGGCAAAGCGCGACGCCCCCTTGAGGCCCCCTGCGCGAAATCCTATCTTTGTGCCATAGCATAAGGACCATCCCATGTTCGGCATCCCCGGCAAGCAGGCCGTCACCATCACCCCCGCCGCCGCCAAGCAGATCGCGCGACTGATGACCAAGCAGGGTTCGCAGGGTCTGCGCATCGGCATCAAGAAGGGCGGGTGCGCGGGCATGGAATACACCATGGATTATGTGACCGAAGTGAATCCGCTGGACGAAGTGGTTGAACAGGATGGCGCGCGGGTCATGATCGCGCCCATGGCGCAGATGTTCCTGTTCGGCACCGAAATCGATTATCAGATTTCCGCGCTGGAAGCCGCGTTCAAGTTCAACAACCCCAATGTCTCCGAGGCTTGTGGCTGCGGGGAATCCATCAAGTTCAAGGACCAGCCGACGGCCTGAGGCCGGATCGGGCTGCGCATCGCGGAGGGCTTGCGGGGGATCGCGCCTGATGCGGGGTTGGGCCCTATCCCCGATCCCACGCCCGATCCGGCGTGACGCGGGATTGGGGACTTTTCCTTACCGCCCGCGCCTGCCATAACTGCCGCGACACCAGACAAGCGGGGGATCGCGATGCGCAAACTGGCAGCAGGCAATTGGAAGATGAATGGCAATGCGGCCGCACTGTCCGAGGTGACGGCGCTGCTGTCCGCGCATCCCGATCCGACCTGCGAGATGCTGCTCTGCCCGCCCGCCACGCTGATCGCGCAGATGAACTGGGCCGCGCGCAACTCTGCGCTGCGCATCGGTGGGCAGGATTGCCACGCCAAGGCCGCGGGCGCACATACCGGCGACATTTCTGCCGCGATGCTGAAGGATGCCGGTGCCACCTATGTCATCCTTGGCCATAGCGAGCGCCGCGCCGATCACGGCGAAAGCGACGAAGAGGTGCGCACCAAGGCCGAGGCCGCCTTGGACGCGGGGCTGATCGCCATCGTCTGCGTCGGTGAGACCGAATTGCAGCGCGATGCCGGCCAGACCCTGGCCGTGGTCGGCGCACAGTTGAAGGCATCGGTTCCCGATGCGGTCACGGCCGAAAACGTGGTCATCGCCTATGAACCCGTCTGGGCCATCGGCACCGGCCGCACCCCCACGCTGGACGAGATTGCCGAAGTTCATGCCTTTCTGCGTGCCGAACTGGCGGCGCGGATCGGCGATCAGGCCACAGGCGTGCGGCTGCTTTACGGCGGCTCGGTCAAACCCTCGAATGCGGCAGAGATCTTTGCACTGGCCAATGTCGACGGCGCGCTGGTGGGTGGGGCCAGCCTGAAGGCCGCCGATTTCGGTGCCATCGTCGCGGCGCTTTCGGCCTGATCTGCGGGTTGACCCGCCGCAATCGGCAGCTCAACCGCGACAGAATCCGTCGCAGATGACAAAGCCCCGGACCAGATTGCCCAGCATCGTCACGGCATATGTCGCGCGATGAGGGTCTGCCATGTCGCCTGTTTCCATGTCGCCTGCCTCCACCGCGCCTGCTTCCATGTCGGCTTTCCGGGCCAACCTGTTCTGCCTGCTGTCGATGATCGCCTGGGCCATGGGCTTGCCCGCGGCCGATCTGCTGATCGGGCTTGTTCCGCCCCTGCCCCTGGCTGCGGCGCGACTTGGCGTGGCCGCAATCATGCTGGTGCCGTTCTGGCTGATGGTCGAAGGCGCGCCCACACTCGGCCGCGCGCCGTGGTGGCGTGGCACATTGATCGGACTTGTCATGCTCGGCCTGCCGGGCCTTCTGATCGTCGTCGCGCAGGCCCGCACCGATGCGGTGACCGTCGCGGTGATCTCGGCCACCTCGCCAATCATCGGCATCACGCTGGAAACGCTGTTTGACGGCCGCCGCATCACACCCGCCTTGGTGATTGGCCTTGGCCTGACACTGGCGGGCGGGGTCTTCGCGCTGTCGGATACGCTGGGTCAGGTCGAATTTGGACTTGGGGCACTGGCGGCCTTCGGTTCGGTCTTCTTCTACACGCTTGGCTCGCGCCTGACGATCACCAGCCTGCCGGGGATGAGCCCGCTGGGCCGCAGCACCATCACCCTTGCCGGGGCGGCGGGCGTGATGGTGATGCTGGCGCTGATCGGAGCCGGGTTCGGCCTGCCCGCGCCGCAATGGCCGGCGCTTGGCTGGACACAAGGGGCCGCGCTCCTGGTCTTCGGCGTGATCGGCCTTGCCCTGACGCAACTGCTGTGGATTGCGGGCGTCGGCCCCTTGGGCATCGGGCTTGCCTCGCTTCACCTGAATGCCGCCCCCTTCTATGTGATGATCTTCACCTTCCTGCTGGGCGCGGAGTGGAGCTGGACCCAGACCTTCGGCGCGTTGATCGTGGGGCTTGGGGTGCTGATCGCGCAAAGCCGCCCCGCCCTTTACCGCCCGGCTGCGGCCTGATAGCGCAGCAAGCCAAAGACCGTCTGACCACAGGATTGCCCCATGCCGGACCTCGCCATCTTGCACCAGTCGCCGACCGATCCGGGTTTCGTGCAGAACCCCTATCCGTTTTATGAGCGCGCAAGGGCGCAGGGGCCGTTCTTCTACTGGCAGGATTACGGCCATATCGCGACCGGCAATGCGGCGGCGGTGAACGCGATCTTCCGCGACCGCCGCTTTGGCCGAGAGGTGCCGGCAGATCGGCAAAGCCCGATCCCCGATCACTTGAAACCCTTCTACGCGGTCGAGGCGCATTCCATGCTGGAGCTGGAGCCGCCGCGCCATACAAGGCTGCGCGGCCTTGTGCTGCGCGCCTTCACCTCGCGCCGGATCGCGGCACTGGCACCGGAAATCACCCAACTGTGTCATGATCTGGTCGATGCCCTGCCAACAGGCGAATTTGACCTGCTGCAGCATTTCGGGCAACGCCTGCCGGTCACCGTCATTGCCCGCCTGCTGGGCGTGCCCGAGGAGATGGGCGACGACCTGCTGCGCTGGTCCAATGCGATGGTCGGCATGTATATGGCGGGCCGCGACCGCGCGCGCGAAGACCGGGCAGTACAGGCGACCGAGGATTTCGTGGCTTTCATGCGGTCTTATGTGGAGGAACGCCGCGGCACGCCGCGCGACGATCTGATCTCCGCCCTGATCGCGGCGGAACAGGCGGGGGAGAAGCTGTCGACCGATGAGTTGATCACCACCTGCATCCTGCTGCTGAATGCCGGGCATGAGGCCACGGTGCACAGCATCGGCAACGGGGTGAAAACGCTGCTGGAAACCGCGACCCCGCTTGCGGCACTTGGCCCCAATTCCATCGAGGCCGCGGTGGAAGAAACCCTGCGCTTCGATCCGCCGCTGCATATCTTCACCCGCTGGGCCTATGAGGATATCGAGGTGATGGGCACCCTGATCCCCAAGGGCACCGAGCTGCAACTGTTGCTGGCCGCCGCCAACCGTGATCCGGGCGTGTGGGAGGATGCAGATACGTTCCGCCCCGGCCGCCCGGTCAAACCCAATGCGAGCTTCGGTGCGGGCGTGCATTTCTGCGTCGGCGCGCCGCTGGCACGGATGGAATTGCAGATCGCGCTGCCGATCCTGTTTGACCGCCTGCCGAAACTGCGGCTGACCGAAGCGCCGGTCTATGGCGATGTCTACCATTTCCACGGGCTGACGCGCCTGATGGTGCGGGCAGATTGAACGCGGCGCAGGCCATGTTCCATCACGCCCGCGCGATTGAGAAAAGGGGGCTACCCGCCCCCTCTGGGGCCCTACGGCCCCATTCACCCCGGGGGATATTTGAAAACAGGTGAGCGGACAGATCCGCCCCCATTTCATCTGTTCAAAAATATCCTGCGGGGGGCGCCTCCGGCACGGAGGCGGGGGGCGCAAAGCCCCCCTCTTTGGCGCGCGCCTTCGGCCTTACAACGGCAGGGCCGTGGTCGACTTGATCTCTTCCATGCTGAGCAGCGCGGTGACGTTGTGGATCTTCACCTGCGCGATCAGCGCCTGATAGAACTGGTCATAGGCGCGGGCGTTTTTGACCCGCACTTTCAGGATGTAATCGATATCCCCGGCCAGGCGATGCGCCTCCAGCACTTCGGGGCGATCCCGCAACGTTTGCAGGAATTTGCGCTGCCAGTCGGCCTCATGTTCCGAGGTGCGGATCAACACGAAGAAACATGCCTCCAGCCCAAGCGCCTCGGTGTCAAGGATCGCGGTCTGCCGGGTGATCACCCCGGTTTCCTTCATGCGCTTGATCCGATTCCAGACCGGGGTCTTGCTGGAGCCGACCTTGCGCGCGATTTCATCCAGTGACTGGCCGGAATCCTCCTGCAACTCGGCAAGGATTTTCCGGTCGATCTCGTCCAGGCGGGCTGTCATTCCGATTTTCCTATGCTGACAAGAACCATGTCCCATTCCGACGCCACAATGGAACATATTTCCTTATCTGCAAGGGGTATCTGGCCGGATTATGGGAAAATATCCTATATACTGGTCAGAGTTTTCAACCCGGAGGCACATATGGCCCGCTTCACCCCCAAGGTCGTGACCGCGAATGCGCTCGTCGAGGGCGATGTGGTCTATCTGACCGCCGACAATCGCTGGTCGCGCCGCCATCAGGAGGCCGAGTATCTGGATGACGAGGCCCATGCCCAGCTGCGCCTGCTCTATGCAATGGGTCAGGGCAAGATCGTGGTCGGGGCCTATCTGGCTGATGCCAAACCCGGCCCCAACGGCCCGGAGCCTGCGCATTTCCGCGAAGTGTTCCGCACCCGCGGCCCGTCCAATTACTTCCTTGGCAAACAGGCCGAACTGATCTGACTGCGCCCCCCGCATCCTGACCGTAGCCGCCCCTCTGATCCGCCCCCCTCCTGATCCGCCACGCACCCGAAGAGCCACGCCATGTACAGCTATTCCGAATTTGACGAAGCCTTCGTGCGCAGCCGTGTGGCGCAGTTCTCGCAGCAGGTGGAGCGCCGCCTAGAGGGCGCGCTGACCGAAGAGGAATTTCGCCCGCTGCGCCTGATGAACGGGCTCTATCTGCAGCTGCACGCCTATATGCTGCGCGTGGCCATCCCCTATGGCACGCTGAACCCGCGCCAGATGCGCCAGCTTGCGATGATCGCCGAGACCTGGGACAAGGGCTATGGCCACTTCACCACGCGGCAGAACATCCAGTTCAACTGGCCGAAACTGCCCGACGTGCCCGCGATCCTGTCGGCACTGGCCGATGTGGAGATGCACGCGATCCAAACCTCGGGCAATTGCGTCCGCAACGTGACCTCGGATCACTTTGCCGGTGCCGCCGCCGATGAGCTGGAAGACCCCCGCCCCTATGCGGAGCTGCTGCGCCAGTGGTCAACAGACCACCCGGAATTCCAGTTCCTGCCGCGCAAGTTCAAGATCGCCATCACCGGCAGCCCCAATGACCGTGCGGTGACGCGCGCGCATGATATCGGCCTGCGCATGGTGAAGAATGACAAGGGCGTCACCGGGTTCGAGGTGCTGGTGGGTGGCGGTCTGGGTCGCACGCCGATGGTCGGCATGGTGGTGCGGGAATTCCTGCCCATCGAAGACCTGTTGCCCTATGTCGAGGCGGTGCTGAGCGTCTACAACACGCTGGGACGGCGCGACAACAAATACAAGGCCCGCATCAAGATCACCCTGCACGAGACCGGCAAGGATGAGATCACCCGGTTGATCGAGGCGCGCTTTGCCGAACTGCGCCCGCTGTTTGGTGGCCATGACCAGGCATTGCTGGCCGATATCCGCGCGGCCTTTGCCCCGCCCGCCTTCCGCAATGCGCCGGTGGATGCCTATGACGCCTTCTACAAGGCCGATCCGGTGTTCCGGGCTTGGGCCGATACCAACTTGGCCGAGCATCGCAATGCTCAATATGCCATCGTGACCGTCAGCATGAAGGCGCATGGCAAGACCCCGGGCGATGCCACGGGCGAACAGATGCGCGTGTTGGCCGATCTGGCCGAACAGTTCGGCCATGACGAGCTGCGCATCAGCCATGAGCAGAACGTGATCCTGCCGCATGTCCACAAATCGGACCTGCCCAAGATCCATGCGATCCTGTCGCAGCACGGGCTGGCCACGGCCAATGTCGGGCTGATCTCGGATATCATCGCCTGCCCCGGCATGGATTACTGCGCACTGGCCACCGCCCGCGCCATTCCGGTGGCCGAGCAGATCGCGTTGCGCTTTGACGAGCTGAAGCTGGAACACGAGATCGGGCCGCTGAAGATCAAGATCTCGGGCTGCATCAATGCCTGCGGGCATCACCATGTCGGCCATATCGGAATCCTCGGGCTGGACCGCGCGGGCGTGGAAAACTACCAGATCACGCTGGGTGGCGACGGCACCGAAACGGCGGTGATCGGCGAGCGCGCCGGCCCCGGCTTTGCCTATGACGAAATCGTCCCCGCCATCGAGCGCATTGTTCAGGCCTATCTGGAACATCGCGACGGCCCGGCCGAAACCTTCCTTCAGGCCTATCGCCGCCTCGGCCTCGCGCCGTTCAAGGCCGCGCTTTACCCGGCGGAAGGGGCGAAGGATGCCGCGTGATACATCGCATGGTCCGCTTGGCTCTGTGGTCGAGCGGGTCGCTGCGCTGAACGGCCGCTACCGCCATCACGGCGCGACGACGGTGCTGGAACGCGCGCTTGGCGACCCCGATCTTGGCCGCGTGGCCCTTGTTTCGTCTTTCGGGGCGGAATCGGTGGTGCTGTTGCATCTGGTCAGCGTGATCGCGCCGGAAACCCCGGTGCTGTTCGTCGACACGCGGATGCTGTTTCAGGAAACGCTGGATTACCAGCGCGAGCTGGCCGAGAAGCTGGCGCTTTGCGACATCCGCACCATCCGCGCCCATCCCAAGAAGGTGGAGTTCGAGGACCCGGACGGCACGCTGCATCAGTTCAACACCGATGCCTGCTGCGCCGTGCGCAAGGTGGAGCCGCTGGAGCGCGCCCTGTCGCAATTCGATGGCTGGATCACCGGGCGCAAGCGCTTTCAGGGCAGCACGCGGCAGGAGGTCGAATTTTTCGAGGCCGAGGGCGAGACACGCATCAAGGTCAACCCGCTGGCCCATTGGGGCCGCGAGGATCTTGAGGAATATATCGTCAACAACCGCCTGCCCCGGCATCCGCTGGTCGCCAAGGGCTACCCCTCCATCGGTTGCGCGCCTTGCACCAGCCCGGTAAAGCCGGGCGAAGATCCGCGGGCGGGCCGCTGGCGCGGCAGCCAGAAAACTGAATGCGGCATCCATTTCATCAATGGCAAGCCGGTGCGCAGCAATGCCGTCACCGGCAAATCCGAGGAGAACGCGGCATGAGCGTGATCGTCACCGATACCGGCTTCACCCCTGTCGCCGACACCGTGAACCCCGGCCTGGCCGATCTGGGCACCGGCGCGGCCGTCGATCTGGCCCATACCGATGACCCGACCGCGCTGGAGCCGCTTCTGGCGCAACTGACGCTGATCCGCGTGGCCTTCCCGTCCTTCAGCGACGGCCGCGCCTTCACCATCGCACGCCGTTTGCGGATGCTGGGCTACACGGGCGAATTGCGCGCCCTTGGCCCAGTCATCTCCGATCAATATGCAATGGCCCGCCGCGTCGGCTTTGACGCGGTGGAAATCCCTGATGCGCTCGCCGAACGCCAGCCTGAAGATCAGTGGAAATTCCGTGCCAACTGGAAGGCCCATGATTATCAGTCGCGCCTGCGCGCCTGATTTCGTGCTTTCTTCCTGTCCACGGCTGACCTATTCAGGAAGGGATAAACCATGACCGAGCAAAAACCCGTGTCCGATACAAATGCTGCCAAAGTCACCCTGCCCGATGCGCAGACCGTTTCCACGGTGAAGCATTGGACGGATCGCCTGTTCTCGTTCCGCGTCGCGCGTCCGGCCTCGCTGCGTTTCCGATCTGGCGAATTTGTCATGATCGGCCTCATGGGCGACAATGGCAAACCCTTGCTGCGCGCCTATTCCATCGCCTCGCCCGCCTGGGATGAGGAACTGGAGTTCTATTCGATCAAGGTGCCGGAAGGTCCGCTGACCTCCAAGCTGCAACATATCCAGCCCGGCGATCAGATCATCCTGCGCCCCAAGCCCGTGGGCACGCTGGTCCATGACGCGCTGCTGCCTGGCAAGCGGATCTGGTTTCTGGCCACCGGCACCGGGCTTGCGCCCTTCGCATCGCTGATGCGCGAGCCGGAGACCTACGAGAAATACGACGAAGTCATCATGATGCACACCTGCCGCACGGTGGATGAGCTGGAATATGGCCGCGTGTTGGTGGAAAGCCTGAAGGATGATCCGCTGATCGGCGAGCTTGTCGGCGACAAGCTGAAATATTACCCGACCACCACGCGTGAAGATTTCCACCATATGGGCCGCATCACCGACAACCTGTCCTCGGGCAAGGTCTTTGCCGATCTGGGCCTTGCGCCGATGGACCCGGCAACCGATCGCGCCATGGTCTGCGGCAGCCTTGCCTTCAACAAGGATGTCATGGAAGTGCTGGAGAATTTCGGCCTGCGCGAAGGTGCCAATTCTGAACCGCGCGAATATGTGGTCGAAAAGGCCTTTGTCGGCGACGGCATCTGAAGCTGCGCAGACAGGCCCCGCATCGGTTGCCTGTCCTGCCGCCAGAAGACACCGGACCATCAGACGCAATATGGAAAAACGCCGCGAGTTTCCTCGCGGCGTCTTCTTTTGCCCTGCCGGCTGGATCAGAGACCGAGCGCGGTCTTGACCTGCTTCAGCGCCGCATCGACCAGCGCGGGGCTCTTGGCTGCGCCATCGACGGCGGCCTTCAGCACGGATTTGGTGCTGTCATCGATCGTCGTCGCAGCGTCGATCAGCGCGTTCACCTTGGCCGCGTCAAAGTTTGCCGGGTCCAGCACCGAAAGCGTATCGGTCGCGGCCTTGTCGGCGGCAGCGGCCGCATCGGCGGCAGCGGCCGAGGCCTCGCTTGCGGCCGCCGTTGCGGTGGCTGCGGCATCATTCGCGGCCTCGGTCGCAGCCCCGGTCACCGTAGTGGCAGCCGCGCCTGCGGCGGTGGCCGCATCATCGACGGCGGTGCCGACGGCGGCAGCGGCGTCGCCCGCAGCCTCGGTCGCTGCGGTGGCTGCGGTGCTGGCGGCATCCGCCGCGGTGCTGGCTGCCTCGCCTGCAGCAGAGGCTGCGGCAGTTGCGGCGGCGGCGGCATCGGTTGCCGCTTGCGAGGCGGCATCGCCCACGGAATTCGCGGCATCATTCACCGCCTCGGAGGCGGCTTCGGTTGCGGCCGAAGCGGCATCGGTTGCGGCGGTGGCGGCCTCATTCGCGGCGGCCCCTGCGGCCTCGGCGGCATTGGTGGCGGCAGTCACGGCCGCCTCACCTGCGCCTTGCGCGGCATCAGCCGCCGCCTCGGTCGCGGTCGCGGCCTGGGTCGTTGCATCCTGTGCCGCCTGGGTCGCAGCGCCCGCAGCTTCGGTGGCGGCCTGGGTCGCTTCCTGCGCCACCTGGCCGGCATTCTGTCCGTAGAGGTAATAGCCCGCAGCCGCTGCCGCGATCACGACCCCACCGATGATGACCTTGCTGTTCATGTGATACTCCAATCCAGACCCGTGTTTCACCGCACGGCTGGCATTCAGATGGCAGTCACGGCGCAAGATTGAAAGGGCTTTCCGGTGATTTCCGGGGGGAATTCACCCATTTCCGCATCAGGCGCACCGCCACGCCCCGCGAAATCACGATTCAATGACAGCCGAATGCCCGATCCCCCCTGAAATCATGGCGATTCCGGTTGAAATGGGCGCGGTGCAGCACTATTTTGCGCCGGAATTTCATGGCAAGAAGGATCACAGCCATAGCCCGCAGACCCCACAACGCCCCGCCGCAGCGCGAGACGGGCCCCCGTGTGAACGAACGTATCCGCGCTCCTGAAATCCGCCTGATCGGCGCCGATGGCGAGAATGTGGGTGTCGTGACCCCGGCGCGCGCCTTGGCGATGGCAGAGGAAGCCGGGCTTGATCTGGTAGAGATCTCGCCCAATGCGGAGCCGCCGGTCTGCAAGATCATGGATTTCGGCAAATTCAAATACGAGACCCAGAAGCGCGAGGCAGAGGCGCGCAAGAAGCAGAAGATCATCGAGATCAAGGAAATCAAGTTCCGTCCCGGGACCGATGACCACGATTACGATGTGAAGATGCGCGCCGTGCAGAAATTCCTTGGCGAAGGCGACAAGGTGAAGATCACCCTGCGCTTCCGGGGCCGCGAAATGGCGCACCAGCAACTTGGCCTTGAACTGCTGAACCGGGTTGCCGCCGACGTGACCGAGACCGGCAAGATCGAGTCGATGCCCAAGCTTGAGGGCCGCCAGATGGTGATGATGATCGCGCCGAAATAAGCGCAATCACCGAAACGAATGACCAGAACGAAAACGGGGGCCTTGCGGCCCCCGTTCTCATATTGCGATCTGGTCTGCGGCGTCAGTCACGCGCCAGCAGCGGCGAGATCATCCGCACAACTGTGCGGCGGTTCTGCACCTCTGCGGCCTCCGTCGGGATCAGCAACTCGCCCTCGCCATAGCCTTGCACCACCATGTTTTCCGGCGGCACCCCGAAATATTCGGTCAGGGCCAATGCCAGGCTTTCCGCCCGGCGGTCCGACAAGGCAAGGTTCATCGCGGCATCGCCCACGGCATCGGTATGGCCTTCGACCAGGAACATCTCGGCCGGGTTTGCGCGGATCGTATCGGCCATGAAGGTCCCAAGCGCCGACAGCTTGCGCGCCTCGGCCGGGTCGATCGCGGCAGATCCGCTGGCAAAGCCGATGTTTTCCACGTCGATGGTCGGGGCCAATGCGCGCACCTGCGGATAGTCGCGGATCTGTTGCAGTGTGAAGCTCTGCCCCAGTTCTTCGGTCTGCGCCCGGGCCAGGGCCGCGCGCAGCGCCGCATCCTGATCCGAAGATGACACCGACACCTGACGCGGCACCGCGCGCGGCAGCGTCGTCACATCAACCGGGCGCACCTCTCGCGCCAGATCGTCGATCAGCAGCGTCTCGCGGCCGGCGCGATCCACCGCCACCCGTTGCAACACCCGCCCGGCGGCGTCGCGCACGGTGATCACCCGGCTGCCATCGGCGCGATAGACCGTGGTGCGGGTGGAGCCATCGACAAAGCTCTCGGTTTCGACATCGGTGCCGGGCTGGCGCAGCAGCGTGTCATCATCCTTGAGCACGACATAGCGCCCGTCGCCGCGATCGACCACCACACGGTCGCCGCTGTTGGACACCACACGGTCGCCATTCTTCATCAGCGCGCCGACCGCCAGAGCCCCCAACACGACAAGACCGGCTTTCTCCAGATCGGACAGGCCACCTTTCTTTTTCTTCGCCTGCGGCTCACTGGGTGCCTGACCCGGACGGTCAGCCTGATCGCGCTGTGCAAACAGCGCAGAGAAGTCCTGGTCAGAACGCCGCACGTCATCGCGGGTGATGCGCTTGCGCGCACCCGAGGGCTTGCCATCCTCGCTGGAACGGGCGCGGTCCCCCTTGCCTTCAGCCAGGGCTGCGGCAGGTTTGCGGCGCGGCGCATCCTGCTGATCGCGGGCCGCAGCCTGCCCTTCCTGGGCACGCTTGCCATCCTGGCCGCGCTTAGGCGCGGGCTGTGCGAAAATATCGTCCAGCGCAGTCTGCGCATCCTTGGCCGGCGGATCAAGCGGGCGCGGCTTGCGGGCCGGAGCCTCGGCCTGACCAGAGGCGCGTTGCCCCTCGGGCAGCGCGAAAGACGGACCTTCCGGGCGCGCGGGCTTGGCCTCTTGCGGCTTGGCGGCGGGCTTTGCGGGCTTGGCCTGACCCTCGGCAGGTTTCGCGGGCTTGGCAGGCTTGCCCTCACCTGCGGGTTTCGCGGGTTTGGCCTGACCTTCGGCGGGCTTGCCTTCGCCGTTGCGCTTGGCGGGCTTGGCCGGTTTGCCCTCACCCGCAGGTTTCGCGGGCTTGGCCTGCCCCTCGGCAGGCTTGCCTGCGCCGTTGCGCTTGGCGGGCTTTGCCCCATCAGCCGGTTTTGCGGGCTTCTTGCCCGCGCCTTCGCCCGCCGGTTTCGCCGGTTTGCCCTGGCCTTCCGCGGGCTTGCCCTCTCCCTTGCGCTTGGCGGGCTTGCCTTCGGCGGGTTTGGCCGGCTTCTTGCCTGCTGCCTCGCCCGCGGGCTTTGCGGGCTTCTTGGCGGGCTTGCTGAAATCGGGGCCGCATTTGCCATCGGGCATCGCCGGGCAGACCTGCCCCGGATTGGACTCGGCCAGCGCCAAGCCTGGATTGATACTGGAAAGCGCCACAGAAAGCGCGGTGGTTGCGATGAGAAGCCGTCTCATAGGCAGTCCTTTCACGATTCGCCTGACCCAACGCATAACCACGCTTCGGGTTCCTGACTTGCCCCCAGCCAAAGCCGAATGCCGCTTGATATGCCATAGCAAAGCGCCGATAGCGGCTGACATGCCCGCACCATGCGCCAATCCCCGCCGAAACGCTGCACAAGCCCGGCCAGGCGCGCATAAGGCTTGCGACAGAGGGTGCGCGCGTGTATAGGCGCGTATCCTTCCGCAAACCCATGAACCGGCGCAGCCTCTCGTGGACGGGCCGTGGAAGGCCAAAGGCCCGCCCTATGAAATGCGCCTTATATACGGAGCTTACATGCCTCTCTACGAGCATGTCATGATCGCGCGTCAGGATCTGTCCAACGCGCAGGCTGAAGGCCTCATCGAACATTTCTCCACCGTCCTCGCAGATAACGGCGGCAAAGTCGTTGAAAACGAGTACTGGGGCGTCAAAACGATGGCCTACAAGATCAACAAGAACCGCAAGGGCCATTACGCCTTCCTGAAATCGGACGCGCCTGCCGCTGCCGTTCAGGAAATGGAACGCCTGATGCGCCTGCATGATGACGTGATGCGCGTGCTGACCATCAAGGTCGACGCCCATGTCGAAGGCCCGTCCGTCCAGATGCAAAAGCGCGACGAGCGCGAGCGCGGTGACCGTGGCGACCGTCCCGAGGGCGAGCGCGGCGAACGTCGTGAGCGCAGCTTCGGCGGCGGCGACCGTCGTCGTTGATCTGACAGGGAAAGGACCTCATCATGGCGAATAAACCCTTCTTCCGCCGCCGCAAGGTTTGCCCCTTCTCGGGCGAGAATGCTCCGGCGATCGACTACAAGGACGTGCGTCTGCTGCAACGCTACATCAGCGAGCGTGGCAAGATCGTGCCGTCGCGCATCACCGCAGTCTCGGCCAAGAAGCAACGTGAGCTGGCGCAAGCCATCAAACGTGCCCGCTTCCTCGCCCTGCTGCCCTATGCCGTGAAATAAGGAGCGACGAACATGCAAGTCATCCTTCTTGAGCGCGTGGCCAAACTTGGCCAAATGGGCGATGTGGTGAAGGTGAAGGACGGCTACGGCCGGAACTTCCTGCTGCCGCAAGGCAAGGCGCTGCGCGCGACCGACGCCAATATCAAGAGCTTCGAGGCCCGCAAGGCCCAGCTCGAAGTGCAGAACCTGGAAACGAAGAAAGAAGCCGAAGTCGTGGGCGAAAAGCTCGACGGCCAGGCCTTCATCGTCATCCGTTCGGCCTCCGACGCCGGTGCGCTTTACGGTTCGGTCACCACCCGCGACGTGGCGGAAGCCGCGACCGAGGGCGGTTTCACCGTGGCCCGTGGCCAGGTCGTGCTCGACCGTCCGATCAAGGACCTCGGTCTGCATTCGGTCAGCGTCGTGCTGCACCCGGAAGTCAGCGTCCGCGTGACCATCAATGTCGCGCGTTCGGTTGAAGAAGCCGAGCTGCAAGCCTCGGGCAAATCGATCCAGGAACTGGCAGCCGAGGCAGAAGCCGCGGCCGAGTTCGAGATCGCCGAGCTGTTCGACGAAGTCGGCGCTGCCGCTTCGGACGAGTGATCGCACCGACAGACCTGAAACCGCGCGAGGGGCAACCTTCGCGCGGTTTTTCTTTGGGCTGAGTCATGCTATACGCAGGAATCTACAGTATAGCACACGCCTGCTATACATATACGATTGGAGTATAGCACGATCCATGCTATACATGATCATCCATTGTCGAACACACCATGACCCAACCGCATTCCCTGATCGCACATAGCGCCTATCTCGACCTGAAGCGCCTGCTGCGTGACGATGGCACCAGCGCAATCCTTGGCAAGCCCCATCTGGTGGAGCGTGGCGGGAAGGCCTACTGGTATGATCTTTTCCGCCTCGGATCCTCGGTGCAGAACCGTTATATCGGTGAGGACAGCCCGGAGCTGCGCGACAGGATCGCCCGTCACACCGCCCTGCAAGCCGAAGCCGAGGCCCGCAGCCGCGAACGCAGCCGCTTGATCCGTCTGCTGCGCGCCGAGGGGGCACCCATGGCCGACCGGATGACCGGCGCGCTTCTGTCGGCGCTGGCGCGCAATGGGGTGTTCCGGCTCGGCGGCACGGTGGTCGGCACGCAGGCCTTCCGGCTTTACGAGATGGAGTTGGGTCTGCGCTACGGCATCGACGCCATGGCGCAAACCGATGATCTCGACATTGCCTCGTTTGAACGCCTCTCTGTCGCACTTGGGGATCATGTCGAGGAGGATCTGGCAGAGACGTTTCGGGGCCTTGCCTTTGATCCCGTGCCATCCCTGCAGGACAGCGCCGTCTGGCGCTGGCGGCAAAGCAGTTCCGGCACCTTGGTCGAATTCCTGACCCCCTCCTTCCGGCCCGAGGAGGATATCCGTCCACTGCCCGCGCTCGGGGTCTCGGCACAGTCGCTGCATTTCCTGAATTACCTGATCGCGCAGCCGATCCCTGCGGCACTTCTGTATCGCTCCGGCGTGTTGATCCAGATCCCGCGACCGGAGGCTTTTGCGATCCACAAGCTGATCGTGGCCGACCGGCGGCGCGGCGGGCCGGATGCGCTTAAATCCGAAAAGGACCGCCGTCAGGCCGCCTTCCTGATTGCCGCCTTGGCCGAGGATCGCCCAGATGAGCTGGCCGAGGCCTATGCCGGTGCGATGGCGCGCGGCCCGAAATGGCGTGACCATATCGGGCGCAGTCTCGCCCGCCTGCCAGAGACGGCGGCGCGCCTCAACACATTGGATCGGCTGTAATGCGCTCCACACCGTTTTCGACCAGCGTATAGAAGCACGAGCGCCGGTTGGTGTGGCAAGCCGGCCCTTCCTGCGTCACCTTCAGCAGCAGGCAATCACGGTCGCAATCCACCCGCAATTCCACCAGCCGCTGCACATGGCCCGAAGTCTCGCCCTTGGCCCAGAACGCCTGGCGTGAGCGTGACCAATAGGTGACATTGCCGCCGGCCAGTGTGCGGGCAAGGCTTTCGGCATTCATCCAGGCCATCATCAGCACCTCGCCCGTGGCATAGTCCTGGGCGATGGCCGGGATCAGCCCATGGGCGTCATATTTCAGGCTGGCGGGATCGAAGGCCATACGCGGCTCCTTTGCAAATCCGGGGATCGCCGCTTATCTAGGCGCTTCAGGCGGCGGAGAAAAGCGATGAGCGACGATCTGGTGAAACTCTATTCCGGCCGGATTCTGGCACTGGCCGCCAATATCCCGCATCAGGGCCGCCTGCCCGCCCCGGATGGAAGCGCGAAATGCCGCGCGCCGCTTTGTGGTTCGACCATCACCGTCGATGTCATGGCGGAGAACGGTCGCATCACCCAATTCGCGCAAGAGGTGCGGGCCTGCGCGCTTGGTCAGGCCTCGGCGGCGATCCTCGGCGATGAGGTGATCGGGCGTAATCTGCCCGAATTGCAAAGCGCGCGGGCGGGGCTTGCGGCCATGCTGACCACAGGTGCCCCCCCGCCTTTTCCTGCCTATGAGGTGCTGACCCCTGCCCGCGATTACACCAATCGCCACGCCTCGATCCTGCTGGCGCTGGATGCCAGCATCGCGGCCCTGCTGGACGCAGCAAAGCCCTGATTGCGCATAAAAAAACCGCCACGAGCATGGCTCGCGGCGGCAGTCGCGTATCTGATGGGCAAGATGCGTCGGGACAGTGACGCGGGCATCGCTTGGGGTCGATGCGAGCCGATAGTCAGATCGCAGGCAGAAACTCAAAGACGTGACGGGATCAAACCGTCGCGGGCAGCAGATGCAGCCCGACAATCAAAAGTGCGAAGATAGCAGCGGTGCCGATCGCGTCCTCCACCAGCGTGGACGACCGGGCGAAGATGTTTTTCACTTCCTTCAGCATGGTAACCTCCTCTGCTCTCTGATGCCTGATTGTTCTCATATTGTTCACAACCTGTAAAGAACTTTTTGAGAACATTTCAGAACATATGAGAACAACGCCTCGGAACGCCGCAGGGTTCCGCGCCAAAAGGGTCACAAGTGCTTGAATTGTTTAGCCGACAGAAATCAGCCGGATCGCCCGATCCTGATCCAGCAGCCAGAGCAGGCTGCGCACCGCGCGGCCTCGCGGGCCGGTCAGATCGGGGTCATCCGCCAGCAAACGCCGGGCATCGCTTTGCGCGATATCCATCAAGGCGGTCTGACGTTCCAGATCCGCGATTCGAAATCGCGGCAAGCCGGATTGCGCGGTGCCGATCAGATCCCCCGCCCCGCGCATCGCCAGATCTTCTTCGGCAATGCGGAACCCGTCTTCGGTGTCACGCAAAATGGTCAGGCGGCGCTCTCCGCCCTCGCTCAGCGGGGCCTGATACATCAGCAGGCAGGTCGATTGCGCGGCCCCGCGGCCAACCCTTCCGCGCAACTGGTGCAACTGCGCCAGACCAAAGATCTCGGCCCGCTCGATCACCATGATCGAGGCATTGGGCACGTTCACGCCCACCTCGATCACTGTGGTTGCGACCAGAACCCGGGTTTCCCCGGCGACAAACCGCGCCATCGCGGCATCCTTGTCAGCCGGGGCCATCTGGCCATGCACAAGACCCACGCAATCGCCAAGGGCGGCGCGCAGATGCTCGAACCGGGCTTCGGAACTGGCGTAATCCAGCACCTCGCTCTCCTCGACCAGTGGACAGACCCAATAGGCCTGCCGCCCCTCGGCGATGGCGCGGGCAAGATGGGCCACCACCTCGTCGATACGCTGCGTGGTGATCAGAACCGTCTTCACCGGCTTGCGGCCCGGCGGCTTTTCATCCAGCACCGAGACATCCATATCACCATAGCTGGCCAGCGCGAGGCTGCGCGGGATCGGCGTCGCGGTCATCACCAGCACATCCGCCGCCGCGCCCTTTGCCCCCAGCTCCATCCGTTGCGAGACGCCGAAACGGTGCTGTTCATCCACAATGGCCAGCCGCAAGTCGTTGAAAAACACGTCCTTCTGAAAAACGGCATGGGTGCCGACCAGAACCTTGATCTCCCCCTCGGCCAGCGCCCGCAGCTTTGCCGCCCGTTCCGCCCCCTTGTCGCGGCCGGTCAAAATCTCCAGCCGTTGTCCGGCAAGTTCGGCCAAGGGCTGCAAGCCCTCCAGGTGCTGACGGGCGAGGATTTCGGTCGGAGCCATCAAGACGCCCTGCCCGCCCGCCTCCACCGCCGCCAGCAGCGCAAGAAAGCCGACCAAAGTCTTCCCCGCCCCGACATCCCCTTGCAGCAGCCGGTTCATCCGCTGGTCCGATGCCATATCGGCGGTGATCTCGGCCACCGCACGCCTCTGCGCCGCGGTCGGCTGATAGGGCAGCGCCGCCAGAACCCGGGCCTGCAAGATCCCGGTGCCGCGCGTCGCCTGCCCTTTGCCGCGCCGGGCTTGCAGCCGCGCCAGGGCCAGCGTGATCTGATGCGCGAACAGTTCGTCATAGGCCAGACGCTGGCGCGCAGATGCAGTTGGCGACAGGTCACCTGCCGCCTCGGGGGCATGTGCCGTGCGCAAGGCATCCGCCCAATCCGGCCAGCCTTCACGCGCCTTCAGCGGCCCGTCGATCCATTCCGGCACATCCGGCAACCGCGTCAGCGCGCCCTGCACCGCCCGCGCCAGAACCTTTTGCGTGACACCCGCAACCAGCGGATAGACCGGCTCGAATTGCGGCAGATCGCCAGCCTCATCCGGGGGCAGGACGTGATCTGGATGCACCATCTGCGCCATGCCATCGAAAAACTCGACCTTACCCGAGACCAGCCGCCGCGTGCCCGGCGGCAACAGCTTCATCAGATAGTCGCCACGCGCATGGAAGAACACGAGTTGAAAATCGGTCTCGGCATCCTGCACGTTGATCCGGTAAGGCCGGCCGCGAGTCCTTGGGGGCAGATGCGCGCCGACCTCGACCTCGACCGTGGCAATGGCCGGCAGCATCACCTCGCGCAGCGAGGCGCGGCGCCGCCTGTCCACCACCGAATGCGGCAGAACGAACAGCAGATCGCGCGGACGCTCAACCCCCAGCCCCGCCATGGCCTTGGCCGTCTTGGGGCCGACGCCTTCCAGCGTTTCCAGCCCGGCAAATAGCGGGAAAAGCTCTGCCGGGCGGCTCATCAGGCCTCGCCCGCCAGTGCGATCCAGGCATCCTCGTCGATGATACGCACCCCGTGTTTCTCGGCGTCCTTGGCCTTTGACCCGGCACCCGGCCCGGCAACCAGCAGATCGGTCTTCGCGCTGACCGATCCCGCGACCTTGGCCCCCAAAGCCTCGGCCCGTGCCTTGGCCTCGGCCCGGGTCATCTTTTCCAGAGTGCCGGTGAATACCACGGTCAGCCCCGCCACCGGGCTTTGCGTCGCCCGCGCCTCGGGCGGGATGATCTCGCGCAGTTCCGCAATAAGCGCGTCCACCGCCGCCCGCTCATGCCCGCCCTGCGCCAGCGTGGTGACGAGCGAGGTTGCCAGCACCGCGCCGATCCCCTCGATCGCCAGCAGCCCGGCCCAGGCGGCACGGGCAGCCTCCGGCAGATCCAGCGCGTCAAGGATGTGGGCGCGCGCCTTCGCGATCTCGGCGCGGCGGCCCTGTTGCCCCGCGATGGCGCGTTCCTCGGCCTCGGCCGCATCGGCCTGCAGATGCGCCAGCGCCGCAGGCAGGGCGGCATCGACCGCCTCGATCAGCGCAGGCCAGCTGTTGTAATGGCGCGCCAGATCCTTGGCGGCCACTTCCCCCAGATGCCGGATGCCAAGGCCGAACAGCAGCCGTTCCAACGAGATGCGGCGGCGATCTTCAATCGCCGCGAACAGCTTGTCGGTGCTGCGTTTGCCAAAGCCATCACGATTGGCAAGCTTGGCCAGATTGGCCGCATCGCGCGCAGCCAGTGTGAAGATATCAGCCGGGCTTCGGATCGGAAGAAGGGGGTCGGGATAGAACATCTCGATCTGTTTCGCGCCCAGACCTTCGATGTCAAAGGCATTGCGACTGACGAAATGTTTCAACTTCTCAACCGCTTGCGCAGGGCAGATCAGTCCGCCGGTGCAACGGCGGGCGGAATCGCCCGGCTCACGGATCGCGGGGCTGCCGCATTGCGGGCAAGTCTCGGGAAAGACATAGGGCACCGTGCCCTCGGGGCGGCGGGCCAGGTCGATATCGGCCAGTTTCGGGATCACATCGCCTGCGCGGTACACCTGCACCCAGTCGCCAATACGAAAATCGCGCCCCTCGCGGATCGGCGCGCCAGCCGAATTGCGGCCCGCGATGTAATCCTCATTGTGCAGCGTGGCGTTGGAAACCACGACGCCGCCCACCGTGACCGGCATCAGCCGCGCGACCGGGCTGAGCGCGCCGGTGCGGCCGACCTGGATATCGATGGCCTCGAGCCGCGTCCAGGCCAGTTCCGCCGGGAATTTATGCGCAATCGCCCAGCGGGGGGTCGAGGCGCGAAAACCAAGGCGGCGCTGCAGCGCCAGATCGTCCACCTTGTAGACAACGCCATCGATATCATAGCCAAGCGTTGCGCGTTGCGCCTCGATCACGCGATATTGCGCCAGCATATCCTCGGCACTCGAGCAAAGGCGGGTCAGCGGATTGGTCTGAAAGCCCAACGCGCGCAGGCGTGCCACGGCCCCCGATTGGGTCGAGGCCAGCGGCTCCGACACCGCCCCCCAGGCATAGGCAAAGAACCGCAAGGGCCTGCTGCGGGTGATCTCCGCATCCAGTTGCCGCAGCGATCCGGCGGCGGCGTTGCGCGGATTGGCAAAGATCTTTTCGCCCGCCGCCTCGGCCCGCGCGTTCAGCGCGGCGAAATCGGCATGGGCCATATAGACCTCGCCACGCACTTCCAGCACATCCGGCGCACCGCTGATCTGGTGCGGAATATCCGCGATGGTGCGGGCATTGGCCGTGACATTCTCGCCGGTTTCGCCATCGCCGCGGGTCGCCGCCTGCACCAGCACGCCCATTTCATAGCGCAACGACAGGGAAAGCCCGTCGATCTTGGGCTCTGCCGTGAAGGCAAGCGCACCCTCATGGCCAAGGTAGGAACGGATGCGCGCCACGAAATCCGCCACATCGCTGTCCTCGAAGGCATTTTCGAGGCTGAGCATCGCAACCGCGTGCCGGATCTTGCCAAACCCCTCCGCGGGCGCAGCGCCCACCTGATCCGAGGGGCTGTCATCGCGTTTCAGCGCCGGAAAACGGGCCTCGATCTCCAGATTGCGGCGCTTGAGCGCATCATATTCGGCATCACTGATCTGCGGTGCATCCAGTTGGTGATAGGCAGCATTGGCCTGCAACAGCGCCTTGGCCAGTCGGGCCAGTTCTTGCAGCGCATCACGCTCGGACATTTCACTGACGGGCTGCAACTCGGCCATGGGTTCCTCCGCTCTGGCCCCCAGATTTAGGCAAGGCCGGGCGCGAGGTAAAGCGATCAGGCGCGCCCTGATCACGCCCCAAGGGCAAAGCGGCGATCAATTTCCAAGGGCGTCGGATCGCGCAGCACATAGCCACGGCCCCAGACCGTCTCGATATGGTTCTGACCGCCCGTGGCCTCGGCCAGTTTCTTGCGCAGCTTGCAGATGAAGACATCGATGATCTTCAGCTCCGGCTCATCCATGCCGCCATAAAGGTGATTGAGGAACATTTCCTTGGTCAGTGTGGTGCCCTTGCGCAGCGAAAGCAGCTCCAGCATCTGATATTCCTTGCCGGTCAGATGCACGGTCTTGCCTTCCACATCCACGGTCTTGGCATCCAGATTGACACAGACGCGGCCGGTGCGGATCACCGATTGGGCATGGCCCTTGGACCGGCGGATGATCGCATGGATCCGCGCCACCAGTTCCTCGCGATGGAAGGGTTTGGTCATATAATCATCGGCACCGAAGCCAAAGCCGCGCAGCTTGCTTTCGGTGTCATCGGCACCGGAAAGAATCAGGATCGGCGTCTCGATCCGGGCCAGCCGCAATTGCCGCAGCACTTCATGCCCGCTCATATCCGGCAGGTTGATATCCAGCAGGATCAGATCGTAATCATATAGTTTGGCCAGATCGATCCCATCTTCCCCCAGATCGGTGCAGAAGACGTTAAGATTGGCATGGGTCAGCATCAATTCGATGCTGCGCGAGGTCGTGGGATCATCCTCCACCAACAAGATGCGCATCAGGTTTCTCCGCTCCAGCGCCAAACACATCACTGATACTGCGTGGCAATGGTTAACTGGCGGTTACTCTGCCATGGGCGGAACGAAAAACAACTTAAAGTTGTCGATACTTCTGGATCGCCGTCACTTTCAGGGCCTTTTCGCCGTGCTTTTCCACTGCCTGGCGCCAAAGCGCGAATTCCTCCTCCGACAGGGCATACCGTTCCAGCGCCTCTGTCTCGGCGAGCAGCCCATATTGCACGGCCTTCACCACCACAGCCTTGCGCGAAGCCACCCAGCGGGTGGTATCGGCCGGTGGTAGGTCAGCCCGCGACAGGATGGTCCCATCCGGCAGCGTGATCTGGCGCGGCCCATCAACACGTTTGAGATACATATCCGACCCCTTCTGACTTGCGCCAGTTTCCGCGATCGCGCTTAAACAAGGGTGAAGCCGCATCTTGAGACTGCACAGCATTTTCATATATTGCAGCCTATCGCCCGCGCGCGCTGCGCAGGGCCATCGGACCCGGACCCATGCTCGATCTGCCTTTGAACTCGTTGGGGTTGCCCAAACCCCCTTCCGAGACCCGTGTGGTCGTCGCCATGTCAGGTGGCGTCGACAGTTCTGTCGTGGCGGCGATGCTGAAGGACGAGGGCTATGACGTGGTTGGCGTCACCTTGCAGCTTTACGATCACGGTGCGGCGCTGGCGAAAAAGGGGGCCTGCTGTGCCGGGCGCGATATCCATGACGCGCGCCGCGTTGCCGAGACCATGGGTTTTCCGCATTATGTGCTGGATTACGAGAACACCTTCCGCGAGGCGGTGATCGAGGAATTCGCCGATGCCTATCTGGCAGGGGCGACGCCGGTGCCCTGCATCCGCTGCAACGAGCGGGTGAAGTTCAAGGATCTGCTGGCCACCGCCCGCGATCTGGAGGCCGACTGCATGGCAACCGGACATTACATCCAGCGCAAGATGGGTGATACTGGTGCCGAATTGCATTGCGCGGCCGATGCCAATCGCGACCAGAGCTATTTCCTGTTCTCCACCACACCGGAACAGCTGGATTACCTGCGCTTTCCGCTGGGGCATCTGCACTCCAAGGCCGAGACACGGGCCTTGGCTGCGAAATACGGGCTGCCGGTTGCTGACAAGCCCGACAGTCAGGATATCTGCTTCGTGCCGAACGGCAATTACGCGGCGGTGATCGAGAAGCTGCGGCCCGGCGCGGCAGAGCCCGGCGAGATCGTCGATCTGGAGGGCCGGGTGCTGGGGCAGCATCGCGGCGTCATCCATTACACCATCGGCCAGCGCAAGGGTCTGGGCATCGGGGGCCTTGGCGATCCGGTCTATGTGGTGCGCCTGGACCCCGATCTGCGCCGCGTCGTGGTCGGCCCGAAAGAATCGCTGTCGACCCGCATCGTGCCGGTGCGCGAGGTGAACTGGCTGGGCGATGCGCCGCTCGACAGTCAGGCGGAATGGCATGTGAATGTGAAGGTGCGCTCCACACGGCCACCGCGGCCTGCGGTGATCCGTCCGATCTCGGCGACCGAGGCCGAGGTGGAACTGCTGAACCCAGAAGACGGCGTCAGCGCCGGTCAAGCCTGCGTGTTCTACGCCCCCGAAGGCTCGCGCATCCTGGGCGGCGGCTGGATCTGGCGCGGCCGCTGATCGGATCAGGGCTGCGGGTCGCCTAGGGGCTACGGATTTTCGTCAAGATGATCCGTTCAGGACGCCGGGTTTTCGTCGAAAATGCTCCATTCAGGGCTACGGATTTTCGTCGAAAATCCGTGCGTGCCTCGCGGTCAGAGAACCGAAAGGACCGAACGCGCCGCGCGCAGGCCCGGGGCCTCACCGCCCCGGCCCAAACGTTGCATGGTCAGATCCATCGCAGCCATCTGCGCGGCGCGGGCCGCGCCATTTGCCAGCAGATCCAGAACCGCGGGCGTGATCGTCTCAACGCGACATTCAGGGCCGAGAAACTCCGGCACGGCCCGGCTTTCTGACACCAGATTGACCAGCGTCACCGTATCGATCAGTGCCGCACGCTGCATCAACCAGAAACTGATCGGGTGCAGCCGATAGGCAATCACCATCGGGCAGGCATTGGCGGCCAGTTCCAGCGACACCGTGCCAGAGGCTGCAAGCGCGAGATCGGCGCTCGCAAAGGCCCCGCGCTTCTGGCCCGCATCGGTGATGATCTGGGGCCTGACTGGCCAGGCTGCCGTCATCTCGCGCACCAGCCCCTCTACTGACGGAACAGTGGGCAGCGCCACGCGCAGGCCGGGATGCACCGCCTGCACCCGCGCCAGCACCGCACCCAAGGTCGGCACCAGCCGCGTGACCTCACCGCGTCTTGACCCCGGCAGGGTCAGGATCAGCGGGCCGTCACCTGCAAAGCCCGCGCGTTCCGCCGGGCTTGCCAGCGGTTCTGCCACCACCGGGTGGCCCACGAAATCGCAACTCATCCCGGCGGCGGTCATAAGGGGCGGCTCAAACGGCAGGATCGCCAGAACATGGTCGATCACCTCGGCCATCTTGACCGCGCGCCCCGGTCGCCAGGCCCAGACCGAGGGCGCGACATAATGGATACAGCGCAGATCCGGGCGCGCGGCCTTGACCAGCCGCGCGACGCGCAGACAGAAATCCGGGCTGTCAATGGTCACCAGCGCCCGCGCGCCGGACGCAATCACCGCCTCGGCCGTCTCACGGATGCGGCGCTTGAGGTGGAAATACTTCGGCAGCACCTCGGCAATGCCCATCACCGAAAGTTCTTCCATCGGGAACAGGCTGGTCATGCCCTCGGCCTGCATCATCGGCCCGCCGACGCCGGCGAAACGGACATCCGTTTCCAGCTGCCGCAGACCGGCCATCAGCGCAGCCCCCAGCCGGTCGCCTGAAGGTTCTCCGGCGACCAGAAACAGCGTCATTCCCGCGCCCAGAGGAACAGGCCAAGGCGCGCGGCCTCGGCCAGCATCGCGGCACGGTCCAGCAGCATCACGCCACCCGCCTGAAAGGCGATGCCGGCAAGCCCCGCCGCATGAACGCGCGCGAGCGTATCAAGCCCCAGCACCGGCAGATCGATGCGGCGATCCTGCCCCGGTTTCGGGGCCTTGAAGAAGACCCCGCGCGCGCCATTGGGGTTGGGGCGACGGGCCGTTCTGGCCACAAAGTCCAGCATGGCATCGGTGCCCGGCAGGGCCTCAACGGCAAGGCAAAGCCCCTGCGCCACCACCGCGCCCTGCCCCACATCGACCGCACCAAGGGCGGCCACGATGCTGGCCGCGCGATCCGCGTCGCGCCGGTCAGCGTCACCGGGTTCCCCCACCAGCACGCCCGGCCCAGGCACCAGCTCGGGCAGCAGGTCCTGCGCCGCCACAACGGCGAAATCATGTTCCTCGAACAGCGCCATCACCGCGCGCAGCGTGGCGTCATCACCGCCCTGCATCGCCGCCAGCAGCCGTGGCACCATCTGCGCCGTGGCCGGATCGAACAGCGAAGGGTCAAGCCGCGGGCGCTGCACCGCGCCGGCAAAACAGACCTGCTCCACCCCCTCATCCGCAAGGGCGCGCAGGAAAGGCATCAGCCGTTCCACACGGAAGGTCAAATCTACCGCCAGCCCTTCGGGCGCATAGCCATCCAGCGCGCAGATCAGCGGCGCATTCAGCCCCGCAGCGAGGGTTACAGGCAGGCGGCCCGCGCCCGCAATGATGGCGATCCGGCTCATTTCGGCGTCAGGAAGCTGCGGTCGGTGGCAGCAAGAATGAAATCTGTCATCTCGCGCACATGGACACTTTCGGTTTCATCGGCAAGACGCCGGGTGCGATCCAGAAACGACCCCTCGCCCTGCGCCAGCATCTGATAGGCGGCGCGCAGGGCGGTGATCTCCGACCGCTCCACCCCGCGGCGCTTCAGGCCGACAAGGTTCAGCCCGTCCAGCACGCCGCGCGGCCCTTGCACGAGGCCATAGGGCACCACGTCATTGGTCACCATGGTGACCGCGCCGATGATCGCGCCGCGCCCGACGCGCACCCATTGATGCACGCCCGACAGACCGCCCACGATCACGTCATCGCCAATATGGCAATGCCCGGCAATGGCGGCCTGATTGGCCAGCACCACCCGGTCGCCCACAATCGCATCATGGCCGACATGGCTGCCAGTCATCATCAGCACGTCATCGCCGATCTGCGTCAGCCCGCCGCCACCCTCAGTTCCGGTGTTCAGCGTGGCCCCCTCGCGGATCTTGCAGCGCGCGCCGACCTTCAGACGCGTGCGCTCGCCGCGAAACTTCAGATCCTGCGGCACCTCGCCCACCACGGCACCCGGAAAGATCACCGTGCCCGCGCCCACCTCGGTCCAGCCGGTGACCACGCCATGCGGCTTGACCACCACACCGGGGCCAAGCGTGACCTCGGCACCGATCACGGCAAAGGGGCCGATCTCGCAACCCGGGCCGATTTCGGCACCGGGTTCGATCACGGCCATCGGGTGGATGCGGGTTTCGGTTTCGCTCATGTCATCAGGCCTTCGGCACTTCGATCATGGCCATGAAAGTGGCCTCGCAGGCCAGTTCGCCATCGACCATGGCGCGACCCTCGAATTTCCAGACCTTGCCGCCACCGCGCAGCGCCTTCACATGCAGTTCCAGCACGTCGCCCGGGCCAACCTTGCGGCGGAATTTGCAATTGTCGACACCCATGAAGAAGACCTTGGCGTTCTTGTCCACCAGATCCATCGACAAACCGACCAGAATGCCCGAGGTCTGCGCCATGGCCTCGATGATGAGCACGCCCGGAAAGACCGGCATATCCGGGAAATGCCCGGTGAATTGCGGCTCGTTCATGGTGACGCATTTGATGCCCACGCAGCTTTCATTGACGAAGATGTCGCGCACCTTGTCGACCAGCAGGAACGGGTAACGATGCGGCAGGATCCGCTGGATCAGCGCCATATCGGCAGAAAGCGGGGCAGTCTCGGACATGTAGGTCTCCTGTCGGGGCTGCGCGGTCACGCGGCAGCGGATCGGGTTCGGGTCAGAGGATGGTCAGGGATTGGCGGCAGGCGCCGCATCGGGTGCTGCAGGTCCTGCCCCCAGCACGGCATCGATGCGGGCAATGGCCTGATCGGTGATATCGACCTCATCCAGCGACAGCACCACCGTTGACTTGTCAAGCACGACAGAGGCCCCCAGATCAGCCATCAGCGCCGCAATCACCGGGGCGGCAGCGCGGCCAAAAGTGGCGCGATCCTCCTCGGCCCGGCGCGTGACATCGCGGGCCTTGGTTTCCTGCGCCGCACGGATGCCGCGCACCCGCTCGTCAAAGGCGGCGGCCAGCTTGCGGAACTCGGTCGCAGGCAGGCCCGCGCGTCGGGTGGTCAGATCGCGTTCCTCGGCCTCAAGGGCAGCATCCAGACGCTGGTTCTCGGTTTGCAGGGCGTCACGCTCGGCCTCGCTGCGCGCCAGCATCGCGGCACCGAAAGCCGACCGCAGAAACAGATCCTCGCGCGAGATCACCGCGATGCGGGAATAGGCCTGCGGCGCGACAGCAGGGCCACCACTTCCCGCCTGCCCGCCAGCGTGCTGCGCCGCAAGCGGGCTGGCCAGCAGAGCAAGCGGCAGCGCCACAAGTGTCACAATCGCGCAGCCGCGTTTCCTGCGCCCAAAAGCATGACGGGCGGGGATGAAAGGGCCGGGAAAGCCCCCCCCCCGCATCCCGCGATCTTTCCCCGGGCGCGACATGTCAGAACTTGGTCGAGATCGTCAGGTCGAAGTTCTGTTCCTTGTCGTAATCCTGTTTCGCCAAGGCCTTCGAGAAGTTGAAGCGCAGCGGCCCGATCGGGGTATCCCAGAACACCGAGAAACCAACCGCCGAACGCAGATGGAAACCGTCATCCACCGTGACGCCATTCCAGCCCGCCACGTCATTCAGGCTCCAGACCGAGCCGAAATCGGCGAAAACACCGCCCTTGATGCCATATTCCTCGGGCAGACCGATCGGGAAATCAGCCTCGAACCGCGCGACGGCAAACATATTGCCACCCAGTGCATCGTCAGAGGCCAGATCGCGCGGACCGATCCCTGCCGGCTCAAAGCCACGGATCTTGCTGCCGCCAAAGAAGCGGTCGGTGATGCGGCTGTTTTCGTCATCCAGCATGTGAATGGCACCGCCCTCAAAGATGGCGCGGATCGCGACCTCTTCGTTCCAGACGCGGGTCTCGGCCAGCGCCAGCGCCGTCGCTGTCACCGTATCCAGATCCCCGCCGAGCCCGCCATAATCCACCCCAAAGCGCAGCAGGACACCGCCATTGGGGTTCAACCCGGTCAGACGGGTATCATAGCTATAGGTCATGCCGACGCCCGTGGTCAGCAGCCCGCCACGATCCGCATCGCGCACGATGATGGGGGAAGTGCCAAGATCGAACTCATCCACATCCGTGGTGTCGGGATCGTCGATCCGCCCTGCATAGAGATCCGAAAGTTTGGATTCCTTGGCAAAAATGCGGGTTTCCAGCCGGCCATTCTCGCTGATCGGGAATTCGATGGCCGGAATGATCCCGATCGAGCGGGTATCATAGGTTGCATTGTCATTGTCGGTGACGCGGTAGAAGGCGTTGAACTTGAAACGCAGGTCACGGCCAAGGAATGCGGGTTCGATGAAGGTGATCGAGCTGTCGGTGCTGTCCGAGCCGGTCGAGACGCTGAAGCCCACGGTCTGGCCACGACCGAGGAAGTTGGTTTCCTGCAGGCCGATATTGAAGCCCACACCAGAGGCCACCCCATACGAGGCCCCGAAGGACAGCGACCCGGTCGGCTGTTCCTCGACATCCACGTTCACCACGACCTGATCGGGCGCACCACCCGGTTCGGAATTGACCTTGGCATCGGCGAAGTAGCCAAGTGCGCGGATACGTTCGGCGGATTGACGCACTTCGCGCGGGTTGAAGGGGTCGCCTTCGACCGTGCGGAACTGGCGGCGCACCACCTGATCGAGAGTCGTCGTATTGCCTTCGATATCGATGCGCTCCACGAATACACGGGGGCCGCGCTTCAGGGTGAACGCCACATCCAGCAGGCGGTCCCGCTCATTGCGCGTGATGACCGGCTCGACCGAGACAAAGTTCAGCCCCTTGCGCAAGGCAAGGTTTTCCAGACGCGCAATATTGTTCTCGATCACGGCGGGCGAATAGACGCCGCCCGAAGACACGCGCAGCGCGGCCTCGAACTCGGCCGCGTCCAGCCCCTCGATCTCGCTCACCGCCGAGATGGTGCCGAATCGGAATTGCTGGCCTTCCTGCATGGTGAAGGTCACAAAGACCCCGTCCCGCTCACGCGCGACCTCGGCGGCAGCATCCAGGATCTGCGCGTCGATATAGCCCCGCGACAGGTAGAAATCGCGCAGAAGCTGCTTGTCCAACTCCAGCTGTTCAGGGCGCAGGGTGTCGCGTTTGATGAAGGTGCGCAACAGGCCGGCCTGCTTGGTTTCCAGAACTTGGCGCAGACGGCGGTCGGTGAAGGCGCGGTTGCCGACAAAGGACAGCCGCTCGATTTCGACCGTCTTGCCTTCGGTGATCTCGAACACCAGATCGACCGAATTGGCGGTGCGGCGGATGATCTTGGGGGTCACCGTGGCGGCCAGACGGCCCTGCTCGCGGTACCCCTCGGCAATCGAGGCGGCATCCGCCTCGGCCAATGCGGGCGAATAGACACGGCGTGCCTTGGACTGGATGACGCCCGCCAGCACCTCATCCTTCATCCGGGCATTGCCCTCAAAGTTGATGGCATTGACGATCGGATATTCCTTGACCCGGATCACCAGGCGCGCCCCCTGCGGCTCGATCGCGATTTCTTCGAAGAGCCCGGATTTCTGCAGGCCCTGATAGGCGTCATTCAACTGACCCGCGCTGATGGATTCACCACGCCCGATTCCGGTCAGTTTCACGATTGTCGCGGCGTCGACATTCTGGTTGCCCTCGACGGTGACCGTCGAAAAGCTGTAGCCCTGCGCCCGCGCCTGTCCAAAGATCGGCAGCGAAACCCCTGCTGCGCCAAGGAAAACACTGACAGCCACGCCACGCAGCAACCGGGCCCTGATCCTGCTCCCACGCGACTGCGCCCGCAATGCCTCACCCATGGCCCGTCCTATCCGATGCAAAATGTTGCCACCTGACTAGCTTGAAAGCCCCGCCTTGTCAAAAGGCAGACCAGCATTTGCGGCCCAAGGCGCAGCAGCCACCATAGCTGCGGCAAAGCCCGGTCAGATTGCTGTGAATAGAGGCGATGCGCGGCCGGTATCCGCTGGCAGATCAAGGCCCTGCGGCGCCCAGTCGATCCGCGTGCATCCGCTCAGCGACAATCCCCGAACCTGCCCCCGCGCCGGACCACCAAGCCGGTCCGAAAACGCAAAAAGGGCGCAGCCCCTTGGCGCGCCCTTCAATATTCCTGCATGATGCGGCCAGATCAACCGGACCAGGGGGTGATCCGATCGCGCCGTCAGCGCAGCGGAGCCATTTGCAGACCCAGAAACGCGCCCACCGAAAGCGCCGCACCCAAGGTCGCCAGAACGAAGATCATGTCCCAATTGAGCCCGACAAGATAGCTCAACCCGCGATAGCCTTTGACAACGGTTTGCATCCCGACACCCTCAGTTGTTTCGCCGAAAATAGCCGGGAAATGTGGCAGGATATGGGCGGAAACCCGCCAGCCATTCGGCAGGCGGGGTCAGGTCACGCGCCTCAGGGGCAGAAGATGTCGTTGCGCAGCGCGAACAGCATCAGGCTCAGCAGCAGCGCCAATCCTGTCGCCATCAGAACCCGCATCGCCCCATCTGACGGCGGGCGGCGCATCACCGCCTCATAGGCGTGAAACAGCAGATGCCCGCCATCCAGCACCGGGATCGGAAACAGGTTCATCATGCCGACGGCGGTGGACAGCAGGGCAATGAACCAGATGAAGCTGGACAGCCCCATCGAGGCCGCCGCGCCCGAGGTTTTCGCGATGCCGATGGGCCCCTGCATGTTGCAGGTGGAAATCTGACCCGCCACCATATGCCCCAGCCCCGACAGGCTGGTGGAGATGACATTGCCGACCTGTTTCACGCCCAGCCAGGCACCTTCCAGCGGCCCCGGCACCCGGGTTTCGGGGTCGAACATCAACCTGCCGGACAGGCCAAGCAGCCAGCGGGTTTCAAATCCGCCCTCGGGCTTGGGCAGATCGACGCGCTTGGGCATCACCACCACTTCCATCGGCTGGCCCGCCCGCAGGATCGACAGCGTAACCGGCTGACCATCGGAGGCACCCACGATGTCGCGCATCTGGTTGAAGGCCTGCACGGGCGTGCCATTCAGCGCCAGCACATAATCGCCATCCTGCATCCCGGCCTCGGCGGCGGCCGACAGCGGCTGCACCTGGCTGACCAGCGGCGGGAAAGGATAGGGGCCGGTCACCTCGGTCTGCGCCCCCATGCGTTCCACCCCATAACGGGCGGAAGCGGCGGGCGGCAGCAATTCGATCACGTCCGAGAAGGTCTTGAGGTCCGGGGTCGCGGTGCCATCGACGCTGGTGATGCGGTCGCCCGGCTGCAATTCCTGCACGGCACCGGGGATCGCTGTCAGCTTGCCCACAACCGGCAGATCTGTTGCGATCCCGTTCACCCAGAAGAACGCGGCAAAGATCGCAATCGACATGGCAAAGTTGAAGACAGGCCCCGCCGCCACGGTCGCAGCGCGCGCCCAAAGCGGCGCACCATGCATGGTGTGCCGGCGCTCAGCGGGTGTCAGCGCCGAGATCGCCTCACCATCCTTGCCCGAGGCCGCGTTGCTGTCGCCAAGGAATTTCACATAGCCGCCAAACGGCAGCGCCGCGATCTGCCAACGCGTGCCATGCCGGTCGACCCGGCTGGCCAGAACCGGCCCGAAACCAAGGCTGAACACCTCGGCATGGATGCCGGTCCAGCGTCCGACGATGTAATGGCCATATTCATGCACCGCGACGATCACCGACAACGCCGCAATGAATGCCAGCACCGTCAGGGCGAAATTGCCGAAATCCGGCAGCAAACCGACCATGTTACCCTGTTGTCCCTATCTGCTCAGCCCGCGCGCCGCGCCGTCAACCCGGCGGCACATGCCGCCGCCTTGGCCCGCGCGATCCGGTCCATCTCCCGCACGTCATCCAGCGACAATGGGGCATTTCCAAGACCCCCACCGCCCGAAAGAAAGTCAAGCGTCTCCTCGACGATCCCGGCCATATCGGCAAAGCCGATGCCACCGCCAATGAAATGATCGAGAGCGATCTCTTTCGCGGCATTGAAGGCAGCTCCCGCCAGGCCCCGCACCGCCATCACCTCGCGTGCAAGGCGCAGCGCCGGATAGCGGGTCTCATCGGCCGGGCGGAAGGTCAGGCTGCCAAGCGTGGTGAAATCCAGCCGCGCCACCGGCAGCGCCGACCGCGCGGGCCAGTTCAGCGCATAGCCGATGGCATGGCGCATATCGGCCACGCCCAGATGCGCCATGATCGCGCCGTCACGATAACCCACCATCGAATGGATGATCGATTCCGGGTGAACGATCACCTCGACCTGTTCGGGGGCCACGCCGAAATATTCGCGGGTCTCGATAACCTCCAGCGCCTTGTTGAACATCGACGCGCTGTCGATGGTGATGCGCTGCCCCATTGACCAGTTCGGATGGGCCAAAGCCTCGGCCACGGTGGCGCGCGCCAGCCGCTCCAGCGGCCAGTCGCGCAGCGCCCCGCCCGAGGCGGTCAGCACGATCCGTTCGACCGCCGCCATATCCTCACCGACAAGGGCCTGAAAGATCGCGCTGTGTTCGCTATCCACCGGCAGGATGCGGGCACCATGCCGCGCGGCCTCGGCCAGCAGCAGCGGGCCCGCGGTGACAAGGCTTTCCTTGTTGGCCAGCGCCAGCGTGGTGCCGTGGCGCAGCGCCCGGAAGCCCGGGGCCAGCCCGGCCGCCCCCACGATGGCCGACATGATCCAGTCCGCCGGGCGGTCCGCGGCCTCCAGCAATGCCGCCTCGCCCGCCGCCGCCGGAATGCCGCTGCCCGCAAGCGCCGCGCGCAAGGCGGGCAGGCAATCCTCATAGGCGGTGACCGCGATCTCGGCCCGCAGCTCGCGCGCCTGTTCGGCCAGCCGCGCCACATTGCGCCCGCCGGTCAAAGCAACGGTGTGAAAGGCCTGCGCGCCGCCGCAATGGCGCATAAGGTCAATGGTCTGCTCACCGATGGAGCCGGTGGCACCGAAGATCGAAATCCGCCGCATCCGATCAGCCCCCGACGAAGCCCTGCGGCAGCAGGATGAACAGCAGGATCATCACCAGCACCACGGCAAACGAGAGTGCATCGAACCGATCCATCACCCCGCCATGACCCGGCAAGAGGTTGGAGGCATCCTTGACCCCTGCCCGCCGCTTGATCGCGCTTTCAGCAATGTCCCCCAACTGGCCCGCAAAGGCCACAAGGACGGAAATCCAGATCAGGCTGATCCCGCCATATCCCGCAAGAAAAAAGCCGGTCCCAATCAGCGCCGCGCCAATCCAGCCGGCAACGGTGCCGCTCCAGGTTTTCTTCGGGCTGATTGCTGGCCAGAATTTTGGCCCACCAAGGCTGCGCCCGGCAAAATAGCCCAGCACATCCGAGGTCACCACGACCGTAACGATCCACAGGATCATCACGATGCCCAGCTCGCGCAGCAGCACAAGGCCGATCCCGGTCAGCATGATCAGCAGCGCATAGGCCACATAGAGACCTGGATCACGACGGTTGCCAAAACTGCCCACCAGTGCGGGAACCAGCAAAAGCGCCAGACGGGCATAGCCGGGAATGGTGACCAGCCCCGCCATGGCCACCGCTGCCAGCAGGCCGATCACCGTTGCTGGCACGGTGCCCGGGCCTGCGGTCATGCGCGCAAGTTCCCATGCCATGGCACCAACCGCCAGAATCACCAATGCGGCGAAGGGCACCCCGCCCAGCCAGATTGCGGCCCCCCCGATCACCACCATGACGGCGGCAGAGACGACGCGTGGCATCAGGTCGGTCCAGCTGCCCCCGCTCATGCGCCCACTACCCCGCCGAAGCGACGTTCCCGGTTGCCAAAGCGCGACACGATACGCTCCAGCTCGGCCGGGCTGAAATCGGGCCAGAGCGTTTCGGTGAATTCGTATTCGGCATAGGCCGCCTGCCAGGGCAGGAAATTCGAGGTTCGGGTTTCGCCCGAGGTGCGGATCACCAGATCGGGGTCGGGCAGATCGGCGGTATCCAGATGCTGCGCGATCAACTGGTCGGTCACCTGTTCGGGCTTCAACAGCCCTGCCGCCACAGCCGCCGCGATGTCACGCGTCGCACGGGTGATCTCATCCCGGCCGCCGTAATTGATTGCGATGGTGAAGTTCAGCCGGTCATAGGAAGCAGTGCGCGCCTCGATCCCGGCCATCAGGCGTTGCAGCTTGGGGTCCAGACGCGAGCGGTCGCCGATGAAGCGCATCCGCACCGATTCCGCCGCCAGCCGATCCGCCTCGCGCTCGATATAGCGCGCAAAGATCGCCATCAGCCCCAGAACCTCTTCGGTGGAACGTTTCCAGTTCTCGGTCGAAAAGGCATAGACCGTCAGCCAGCGGATGCCGAGATCGGGCGCACAGCGCACGATCTCTTTCACGCGCTCGGCACCCTTGCGGTGGCCGACCAGCCGCGGCCAGCCGCGTTCGGTCGCCCATCGGCCATTGCCATCCATGATGATGGCGACATGCTCCACCTTGCGGCCGGACCCGGCAATGGCGGCGGTTGAGGCGGTGTCGCGGGTGGCCAAGGATCTGCCCCTCATGCGCGGATCACGCAGGTCCTCAGACCTGCATGATCTCCTGCTGCTTGATTTCCAGCGCCTTGTCGACCTGCACGATATGCTTGTCGGTCAGGTCCTGCACCTCGTCGGACCACATCTTCTGGTCATCCTCGCCCATGCCGGCAGCCTTGGCCTTCTTGATCTGGTCCATGCCGTCACGGCGCACATTGCGGATCGCGACCTTGGCGGCCTCAGCGTAACCCGCAGCGACCTTGGTCAGCTGCTTGCGGCGTTCTTCGTTCAGTTCGGGGATCGGCAGGCGGATCAGCGGCCCGTCGGTGACGGGGTTGATCCCCAGACCGGATTCGCGGATCGCCTTTTCGACCTTGGCAATCATGCCCTTGTCCCAGACATTGATGACCACCATGCGCGGCTCGGGCACGTTGACAGTGCCAAGCTGGTTGATCGGAGTCATCTGGCCATAGGCATCGACCTGGATCGGATCGAGGATCTGGGCCGAGGCACGGCCGGTGCGAAGCGATGCAAATTCCATCTTGAGCGCGTTCATTGCGCCATCCATCCGGCGCTCGATGGCGTCAAGGTCGATCTCGAGATCGTCAGACATGGGGATCCTTCCTAATTCTGCCGACCGGCTTACAGCCGGGAGGTTTACGCTTCTATAAGACATGGCGTCCATCGGGTATAGAGCCCCGCAAGCGGCCTGATCATCTTGCCGCCGATGCAGGACCAACGCGTCCTGCGCCACGGGGCTGCGGCGTTCCGGCGGCCGGCCAACCGGGCACCCGGTCGGGGGATGCGCAAGGCCGGGCGACCTTGTGCCAACTGGATCAGGCTTCGTAGACAAAACGGGCAGCGCCGATCGGCTGTGATGCCCCCCTGTGCCGGGGCGTCAAGCCCGGATGCCGGGGCGTCCCGCAATGCCCGCGCCCAATCCCCTGTTTCCAAAGGCACATTGCCGGTGGTGCCCACATGGTGACACCTTTCCGATGCCGTCATTGCGATCCGGGCCGGGCAAAGCCACAAGGCCCGCATCACGGCGGGCCCTCTCGGGATGTATCGCATCCGGGTGGGGGCACGATTATTCGGCGAAAAATCGCACAGGCCCGGATGCCGGTCTCAGCCGGTGACCTTGGTATAGGTGCCCTCGCCCGCCAGAATGGTGCGGAAGCCGCCCGGCTCATCCAAGCTGAAGACGATGATCGGCAGATCATTGTCGCGCGCCAGCGCAATGGCTGACGCATCCATCACGCCCAGATGCTTGGCCAGGCATTCATCATAGCTGACCGTGTCATACCGCTTGGCATCGGGGTTCTTCTTGGGGTCCTTGTCATAGACCCCATCCACCTTGGTGCCCTTGAAGATCGCCTCGCAGGCCATTTCATTGGCGCGCAGGGTCGCGGCCGTATCGGTGGTGAAATAGGGGTTGCCAGTGCCTGCCGCGAAGATGCAGACGCGCTTCTTTTCCAGGTGGCGCACGGCGCGCCGGCGGATATAGGGCTCGCAGACCTGATCCATCGGGATTGCGCTGATCACGCGGGTAAAGACGCCCATCTGCTCCAGCGCCGATTGCATGGCCAGCGCGTTCATCACCGTGGCGAGCATCCCCATGTAATCCGCGGTGGTGCGTTCCATCCCCTGCGCCGATCCGGCAAGGCCGCGGAAGATATTGCCGCCGCCGATCACCATGCAGACCTCGACGCCCATGTCGCGCACCGATTTCACCTCTTGCGCGATGCGCGCGACGGTCGGCGGGTGCAGGCCATAGCCCTGATCGCCCATCAGCGCCTCCCCGGAAATCTTCAGCATGACGCGCTTGTATTTCACGGCTGGGGTGGCGGCATCGGCAGCGGTCATGGGGGATCCCTTCTGGTTGGCAAATCTGGATTGTGGGGCTTTTGTCGCGGCGCAAAATGTCGGAAAACGGCGCAAGGTTCAACCGGGGACGCAAAGCCTGACGGCGGGAATGGCAAATCGCCGGGCCGGACCAGAGGACAAGCCCGAAAACACCGGCCATCCCACGAATGGCACAGGCGAGGGCCAGCCTGGGCCTTTGGGGCAGGACGGGGGCCGTCCGAGACTGTTGTTGAAGGTGGGGCCCGCCCCCGGAATATTTGGAAGATGAAGAAGGAGCAGGCGTGGACGAGGTTTTGGCGACACTCGCGCCCGATCAGCCGGTCCTGATCGCGGGGCCGACGGCCAGCGGCAAATCGGCCTTGGCGATGCGCATCGTGGCGGCGCAGGGCGGGGTCGTGGTCAATGCCGATGCCTTGCAGGTCTATGACTGCTGGCGACTTTTGACGGCGCGTCCCTCCGCCACCGAAGAGGCCGCGGCGCCGCATCGGCTTTATGGCCATATCGGACGCGATGATGCCTATTCTGTCGGGCATTGGCTGCGCGAGGTTGCAGGGATCCTTGCCGAAGGCGCGCGCCCGGTGATCGTGGGCGGCACCGGGCTTTACTTCATGGCGCTGACCGAGGGGCTGGCCGAGATCCCACCGATTCCCGCCGATATCCGCGCCGAGGGCGACGCCCTGCGCCAGCGTGATCCGGCAGCAATGGTTGCGGCGCTGGATGCAGCCACAGCCGCGCGCACCGATCTGGCCAATCTGGCCCGCGTCCAGCGCGCCTGGGAAGTGTTGCGCGCGACAGGCCGAGGCCTGGCGGCATGGCAGCGCGATACGCCGCCACCGCTTTTGCCGCGCACCGCTTGCGCGGCTTTCGTGCTGCGCCCGGCTGTCGATTGGCTCAATGCACGGATCAATCTGCGATTCGACCAGATGATGGCACAGGGCGCGCTGGAGGAAGCACGGGCAGAACTGCCCTTCTGGCAACCCTTGCGCCCCTCGGCGCGCGCGATCGGCGCGCCGGAGTTGATCGCGCATCTGCAGGGCGAAATGCCGCTGGAGACTGCGGTTGCGGCCGCCAAGCTCGCCTCGCGGCAATATGCCAAGCGGCAACGCAGCTGGTTCCGTGCCCGCATGACCGATTGGACCGAGATTCGACCAGACTTATCCACAGGCTGACAGAAGCCCGGGGATAAGACGCGACTTTCTGCACATGCCGCCGGTTTCGCCATATTTCTGCTTGGGTTATCTGCTTCCTACGGGTTAACTGCCGGGGTCGCCTTGTGATTGGTTGCCGTTATCTGCCCCGTTCCGAAGCCGTTGCTGCCGAAAGCCCATCATGGAAGACCACTCCGCCCCCTCCTCGTTGCGTCTTGTCGCTATCCCGCGCCTTGCGGCGGGCGGTCGCTGGCGGGTGGAGGCGATGCGCGCCTATTCCGAGGCCTGCCTGCTGTGGTTCACCAAGGGTCAGGGCCGGATCACCGTGGCGGGTGTGACGCGGGGCTATACCGCGCATAACGCAATCTTCATCCCGGCCGGCGTGATGCACGGCTTTGAGGTTGGCCCGCAAGTCTTTGGAACGGCTGTGTTCTTTGGGCGTGACTGCGCAGTCACCCTGCCGAAAGAGCCGCAACATCTGCGCATCCGCGAGACCTTTGCCGCGCAGGAATTGAACGTCACCCTCGACGCCATCGGGCGTGAGCTGGCCTCGGACAGCCCGGCCAGCGACCGCGCGGCACAGGCCTATCTTGGCCTGCTGGGCGTGTGGCTGGAACGCCAGATTGCGAAATCCAGCCCCGAAAGCCGGCCCGATGCCGCGCGGCGGCTGGTTGCGCGCTACACGGCCCTGTTGGAGCGTGACTTTCGCTCCGGCAGCGGCGTTGCGGAATTTGCCGCGCAACTGGGCGTGACACCGACCCATCTGACGCGCTGCTGCCGTCAGGCCAATGGCCGGCCCGCCTCGGCGCTGCTGCATGACCGGCTGATTTTCGAGGCGCGGCGACTGTTGAAAGAGACCGATCTGCCGGTGGGCATCATCGCCGAAAGCCTTGGCTTCAACTCGCCCGCCTATTTCACCCGCGCCTTCCAGCATCAGGTCGGCAAATCGCCAACCGCCTTCCGGCGTGAGCAGTAAGGCACCGCTTCAGCCGCTGATCTCCAGCTTGATATGCGGATGGCGCGCGACGAGCGCCTTCAGCCAACGATCCTGTGGCCAGGGCAGCACCTCGGCATCGAACCAGAACTGCCGCTGGCCATCTTGATCAAACAGGCTGATCGCATCATCGCCCTCGCTGACCCGACGCAGGGTGATGCGGGCGATCTGCGCGGGCGCGATCCGCCCCGCCTGCCCCGGAAATGCGGCATTGCGGTTCTTCCACCAGATCAGATCCCCGCTTTCGGGATCGATCCGGCATCCGCGCGTTGGATTTGCCAGCAATTGCCCCGCCGCCATCAGCGCGAAACCCGCCCCCATCCATTTGGCAACCGGCACCAGCCATGGCGCGCATTCGCCTGCGGCATTGCAGTTTTCCTCCGGCACCACGCTTAGACCCGCCGCCAGAAACCCCAGACCCACCAGCAGCATCAGCCAGACCGTCAGGTCGCGGCGGGCAGAGCGTTCATAATCAAGGGATTTCAAAACCATCATGCCGGGACGATGGCATCCCGGCATGACCGAATTTGGACCTTTGAAAGACCATCCACCAAATGGCCACGATTTTTCGACGAAAAATCGCGCGTGCCGGAGTGTCAGTCCTTGCGGCCTTCCATATGCTTGCGCAGGCGCGAGGGCGTGCGGAACTTGTTCGCGTTCTTGAACGGGTTCTTGTCGCCCTGCCCGCGGAAGGTCACCCGGATCGGGGTGCCCGGCATGTCGAAATGGTCGCGCAGCCCGTTCACCAGATAGCGGCGATAGCTTTCCGGCATCAGATCGGGATGCGAACACATGGCGACAAAGCCCGGCGGGCGGGTCTTCACCTGCGTCATGTAGCGCAGCTTGATACGCTTGCCGCCCGGTGCCGGCGGCGGATGCGCCTCGGTCATGGCACCCAGCCAGCTGTTCAGTCGCGCGGTCGGGATGCGGCGGTTCCAGATGTCATGCGCCTTCAGGATTGCGGCATGAAGACGGTCGAGGCCCCGGCCGGTCTTGGCCGATACGGTGATCAGCGGCGCACCACGCAGCTGCGGCAAGAGACGTTCGAACATCTCTTTCAGCTCGGCCAGCTTTTCCTGTTTCTCGCCTTCCAGATCCCATTTGTTGACCGCAACCACCACGGCGCGGCCCTCGGTCTCGGCGAAGTCCGCGATACGCAGATCCTGCACCTCGAAGGGGATTTCCACATCCAGAAGCACCACCACGACCTCGGCAAAGCGCACGGCGCGCAACCCGTCCGCCACCGACAGCTTTTCCAGCTTGTCGTTGATGCGGGCCTTCTTGCGCATCCCGGCAGTGTCGAAGATCCGGGTCGGCGTGCCGAACCAGGTGTTGCGCACCGAGATCGCGTCGCGGGTGATCCCGGCCTCGGGCCCGGTCAGCAGCCGGTCTTCGCCGATGATCTTGTTGATCAGCGTCGATTTCCCGGCATTCGGGCGCCCGATCACCGCGATTTGCAGCGGATGGCGTTCGGTCGGCTTATGGGCGTTTTCATCCGCCTCCAGCTCGGCCTCGTCTTCCGGGATATCGACATCGACCAGCGGCGCATCCAATGCGGCACGTTCCTCGAACGCTTCGCTATGGGGGCGCAGGATGTAATAGAGATCATCCATCCCCTCGCCATGTTCGGCAGACATGCGAACCGGCTCACCCAGGCCCAGGCTATAGGCCTCCAGCGCGCCCGCGTCACCCGCCTTGCCCTCGGCCTTGTTCACGCCAAGGATGACCTTGGCCCCCTTCTTGCGCAGGATATCGGCAAAGACCTCATCCGTGGCGGTCACCCCCACCCGGCCGTCGATGATGAACAGGCAGATATCGGCCATGTCCACCGCGCGCTCGGTCAGGCGGCGCATCCGGCCCTGCAGGCTGTCATCGGTTATTTCCTCAAGGCCTGCGGTGTCGATGACGGTAAAGCGCATGTCGAACAGCTTTGCATCGCCCTCGCGCAGATCGCGCGTCACCCCGGGCTGGTCATCGACCAGCGCCAGCTTCTTGCCGACCAGCCGGTTGAACAGCGTCGATTTGCCGACATTGGGGCGGCCGACAATGGCGAGTGTAAAGGTCATCTGGCCCTCCGTGGGCGCGCCCCTTGGGGCCTGTCATACGGTCAAGCGCCTGCCGTTACACCCAAAACGGGTCAACGGAAAGCGTGAAGTTGCCCGTTCTGGCCAACAACGAGCAACATGCCCCCCGCCAAAGCCGGTTGGGCCGCCGCCCCGCCGGGGATCTCGGCGCTGCCGACCATGGCCCCCGTCTGCGGCGAGAAGAAGCGCAGCACCCCGTCGCCAGAGGCGACCGCGATGCGGCCGCCCGCCAGAACCGGGCCATAATGCGCGGTGATCGATTTGTGCTTCTTGGGCTTCACCGCATCGAAATAGGGCATCTCGGCTTTCCAGATCACCGTCCCGGTGGCCGCATCCAGACGCACCAGCTCTGCCTGATCATTCACCAGAAAGACCGATCCGCCCACCGGCAGCACGGGGCCAAGCGCGCCCTCGGGGGCCGACCACAACGTCTCGCCATTGCCCGAGACGGCATAGCTGCGCCCCGAGGCATTGCCGGCATAGATCGTGTCGCCCACAACCACCGGATCGCCCGTGACATCCGAGATCAGCGCATAGGCGCGCCCCAGACGACCGCCGGCAATCTCGGCCTCCCAGACCTCGACCCCGGCCGATTTCAGCACGGCCCGCAATTCGCCCGACGGCATCGGCAGGATCACCAGACGGTCGGTGATCGCCGGTGCCGAGGATCCGACCATCCCGGTATTGGCGGTGGTCCCGTCGATCTGCCACAGCACCTTGCCGTCGGTTGCATTCACCGCCCATCCGGCGCTGTCACGGCCGACGACATAAACGGTATTGCCCTCAACCGCAGGCGCACCTGCGACCGAGGCCCCAAGCTGCTGGCGCCAGATCACCCGGCCCGATGCCGGTTCCACCGCGATCAGCTCGCCATAGCCGGTTGCCACGAACACCCGGCCCGCACCATAGGCGATGCCGCCGCCCGACACTTCCGACCGGCGGTCGCCCTGCGGGGTCAAATCGCTGCCCCACAGCGGCGCACCGTTCAGCGCGGTCGCGTGCAGCCCCATTTCCGCATCCAGCGTGAAAATCCGGCCATCGGCCACGATAGGCGCGGCAGAGATCCGGTTGCGACGGGTCGAGGCCTGGCCGATACTCGCGCTCCAGATCCGCACGGGGGCGGCCGACAATGCGCCATGCGGTGGCAGGTGACGGGCATTGCCACCACGATGGGTCCAATCGGCATTGGCGACTGCGGCGGGCAGCGCGATCGGCACCGACTGATTCACCTGCACGGACTGACCATCGCGCGGCGCAGGGTTGGTCGTGGTCGCCACACTGTCTTCCAGTGGGGTTCTGGTGCCGAACCGCTCACCCGGCAGAATGACCTCCTTCTCGCAAGCGGCAAGCAGCGCCAGAAGCGCCAGGCTGGAGATCGCGGTTTTCATCGGCGGCACGCTCTGCACTCCGTATCAACGCAAACGGCGGGCGGGCCCGCGCCTGCGGCATTGCCTTTCGGCGATTCAGGCCTCAGCCCTGTTCGGGCACGCCCCCAAGGGCGACAATCATCTGCGCGGCGCGGTTGCGCAAGCCCCCGGGCGCATCCTGATCCTGCGTCAGCGCCTGCAGCGCCGTAATCGCATCGGACGACTTCCCCTCCTCGACCAGCAGATAGGCCAGCTGCTCTGCGGCCATCGGGCGGAAAACGCGTCCCGGCACCGCGAGCGGTTCAAGGGCTGCACGACGCTCAGATAGGGGCAGTTCCTTGCCTTGCAGGCCGACACGGCGCAGCACCGCCAGATCACGCCAGAGCTGCGGCAAGGTCAGATCGGCCTCGATCGCACGCAGCGCCTCCAGCGTCGCGGCAGGGTTTTCCTCCGGGTCCGAAGCGAGCAGCAGATCCAGCACGGCCTTTTGTTCGCCCGCTGCCGGGATGGCCGCAAGGGCCGCACGGCGTTCATCGGCCGTGCCGCTTTCGGTTGCCTTCAGAATCGCGTCACCAAAGGCACGCGACTGCGCCGCGCGTTCGGATTTCTGCCATTCCTGCCAAGCCGTGCCACCGACGACGGCGGCAACCAGCACAAGGCCAATCCAGCCATATTTGCGCATGGCTGCAAAAAGCCGGTCCCGGCGCACCTCTTCGGTCACCTCGTCGATGAAGCTATCGGGGTTGCTCACAAAGTCTCTCCCATCATTCGTCCCCGTCTTACACGCAAGGCCGCGCGCTTGCCAAGCCTTGCCCCGGTGCGAAAGGGTTTGGCCCGGCCCTGCGATGACCTTCCAGACCGCCAGATCGGCGGATCATGGCCAGAAAAGGACGGCGTCCTTCATGACCCCGTCTCTGTTCTGCGTGGTCTTTGCGCGGCGCGACAAGACTTGGGCCCGCGGGTGACGCCCTGGCAGGATCGCGGCTAAGGTGCAAGCCGATACAGGTTCAAGGCGGAATGGCCGTGACCGTTCGCCCAGCTGATCAAGGGCACCCCGCAGGGATCGGCGGCCCGAGCCTGACCGCCGATGACATGCCGCCGCGTGGTCGCGCCCCGGCGATCAGGCCGCCGTGCCGGGATTGCGACGCTCGGACTGGCACAAGTCGGCTTCTGCTGCGGCCTCTGCCGCCGCCTCCTGTGCCAAAGCCTCGGCGGCACCGTCTTCGGCCGCCTGACGCGCCCACATGGCGGCATAGCGCCCGCCAAGATCCAGCAGCGCCTCATGCGTGCCCTCTTCGATCACCCGCCCCGCCTCCAGCACCACGATGCGGTCGGCATCGGCGATGGTGGACAGGCGGTGCGCGATGGTGATCACGGTGCGGCCCTGCCCCATCTCGCGCAGAGATTGCTGGATATCGGCCTCGGTCTGGGTATCCAGCGCCGAAGTTGCCTCATCCAGCAGCAGGATCGGCGGGTTCTTCAGCAGGGTGCGGGCAATGCCCACGCGCTGCTTCTCGCCACCTGACAATTTCAGACCACGTTCGCCCACCGTGGTGCCATAGCCATCGGGCAGCGACAGGATGAAATCATGGATCTTCGCGGCCTTTGCCGCGGCCTCCACCTCTGCCGGGCTGGCCTCCGGGCGGCCATAGGCGATGTTGTAATAGATCGTGTCGTTGAACAGCACGGTATCCTGCGGCACGACACCGATGGCCGCGTGCAGACTGTCCTGCGTCACGTCCCGGATATCCTGCCCGTCAATGCTGACGCCGCCCGCCGTCACATCATAAAAGCGGAACAGCAGCCGCCCGATGGTGGATTTCCCCGAACCAGAGGGGCCCACAAGCGCCACAGTCTGGCCAGCAGGCACCTCGACACTGACGCCACGCAGAATCGGGCGCTCGCTGTCATAGGCAAAGCCCACATTCTCAAACCGCACGGTGCCACCCTGCACCCGCAGCGCCTGCGCGTCTGATTTGTCTGTAATCTCGGCCGGTTGCGCCAGAAGACCGAACATCTGCCCCATATCGACCAGGGCCTGGCGGATCTCGCGATACACCGTGCCAAGAAAGCTGAGCGGCATGGTGATCTGGATCATATAGGCGTTGACCATGACGAAATCGCCGACCGTCAACTGCCCGGCCTGCACGCCCATGGCAGCCATCACCATGACAATGACCAGACCCACTGTGATGATCAGCGCCTGCCCGCCATTCAGCAGCGCCAGCGACTGCCCGGTCCTCACCGCCGCAATTTCATAGCGCGCCATCGCCTGATCGTAGCGCGCCCCCTCGCGCGCAGTCGCCCCGAAATAGCGCACGGTTTCAAAGTTCAGCAGGCTGTCGATGGCCTTCTGATTGGCATCGGTGTCCTGGTCGTTCATCTCGCGCCGGATCGCCACGCGCCATTCGGTCACCTTGAAGGTGAACCAGACATAGAGCACGATGGTCAGCACCACGACGACCATATATTGCCAGCCAAACAGCACCGCAAACAGCACCGAAACCATGCTCAGTTCGAGGATTAGCGGCCCGATCGAGAACAGCAGGAAGCGCAGCAGGAAATCGACGCCCTTCACGCCCCGCTCGATGATGCGCGACAGCCCCCCGGTCTTGCGGCTGATATGATAGCGCATCGACAGGCGGTGGATATGGGTAAAGGTTTCCAGCGCCAGCTTGCGCAGCGCCCGCTGGCCAACCCGCACAAAGATCGCATCGCGCAATTCGCCAAAGGCCGCAGCCCCCAGCCGCGCCATGCCATAGGCCAGCGTCAGGCCGACCGCCGTGATCCCCATCAGCATTGCGCCCGATGGCGCATCGCCCGCCAGCTTGTCCACCGCCGCCTTGAAGAAGAACGGGGTGGAAACCGAGACGATCTTGGCCAGCGTCAGCATGACCAGTGCCAGCACGACACGGCGCTTCACCCAGCCCTCGCCCTTGGGCCAGAGATAGGGCGAGACGCGGCGGATCGTCTCCCAGCCTGTCGTCGTGGGGGTATCGTTTTCCGGGATCGTATCTGGGGCTGCCATGTCGGGTTCCTGGCCCTTGCCGGTTGATTGGCGGCGGGGCTTGGGTTATGCAGGGTCAATTCAACGCTTCACGAGTAGTTGAAATATGGAGCAAGGTAAAGTCCTCGCAAGCCTCTCGGCGCTGGCGCATGAATCGCGGCTGGAACTGGTGCGCCTGCTGGTGCCGCATGGCGATGACGGCCTGCCTGCGGGCGAGATCGCGCGCGCGCTTGGCCTTTCGGCCTCACGGCTGTCGTTCCATCTGGCGGCGCTGGAACAGGCCGGGTTGATCCGCTCGCGCCGGGTGTCGCGCAACGTGATCTACAGCGCCGACCTGCAGGGGATCGGCGGCACGATTTCCTACCTTCTGGCTGATTGCTGTCTGGATCACCCGGAGGTGCGGGCCTGCTGCTCGGCCTGCCCGCCGGAAGATGAGGCAGCGGGACTGGCCGATACCCTTACTGCGGAATCGTGAAGACCTGACCGGGATAGATGAGATCCGGATTGCGGATCTGGGCCTTGTTGGCCTCGAACACTTTCACATACATCACCCCATCGCCAAAGTTTTCGCGGGCAATGCGCCAGAGCGTGAAGCCGGGCTGCACCGTTACCGTCAGCGGTGCGGCGCCAGTCTCGGCCGGGGCGGGCTCTGCTCGGGTGACATCGGCGACGGGATCAGCCACCACATCGGATGGCGCGCCAAGGCTGGCGACAGCGGGGCGCGCGCCTATCGTGCTGGGCGCGGCCTGCACCGGACGCGGCAATGTGCCGGACACAGGAGCTTCAGGGAGTTGGGTCGATGCCGCAAGCGGTTGGCCGGGGGTCGCCCGCGGCTTCAGCGCGGCGGCAAGCGCCTCGGGTGTCTCGCGCAGGAAGGGGGTCTCGAACCGGGCGGTCACCTTGCCACTGGCATCCAGTTGATCGGCACGCAGCGTGTAAAGGCCCGGCGTGACATCGCGCAGCGTGGCAAACCACTGGCCCGAGGTCGCAACCAGCGCCTCAGCCACCGGCGCATTGTCCAGATAGATCCGCAAATTGGCCCCGCCATCGCCCTGGCCTGCCAACTGCACCCCGCCCCCCGGCGTGTAGGCGATCGAGGCGATGCTGACCATGCCCGGCGGCAGATCGGATTGCAGAACCGTCGCCCCCTGATCGTTAACCAGAAGGGGGGCTGGCGCTGGCGCTGGTGACACGGCCTCCGCCACAACATTGCCCTCAGCCTCAGCCTCAGCCGCAGCCGTGGTCGCGGGCGCAGAGGTCGGGGCCAGGGCCACCGAATCGCGGCCCGGAACCTCTGGCGTGCCCAGTTGCACCAGGGTCAGCATACGCGGCGCGTCAGATGGGGCCAGATCGAACAGCGCCACGAAGGTGCCCTGCCCGTCCGCCGTCGCCCGCGCCACCTCGGCATCATCGATGCGCAATTGCACCTCTGCCCCCGGACGGGCCCGCCCGGCCACCAGCGCCTGGCCCTCGGGCGTGACGCGAACGGTATCAAAGCCCGGCGGGATCTGTGCTGCGGCAGCGGCCTCGGGGCTGGCGGCGGAGGCCGCTGTCTGCGGCTTCGCTGTCGTTGGACTTGCCGTTGTTGGTGTCTTTGCGGCGGGTGTCTCTGCAACTGGCGTCTGAGGTGTGGGACCCGGCGACAGAAGCGCGACCGGGGCCTCCGGCTCCGCAGGTCGCTGGACATACCAGACCAGCCCACCAGTGATCGCCGCCACAGCCGCAATCGCCAGCCCCGCAACGGCGCTGCCCGAAACCGCGCCGCCTGCCCCCGCTTCCTTCACCATCGCATCCCTCCGCGCGCTCTTGCCCGGCGCCGCTTTCTCTTTCAGAGGAACCCCGATAGATCCGAAATGGCAACCAATATTTCCGAGGCCCCCATGTCCTTCACCCATTCCGTTTGCGTTTTCTGCGGATCGCGCCCTGGCGCGCGGCCTTCTTACGCACAGGCCGCCCGGGATACCGGCACCATGCTGGCGTCAGAGGGCTGGCGGCTGGTTTACGGCGCAGGCGATGTCGGCTTGATGGGCGAGGTCGCGCGCGCCGCGCAGGCGGCAGGGGCCATTACCATGGGCATCATCCCGACCCATCTGATGAAGCGCGAGATCGGCAAGCGCGACCTGACCCAGATGGTGATCACCGAGGACATGCATGAACGCAAGAAGGTCATGTTCATGAACTCCGATGCGATCGTGGTGCTGCCGGGCGGTGCAGGATCGCTGGATGAATTTTTCGAGGTGGTGACCTGGGCGCAGATCGGCCTGCACCGGAAGCCGATTTTCCTTCTGGATACAGATGGTTATTGGCAACCCCTGATCGGTCTTGTGAACCATGTGATCGCGGAAGGCTTTGCCGATGAAAGCCTGCTTGGCCATTTCACCGCCGTACCTGATATCGCCACGCTGCGCCAGGCAATCCACGACGAATTGAATTGATATCCGTTCAAAAACAATAGCTTGCCGTTTCTTCCTGCAACGTGTCACCAATAGAAAAGGCCTGCCGGATCGCTCCGGCAGGCCTTTTCCATTCAGGGGATCGTCAGATCACAGCTTGGCGGCAACCGCTTCCCAGTTCACCAGCTTCTCGAGGAAGTTGGTGAGATAGGCCGGGCGCTTGTTGCGGAAGTCGATGTAGTAGGAATGTTCCCACACGTCGCAGCCCAGAAGCGCGGTCTGGCCGAAGCAAAGCGGGTTCACGCCGTTTTCGGTCTTGGTGACCTTCAGCGCGCCGTCCTTGTCTTTCACCAGCCAGGCCCAGCCCGAACCGAACTGGCCCGCACCTGCGGCGGCGAAGTCTTCCTTGAACTTGGCGACCGAACCGAAGGATTCGGTCAGGGCTTTCTCAAGCGCGCCGGGGATCTTCTTGTCTTCGCCCGGACCCATCACTTCCCAGAACAGGTTGTGGTTCCAGTGCTGCGAGGCATTGTTGAAGATGCCGTTCTGCGCCACGGCGCCGGCGGCATAGGTGCCAACCACGATCTCTTCCAGCGACTTCGATTCCCACTCGGTGCCGGCAATCAGCTTGTTGCCATTGTCGACATAGGCCTTGTGGTGCAGGTCGTGGTGATATTCCAGCGTCTCTTTCGACATGCCAAGCGCGGCCAGCGCGTCATGGGCATAGGGCAGATCGGGAAGCGTGAAGGCCATGGTCTTTCTCCTGTTCGGGATTGGTCCTTTGCTGCCCAATAAGAGGGTGCGGGATGGTAAGGTCAAGGGGCGGTCACTGTATTTCCGACAGAACCACCCCGAGATTTGGCCACAGGCGGATCAGCCCTTGGACTTTTTGCCCGGCTTGGCGGTGATCCGCTGACATGTGCCACGATCCTGCAACTTGTTGTCATAGCCTGCCGGGCGGGCATCCACCGTGATCTTCCCGGTCTCGTGGAACAGCACGGCACGATAGCGCATGATCGTGGACTGGCCACGGTTGGACAAGGCAAGTTCCCAGCGCAGCACCAGCTTCTTGTCGGTTTGTTCGACAACGGTTGCTTCCACTGGCTTACCATTGTTCTTGGCGTGCACGATCCCGTCGATCACCGCCACGCGGTCACCCTGCATGGCGAAGATAATGGTCGGTGCAATCCATCCCATGCCGGCTTGCGAGGCCTTGATGGAACATTCATAGCCAGTGAATTCTGGCGCAGTTTTTGCAGAAACAGATCCCGCCGTCAGGAAAAGAGCGGCGGCACAGATAAAGGCACTTTTGACAACGGCACTTTTGAACACGAAGATAATCTCCCGATGCGTGTTAACATCGGGAGATTACAACCTTCAAAGGCAATGCCAAGGGGAATTTTCCGCCTTAAAACAGTTCGCTACCGGGTTTCGCCGAATGCGACAAAAGCCCCATCACATAGCCCGCGACGGACCGGAAACAGACCAGTGTAAAGCCGCCCTCATCGGCCCAGAACGCACCTGCGACCTGCGCGATACGGGTGCGGCGCAGCTCGCCCGGCTCCAGCTCTGACAGGTCTGCCGGGGCCAGTTTCATCAGCACCTGTCCCGCATCCGCCCCTTCAATGCGAAAGACCGCGCGCGCATCCGACACATCGACCGCCAGATGGTGCTGGCCTGCCAGCTCCTCGGCCAGCGTGGCCAGCGCGGCCGCCACATCGGCATAGGGCAGCACCAGCAGATATTCGTCCGGGCTCATCCAGCCTGCGGCCTTGTCGCCCGCCACCTCGATCCGCCGGGCTTCGGGAAGTTTGGTGCCGGTCACCGCCTTCACGGCGGCGGCCAGCCCTTTCACATCGGGTTTGGCGCGCAGCGTGATCATGCCTTGCGGGCCGATCTCGCGGATACTGGCAAAGCCCGAAGCGACAGCGCCGCCAAGAGCGCTGGTGATGCGGGTGTTCATCGCGTCAGACATTCTGCTTTGCCCCTTCCTTGTCGTAGAAGACCGGATCGACGATCTTCGCCTGCACGGTGCCGCCCCCCAGCTTGGTCATCTCGACCACCTCGCCCAGACGGGCAAGGCCCCCTTTCACCAGACCCATGGCAATGCCCTTGCCCAAGGTCGGCGAGAAATAGGTGGAGGTCACGCGCCCCTGTGTATTGCGCTGACCATTGGCATTGGTGCCCGGGGCCACCGCATAGGCACCATCCTCGATCACGCTGCCATCCAGCGTTTCAAGGCCGACCAACGTCCAGCGATCCGTCCCGGCCAGATAGGGCCGTTCCTGCCCGCGCTTGCCCAGGTAATCCGCCTTCTTCTTGGAGATCGCCCAGCCAAGGTTCAGGTCCTGCGGGATCACCGTGCCATCGGTTTCATCCCCGATCATGATGAAGCCCTTTTCGGCGCGCAGGATATGCAGGCCCTCGGTGCCGTAAGGCATCATGCCGAACTCGGTCCCAGCGGCCAGCAGCGCGTCCCAGAAGGCGCGGCCTTCGGATGCGGGAACCGCAATCTCGTAGGACAGCTCCCCCGAGAAGCTGATGCGGTAGGCCCGCACGCGGAAGCCGCCAAGCACACCATCAGCCCATTGCATGAAGGGCAGCGTCTCTTTCGAGACATCCATGCCCCCCAGCTTTTCCAGAACCTTGCGGGCATTGGGGCCGACCACCGCGAATTGTGCGAATTGTTCGGTCACATTGGCGGTATAGACCTGCCAATCCCACCATTCGCATTGCAGCCAGTCTTCCATCCAGGCGTGGATGCGGTCCGACCCGCCCGAGGTGGTGTGGCACAGCCAGGTATCCTCGTCGATGCGCGCAACCACGCCGTCATCGCTGAGGAACCCTTGCTCGTTGCACATCAACCCGTAACGGCATTTGCCGATCGGCAGGGTCGACATGACATTGGTGTAAAGCATGTCGAGGAACTTGCCCGCATCCGGCCCCTTGACGATGATCTTGCCAAGGGTCGAGGCGTCCAGCAGGCCCACATTGCTGCGGGTGTTCTTCACCTCGCGGTGAACCGCCTGTTCATGGGTCTCGCCGGGGCGCGGATAGCAATAGGGACGCTGCCACAGGCCCACAGGCTCCAGATAGGCGCGCTGCGACACATGCCAGTCATGCACCGGGCTGCGGCGCAGCGGCTGGAAGATCTCGCCGCGCGCCTCGCCTGCCAGGGCACCAAGCGTCACCGGCGTATAGGGCGGGCGGAAGGTGGTGGTGCCAACCTGCGGAATCGCCGCCGACAGGCTGTCAGCCAGAACTGCCAGACCGTTGATATTGCTGAGCTTGCCCTGATCGGTTGCCATGCCCAGCGTGGTATAGCGTTTGGTATGTTCGACCGAAGTATAGCCTTCGCGCGCCGCAAGCTGCACGTCAGAGACCTTCACGTCATTCTGATAGTCCAGCCACATCTTGGCGCGCAGCGCAATCGGGGCACCTTGCGGCATGACCCAGACCGGCTCCATCGCGGCCTCTGCCGGGCCTTGCGCTGCGGGTGCCTGCGCACCGCCGACCGAGGCCGTGGCGTCTGCCAGCACCTCCGCCGTGGTCAGCAGGCCCGAGGCGGTGCCCGCTGTCACCACCAGCGCCGATCCGTCGTGGTTGCGCGGCGGCTGTTCGCGATTGGGCACGAACTGCGCCTGTGCCGCATCCCAGGTCAGCTTGCCGCCGCAATGGCTCCATAGATGGACGACCGGCGACCAGCCACCCGACATGGCGACCGCATCACAGGCGATCTCTTCCTGCACGGCTCCTTGACCGGCCTGCGCGCAGATCGCGACGGCGGTCACACGCTTGCCGCCCTTCACCTTGGCAATGGCCTTGCCGGTCTCGACCCGGATGCCAAGGGCACGGGCCTGTGCCGGCAGATCGCCATTGGCGGTGGCGCGGGCATCAAGGATCACCGGCACCTCAAGCCCTGCCTGTTTCAGCGCGATGGCGGTGCGATAGGCATCGTCATTGTTGGTCACGACGACCGTGCGGTCGCCAGGGGCCACGGCGAAATTCACCACATAGTCGCGCACGGCCGAGGCCAGCATGACGCCGGGAATGTCATTGCCCGCAAACGACAGCGGGCGCTCGATCGCGCCGGTTGCGGCGACGATCTGACCCGCGCGCAGACGCCACAGGCGATGACGCGGGCGCCCGTCGCCGGGGGTGTGGTCGGCGATCTTTTCATCCAGCAGGACATAGCCGTGATCGTAAGACCCCGCCGCCATGCAGCGGGCGCGGATCGTCACGTTGTCGAAGCCTTCCAGCTTTGCCAGCGTGGCCTTGACCCAGGCCTCGACAGGTTGGCCGTCGATCTCGGCCCCGTCTACCATGGCACGACCGCCGAAATGCGCGGTCTGCTCCACCAGCCAGACGCGCTTGCCCGCCTGGGCCGCCACCAATGCGGCCTGAAGACCGGCAATGCCGCCGCCCACGACCAGCAGGTCGCAAAAGGCATAGGCCTGCTCATAGCGGTCGGCATCCTGCTCCTTCGGCGCTTTGCCAAGGCCCGCCGAATGGCGGATCACCGGCTCGAACACATGTTTCCAGGCGAAACGCGGATGGATGAAGGTCTTGTAGTAGAAGCCCGCAGGCAGGAAGCGGGCGGCATAGTTGTTCAGAACGCCCACATCCAGCTCAAGGCTGGGCCAGTGGTTTTGCGACCGGCAGGTCAAGCCGTCGAACAGCTCGGTCGTGGTTACGCGCTGGTTCGGCTCGAACCGGCCGCCCTCGCCCATATTCACCAGCGCGTTCGGCTCTTCCGCGCCCGAGGCCACGATGCCGCGCGGGCGGTGATATTTGAAGCTGCGCCCGACCAGCATCTGGTCATTGGCCAGCAGGGCCGCGGCCAGCGTATCGCCGGCATAGCCCTTCAGGCGCTTGCCGTTGAAGCTGAATTCATAGGCGGTGGTGCGGTCGATCAGACGGCCACCTTTGGCGAGACGGGTGCTCATTTCCAACCCTTCCAGTCCGGCCGCTTGGCCTTGATCTTGTCGATAATGTCGGCGGGCGGCTCGGTGGTCTGGGCGGGATAGGTCCCGAAGACCTCGAGCGTGGCGGTGCAACGCGCGGCCAGGAACCACTTGCCGCAGCCATAGGCATGGCGCCAGCGTTCGAAATGCACGCCTTTGGGGTTCTTGCGGGCAAACATATAGGCCTCGAATTCCTCGGCCGTCGAGCCGGGGCCGAAGCGTTTCAGATGCGCCTCACCACCGGGGCTCAGCTCGGTTTCCTCGGCCTTCACGCCGCAATAGGGGCATTCAAGAAGAAGCATCGGTCTTGTCCTGTGCGAAACGCATCTCTTCGGTGAAGACATGCTGCCTGCGATTTTTCGGCGAAAAATCGGTGCCCTGCATCAATGCGCCACCCCGGCGGCCACCGATTCATCGATGAACTGCCCTTCGCGGAAGCGCCACATGTTGAACTCGGCCGCCAGCGGCCCGGGCTCGCCCTTGGCCATCAGCTCGGCCATGGCCCAGCCGGAGCCGGGGATCGCCTTGAAGCCGCCGGTGCCCCAGCCGCAATTGATGAAGCAATTGCCAAGGGGCGTCTTGGAGATGATGGGCGAACGGTCGCCGGTCATGTCGACGATGCCGCCCCATTGCCGCAGCATCTTGACCCGGCTGATGATCGGGAAGGTCTCGACCAGCGCGCGCAGGGTTTCCTCGATATGGTGGAAGCTGCCGCGTTGCGTGAAGTTGTTGAACCCGTCGGTGCCGCCGCCGATCACCAGCTCACCCTTGTCGGACTGGCTCATATAGCCATGCACGGTATTGGCCATCACCACGACATCGATGCAGGGCTTGATCGGCTCGGAGACCAGCGCCTGAAGGGCCAGCGATTCGACCGGCAGGCGGAAGCCCGCCATCTCGGCCAATTGGCCGGAATGGCCCGCGACCACGATGCCCAGTTTCTTGCAGCCGATGAAGCCGCGCGAGGTCTCGACCCCCACGACCTGGCCTTGCTCGGAGCGGACGCCGGTCACTTCGGTCTGCTGGATGATGTCCATCCCCATATCGCTGCAGGCACGGGCCAGCCCCCAGGCCACCGCGTCATGGCGGGCGGTGCCGCCGCGCGGCTGGTAGAGCGCGCCAAGCACCGGATAGCGCGGCCCGTCGATATTCATGATCGGCACCAGTTCCTTGACCTGTTCCGGCCCGATCCATTCGGTTTTCGAGATGCCTTGCAGCGCATTGGCATGAACGGTGCGCTTGTAGCCGCGCACCTCGTGATGGGTCTGCGCCAGCATCAACAGGCCACGCGGGCTGAACATCACGTTGTAGTTCAGGTCCTGGCTGAGATTTTCGTAAAGGCTGAGCGCCTTGTCATAGATCGCGGCCGAGCAGTCTTGCAGATAGTTGGAGCGGATGATGGTCGTATTGCGCCCGGTATTGCCGCCGCCGAGCCACCCTTTTTCGATCACCGCTACATTGGTAATGCCGTAATTCTTGCCAAGGTAATAGGCCGTTGCCAGACCATGGCCACCCGCGCCCACGATGATCGCGTCATAGGCGGCTTTCGGCACCGGGGCGCGCCACGCTTTTTCCCATCCCTGATGGTAGCGCATGGCTTCTCGGGCAATCGCAAAGACCGAATAGCGTTTCATTGGATATCTTGCTCCCGCATCTGTCAGGCCCCGGGGGTGTGGCCCCGAAAGTCTGGCGTGGTGAACGCCATGGTTGAATCATGCCCTGAACCGCAAAATGTTCCGCCAAGCGGAGCGGCACAATGGGGAAAATTGCGACATGGTCGTCGCAAGGGACGCAGGCCTTGCTGCCCCGTTGCCGCCCCTGCGACTCCAAGCCCCTTTTGCCACGCGGCAGGGAAGGTTACATGGGGCCTTGCGCATGGAGCGAACGGAGAAAGCGATGGCGATGTTCTGGGTAACGGCGGCGGGGCTGGTGGTGGCCTCATGCGCTGCGCTGTTTCTCGGGCTGTGGCGGGGACGGGCACAGGATCAAATGCCCGAGACGCAGGTCGACCTGCGCATCTATCGTGATCAATTGGCTGAAGTGGACCGTGACGCCGCGCGCGGCACCCTGTCGGTTGAAGAGGCCGCAAGGCTGCGCATCGAGGTATCGCGCCGCATTCTGGAGGCAGACAAACAGGCGCAAGGCACCGCCGCCCGCGCCAAGGGGCCGGGCATTGCCCTGACCGGCGCAGTCATGCTTGCGATGGTGGCAGGGTCGATCTGGCTCTATCAGGCACGACTTGGCGCACCGCTTTACCCCGACCTGCCGCTGGCCGCCCGCATTGCTGTCGCCGAGGAGGCCCGGCTCAATCGCCCCGGCCAGGCACTGGCCGAGGCGGAGGCCCCGCTGCCTGTCGCACCCGAAGAGGTGGATCCTGAGTTTCTGACCCTGATGGAGCGTCTGCGCGAAACGACAAAAGCCCGCCCCGATGATCTGCGCGGACAGGAATTGCTGGCGCAGAACGAGGCACGGCTTGGATTTTATGGTGCAGCGCAGCGGGCACAGGCCCAGATCATCCGCATCAAGGGCGATCAGGCAACCGCCGAGGATTACGCCGTGCAGGCGGAGCTTATGGTCTTTGCCGCAGGCGGCTATGTTTCGCCCGAGGCCGAGGCGGCGCTGCAAGCCGCGCTGCAACGCGATCCGACCAATGGCTCGGCCCGGTTCTATTCCGGCTTGATGCTGATGCAGACCGGGCGCCCGGATCTGGCCTTTCCGATCTGGCGCGATCTGCTGGAGGTCTCGCCCCCCGATGCGCCCTGGGTGGCACCCATCCGGCAGGATATCGAACAGCTCGCGCAATTTGCCGGGGTGCGTTACGCCTTGCCGCCAGGGCAGGCGACCACCCTGCCCGGCTCCGCCTTGCCCGGCCCGGATGCCGCGGCCGTCGCCGCAGCCTCCGAGATGTCGGAGGCCGACCGTCAGGCCATGATCGAAGGCATGGTCACGCAGTTGAACGACCGGCTTGCGCGCGATGGGGGCAGCGCGGAAGAATGGGCGCGACTGATTTCCGCGCTTGGGGTCCTGGGCGAGACGGATCGCGCCCGCGCGATCTATGCCGAGGCGCAGGCGCGGTTCGAGGGGCGTGCGGAAGATTTGGCCCAACTGGAGTCCGCCGCCAAACAGGCAGGGGTGGTGCAATGAGCGGTTTCGAGGATGCGACAGAATTTGTGACCACCCTGCCCCGCAGCGGCGCGCTGGCGGGTCTGGATCTGGGCACCAAGACCATCGGGGTTGCCATATCAGACGTGATGCGCGGGGTGGCGACCCCCAGCCAGACCATCCGGCGCGAGAAATTCACCAAGGATGCCGAGGCCTTGCTGAAACTGCTGACCGCCCGGCAGGTGGTCGGCATCGTGATCGGCCTGCCGCGCAATATGGATGGGTCAGAAGGCCCGCGCGCGCAATCAACCCGCGCCTTCGTGCGCAATCTGGCACCGCTGTCACCGCTGCCCGTGCTGTTCTGGGATGAACGGCTGTCGACGGTTGCCGCCGAACGCGCGCTGCTGGAGGCCGATACCTCGCGCAAGAAACGCGCCGAAGTGATCGACCATGTGGCGGCGGGCTTCATCCTGCAGGGCGCGCTGGACCGACTGGCGCATCTGCGGCGCGAAGCCGAGCACGCCGCCCGCCTTGCCGCGCAAGAAGATGAATAGCGCGGTCGAGAGCCCCTGCGTGAAACGCTGCCAGCTGCATCCGGTGACCCGAAGCTGCACCGGATGCCACCGCACGCTGGAGGAAATCGGCCTCTGGTCCAGCATGAGCCCCGAGGCGCGCCGCGCCGTGATGGCCGACCTGCCCGCCCGCGCGCTGCGGTCACAGGACTAGCACCCACGATCCTTCGTCGAAGGATCGCCATTCAGTTTCCGGCCTTCGTCGCAGGACCGTTGCGCAACTTCCGCCCGTCGCCCATGGATCGCCGTTCAGTATCCGGCGGCCTTGCGCAACATGTTCAGCGCGACAAGGATCAGGAAGGCGGCAAAGGCGCGCTTCAAGGGCTTGGGGTCCATCGCATGGGCCAGCTTCACGCCCAGTGGCGTGGTCAAAAGCGTCATCACGACGATCACCGCGAAGGCGGGCAGGTTCACCGCACCCAGCGTATAGGGCGGGGCATCAGCGATGTTCATGGTCAGAAATCCAAGGGCCGAGGGGATCGCGATGATCAACCCGAAGCCCGAGGCGGTGCCGACCGCGCGATGGATCGGCACACCGAACAGCGTCATCATCGGGACGCCAAAGGTGCCGCCGCCAATGCCCATCAGCACCGACAGGAAGCCAAGCCCGCCGCCCATGGCCCATTTGCCGGGCCCATCCGGCAGCGCCGCGCCAAGCCGCCAATCGGCACGACCAAAGGCCATCCACAGACCCGCAATCAGCCCCAGCACCCCAAACAGCGCCTGCAAGGTCACCGATTTCAATCGCGTGGCCAGCAGGAACCCCGCGACCGCGCCAATGGCAATCGCGGGGGCCCAGCCCTTCAGCACCGCCCAATCCACCGCGCCCTTGCGATCATGCCCCTTCACGGATCGCATCGCGGTCGCCATGATCGTGGCCAGCGATGTGCCCAGGCAGACCTGCATCAACTGCGGGCCCTCATATCCCAGATGCGAGAAGGCATAGAAGAAGGCTGGCACCAGCACGATACCGCCACCCACGCCCAGAAGCCCAGCGATCACCCCGGCCAGCCCTCCGATCACGATCAGCAGCAGAAGCATCGGCGAGAGGGTGGCAAGGTCGGGCATCGGGGTCCTCGGGCAAAGGGGTCGACGGGGCGGCAGAACAAAGCGGCAGAAAATGCCAAAGGGCGTGCTGCGCACCGGCGCGGGCCCATCGCCCCGCATGGCCGGATTGTTGCATCCCGCGCACAGGCTAGAGCCTTGCTGCGGCGGGTGCCAGAGCCCGATTGCCTCTGGCGGGAGAAAAGGTTACTCAGGGTGTCCGGTTTTCACCAACGCCGCGGCGGCCTGCTTGGCCATCATGCGTTTCTGAGGCCACCATCTTTTTTCTTATCGCCTTGCGGCCGGTCAGTGCCGCCTACTGCCCCTTCCCCGATCCGGTCCTTCGCCGAATAGATGCGCGCCGCCGTCCTGCGTCAGCCGTCGCGCATGAAACCCTGTCTGAACGGAATGGTTCTTTCCATGTCTAGCTCGCTTATGCGTCCCGCCCTTGTTCTGGGGCTGCTTTCCGCCGTCGGTCCTTTCGCGATCGATATGTATCTTCCTGCAATGGAGAGCATCGGTGCCGATCTTGGTGCCAGTATGCCCGCCATGCAGGCCACAATCTCCAGCTATTTCCTGGCCTTCGGTCTGGCTCAGCTGATCTATGGCCCCTGGGCCGATCAGGCCGGGCGCAAGACACCGATCTATGCCGGTCTGGTGATCTTCCTGATCGGCACGCTGATCTGCACCTTTGCCCCCAATACCGAAGCCCTGCTGGCCGGGCGCTTCGTCCAGGGTCTTGGTGGTGCAGCCGTGATGGTGGTGCCGCGCGCAGTCATCCGCGACCTGACCACCGGCCATGATGCCACACGGATGATGGCCGCGATCATGCTGGTGATCTCGGTATCGCCCTTCCTTGCCCCGCTGGCGGGTGCCGGGCTGATGGCAATCGGCAGCTGGCGCGCAATCTTCGGCGTGCTTGCCCTTGCCACCCTGATCAGCCTTGCCATGACGCGCTTTCTGCTGACCGAGACCCTGCCGCCGGAACAGCGTCAGCCGGTCTCGATGGCGGCCACGCTGAAAGGCGCGAAGTTCCTGCTGACCCATCGCACCTTCATGGCGCTGACCTTCCTTGGCGGCTTTGGCATGGCCAGTTTCTTCGTCTTCCTCGCCTCTGCCCCCTTCGTTTACGGGCAGGATTTCGGGTTGAGCCCGACGCAATTCTCGCTGGCTTTCGCGGTGAATGCGCTTGGCTTCTTCTCCAGTTCGCAAGTCGCGGCGCGGCTCGGAATGCGCTATGGCGCGCGGGTGGTGATGGTGCGGGCGACGCTTGGCTTTGCCGCCTTCGCCATCGCGCTGTTCGGGCTGGGGCTTTTGGGGCTTGCCAATCTCTGGGTCACCATGGCGGGGCTGTTCCTGGCCAATGCCTGCCTTGGTCTGGTGATCCCGACCGCGATGGTCATGGCGCTGGATGAGCATGGGCCGATTGCGGGCCTCGCCTCGTCGCTGGGCGGCACATTGCAGATGCTGGCGGGCGGGGTGATGATTACCGCCTGCGGACCGTTCTTTGATGGCACCGTGCTGCCGATGCTGGCCGCCATCGCGCTTTGTGCGACCATTGCACTGGTCCTTGCGCTGGTGGTGGCGCGGCTGCCGGCTCAGGAGGCCGCAGCCACCGCCTGAGCTGCAAGCCGGACCTCCTCAACGGCGCGGTCGATCAGTTCGACGCCCGCGCCGGGTTTGCTTGCCCCCTCGGATATGACCCGGCGCCAGATCCTTGCGCCGGGTCGCCCGGAAAACAGCCCCAGCATATGGCGTGATATCTGGTGCAGACGCCCGCCCGCCGCGATATGGGCCGCGATATAGGGCTTCATCTGATCCACGACATCAAAGGCATCGGGGGCGAAATCATCACCCCAGAGCGCATCCGCCCCGATCAGGCTTTGCCCCGGATCATGATAGGCCGCGCGCCCGATCATCACCCCGTCCAGCCCCTGACCCAGCAGATCCCGCGCCTGCGCCAGCGCGGCGATGCCGCCATTGATGCAGATCGTCAGCTCCGGGAAACGCTGCTTCATCGCCAGAACCAGCGGATAATTCAGCGGCGGGATCTCGCGGTTTTCCTTGGGGGACAGGCCCTGCAACCATGCCTTTCGGGCATGGATCACGAAATGGGTGACCCCCGCTGCGGCCACGGTTTCGATAAAGCGCGGCAGCACCTCTTCGGGCTCCTGATCGTCAACCCCGATGCGGCATTTCACCGTGACCGGCACATCCGTTTCCTGCGCCATGGCGCGCATACATTCGGCAACCAGGTCCGGCTTTTCCATCAGCACCGCACCGAAACAGCCCGATTGCACCCGATCCGAGGGGCAGCCGCAATTCAGGTTGATCTCGTCATAGCCCCAGTCGCGGGCAATGGCGGTGGCCTGTGCCAGCTCGCGCGGATCCGATCCGCCAAGCTGCAACGCGACGGGATGTTCCTGTTCGCTGAAATCCAGAAGCCGCGCCTTCGGCCCGTGGATGATCGCGGGCGCGGTCACCATCTCGGTGTAAAGCATCGCCCTCCGTGTCATCAGCCGGTGGAAGAAACGGCAATGGCGATCCGTCCAATCCATCATCGGGGCCACAGATATTCTATGTGATTGATTTTTATTCATTTTTATAGTATCTTCAATCCGTTGACCCAGTTTGTCCCTACGCCAGGTTTCGCCCTGATATCCCCGAATTTCCCCCTATACGACGACTCATTGCGCACAGAGCGCACACGAAAATGGCCTCGACCTCCAAGCTTCCATCCGGCGCATACCGAGTCCAGATCAGACGGAAAGGCCGCTACGCGAGCGAGACTTTCCTGCGTCGGGAAGACGCGCTGAAATGGGCCCGGCAAGCTGAGACGCTCGTCGATCAGGGGCTTCCCCCCAACAGATTGTCCATCTCTCGTCTGCACACCTTCGGTGACCTGATTGACCTTCATATAGCCGATATGTGTGCGGTAGGGAAACCACCCCGCCGCAGCAAGAAAGCTACCCTTGCGACACTCAAGCGCAACCTCGGCAAGGATAAGGTAGGTCACCTCGATCGACACGAGCTGATCGAGTATGGTCGCAAGCGCGCGGATCAGGGTGCCGGCCCTGTAACCCTCGGCATCGACATCGGCGTGATCAAGATGATCCTTACCCATGCTGCCGCTGTTCACGGGCTGGAGATTTCAGCTGAACCCGTCGATCTCGCCCGCGTGGCGCTCAAGCGGCTCGGTCTGATCGGGAAGGGCGTCGAGAGAGATCGCCGACCGACAACGGCTGAACTCAACCGCCTTTTCCGTTGCTTTGATGATAACGCACGTTTGACGATGCCAATGTCCCGCATCGTACAGTTTGCCATCGCGACCGCGCTCCATCTCGACGAAATTTGTCGGGTTGATTGGAATGATCTAGACATAGGGCGGCGTATGTTGGTGATCCGCGACCGTAAAGATCCTCGGAAAAAACTGGTAATGATCAAAGGATCCCTCTGTTTGCTGCGACTGGGTTCCACGCATGGGCCTTGGCAATGGAACAAGCCATGCACGTTGGGACCCCGAAAGGAGCGATTTTCCCGAACAATTCCCGATCCGTAGGCACAGCGTTCCGTCGCGCATGCGCCGAGGTCGAGGTCGAAGACCTGCACTTTCATGACCTGCGACATGAGGGCACGAGCAGATTGTTCGAGTTTGGTCTTTCCATCGAACAAGTTGCTCTGTGACAGGGCACAAGGATTGGAAGATTCTACGTCGATATACCCATATTCGTCCTGAAGCTCTGCACGGTCTTGTTTCTGCGCGAGCGCCCTACCCCGCCCACACCTTCGCAGCTGAGTGATAGGGGCGATCTACCGGGATACGTCGGAAACACCGAAGCTGAAGGAGGTTCGTCCATGATCGCCAACATTCTGATCGCTCTGATCGCGGCGCTTCACTTCTATATACTGGTCATTGAGATGTTTCTCTGGACCATACCGAGGGCCCGGCGCGCGTTCAATCTGACCGAAGAGCTCGCAGAGAAGACCAAAGTGATGGCCGCCAATCAGGGCCTTTACAACGGGTTTCTGGCAGCGGGCTTATCACGGGCCTTGCGATGGGGCCGACCGGGATGGCTTTCAAACTGTTCTTTCTGATCTGTGTGGCAGTTGCAGGGATTTTCGGTGCGACGACAGTGACAGGCAAGATCCTGTTCATCCAGACGCTGCCCGCGCTACTGGCGCTTGGCACACTTCTGGCGGGAATATGAGACATAGGGGCTAGGGTGCTCGGAACGGGAACTGAGCGTCGATATTTTCGTCCATATGGACTGCCCAGAGTGCCGGTTTGAACATCAGCGCGTGGCCTGCACGCAGGGCGATAAACTGGCCCAGGCCGCCCGCCTCCAGAAACTGTGCATGGTTTTCACGCAATGGGCGATGCTGTAATATGGGTCATTGCTGCCGTGGAGCCAAAGTGTGGAAACATGGGGCATGATCGCTCGACGTCGCCAAGGTGAGCGAACTGGAAGCCGTCCTCGCGAATGCCGGCGCGCGGCTAGAGAGCTGCGATGAGAGTTTCTGGCAGTGCGCACTCGAACGCCGGCTTAATTTGCCGGCGCCGGAGCGGATGCGGCGGAACATGGCGACCCGGCCTGCACAACAGCAGTTCCGCCGCGCGGTCTTCGCGCTGAAGGGGGTCGCGTGCCTCCTCTCCGGATGTTCGATAGAGGATGCGCTTGATGCAGCACACGTGGTCCCACACAATGGTGACCCGGCTTGGGACCGCCCGGAGAACGGCCTGCCGCTCAGACGAGATCTCCATGGCCTCTATGACGGGCTGTGGTGGAGCATCGATCCGGAGATCTCGCAGGTGCGATTCGCAAGGCGGCTGTTGCCTAGTTTCCCAGAGTACTACCACGGCATCGAGGGTAGGCGGTTGACGGCTTCTGCCTCGCAGCTTCTCCTCCTCAACCACTGGGACCGCTTCTGCGCATCTGAGGACGCCAGCCGTGCCGCAGAAGCCCAGCCTTCCTGAGAGGCGTGGCCCCGAGCGGATGACTGACGCGCTATGCGCCGCCGGTCCATGATTAGCGTACAGCGGACGTTTGAACCCTTGGTACGCAGCACCCAAACGCGGACGATTGCTTCGGAAAAGCTGTCGCGGGCAAAATGATCGGGCCTGACCGTCCGCAATGGGCCGAAGCACATCAAGCCAGGGCTCGCCACAATTGACCGAGCTCTCCCACCGTCCTGATCGATTGCCCCCACGCAGCTGCATCTCCGGTTCAGAGCCCGTCCAGCACCCACCAGGCAGACCGAAGATTGCTCTGGTATCCCTTTCAGAAGAGCCTAACGTAACAGATCTGTGATCTAGAACAGTAAGGAGCGTGCGGATGACGACGATCATCAATTTCCTGAACACCGTCTTCTGGGGCTATGTCCTGATTTACGGGCTTATCGCGGTGGGGATCTATTTCACCATCCGATTGCGCTTTCAGCAGATCCTGCATTTCGGCGAGATGATCCGTTCGATCACCGCCGCACCTTCGACGGACCGGCAGGGCATCTCGCCGTTCCAGGCGCTCTGCACCAGCCTTGCCTCGCGCGTGGGGACCGGCAATATCGCCGGCGTGGCGGTGGCTCTGGTCCTTGGCGGGCCGGGTGCCATCTTCTGGATGTGGGTGGTAGCCTTTGTCGGCATGGCCACGGCCTATGCGGAATCGACGCTCGCGCAGCTTTTCAAGGTCAAGGACACAAGTGACACTTCGGCCGTCTATCGTGGCGGGCCCGCCTTCTATATCGCGAAGGGCCTCGGGATGCCCTGGCTGGGGGCTGTCTTCTCGGTCTGTCTGATCCTGTCCTTCGGGCTGGTCTTCAACGCAGTTCAGGCCAATTCGATCGCCGATGCAATGCAGGGTGCCTTCGGTCTGCCGAAAATCGCGACCGGCCTCGGCCTGGCTGTCCTGACCGCCGTGGTGATCTTCGGCGGCATCCGGCAGATCGCACAGGTGGCGGAATATGTCGTCCCCTTCATGGCGGGGATCTACCTGCTGGTGGCGATCATCGTCGTCATCATGAACATCACGGAAGTGCCCGCGATGCTCTGGCATATCATCGGCAATGCCTTCGGCTTCGCCGAGGCTGCCGGCGGGGTGACCGGAGGTGTCGCTGCCGCCATGCTGAACGGCGTGAAGCGCGGCCTCTTCTCGAACGAAGCCGGCATGGGATCTGCGCCGAACATTGCGGCCGCCGCCACGCCCAATCCGCATCACCCGGCCAGCCAGGGTTTCGTCCAGGCGTTCGGGGTCTTCATCGACACCATCCTCGTCTGCACGGCGACGGCGCTGATGATCCTGCTGTCCGGCGTCTATGTCCCGGGGGGCGAGCTGACCGGCACCCAGCTGACGCAATCGGCGCTGGCCGATCATATCGGCGCTGTCGGCCCGGTCTTCGTGGCGGTGGCGATCTTCTTCTTCGCCTTCACCTCGATCATCGGGAACTATGCCTATTCGGAAATGGCGATGTCCTTCCTTGGGATCGGCAGCAAGACCGGCCTGATGGTGCTGCGCTGTGTGGTGCTGGGCATGGTGGTCTGGGGCGCGCTTCAGGCAGTTGCGACGGTCTTCGACCTTGCCGATGCCTCGATGGGGCTGATGGCGACGATCAACCTGATCGCGATCCTCGCGCTTTCCGGGACAGTCGTGGCGCTGACGAAGAACTACTTCGAGCAGCGTCGCGCCGGACTGGACCCGAAGTTCCGCGCCGCCGATCACCCGGCGATCTCGAAGGGCGTGGATCACGAGATCTGGGACTGAGCGCCCTTCCGACAGAAATGAAACAGGCCGGGGATCGCTCCCCGGCCTGCTGCTTTCGATGCCGGCCTTCTCAGCTGTCGTAATGCGCGAGGCCGGTGAAATCGACTGCCCCAAGCACGCCCTGCATGGTGGCACTGTCCGCGCCTTGCGCCTGGACCAGCACCCGGCTCCCGACCAGCGCAGAGAGCGAGCCGTCCTGTTCCAGCATGTCCTGGCCCGCGACTTTCACCACTTTGCCCATCATCGCCATCATCTGCGGGTTGCCAAGGATGCCAGCCATCTGCGCCACCAAAGGACTGTCGGCCGTCAGGGTCAGGGTGAAGGCCTTGCCCTGGGCATCTTCGTAGCGCGCCTGAACGGAATTGCCAGCCATTCCCATCAGTGCCATGCCTTCGGCGGCGGAGGCATCGACTTCGCGCGTCCAGCCCTCTGGCGGCTCCGGCAGGAAGCCCGCCAGCTTTGCCGCCTGAAGGGCAAGGATTGCCTTGGACGCTGTGGTGATCTGCGCCGCCGTCCCGTTCAGATCACCCGCAGCATAGGCAGTCTGCGCCGCCGCAAGGGCATCGGTCACCTCATCAGCCTGCGCCGCAAGCGGAAGCGCGGCAAGGATTACGGAAAGGAAAATGCGTTTCATCTTGGATCTCATTAAGGTTGAAAACTCAGTCACCGCTCTGGCGGGCATCAAGCACGGCCGTGAAAGTGCAATTCTCCATGCCAAGTGCTGCCGGCCCACCCCTGAGCAGGATGTCGACCGTGGCAAGGGCCGTGGTCTCGGATAGCAGGGTGGCACGGTAGCGTGCGGTGATCATCGGGCTATCGGTCGCCCGAACTTCAGAGGCGTAATCAACCGGCCCGGTCTGGTGCCAGACCAGCGGGCTGCCGCCCTCGGACAAACGGAACCGGTCCGGGTGGAAACTGCCGCCCCACACGATCCGCCTCGCCGCCGCCATAGCCGCAATCATGGGATCGACCATGGGTTTGACCTGCGGCAGGCAGGCGCCGCGCGTGGTCAGGGGCCGCTGGGTAAAGCTCCAGAGCCCGTCCTGCGGCACCGGCGGATCGAACAGCGTGATGCTGCAATTGCCGCTGCCGCCATAGCGGCGGTTCAGATCATCGGGGTGCTCGGTGCTGAGGCTAAGGGAACCGTCGGGGGCCTCGACCACGACATCACCCGCGCCCCCTTCCAGCCCAAGGACCACGATGGCCTCGGAGAGGGTGATCTCTGACAGTCGGCAGGAACAACCCTGGCCTTCCGCGCAGGAGGCGAGGATCATCTTGCCTTCGGCCTTAGCGGCCATCGGCAATGCCGCTAGGATGAACAGAAAAAGAAGGCGCTTCACTCTGCCGCTCCCTTCACGCTGAGCGTCGGGGCGATGGCCTCGGCAGCAGCCAGCGCGGCTACGGTTCCGACATGGCACAGATCACCGGCGGCGGTCGCGATACAGGGTCCGGGTGCCTGTCGGATCGGGTTCAGCAGGATCAGCGCCCCCTGCCCGAGATCATCCTTGAGCCAGAACCCCATTGTGGGATTGTCGGCGCGAACCCCGCCCGCAGTTTCATAAAAGAACGGCTCATCCGCGCCCCAGCCGGGAGGTAGCGCAAAGCCAAGACCTGTCGGCCCGTCCTCGAAACTGAGCGTGATGCGGCTGGTGTTCCAGACCTTGAGGGTGACAGGGTCCGCACCGGGTGCCTCTGCGGTCGAGGCCTCGCCCGCGTCAGCCATCTGCTCTTCCCCCGCCGGGCTGAGGTCATTGGAAACTGGAATGGTGAAGCGGTTTTCGCCACCGGCGACGACCTCGATCTGCCCGGCAAAAACAGTGTCGCCCGCATCGCCCAGGACATCGTAGCGGCCAGGCAGGAAATCGGCGCCCACCGGGCCGGTCACGCCATGATTCAGCGCCCAGGCCTCTGGCGGCAGGTTCTGGCCCGCGACCGGCGTGGCCGACCAGGTCACAGCGAGATCAAGCCCGCCGGTTTCGGCCGAGATCTCGACCGGAACAGGAGCCAAAGCGGCATCGGAGGCCGGGTCAGGCAATGCAGCGCCCGCCGGAAGCACCTCAATGGGGCGGGTGGCGATCACCTGCGTGTCGCTGAGCTTATAGCGCAGTTCATAAAGCCCCGGCTCCTCTGGCATGGTCAGGATCAGCGGATTGGCGTCGCGGATATAGCCGTAGCTGACATAGCTGTCGCTGCCCGCCAGGGCGATCTGGATATTGTCATAGTCGGCATCCGGCCCGGTCCAATGGATCGCGACCTCAGCCCCTGCCAACGCCTGATCGGGCGCGTTAATGGTGACCGGTGCCTCTGTCACCGCAATCGGCAGGGTGGCGATGACGGTGTGGTCGCGGAACTTGTAGCGCAGTTCATAATCGCCCGGCTCGCCCGGGATCACCAGCGAAACGGGATTGCCGCTGGCCACATAGGCATAGGCCCAACGCTCACCATCCCCCGGCAGGCCGATCTCGATCGTGTCCAGCTCTGCCGCAGGCCCGGTCCAGCCGACCTGGATCGATGCGCCGATGGCGGCCGAAGGCGGCGCGGTGATCGCGGCATCTGGCAGCGCCTCCTGTGCCACATAAGGCTGGATGAGCATCAGAACGCCGTCCTTGATCCCCGAGGCCCAGCCCTCTTCCAGCGGATAGGTGCTATAATCCATCTCGGAGGAAGCACCATAGGTGAAGCAGCGCGCCTCTTCGACGAAAAGGCTGCCCGGCGGCTCATAGCGCCAGGCGGCACATTGGGCATCGCCGTCGCACTGCGCCGCGCAATGCGCGACGGTGCCGTCCCGCGCGAAATCGAACGGGGCAAGCGAGACATCTTCGGCGCCCGTCGTGCCGCCGGTCGGAAACAGGGCGATCCCCTCCATCAGGGCCGCACCGGGGAAATAGCTACGGGTGATTTTCGGGGTCTCGGGCAGCGGCTCGGACGCGGCAACCGTCGCGGTCAGCGCGTCAGACAGCGACCCGGCATCCCCCGCCTCGAAATAGCGCCCGCCGGTCTCCTGCGCGAGACAGGCCACCTGCGCGCCCTCGGCCTGCGAGAGACCGAAGCCGATCACATGGGCGGTGAAGTTCAGCCCTGCCGCCTCAAGTTCGCGCCCCAGAGCGCAGGGGTCTGCGGAACAGGTCTCCAACCCGTCAGTGACCAGAACCACAGTGGCCGCGGCTTCCTGATAGCGCAGCGCCTCGGCGGCCTGGCGGACGGCGTCAGAAAGCGGCGTCTTGCCCAGAAAACGCATCGCGCCCACCGCATCGCTGATCTGGCTGGCGCTGCCCTGCGCCGGCGGCACCATCAGTTCGATATCACCGCAATTGCCCTTTTCGCGGTGACCATAGGCCAGAAGCCCAAGCGCCTGATCCGGCGGGATCTGACCCAGCACTTCCCTGACTGTCTCGCGCGCGATTTCCAGCTTTGGCCGCCCGTCAATCTGTCCCCACATCGAGCCGGAGCCGTCCATGACGATGATGGTGGCCGGGGTCTCGGCCCGGACAGTGGCGGCAGGCACGGCCAGCCCTGCGGCAAGGATCAGGGGAAGAAAGGACTTCATGGGGCTCTCCGGCGTTCAATGCGCGTGAGCCTGACCGCATTTCGGGCCCAAGTCTCGGGCCAGGCGGCACCAAACCAAGGCCAGACGGAACTGCCCCGCAGGTCACCCCCCCTCGCGCCAGCGCTCAAGTGCAAGCGCCCGCATATCGCTGGGCGTCATCATAAAAACCTGCCGGAAGCGGGCATTGAAGGCCGAAATGTCGCCAAACCCCGCCTCAAGCGCGATGCGCGAGATCGGCAGGCCCGTCAGCGCCGGATCATTCAGGTGTCTTTGCACCTGCAAGAGCCGCCGCAAGGCCAGATGATCGCCGAAAGAGGTGCCCGCCTCGGCAAAGAGCGAGCGCAGATAGCGCGGCGAGATACCGTGACGCGCCGCAACCTGGTCTGCATTCAGGTCCGGCTCGGAAAGATGGCGCTCGATATCTGCGCGGATCGCGCGTAGCCGCGCAACCCGCACACCACGCCCGCGCGCGATCGCCTCGGTGTCGCGATCGGCACCGATCGCCATCAGCACCAGATCCTGCATATGGGTGGCGCAGGCCTCCAGATCCTCGGGCGGCAGGTGCCCCGCCTCGGCATGAACGCCCCGCGCATAGGTTAGAAGAAGGCGCCATTGTGGGGTCAGCGCGATCTGGTCGCGCAGCGGCAGCCCGCCTGCGGCACCCAGAACACCGCGCGGGATCGACAGATAGAAGCCATGCGTCTCCGGCCCATGAAAGCGCGCAATCCCGGGCACTTCGCTGGGATCGAGATAGATCTGCCCCGGCCGCAGCTCCTGCTCGGACCCGCCGCGTTGGCGGATGGTGAAACCGCCCGAGAACGGAATATGCAGCAGCAGGTTGTCGCCGGTGCCCGCAGCCAGCGCCATGGTCCGATGTGTCACACAATCGGAATGGGCGGTATCGGCCATCACCACCCCGCCCGCGAGCGCAATCGAGGTCCTGGACACAAACTCGCCCTCGCCCGGCTCGATCTGCAACTGGCAGATATGGGCGCAGGCGGCCTCGAATTCGGCGACCCGCCGCTGTGCCTCAAGATCTGCAGATCGCAGGATGAAATGGCTCATGGCAAGGGCCTGCTGTTTCGGAATGGGCTGGTTCAAAGCGAATGAGGTTGAGGCTGCCGCCCAATCGCCTTTCGCGCAAGCGAAGAGTGATCCAAGTCGCAGATACGTTTGCCGCACGTTCCCTCAGGCTCCGAGCAACCTGTTGTAGCAAAGGAGACGACTGCGTCAGATAGCTCTGACGATCCGCTCCTGAAGCTGCCTGAGCGGAACCCCACAGCGGAACCGAATTTGACTCGGCTGCGATACCGGTCGGATGTCGACTTCCGGGTATACGGCCACACAGCATTGATCGATGACGACCGGCAGATAAGGGCCGACCTCGCCAAGCTCCGGCCGCCCCCCGCGCCCAGCGATCGCTGCGGGGCAGTATGTTTCGGAGTGCATGGCGCGCAAGGCGATGGACAGATGCAGATCGCCAAGGCCCCGCAGCAGGCCTGGTGGGGCCGTGATGCCGCTGGATGCGCGGAAAGCCTCGATAAGCAGAACTTCCAGCAGCCGTTCCAGTACCACCTCGCGCCCCGGCCGTGTTGCCCGCGCCTCATCGGCGACGAGGCGGATCAGCATCGCCAGCCGCGCCTCGCCACGGATCACAACCAGATCGGGCAGCAATGTCAGCAGCAGCGCAGCATCCCGCGCGCCAAAGGTGCAGTGTCCCACCAACTGCTGGGTCGTAACCGGAAGATCAGGATCACCGATGCGCATCTGCCCGGGCGCGAGCAACACAGGCTCGGAGAACTGCCCCTTTGGCAGGACGGAATCAGGGCTTGAGATCGTGAAGCGCCGGGCGGCAGGGATCAGCGCGAAATCGACCTCCTCAAGCAGGATGGGCGGGCCTCCGTCCACTTCAAGCAGCGCCTGACCCGCAAGCGTCAGATTGTAGAAGACGATGCTGTTCCTTCGGCGTCGACAGCACAACCTCAAGTCTGCCGTCTTCACTGCGGGCCTGCCCCTCACGGCCGCCGGTTGCGGTGGCTTTGGTGCGATAGAGAACCTGGACTGGCATGGTCGCCTTTCTTCCTGATTCTCGATAATATTTATTGCGATAATGTTTATTAGATCGCCCGCCCGACCCTGTCCAGCTTTTTATTGTCGCGATAACGAATTTCGCGATAAGCAGCCTCATGGCCCATGATCTGACCCTCGAAGACCAGCTCTGTTTCTCGCTCTATGCGACCTCCATGGCGATCAACCGTCTCTATAAGCCGCTGCTCGACCAGCTGGGGATCACCTATCCGCAATATCTGGTGCTGAGCGTGCTTTGGGAGGAGGACGGCCGCGGCGTCGGCGCTATAGCGACACGACTGGATCTGGAGCCGAGCACGATCACGCCGCTGGTCAAGCGGCTGGAGGCAGCCGGTCTGGTCACCCGCACCCGCCGCCCGGATGACGAGCGCAGTGTCTCGGTCGCGCTGACCCCGCGAGGGGCAGCGTTGAAGAGCGAGAGCCGTTGCCTTGGTGAAGCCCTGTTTACAAAGGCGGGCATGGCCGCAGAGGAGATGATCGCGCTCAACCGCGAGGTTCGGGATTTGCACGACGCCCTGACCGGCAGAACCAGCAAAACATAAGCTCTCCGAGGGCGACCGATCCCTCCGCGCTGACTCGTGTGCCCGCAGGCGCTGAGGTTATAGCCCTGTTCAAAGTTTGTGGTCGGTCTACGGGCGCCGAAGACGTCGTCGTCCTACGCTCCTCATCCTTCTCTTTCCTTGCGGGCACCCGCTCTCATGCTCCTATCGACGCACGTCGCGGACGAAGACTCGTCATCCTTTAGTCAGATTCCAATCTAACTCAGGGTCGAAAACTACGCTGCCCCGCGCCAGACCACGAAATTCTGCGATCAAAGCATGAACGTGAATTGCACACGGGAGACAGCAACATACTGATTTAAAAAAACATCCAATCCATCATCGGGGCGACTGAGAGGCGGGCGGGTTTGCGCAAATCACGGGCCGGAGCGGGGGGCGGGCGCCCCCTCACCCGATGGCCGCATTCACCGCCAGGGCAACAATGACCGTATTGTAGAAGAACGACACCACGCCATGCGCCAGAACCAGGCGGCGCAGCGTCGGGCGGGTGATGACCACATCGGAAACCTGCGCGGTCATGCCGATGGTGAAGCTGAAGTAAAGGAAATCCCAGGCGTCCGGCTCGGGTGCCGCATCCGCGCCGGGAAAATCTAGGCCGCGCGCCTCACCATCATACCAGAGTGCCGCATAATGAAACGCCGCCAGCACATGCAGCGTCATCCAGCCAAGCGGCACCGAGGCGATGGCCAGCACCGCCTCCCAGGCCTGGCCGCGTGACAGGGCGTGGCCAATGGCGGTCAGGCTGAGCGCCACGGCGCATAGCGCAAGCCCCGCGATCAGCGGCACGCCCTCATCCGACAGGGCGGCGTGGCGGCGCAGCGCATCCGGGCTTTGCCCCGCGATGAACTGCGCCATCATCGCCAGATAGATCAGGAAGAACCCATTGGCCCCGACCAGCACGGCCTCGCCCGGCGCGAGGCGAAAGACCAGCGCCCCGCCCGCCAATGCAAGCCCGATCACGAAAGCCAGAACAAAGCGGCGATGACGAGCAAACATCGTCAGCGCCTCTACTCCTGCAGCGACTGGATATGTTCGGCCACCTGCACCAAGCGCAGCGGCGTGGGCGTCGGAATGCCGTCGCCGCTGTCGTAAAGCACGACCTTGTCGCTTTCCAGCAGGGTGCCGAATTCCGGCATCAGATCGCCAGGATGCACATTGGTTGCGCCGTAGATCTTGCTCATCACCGGGGCCATGGCGATCTTGCCATTCGCCCCGGCAAGTCGGGTCAAATCGGCCGGGCGCTTGCCAAGGCTGGCCGCCATCGGGCCATCGCCCTTGCCACCCGCGCCATGACAGCCCGAGCAGTAATCGGCGAAATCCTCGGCCCCCGAAGGGGTCTTGGGTTCTGGTTTCAGGCAGGCGGCAAGCGGGATCAGGCTGGCAAGCAAAGCAAGCTGGGCAAGGCGCATGGGCTACTCCGGATTTTTGTCCAGAAGACCATGGCCTTGCGCGCGCCGCAAGGGTTGCGCTTACAGGATGCGCCCGGCTTCCAGCCGCACGATGCGGTCCATCCGCGCCGCCAGATCAAGGTTATGGGTCGCGATCAGCGCCGAAAGCCCGGTCTCGCGCACCAGCCCCATAAGGGCACCAAACACCTGATCCGAGGTGCCGGGATCAAGGTTGCCGGTCGGCTCATCCGCCAGCAGCAGTTCCGGTGCATTGGCCAGACCGCGACAGAAGGCCACACGCTGCTGCTGCCCCCCCGAAAGCTGCGCCGGGCGATGGCCCGCACGGTCAGCCACGCCCACCGCCTCCAAAAGACGGCGGGCCCGGGTTTCGGCGGCGCGTTGCGCGACACCGTTGGCAAGCTGCGGCAGGATCACGTTTTCCAGCGCGCTGAACTCGGGCAGCAGGTGATGGAACTGGTAGACAAAGCCCACCGATTCCCGCCGCGTCAGGGTGCGGGCGGCAGAACCGAGGCCCGTCAAATCCTGCCCGCCAATCATCACGCGCCCGCCATCCGGGCTGTCGAGCAGCCCTGCGATATGAAGAAGCGTGGATTTTCCCGCGCCCGACGGGGCGACCAGCGCCACGACCTCGCCCCGCCCGATCACCAGATCGACCCCATGCAGCACCTGCACCTCGCCGGGCAGGCCCCGATTATAGGCCTTGGTGACGCCTTCCAGCCGCAATGCCTCATTCATAGCGCAGCGCCTCCACCGGGTTCATGCGGGCGGCCCGCCAGGCCGGAAAGAGGGTGACGACGAAGGACAGGAACAGCGACAGCCCCGCCGCCAGCACGACATCGCCGGGTTTCAGCACCGCGCTCAGATGGTAGATAGGGCGGACCTCCGGGCTCCAGATCCCGCCGCCTGCGATCCAGTTCACCAGATCGAAGATCGGGGTGAACCAGTAGCTGAAGGCGCAGCCCAGAATAATGCCAAGCGCCGTGCCCGCAAGGCCGGTCATCGCCCCGCAGATGAAGAACACCCGCAGCACGGATCCTTCGGTCAGGCCCATGGTGCGCAGGATGCCGATATCGCGGCCCTTGTTCTTCACCAGCATGATGAGACCGGAAATGATGTTCATCGCGGCAATCAGGACAAGGATCGACATCAGGATGAACATCATTCGATCTTCGACCGTCAGCGCCTGCAGGTAATTTCCGGCGCTGTCGCGCCATGTCCAGATCATCGCCCCGTCACCCGCCGCATTCAGCAGCGGCAGTTCGTAGCTTTCGATATGGTCGGGATCGGCAACCATCACCTCGATCTCGTCGGCGCGGCCCTCGCGGTTGAAATAGCTCTGTGCCTCGGTGAAGGGCAGATAGGCGCGGGTGCGATCGATCTCGGGGCTGCCGGTGGTGAAGACATAGGTCACCTCATAGGCATTCACCCGCGGGCTGGTGCCAAAGGCGGTTTTCACCCCGTCGGGCGAGATCAGGCGGATGCTGTCGCCGACCGTCACGTTCAGCTCGCGCGCGATGCCGGACCCGATGGCGATGCCTTCGCCAAAGCGCGAGAGATCACCGATATCGTCATCCCCCGAGGTGATGCTGGGGACCGAGGCCAGATCCTCGGCGCTGATGCCGAAAACCTCGACGCCCGCATTCACACCATTGGCGGTTCCCATCACCTGCCCCCGGATCACCGGGGCGGCACGGGTCACGCCCGGCACCGACCGGATGCCTGCGGCGCGTGCCTCGTAATCGGGAAAGCCGCGCTGCACCCGGCCATATTCATCGGCAATGCCCGCGCTATAGACCGTGACATGGGCATTGGCGCCCAGGATCGAGCTGACAAATTCCGCCCGGAACCCTGCCCGCACCGACATGGTGGCGATCAGCGCAAAGACCGCCAGCGCGATGCCGATCACGCTGATCCAGGTCATCACGCTGATGCCGCCTTCGGCCCGGCGGGCCCGCAGATAGCGCCAGGCAATCATCCATTCGAAACGCGAAAACGGGGCGGTAGTTGCCAAGGTCAGGCCCTTTCAAGATTGCGCCGCACCCTGCGCAACACGGGGGGAAAGGTCAAGGCGCGGCCGCCTCACCTTTGCGCCAGGCCAAGCGGTTCGGTCAGGCTCTGGCCCAAGTTGAGGTTCAGGTTCAGGCTCAGGCGAAGATGCGCCGGAACGGCCAGGCTAGCAGCGAGAGCAACCCCGAGGCCACAAGCCAGCCGCCTAGGAAGCCGATCCCGGCCGAGATCAACCCGTCAAAGGTCACCGGCACCGCGGGGCGGAAATCGGCCCAGGTCGCGGCCAGCGTCTCCGCATCGCCCAGCTTGTGCGGCATGGTCATGCGCTGCAAGGGAGAGGCGGCGCGCAGATCGGCAAGATTGCCCTCCAGCCGGGCAAAACGGGCAAAGGTCGCGGTCAGATCGGCCCGACGATCGTCCAGAAAGGCGGTCCCGGTCATCTGCGCCAGCGCCTCGTCGCGGGTCAGCAGATTGCGGGTGGCGCTGCGGTCGAAATCGGCCACGACAAGGGCCAGAGAATCCACCTGCCCCGCAAGACGTTGCAGATATTGCTGTGAAAATTCAGGGAATTGCGACAGGCTCGCCCCTCCGGCAATGCCGCCCGCAAGGGCCAAGATCCGCAACATCATCACCTCCGCACCTGTGCTGCTTTCCAGCTTTGGCAGCAAGCTTCCGACGGGGCAGGATCAATGTCAATGAAGTGCAAGGCACGCCGGAATGCGAAAAGGGGCGCCGAACCGCGCCCCTTGTGTCCCCATTGCGACGGTGTGATCAGAAGATGAAATTCGCCGCAACCCGCAATTGCGACACCGTCACATCCTCCACAAACACCACGGACTCGCCAAAGCTCACCCGCACATCATCACCGCTCTGGCTGAATTTCAGACTGGACAGGCTGGAGGCACCGCTGAAGGCAATCCGATCCTCGCGCAGTTCGAAATCGAGAATGCGGTCGGTTCCGGTGGCGCGACCAAAGCGGAAAGTATCGGCACCATCATTGCCGATCAGCCGGTCATTGCCCTTGCCGCCGGTCAGGGTGTTGTTGGCATTGTCGCCCTCCAGCGTGTCGGCCTTGTCGGTGCCAATCAGCACCTCGATGCCGCTGACCCGCAGCAGCCCGGCCGCAGCACTGAACTTCTGCCAGTTGCTGTTGGACAGATCGACCCGCACGCCATTGCCCGCAACGTCGCTCAGGTCCAGGGTATCAATCCCGTTGCCACCCGATATGCCGGTGTCATCGGTCAGTGCGCCGCGCAGTTTGGCAATGTCATTGCCCTTGCTCAGCCGCAGCGTATCGATCCCGCCGGGGCCGATATTTACCACGTCATTGCCATCCGAAGTGGCCATGTAGCCCACCCAGCCCGCGCCGGTGGTCACCACATCGGCCCCCCGGCCAAGCTGGACCATATCGGCACCGCCTGCCCCCAAAGTCAGTTGAATGCGCTGATCGTCGCCGACCTTCAAGCTGCCGACCCAGCCCGCGGCCTTGACCACCTGCAGCTTGTCACCATCCCCAAAGAACTGGATGCTGCCGATCCCGCCTGTCCCGATGTTCAGCGTATTCACCCCGTTATGCGAGGTGAAACTTTCGGTGAAACCGGCCTTGGTGGTGAAGCTGTTGACACCATCATCCAGCTTGACCGCGAAGATCCGCGCTTCGCCCTCCACGCTGATGGTGTTGCGGCCCTGATAGCCCGACACATAGTGCACATTGCTGTCGGCCCCCCGCACGGTCAGGCTGTTCTTGCCGCCGCCAAGGTCGATGTAATTGGCACCATTGCCGATTGTCACCCGATCGTCGCCATCGCTCAGATCGATGGATTTGATGTGGTGGCGCGTGGTCTTGATGACCGTATTGCCGTCATCATTGCTCAGGATCTCGTCAACCTGAGTGATGTCCAGATTGATCTGGCCACCTGCCTCTGACAGCTGAATCATCTGGATCTGGCGATTAGCGCCGCTGGTCGCATCGGTGAAAGTCGCCTTGATGCCGCCATCCCCCGCGAAACGGATGACATGCATCCCCCAATCCGATCCGGTCAGCCGGATATCTGCGCTATGGGGGCCAGCGACATTCCCATTCCAGAAGCTGACATAAGGCAGCCACTTGTTGTTCCAGCTCGCGGTCCAGAAAAAGGGCACGGTTGAAATCGCGGTCGTGCCATCAAAGACAAAGCTTTGTTGGGCCAATTCTGCCTCCAATACAGAAGAACCAGTCGAAAGAAAGTAACAGCAGATTACCAGATCGCGCATAGATTGGACAGAATATTCACATTCCGCGCAAGATCGCTAACGTCAGGGTTTAATTTGCTGTGAATTGGGCTGTTTGCCCCGCCGCCGATACTTGTCGGCGCAGATCGGGGCGAGGGTTTCCCCCCGCCCCGGCCCGTCAGATCACTTCAGCGCGGCGATCATGTCGTCAAGCGCCTTGCAGGCGGCGACGGTGTCGTTCGGGTTCGCCGTCAGTTGCTGCTGAACCTCGGTCAGCTTCGGGGTCAGCTCCGTCAGCTTCTGCGGGTTGCTCGCGGCAGCGGTCTGGGCCAGCGTCATGAACTCGGTCAGTTTGGCCTGAGCCTGTTCGGGGGTGCAAGTCGCCGTCTCATCCTTGCAGGCGGCCAGCGCGGTCATCGCGAGGGCGGCAGCAACGAGGGTGAACTTACGCATCTAACTCTCCAATATTCTGGGACCAACTCGGCGGATTCTGCCGATGACACTGGTTACCCGGCTTCGATCACAAAGGCGAGAGACGGAAACGGGGGCCGCAGGGCCCCCGAGTGGATTTCCGCCGCATGACCCGCCCGCCATCCTGCGGGACGGGGCAAGATGCGATCAGCGATGCGCGGCGTAGATGTGCACGATGCGATCCACGGCAGCCTCGGCGCTCAGCTCCTCGCTTTCACCGCTGCGGCGCGACGTCAGTTCGACCACGCCATTGGCCAGGCCGCGCGGGCCGACGGTGATGCGCCAGGGCAGACCGATCAGGTCCATGGAGGCGAATTTTGCGCCTGCGCGTTCGTCACGGTCATCATAAAGCGGATCAAGGCCCTTAGCCTTCAGCGCCTTGTAGATGTCTTCGCAGGCGGCGTCCGTCGCGCCGTCGCCTTGCTTGAGGTTGACGATACCGACATCGAAGGGGGTCACCCCCTCGGGCCAGATGATGCCCTTGTCGTCATGGCTGGCCTCGATGATCGCGCCCAAGAGACGCGAGACGCCGATGCCGTGGCTGCCCATGTGAACCGGCACGCGGACCCCATCGGGGCCGACGACGGTTGCGCCCATCGGTTCGGAATATTTGGTGCCGAAGTAGAAGATCTGCCCAACTTCGATGCCACGGGCGTTGCGGCGATGCGCCTCGGGGATCTGCTCGAACAGCGCGGCGTCATGGGTCTCATCGGTGCGGGCATAAAGCGAGGTGAACTCGTTGCACACGCCCAGAACCTCGTCACGATTGTCGAAATCGACCTCGCGATTGCCAAGTTTCAACGCGGTCACCCGGTCATCATAGAAGACCTCGCTTTCGCCGGTCGAGGCAAGAACAAGAAATTCATGGGTATTGTCGCCGCCGATCGGCCCCGAGGCCGCACGCATCGGGATCGCGGTCAGCCCCATGCGTTCATAGGTGCGCAGATAGCTGACCATGTGCCGGTTATAGGCATGCAGCGCGTCGTCCTTGGTCAGATCGAAGTTGTAGCCGTCTTTCATCAGGAATTCGCGGCCCCGCATCACGCCAAAGCGCGGACGCACCTCGTCGCGGAACTTCCACTGGATCTGATAAAGCGTCAGCGGCAGGTCCTTGTAGCTGTTCACATGGGCGCGGAAGATGTCGGTGATCATCTCCTCATTCGTCGGTCCGAACAGCATGTCGCGTTCGTGCCGGTCCTTGATGCGCAGCATTTCCGCACCATAATCGTCATAGCGGCCGCTTTCGCGCCACAGATCGGCAGGCTGCATGGTCGGCATCAGCACCGGGATGTGACCGGCACGCTGCTGTTCCTCATGCACGATCTGCTCGATCCGGCGCAGAACTTTCAGGCCAAGCGGCAGCCAGGAATAGATCCCGGCCGCCTGCTGCTTGATCATGCCGGCGCGCAGCATGTAGCGATGCGAGACGATCTGCGCCTCGGCGGGGTTCTCTTTCAGCACGGGAAGGAAATAGCGCGACAGACGCATGGGATCTGGCCTCTTGGCATTGGCGTTTGGCCGTTCCTAGCGGGTTCGGGCCTGTCAGGCAAGTTTGTGGCGGCTTTGCGCGACTGTCCGACAAAGGGTTGCGGGGCGACTTGACGGCGGAAGGTTTGGCGGGGAAGGGTTTGGCGGGAGAACTTCACCGCAGAGGGCCTGCCCGACGGGCATGGCGGGAAAACGGACGCTGACAGAGCCCGCATCGCAGGATCGCCGCGGAATATGCCCGATCCTGCCGCATTCAGGATACAACCTGCGCGTGATTGCATTTGACAGATATCCGAGATGATCGATCTTGCCCTTCACCTTGTCGTGCTGTTTGCAGGCGTTGGCCTGATCTGGCTGCTGCTTGACACGCTGAGACAGGCGCTGCGCCGCGCCTTTCACCGCAGAGCCCCGCGCCAACCCCGCCCCGCCACCGAGCGCCGGACACCCCGTCGCCTGCGGCCGAAAGCTCAGGTCCCCGTGCTGATCGATGGGTCCAATGTGGTGATGTGGCAACAGAATGCCGGTCTGGCGCAAGAAGCCAGGATCGACACGCTGATCGAAGTTCTCGATCAGATCGCCCAAGAGGGCAGGCCCGCGAAGGTGATCTTCGACGCCACCATCGGCTACCGCCTGCAAGGCCGATATCTGAATGAGCGCGATCTGGACCGTATCATAAACCGCCCCACCGTGACGCTGCAGGTGGTGAACAGCGGCGAAACGGCCGACGCGGCCCTGCTGGCCGAGGCCGCCAGGACCGGCGCGCCCATCGTGACGAATGACCGCTTTCGCGACCATCCTCGCCCCCACGGACTGCGCCTGCGCGGTGGCGGCTACAGCAAGGGTCGGATCCGGTTGCGGGCTTGAAGGCAGGCCAGGCCTCTTAACCAGGGATGCAGCCAAACCTGTCGTCACCCTCTTGGATCAAGGCGCGCTCTCGTTTCCTGATATCCGCATTGGCCATTTCCAGCGCGGGGATCGGTTTGTCAGCGTCCATCGCGGCCTGCAGCTGTCTTGCCGATGCAGCGGCAAGCGCGCGCCCCTCGCGTTGGAACCAGTCCTGCGCCAGATAGGCTTGTGCCTCATCTCCGTGGCACCGCCACCGCAAAGGCGATTTCCCGGTTCCATCCGGGATCAGATAGGCTTGGCGACGGTCTTGCAGAAGAAAGACCGAACCGAGCGCCACCAAGACCAGCCCCGCAAGCCATACCGATTTCCGCACGGGCCGCGCCCCCTTATCGGATCCCTTGGCGCATTATTCATTATGCCGCAATGCGATGCAATCGCGCCCACTGGCAGGACCGACAGGTAACGCAGCACGCCTCCCTGACCCTCTCCCCCTTGAAACCCCGGCATTGATGGGCAATCTCTGGGGTCAAACCTGATGGGGCACGCCCTGTCGGGACCAGAGGCAGGTCAAGGAACATCGCATGGCGCTTCCCGTCCGGGATCAGATGAAATACTGGGGCATCGCGACGCTGGTCCTGCTGGTGCTGCTTTGGGCGCTTGGCAATGTGATCCTGCCCTTCATCGTCGGCGGTGCCATCGCCTATTTCATGGATCCCGTGGCTGACCGGCTGGAACGGCTTGGCATGTCGCGTGCGGCGGCAACCGGCACCATCTCCATCGTGGCGCTGCTGGCGGCGATCCTGCTGGCGCTGGCGATCGTGCCGCTGCTGTTCAAGCAGCTGACCGATCTGGTCAATGAGGCACCCGAGATTTTCCGCCGCCTGCAGGCCTTCATGCTGGAACGCTTTCCGCAGATGCAGGACGAGACATCGACCATGCGGCAGACGCTGGAAAGCATCGGCAAGCTGATCCAGGCCAAGGGGGGCGAGCTGGCACAGACGCTGCTGGGCTCGGCCATGTCGGTGCTGAACGCGGTCGTCTTCATCGTGGTCGTGCCGGTCGTGGCGTTCTACCTGCTGCTGGACTGGGACCGCATGGTGGCCCGCGTCGACGAGATCCTGCCGCGCGACCATGCGCCGGTGGTGCGCCATCTGGCGCGCGAGATCGACAAGGTTCTGGCAGCCTTCGTGCGCGGCCAGATCTCGGTCTGTATCGCGCTTGGCACCTTCTATTCGGTGGCGCTGATGGCGGCCGGGCTGAATTACGGGCTGATCGTCGGCGCGATTGCGGGGGCCGTGACCTTCATCCCCTATGTCGGCGCGATCATCGGCGGCGCTTTGGCCATTGGTCTGGCCCTGTTCCAGTTCTGGGGCGACTGGTTTTCGATCGGGATCATCGCGGGTATCTTCGCGCTTGGGCAATTCCTTGAGGGCAATATCATCACCCCGAAACTGGTGGGTAATTCGGTGGGCCTGCACCCGGTCTGGCTGCTGTTCGCTCTGTCGGCCTTTGGCACCTTGTTCGGCTTTGTCGGGATGCTGGTGGCGGTGCCGGTCGCTGCGGCGCTTGGCGTCCTCGCCCGCTTTGCCATCGACCGTTACAAGGAAAGCAGGCTCTATACCGGATTGCCGCCCGAGCCTGCGCCTGATCCGGGGATGGCCGAGCCGGTTATGGTTGTGGTCGTCGATGATCTGACGGACAGGACGCCCGGCGCGTGAACCGGCAACTTGCCTTTGACCTGCCCGCCCGCGCGGCCCTGCGGCGGGAGGATTTCTTTCCCTCGCCCGCCAATGCGCTGGCCCTTGCCACGCTGGAGACCAGTGAGGCATGGCCGCAGCGCCGGATGCTGCTGATCGGCCCGGCGGGATCGGGCAAGACCCATCTGGCGCATATCTGGGCGGCAGGGGCCGGGGCCGCGCTGATGGAAGGGGCCGCCCTGGCCTCTGCCGATATCGACCGGCGCAGCCAGACGGCGGTCGTGCTGGAAGATGCCGAAGCCGTGGCAGGCGATCCGCGCGCCGAGGCCGCGCTGTTCCACCTGCACAACCGGCTGGCCGAACGGCGGTTGCCGCTGCTGTTGACCGCATCGCTGCCAGTGCGCGACTGGGGTCTGCAATTGCCCGACCTGATCAGCCGCCTGCAGGCGGTCGCTGTGACGCGGATCGAGCCCCCCGACGATGCCCTTTTGACCGCCGTTCTGGTCAAGCTGTTCGCGGATCGCCAACTTGCGGTGCCGCCCGCGCTGATCGGCTGGCTGACGCTGCGGATGGATCGCAGTCTGGCCGCCGCCCGTGATCTGGTGGCGCAGCTGGATGCCGAGGCCCTGGCGCGCGGCGGGCCGGTCACGCGGGCGCTTGCTGCCGAAATTCTCGGGGCAAATCCGGGCTCTCTGGACAGCGATTGAGGCCCCCTCCATAGTGTCATGACGGCGTTACAAGAACCGATCAAAAGCAGCGTCATGACACAGGCAGATTTTCTCCGCGCACCCTTCCCCGCCGCCATCGAGCGCCCCGAATCCGAGATTCGCGGCCCCCGGCGTTTCTTCAACCGTGAAATGAGCTGGCTCGCCTTCAACTGGCGCGTGCTCGAAGAGGCCGCAAACCCCGCCGTGCCTCTGCTGGAGCGTCTTCGCTTCCTGTCGATCTCCGCAGGCAATCTGGACGAGTTCTATACCGTCCGCGTCGCAGGCCTGCGGGCACAGGTCCGCAATGGGGCCGAGGTGCCGTCCGAGGATGGTCGCCCGCCTGCCGAACAGCTGCGCCTCATCAATGAAGACGCCCGCCGTCTGATGAAGATGCAGCAGATCACCTACAAGAAGCTGAAGCGCGAGATGGAGGGTCAGGGGATCGAGATCCTGACGCGCTCCAAGCTGACGGTGAAGGATCTGAAACATCTTGAGCAGCATTTCCTGCACAAAGTGTTCCCGGTGCTGTCGCCGCTGGCCATCGATCCGGCGCACCCCTTCCCCTTCATCCCCAATACCGGCTTCACCCTTGCGCTGGAGCTGGAGCGGGACTCCGACCATGTGGCCCTGCAGGCCTTGCTGCCGATCCCGCAACAGGTTTCGCGTTTCGTGACGCTGCCGGGCCAGCCGGGCGAGCATCGCTGCCTGCCGCTGGAGGAGCTGCTGCTCTTGCATCTGGACATGCTGTTCCCCGGCTATGTCATGCGCGGCCATTGCGCCTTCCGCGTGTTGCGCGACAGCGATCTGGAGGTCGAGGACGAGGCCGAAGATCTGGTGCGCAGCTTTGAGACCGCGCTGAAACGTCGCCGCCGGGGCGAGGTGATCCGCATGAAGATCAGCGCGGGTGCCCCGCCCGAGCTGCGCGCCCTCATCATGGAAGAGCTGCATGTGAACCCCGACGAGGTCGTCGAGGTGCGCGGCCTGCTGGGTGTGGCCGATCTGAAGGAACTGGTGCTGTCATCGCGCCCGGAACTGCTGTGGCCGCCCTTTACGCCGCGCGTGCCGGAACGGGTGCAAGACCATGATGGCGACATGTTCGCGGCGATCCGCCAGAAGGACATGCTGCTGCATCACCCCTACGAGACCTTCGACATGGTGGTGCGCTTCATCGAACAGGCCGCGCGCGATCCGAACGTGCTGGCAATCAAGCAGACGCTCTATCGCACCAGCCATGACAGCCCCGTGGTCTCGGCACTGTGCGAGGCGGCAGAGGCCGGAAAGTCGGTGACCGCATTGGTCGAATTGAAGGCCCGCTTTGACGAGGCCGCCAATATCCGCCAGTCGCGCCGTCTTGAACGCGCAGGCGCGCATGTGGTTTACGGCTTCATGCACCTGAAAACCCACGCGAAAATCAGCACCGTGGTGCGGCGCGAGGGTGACAATCTGGTGACCTATACCCATTACGGCACCGGCAACTATCACCCGATCACCGCGCGGATCTATACCGACCTGTCCTTCTTCACCTGCGATGCGGCACTTGGGCGCGATGCGACCAAGGTATTCAACTACCTGTCCGGCTATGTGCAGCCTCAGGGGCTAGAGAACCTCGCCATCGCGCCGATCTCGCTGAAGCCGCGCCTGCTGGAACTGATCCGCGCCGAGGCCGAACACGCCCAGGCGGGCCGTCCGGCGGAAATCTGGATCAAGCTGAACAGCCTGATCGAGCCCGAGGTGATCGACGCGCTTTATGCCGCAAGTCAGGCCGGGGTGAAGATCAGCCTCGTGGTGCGCGGCATCTGCGGCTTGCGTCCGGGCATCAAGGGCCTGTCCGAGAATATCCGGGTGAAATCGGTGGTCGGGCGCTTCCTCGAACACAGCCGGATCGTCTGCTATGGCAATGGCGGCGGCTTGCCGTCGAAACAGGCGCGGGTCTTCCTGTCCTCTGCAGACTGGATGGGGCGCAACCTGAACCGCCGGGTCGAGACGCTGGTCGAGACCACAAACCCCACGGTCAAGAATCAGATCATGGGTCAGATCATGGCGGCGAATCTTGCCGACGAGGCACAAAGCTGGGTTCTGAACCCCGATGGCACCTATTCGCGGCAATTGAGCGAAGCCTCGGACGGGCCGCTATTCTCTTGCCATCGGTTCTTCATGGACAACCCTTCGCTTTCGGGCCGGGGCACGGCGGGCGCGAAAGACGTGCCGCGTCTGGCCCGCCCCCGCGATGACGAGCCGGTGAACAGCTGATTGGGCCGGGATCGGGGGGCGGTATCGTTCCCCGGTTCTCCCTTGAAATGCGCGTGTTCTGTGCCTTCTTTCGGTATCTGTGAACAGATGAACGCAAACGGGTCCGCCCGCGTTTCCGTCCTGCGTCAACCGGGAACTGCCCTGCTGCCAATTGCCGCGCCCCGGGGAATCGCGCCATGCTTGCTGCGCGGCAGCGCTTGACCCCGCCCCCCGGTTTCGCCCATCTTCGCGCCAGATTGCGACCAGATCGCGAAAGGACCAGCATGGCCGCCCAGCACGATCCCCATGAAGAGACCGGCCCCCATGACGACACCGGCCCCTTCGGCCAACCGTTGTTCGAGGACCCCTCTGCCCGGGCCTTGCGCCGGGTCGGTGTGATCGATGTCGGGTCAAACTCGGTCAGGATGGTGGTGTTTGACGGCGCGGCGCGGTCACCAGCCTATTTCTACAACGAAAAGGTCATGGCGGGTCTGGGCAAGGGCTTGGCCGAAACCGGGTTGCTGAACCCCGAAGGCGCGAAACGGGCCCTGGCGGCACTGCGGCGCTTTGCGCTGCTGGCGCAGGGGATGAATGTGCATCCGATGACGGTGGTCGCCACCGCCGCCATGCGCGAAGCGAAGGATGGCCCCGCGTTTCAGGAACTGGTTCAGCGCGAAACCGGGCTGAAGATCTGGGTGATCGACGGCGATGAAGAGGCCCGGCTTTCCGCGCAAGGCGTGCTGCTGGGCTGGCCTGATGCGCGCGGCATCGTGTGCGACATCGGCGGCAACTCGATGGAACTGGCGCGGATCGGCGATGGCAAGGTCGGACGCCGTGCCACCTCGGCCCTGGGGCCTTTCCGGCTGCAACAGGTGCAGGGTGGCCCGAAGAAGCGACGCGATCACATCCGGGCGATTCTCAAATCGCTGCAGGGCGATCTGAAATCGACCAATGAACGGATCTATCTGGTCGGCGGTTCATGGCGCGTCATCGCCCGGCTGGATATGGAGCGGCGCGCCTATCCGCTGACCGTGCTGCATGAATATCGCATGACGCCGAAATCGGTGATCGACACGCTGGACTGGATCGCGACCTCCGACCTTGGCCTGCTGCGCGCCCGCACCGGCACCTCGGCCGAGCGGATGGAACTGGTGCCACTGGCCTCAGAAGTGCTGCGCGAGCTGGTCGATATCTTCAACCCTTCCGAAATCGATATTTCCTCTTACGGCATCCGCGAAGGGATGCTGTTCGAGCAGATGTCGGAAAAGCTGCGCAGCCGCGATCCGCTGATCGAGGCGGCGCGCGCGGCCGAGGCTGCACAGGCCCGTATTCCGGGCTTTGGCAAGAAGCTCTATAATTTCATTGCGCCGCTGTTCAAATCCAGCCCGCCAGAGCGGCACCGGCTGATCAAGGCCGCCTGTCTGCTGCATGACACGACCTGGCGCGCGCATCCCGATTACCGGGCTGAAGCCTGTTTTGACAATGCGACCCGCGCCAATCTGGGCGGGTTGGATCATCCGGGGCGGGTGTTCCTTGGGCTGGCGCTGCTTCATCGCTACAAGAACAGCCGCAGCGGCAGCCGGATGGAGCCACTGTTCCGGCTTCTGAACGACGATGAGTTGATGGAGGCCGAGGTTCTGGGCAAGGCGATGCGCTTTGGGGCCATGTTCTCCACCGATGAGCCGGAACAGGCGGGCAGCCTGCATTGGTCACCGAAGAAACGGGTGCTGGAATTGCGGCTGACCGCGCTTGGCACCGGCCTGATGGGCGAGGTTGCGCAATCGCGGTTCAGCGCACTGGTGCAGGCGCTGAAGGCCACGCCGAAGATCACGCTGGATAACGGCGCAGCAAGGCATGAGGAAGACGCCTGAATGGCCCCCGCAATGATCGCGGCGCTGGATCACATCGCGGTGTCGGCCATGACGCTGGCCGAAGGCGTGGCACATGTCGAGGCGGCGCTTGGCCTGCCCCTTGCGGGCGGCGGGCAACATCCGCTGATGGGCACGCATAACCGGCTGATGGGGCTTGGGCCCGATTATCTTGAAGTGATCGCGATCGACCCCGCCGCCGTCGCCCCGTCCTTTCCGCGCTGGTTCGATCTGGATCGCTTTCAGGGCCCGCCGCGGCTGACGACATGGATTTGCCGCGCCGATCTGGATGCGGCCCCGCCAGAGGCCGGGCGCGTGCTGGATCTGGCGCGCGGGGATCTGCGCTGGCGCATGGCGGTGCCGGAAAGTGGCATCCTGCCCCATGCCGGCAGCTTTCCGGCCCTGATCCAATGGCAGGGCAGCGCGCATCCGGCACAACGCCTGCCCGACAGCGGAGCCCGCTTGACTCGGCTGGAGATCGCAACTCCGGACCCGCAGGCGCTTCAACGGGCGCTTGGCGGCTTTGCCGATCCGCGCGTGGTGATCGCCGCGGGCGCGCCCGCGATGCAAGCCACGTTCTCCACCCCGCATGGCACAAGGCTGCTGCGATGATCCGCGCGATGCAACTGGCCGATCTTGAGGCGATCCGGGCCTTCTGGAACCCGATGATCCGCGACACACTGGTCACCTTTTCCTCTGAGGAAAAGTCTGAACCCGCAATGCGCGACTGGCTGGCCAGCCGCGATGCGGCGGGCTTTGGCAGCTTTACCGCGCTGATCGCCGATCAGCCCGTGGGCTTTGCCTCCTATTGCCAGTTTCGGGGTGGCAATGGCTATACCGGCTGCATGGAGCATACGATCATTCTGTCTGAGGCGGCGCGGGGGCAAGGTCTGGGGCGGCACTTGATGCAGGCGGTGGAAGATCACGCCCGGGCCGCCGGACATCGGCTCATGGTGGCCGCAGTCTCGGGCGGCAACCCGGAAGGGCGCGCCTTCCATCAGGCGATCGGATATCGCCCCAGCGGCACCCTGCCCGGCGCGGGCCGAAAGTTCGGCCGCGACTGGGACCTGTGGCTCATGCATAAACCCTTGCAATAAACGCCTAACATGAGCCAGGCATACAAGAAATCTTGACCTGACAGCTTGGGCTTTCCCCGCTATTCTCATGCCCATGTCGATCTGGACCCGCATCTTCGAGGCGATTGCCGCATTGGCGCAGGGCGAAAGCCTGAGCGCCGTCTTTGACCGTCTGCGCAGCCCGCCCGAAGCCTGCCCGGAACGCACGGTCGCCTTCACCATTGCTGTGATTGCGCTTGGTGCCAAGATGGCAAAGGCCGATGGAGCGGTGACCCGAAACGAGGTCGCGGCCTTCCGCGAGGTGTTTCATGTGCCGCCTGAGGAGGAGGCCAATGCCGCGCGCGTCTTCAACCTCGCCCGGCAGGATGTCGCGGGCTATGACGCCTATGCCCGCAAGATCCGCACGATGTTTCAGGGCGACAGCCGGGTTCTGACCGACATTCTGGAAGGGCTGTTCCATGTCTCGGTGGCAGATGGCGATTATCATCCGGCGGAAGACGCCTTTTTGAACGAGGTCGCCAAGATCTTTGGCGTGGGCGAGGCCTGTTTCCGCGCCATCCGCGCCCGCCATGTGCCCGATGCGCCGCGCGACCCCTATGATGTGCTGGGTCTTGCGCCAGGGGCCTCGCTGGAAGATGCCCGTGCCGCCTGGAAGATTGCGGTGCGCGACAACCATCCCGACCGGCTGGTGGCGCGCGGCGTGCCCGCCGACGCGGTGGACTTGGCGCAACAACGGCTGATCGCCGTCAACTCCGCTTGGGAGGAAATCTCGGCCCGCGAGGCGGCATGAGTGTGATCGCGCTGCGCCCGACCGATCCCGTCCGTCCGCGGAATCTGCTTCGTCTTGCCAGCTGGAATATCGAATGGTTCACCGCGCTGTTCGATGATCTGGACCGCCCGCAAGAGGATCATCAGCCCGCCCATCGCCATGGCGTGACGCGGGGCGATCAACTGGCCGCCATCGCCATCGTCATGACCGCAATGCAGGCGGATGGCATCATGGTAATCGAGGCCCCCGACACCAATGGCAAGCGCAATTCGGTCCGCGCGCTGGAGAACTTTGCCCGTCGCTATGGCCTTGCGACGACCCGCGCGGTGAGCGGATTCAAGTCCGAAACCGAACAGGAGATCACATTCCTGTTCAATCCAGATCATATGCAGGTCCGCCATGATCCGCAGGGCAATCCGCGCTTTGACGGCACCTTCCATCACGACCTGAACGGCGATGGTCAGCCAGAGCCGATCCGCCCTTCCAAGCCACCGCTGGAACTGGAATTGCTGAGCCGTGGCCACAAGTTGCGGCTGATCGGGGTGCATGTGAAATCCAAGGCCCCCCATGGCGCGCGCAATCCGGCAGAGGCCAGCCGCATCGCCATCGAGAACCGCCGCAAGCAATTGGCGGAATGTCTCTGGCTGCGCCGTCGCATCGAAGATCAACTGGCCGCAGGCGATGATCTGATCGTGATGGGCGATTTCAACGATGGACCCGGGCTGGATGAGTTCGAACGTCTGTTCGGATATTCCGGCGTCGAGGTGGTGATGGGCATGGGCTGCCCGCCCGAGACGCAACTTTATGATCCCCATGCCGATATGGCGCTGAAAAGCCGGTTGCAGCCGACCACGGCACGGTTCTGGAACAATGGGTTGGAGCGGTATTTCGAGGCTCTGCTGGATTTCATCATGGTCTCGGCCCGGCTGCGGTCCGGCACTACGGCGCAGGATTGGCGGATCTGGCATCCGTTGAATGACCCGGCTTGCTGGAAGGTGCCGGAACTGCGTGATGCGTTGCTGACGGCATCCGATCACTTCCCGGTCACCCTGGATTTGCGGCTGGATCGCGCCGATCGCGCGCGGATCTGATCTGGACGCCTGCGCTTTCCCCTTTGATCCCGCAGCCCGCATTCCCATATTCTGCCCATCACAGAGGGGCCACGGGATGTATCACCAGATCACCACACCGCTGAAGATCGCAGGACTTTGCCTGATGCCGCTGCTTTCCCCATTTCCGGCGCAGGCGCAGGACAGCAACGAGGAACCCGGGCTGATGGAGCGCGGGGTGGAAATGTTTCTGCGTGGGCTGATTGACGAGGTCGGCCCCGAGGTCGGCCAGATGCAGGATGCGCTGAAAGCGATGCAGCCGGAGTTTGAAAAGCTCATCACCCTGATGGGCGACTTCAAGAATTACGAGACGCCCGAGCGGCTGCCCAATGGCGATATCCTGATCCGTCGCAAGGCGGGTGCGCCGCCTCCCGCCGATCTGCCGGGCGATGATGCGGGGCCGCCCTCGCCCGCGACGCCCCCCAATGATTCCATCGACCTTTAACCATCGGCCTTCATCCGGGCTTCACCCCAGAACCGATGCCTCGCGCCGCGCCGGGCATTCGGCCTCAGGGCAGATCCGGCAACTGGCCCCCACCCGCAATGCAGGCCCGGGTCCCGGCAGCATCGGGCGCAGCAACATCCCCGCCTGCCGCACTTCCGGCCCGGCAAAGCCCGATGGATGGCGCGCCTCGCCCCAAGCGAAAGCTGCGAAACGCTCGCCACGCCGGCCGGCCAGCGTGATCTCGGCTGCAACCGGCTGTGACGGGCGGGACAGGGCGGCAAATAGCGGCCAGATCGCGCAAGCCGCCCCGATGCGGGGCGGTCGAAATCCCGCAGCGGGCTTGCGAAAGGTCAAGGCCCCCGCCCCGTCGCAGATCACCAGCCCCTCGCCCGCGCCAGGCCGCGTCACGATGCGCCGCATCACCGCCAGCACCGGCACGCCAAAATGCGCCGCCAGCAACAGGGGATCGCCTGCGCAGGCCTCCATCATCTGGCTGAAGGCAGGCTCCGGCAGAGCGGCGGCATCCTCGCGCGCCTGATCCACCAGCCGCATCGCTTGATCGCGCGCCGACTGCGACGCGATCTGTGCCAGTTCCGCCGGACCTGCCGCGCTCAACTGCCAATCCTGCGCGGCCAGCCACTGATCCAGTTCCTCCTCCGGGGTCACGCTGCCCGCTGCCGCATCGCTGCCCGATCCCGCCAGATAGGTGACCAGAGACTCTGCCCCGCTCGCAAGCCGTTCGCTATCGGCATAAAGGTTTTTGTGGAAGCGGCGCTGCCAGTCAGGGTCGATATCCTCGGTCTCGGCCAGAATACCGGCGGTGGAGCGCACCGAACTGACCGCCGACAGCACCTCGTGCAGCGCCGCATCCAGATGCGGGTCATGGGCGATGCGGTCGTTCAATGCGGCCACCGCGCGTTCCAGTTGGCCGACGCGGGCATAAAGACCGGCCGTCACCCCCGCCCAGCCGGGAAAGCGGCCCTGAAACTCCTCAAGCCGGTCCAGTTCGGCCGCCTCAAAGCCCGGCTCTCCCGCCACGGCACGCAGGCTTTCGGCAAAGCCACTGGCGGCCCCTTCGGCCAACGCGCCGGGTTCTACCCCCAGCCGCGCCGCCAGCCGTAACAGCAACTCGCCGGTTGGCCGGCGGCGATTATGTTCGATCAGGTTGAGGTAGGATGCCGAGATACCGCAGTCGCGCGCCAGATCGGCCTGTCGCAACCCAAGCGCCAAGCGGCGCTCCCGCACCCGGCTTCCGGTCAACTCGTTCAAGGGCATCGGTCACCTCCACCCCAGAATTTACAGATGGCGGTAAAGTTTACAAAGCCCGAAATCGACAGCTATTCCCGCTGCTTGTCCGTCAAAGCAAACAGGCCGGGATAGCCCCGGCCTGTCGGTTTTTGCGCGCAATTCACCACCCATATTCGGGGCGGCGCATCTCAGGCGCTGTTCAGCGGTTGAGCATCAGGCCTCGGCTCGGCGCTTCAGTTCAGCGCCTTGTCCGAGATCTGATGCGTCCATGCCCCTTCCGGTGCCTTGGTGATCACCGGGTCCGACCCGCCCGACATCAACGCCGCCACCGTGCGTTCGTAATCGGCGGGGTCCAGCGTGCCATTGGAGCCTGCGGTCAGTTTCGCTACCTCACCCATCATGCGCTTCTGATGGCTTTCGGTCTGGGCGCCGGTCTCGTCATTCTCCAGCACGATCATCGCGGCCTCATCGGCGTTTTCTTCCGCATATTTCCAGCCTTTCATGCTGGCGCGGACGAATTTCACCATCTTGTCTTCAAAGGCCGGATCTTTCAGCTTGTCTTCCATGACGTAAAGGCCGTCTTCCAGCGTGGCCACGCCCTCATCTTCATATTTGAAGGTGATCAGATCCTCGGGCTTCACACCCGCATCGATCACCTGCCAATACTCGTTATAGGTCATGGTCGAGATGCAGGCCGCCTGCTTTTGCAGCAGCGGATCGACGTTGAAGCCCTGTTTCAATACCGTCACATCGCTGCCATCGGTCTTCAGGCCCAGCTTGTTCATCCAGTTCAGGAACGGGTATTCATTGCCGCCGAACCAGACGCCCAGCGTCTTGCCCTTGAAATCGGCAGGTGTCGCCACGCCGCTATCCTTCATGCAGGTCAGCATCATGCCCGATGATTTGTAGGGCTGCGCGATATTGACCAGCGCCAGACCCTTTTCGCGGGCCGCCAGCGCCGAAGGCATCCAGTCCACCACCACATCGGCACCACCGCCTGCAATCACCTGGGTCGGCGCCACATCCGGGCCACCGGGCAGGATGGTGACATTCAGGCCCTCTTCCTCATAAAAGCCCTTGTCCTTGGCCACATAATAGCCTGCGAACTGGGCCTGCGTGACCCATTTCAACTGCAGCGTGACATCTTCGGCCTGCGCGGCGCCGGTGGCAAGCGCCCCCGCACCAAGCGCCATGGCCATTGCAGTCGTTGCCGTCATCAGAAATTTCATCGTCCAGTACCTCCATGTGTTTGGGCAGGTTGTCGGGATTCGCCCCGTTCTGTCTGTGCCCGGTTCCGTTAGTGCCCAGTTCTGATAATGCCCGGTTCTCCGTTCTGTCCTAGTGCCGTTGCGACGGGTGCCAGAAGGTCACCCGCTTCTCGATCAGCGCGACTGCGCCGTAGAAGGCCGAACCGGCAAGGGCTGCCACCGCAATCTCGGCCCAGATCATCGGCAGGCCAAGCCGCCCGATCTCTGCCGTGATGCGAAAGCCCATGCCGACGATGGGACTGCCGAAAAATTCGGCAACGATGGCCCCGATCAGCGCCAGAGTGGTCGCGATCTTGAGGCCGTTGAACAGGAAAGGCATGGCGGCAGGCAGGCGCAGCTTGAACAGGCTTTGCCAGTAGCTGGCCGAATAGGTCGCCATCAGGTCGCGCTGCATGGCATCGGTGGCCTTGAGCCCCGCCACCATGTTCACCAGCACCGGGAAGAACACCATAATGACCACCACCGCCGCCTTGGAATGCCAGTCGAACCCGAACCACATCACCATGATCGGTGCGATGCCGACAATCGGCAAGGCCGCCACGAAATTGCCGACCGGCAGAAGCCCGCGCTGCAGGAACGGCGAGCGGTCGATCAGCACCGCGACCGCCACCGCAGCCCCGCAACCGATCAGATAGCCGCTGAGCGCGCCCTTGATGAAGGTCTGCAGAAAATCCGCCCAGAGGATCGGCAGGCTTTGCCCGATCTGTGCCCAGATATCCGATGGCGCAGGCAGGATCACCCGGCTGATCCCGAACAGCCTCGCCGCCATTTCCCACAGGAGCAGCAGCGTGACGCCAAAGATCAGCGGCACGATGCGCCGCGCCCAGGGGCTGCGGCTTTCCGACAGGCCCGCATTGATCAGCCAGAAGCCGAACCAGACCATCGCCATCAGCCCAAGCCGCACATCCACCGCAAACCCTGCCCCGGTCAGCACGGCCATGAAGAAAAGCCCCCTCATCGTGCAAGCCCCATCCGTTTCAGGGTCAGCCGCTCCGCCCAGCCGATCAGGGCCACGAGCGAGGCGGCCAGAATGGCCGCGGCGAATAAAGCCGCCCAGATCTGCACCGTCTGGCCGTAATAGCTGCCCGACAGCAGGCGCGAGCCAAGCCCCGCCACGGCGCCGGTCGGCAATTCGCCGACGATGGTGCCCACCAGCGAGGCCGCAACGCCAACCTTCAATGAGGCAAAGAGATAGGGCATGGAGGCCGGCAGCCGCAGTTTTGCGAAGCTCTGCACATCGCTGGCATTCCATGTGCGCAACAGATCCAGCTGCATCGCATCGGGGCTGCGCAGACCCTTCACCATGCCAACCACAACCGGGAAGAAGGACAGATAGGCCGAGATGATCGCCTTCGGCACGATGCCGGTCACCCCAAGGCTGTTCAGCACCACGATAATCATCGGCGCGATGGCCAGGATCGGGATGGTCTGGCTGGCAATCGCCCAGGGCATCACGCTCAGATCCATCGCCCGGTTATAGACGATACCGACCGCCAGCAGGATGCCCGCAGCCGACCCGAAGGCAAAACCCAGCAAGGTTGCCGAAAGCGTCACCCAGGCATGATAGACCAGCGAGCGTTTCGAGGTCACCTTTTGCCCGAAAAGGCCATCATACAGCCCCTTCGCCACCTGATGCGGCGCAGGCAGAACCGGGCGCTCCTGCCCCAGCGTCTCCACCACAAGCTCGGAAAATGCGACCTCGCGCCCGTCGCGCGCCGCCTGATCGCGCACCCAGGTCGCATTCATCCAGATCGCCGCCAGATACCAGATCCCGACAATCGCCAGCAGAACGGTCAGGATCGGCAAAATGCTACGCATATTGCCCTCCCCGAAGATCATCCCCGCGCCCGGTCGTCGCATCCCCGGGCCTGCCGGCATTTTCTGCCCCGAAATATCCTCGGGGGGTGAATTGCGCCAAAGGCGCAAGAGGGGGCGCGAGCGCCCCCCTGCCACGGCGGATGACAGGGTCACACTTCATCGCCATGCCCCGCCCGCAAACCTTCGCGCACCCGATGCGAGATTTCGATGAATTCCCGGCTGTCACGAATATCCAAAGGCCGCTCGCGCGGCAGCGGGCTGTCGATCACATCGGTGATCCGGCCCGGGCGCGGCGACATCACCACGATCTTGGTCGAGAGATAGACCGCCTCCGGGATGGAATGGGTGACAAAGCCGATGGTCTTGCCGGTCCGCGCCCAAAGTTTCAGCAATTCCTCATTCAGCCGGTCGCGCACGATCTCATCCAGCGCGCCGAAGGGCTCATCCATCAGCAGGATATCGGCGTCAAAGGCCAAGGCCCGCGCGATCGAGGCGCGCTGTTGCATCCCCCCCGACAGCTGCCACGGAAATTTCTTGCCGAAATTGTCCAGCTCCACCAGTTGCAGCACCTCGCGCACCCGGCGGTCCTGCTCCTCGCGCGAGAACCCCATGATCTCCAGCGGCAGGCGGATATTGCCGGCAATGCTGCGCCAGGGGTAAAGCCCCGCCGCCTGAAACACATAGCCATAGGCGCGGCTCCGACGCGCCTCGTCGGGAGTCATGCCGTTCACCGTCAGGCTGCCGCCCGTCGGATGTTCCAGCGCCGCAATACAGCGCAGAAATGTGGTCTTGCCGCAGCCCGATGGCCCGATGAAGCTGACAAATTCACCCTTGCCGATGCTCAGGTTCACGTCGCGCAGGGCCTGAACCGGACCGTCGGCGGTCTGGAACACCAGATCCAGCCCCCTCGCCTCGATCACCGCCTTGGGTTTTGCGTCCGTCATTCCACCCCGCCGGCAGGGGTCTGTCCCCTGCTCTTCATATCTCTGTCACCAATCCCCCGCATCATCACGCATTCAGGGAGGATATCATGAACACCAAAGCCACCTTCGCCTCATGGGCGGAGCAGGAAGAGATTTCTTTTGCGCCCCCGCTCCTGACCCTTGTCCCGCAACGTGACTGCCCGCAGGCAGAACCACGCGCGCCCATCCAGCGTCACACCCCGGTCGCCGGGATACCGCTGCGCTGAACCGGGCGCGGTGCGGTCAGGTCTTTCCAGGCCGAGAGCGCCCGGTTCACCGCCGGGCGCGCCGCGCGTCCGACAAACTGGCCATGGCCCTCCTGCCCGCGCATCTCGCCATCCTGCACAGCCACATGGCCGCGTGTCAGGGTAAAGCGCGGCAGGCCCTTCACCGCCTGCCCCTCGAAGACGTTGTAATCGATGCTGGATTGCTGCGCCCTGGCCGAGATGGTCTTTTCCTTCGCCGGATCCCAGACCACCAGATCGGCGTCGGCCCCCACCAGAACCGCGCCCTTTTTCGGGTAAAGGTTCAGGATCTTCGCGATATTGGTGCTGGTCACCGCCACGAACTCATTCGGTGTCAGGCGCCCGGTATTCACCCCATGCGTCCAGAGCATCGGCATCCGGTCCTCAAGCCCGCCGGTGCCGTTCGGGATCTTCGAGAAATCCCCCACGCCATAGCGTTTCTGATCGGTGGTGAAGGCGCAATGGTCGGTCGCCACGCAAGACAGGCTGCCCGATTGCAACCCGGCCCAGAGGCTGGCCTGATGCGCCTTGTCGCGGAAGGGCGGCGACATGACGCGCCGCGCCGCATGATCCCAGTCGGCATGGAAATATTCGCTGTCATCCAGCGTCAGATGCTGGATCAGGGGCTCGCCCCAGACCCGCTTGCCCGCCTGACGCGCCCGGCGAATGGCCTCATGCGCCTCCTCACAGGAGGTATGCACCACATAAAGCGGCACACCCGCCATATCGGCGATCATGATGGCGCGGTTGGTGGCCTCGCCCTCCACCTGCGGCGGGCGGGAATAGGCGTGGCCTTCGGGGCCATTGTTGCCCTCGGCCAGCAGCTTTGCGGTCAGCTCCGCCACCACATCGCCGTTCTCGGCGTGGACCATGGCCAGGCCGCCCAGATCGCCCACCCGGCGGAAGGATGCGAACATCTCGTCATCATTGACCATCAGCGCGCCCTTATAGGCCATGAAATGCTTGAAGGAGGTGATCCCCGCCTTCACGCTGTCTTCCATGCCCTGCCAGACCGCCTCGCCCCACCAGGTGATCGCCATGTGGAAACTGTAATCACAATGCGCGCGCGTGGTCTTGTTGTGCCAGGATTTGGCCGCATCCATCAGACCCTGACCCTGCCCCGGCAGAATGAAATCCACCACCATCGTGGTGCCACCTGCCAGCGCCGCCCGGGTGCCGCTTTCAAAATCATCGGCGGAATAAGTGCCCATGAAAGGCATTTCCAGATGGGTATGCGGATCAATCCCGCCCGGCATGATGAAGCATCCCGCCGCATCCAGAACCTTATCTCCCGAAAGGTTCGGGCCGATCTCGGTGATCACCCCGCCTTCAACCTTCACATCCGCCATATAGGACAGGTCCGCCGTGACCACTGTCCCGCCCTTGATCACTGTTGAGGCCATGATCCCCTCCCGATTTCATCTGTTCCTAAATATCCCGGGGTCCGGGGCAGCGCCCCGGGGCCTGCCCTCAGGACACCACGCCCGCCACGTCCAGCACTGCGTGCAGCAAGACATCCGTGCCCGCTGCCGCCCATTCCGGGCTGATCTCCTCGGCCTCGTTATGCGACAGGCCGCCCACACAGGGGCACATGACCATCACGGTCGGTGCCACGCGGTTGATCCAGCAGGCGTCGTGCCCCGCGCCCGAGATGATATCCATATGCGGATATCCCAGCCGCTCGGCGCTTGCGCGCACGATCTCGACCAAGCCCGGATCGAAGGTCACCGGATCGAAATGCCCGACCGCCTCGATGGCGCAATCAAGGCCCAGCTCAAGCGCCACGGCCTGCGCCGCGCGCTCCACCTCGGCACGCATCGCATCCAGCTTGCCCTGATCGGGGCTGCGGATATCGACGGTAAAGACAACCTTGCCCGGGATGACATTGCGCGAATTGGGGAAGACATTGACCTGCCCGATCGCGCCGACTGCACCGGGCTGATGGCTCATCGCGATCTGGTGCACCCGCTCCGTAATGCGCGCCATGCCGAGACCCGCATTGACCCGCATGTTCATCGGCGTCGATCCGGTATGGGCATCCTTGCCGGTCAGGGTGATTTCAAGCCACCACAGGCCCTGGCCATGGGTGACGACGCCGATGGTCTTGCCCTCGGCCTCCAGGATCGGGCCCTGCTCGATATGCAGCTCCAGCATGGCGTGCATCTTGCGCGCGCCGACCACCTCATCACCGACCCAGCCTATGCGCGCCAGTTCGTCGCCAAACACCTTGCCGTCCAGATCGGTGCGGCTTTTGGCGTAATCTTCGGTATGGATGCCCGCGAAAACGCCCGAGGCCAGCATGGCCGGGGCAAAGCGCGCGCCTTCCTCATTGGTCCAGTTGGTGACCACGATCGGGTGGCGGGTCTGCACGCCCAGATCATTCAGGCTGCGCACCACCTCCAGCGCGCCAAGCACGCCCAGCACCCCGTCATAGCGCCCGCCGGTCGGCTGGGTATCCAGATGGCTGCCCATATAGACCGGCAAGGCATCGGGATCGGTGCCGGGGCGGGTGAAGAACATATTGCCCATGGTATCGACGCCCATCGTCATACCTGCCGCCTCGCACCAGTCCTTGAACAGATGGCGGCCCGCATTGTCGGCATCGGTCAGGGTCTGACGGTTGCAGCCGCCCGCGACGCCGGGGCCGATCTCGGCCATCCGTTCCAGACTGTCCCACAACCGCGCGGAATTGATACGAAGATTCTCTCCGTGTGCTGGCATCAGCTTGCTCTCCCTGTCACCGCATCCCTTGCGGGGCCCGTCTTGTTGCAGGTCTTGCGGCGAATCTTTTCCTGACCGTATGGTCAAGGGGAAGGCTATACCTCCTGACCAACTGGTCAATAAAAATTCTGGTCTTGAAAGGAGCGTCCCGCCCATGGCCGAGGTCCCCCGCCCGTCAAGCCGCCCGCTCAAACGCAACGAGATCCGCGCGCAGAATGAGGCGCTTATTTTGCGGGCAGCGGAAAAAGTCTTTGCAGAGGCAGGGTTTGGCGGCGCAACCATGCAGTTGATCGCCGATCTGGCGGGGCTGCCCAAGGCCAATCTGCACTATTATTTTGCAACGAAAGAAGAGCTTTACCGCCGCGTCGTGCAGGATATTTTCGAGATCTGGCTGCAAGCGGCCGAGGCGATGGACGGGGCCGATACCCCCGCCGAGGGGCTGGGCGCCTATATCGAGGCCAAGATGGACATCTCGCGCCGCCACCCCGACGGCTCCAAGGTCTGGGCGTCCGAGGTGATGCATGGTGCGCCGGTCATTCAGGATTATCTGGAAACCACCCTGCGCGACTGGACGCGCGGGCGCGCCGCCCTGATCCAACGCTGGATCGATGAGGGGCAGATGGCCCCGGTCGATCCCGAACACCTGCTTTACATGCTGTGGGCCACCACCCAGCATTACGCCGATTTCGGCCATCAGATCGAGACACTGAACGCGGGCCAGCCGCTGTCGGATGCGCAATGGCGCGAGGCGACCGAGACGGTAAAGCAGATCATCCTGCGCGGCATTGGTGCCTTGCGGGATTAGGCGGAGGGCGGACGCGCTCAGGAAGGGTGCGTTTCACAGATGGAACAATGGCGCGCCATAACCGGGATCTCTGCCCCAGTCTCGGGCCAATCTCGGGCCGGTCTCGCCTCAGTCTCAGACCTGCCTCTGGTCTGCCGCGGGTCCGTCGCGGATCTATCGCAGCCATCCCCAAGCCTCCGCCACGTTGCGGCGCTCGATGCAGCCGCCCAGAGCCTTGCGTCAGTTCTGGACAGAAGGCGGTGTGTCTGTCGGCGGCGCTTCGGTCACAGGCGCATCGCCCGCAGGTCCGTCCACGGCCGGGGGCTCCATGACCGGGGGCGCAGCCCCGGCCTGTTCCGCGTCCCCCTCATCCGGCACGGCCCCCGGTGTCGGGATCGGGGTTGCTGTGATGCGCTTCTCGCCCTCGGGCAGTTCGGATCCCGGGGCCACCTCACCCGGGCGCAGCTTCGGTTCGGGCGCGGCTTCCAGCGCGGCAGGTGCCGCCCCCTCATCTGAACAGACATAAACGGCACCGCCAACCGCCACCGCCGTCACCATGACCGCGCCCAGCGCCGCCCCGATCCCCACACCTTCAACTGCGGTGGCACCGATCCCCACCAGCTGTTCGCCGATCACCGCCGCAGGGCCCTTGACCGAGACCACGCCGGTTGCGTGCAACAGGGTTTCCGTTCCGGCATCCACGGCCAGATCCTTCGTCATGCCTGCCCAGCGCCCGGCGGTCTGTTTGGAGCTGTTCACCCGCTGGCAGAACTGCTTCTTCGCAGTGCGGCAAGTCAGGAACCCGTCCCGATCCCCCAGATCATAGCCGATATAGGTGCCCAGCTTGCGGTCCCATTGCAGGCAGAACGGCGCGCGTTCGGCATCGGTCAGTTCCGGCGTGAAGGCGCGCAGCGTCACCAGCCCCGGGCAGGTGATCGCCTCGCCGCGCAGACCTGCCAGCTTCTGGCGCAGGGTCAGACTGTCTTGCAGCCCCTCGATCTCCGGGTCATAGGCGAACGTCACCGCCTCGCCCCGCATGGAAGTGGCACAGGTCACCAGATCCTGCGCCTGCACGGGCAGACCAAGGGTGAACAGCGGCAAGGTCAGAACAGGCAGGGCCAGCACGGGCAAAAGGCGCATCAGATCCTCAACGGGAATGATCCGGGGAAAGGCCCGGTGAAGGCCAGATAGCCATGGCCCAGCGCGCCCGGCAAGGCCCTGCCCGGTCAAACCACATCACGTCTTCCCGATAAGGCTCTACACACCGGCTACGCGGAGCAGGCTATGAAGGATCGGAGCAGGCGTCCGGCGGGATTCTGTTCCTGTATTGCATTGACAAAGCCGGCCCCCGCGCATGGCCAGCATACGGACGCTGCGCTCCCGGATATGACCGGACAGATCAGGCGGCACGGGACGGGCGGAGCAGGTCATACGGAGCGGATCAGACTGGTCCGCACTGACACGACAGATCAACCCCGTCTAATGGGACAGCACCTCACTTCAGCTCCACCTCGACGAAACTCATCGCCGCATCACCTGCATTGATCACATTATGCGCGGTGCCCTGCGGACGCGAATAGGCGCTGCCTGCCGGGATGAAGCTTTCCCGCGTTTCCCCATCGGACAATTCCAGCCGCAACGGGCAATCGGTCAGCGTGGTGATGACATAGTCATGCCCATGCACATGCCAGCCGGTTTCCGCCCCCGGCTCGAAATCATAGCGCCAGACCTTCACCCGCTCGGTCTCCATCAGCAGCGTGGCCATGGCCTGCAGCCGCATCTCGTCACACATTGTCGTCCCCTTGCCCCCAAAGGAAAACGGGCGCACCCTGCGGCGCGCCCGTCATAGATCATGCCAGCGATTTCAGCACATCGCCCAGTTTGCCGATCAGCTCGTCGATCTCGGATTTGGAGATGATAAGCGGCGGCGACATGGCGATGATATCGCCGGTGGTGCGGATCAGGATGCCTTTCTCATAGGCGGCAAGGAAGGCCGAGAAGGCGCGCTTGGTGGGTTCCCCCGCAATCGGCTCCAGCTCCACCGCGCCGATCAGGCCCATATTGCGGATGTCGATCACATGCGGCAGCCCCTTCAGGCTGTGCAGCGCATCGCCCCAATAGGTTTCCAGCTCTGCCGCGCGTTCAAACAGACCTTCTTCCTTGTAGGTATCCAGCGTAGCGATCCCTGCGGCCGAGGCAATCGGGTTGCCGGAATAGGTATAGCCGTGGAACAGCTCGATCATATGCTCGGGGCCGTTCATGAAAGCATCATGCACTTCCGCTGTGGTCAGCACCGCGCCCATCGGGATCACCCCGTTTGTCAGGCCCTTGGCGGTGGTCATCATATCGGGCAGCACATCGAAATGCTGGGCGGCAAAGGCCGAGCCCAGACGCCCGAAGCCGGTGATCACCTCATCAAAGATCAGCAGGATGCCGTGCTTCTTGGTGATGGCGCGCAGTTTCTCCAGATAGCCCTTCGGCGGCATCAACACGCCGGTGGAGCCCGCCATGGGTTCAACGATGACAGCAGCGATGGTTTCCGCCCCGTGCAGCGCCACGATCCGTTCCAGATCATCGGCCAGATTGGCACCATGTTCCGGCTGACCCTTGGTATAGGCGTTCAACTGCGGCAGATGGGTATGCGGCAGGTGATCAACGCCGGTCAGCAGGCTTCCGAACATCTTGCGGTTGCCGACGATGCCGCCGACCGAGATACCGCCGAAATTCACCCCGTGATAGCCGCGCTCGCGCCCGATCAGACGGGTGCGGGCCCCTTCACCACGCGCGCGGTGATAGGCGATGGCCATCTTCAGCGCGGTCTCCACCGATTCCGACCCGGAATTGGTGTAGAAGACATGCTCGATCCCCTTGGGGGCGATATCGATGATGCGGTTCGCCAGCTCGAACGCGATCGGATGGCCCATCTGGAAGGCGGGCGCATAATCCAGCTCTGCCGCCTGTTTCTGGATCGCCTCGGTGATCTTCGGGCGGCAATGGCCGGCATTGCAGCACCACAGGCCCGCGGTGCCATCCAGCACCTGCCGACCATCAGCGGTGGTGTAATGCATGTCCTTGGCCGCCACGAACATGCGCGGGTTCTTCTTGAACTGGCGATTGGCCGTGAACGGCATCCAGAACGCGTTGAGGTCATTGGGCGAAGGTTTGCGATCCAGTGCCATATCGGCTCTCCCGGTTTGGCCGCCATTCTTGCATCGGGGCGGCTTGATTTCCCTGACCGCAGGATCAAACATCGGGAAGTGCCCCGTTGCCCCGCCCGATCCGCCATCCCCGGCCGATCAGGGCAGCCCCTGCGTTCGATTGCATATTGACGCCTTTGCCCGCTTCGCTCAATCGGGTTCGGCCTTCGGAACCGTCTGAAAGCGACATTTTGATCAAATACGGGACAGGAGAGCCGATGCCCCGCAGCCGACCGCAGACCCGGATCCAGCAAAAGAACTCGGAAGCGATTCTGGAAGCCGCGCTGGAGGTGTTTTCCCAGGCGGGCTTTCGGGGCGCGACGCTGGACCAGATCGCCGAGGGGGCGGGCCTGTCAAAGCCCAATCTGCTGTATTACTTCCCCTCCAAGGAGGCGATCCATGCCGCACTGATCCAGGGGCTTTTGCAGATCTGGCTGGATCCGCTGCGCGCGCTCGATCCTGCGGGCGACCCGGTGGCCGAGATCCTCGGCTATATCCGCCGCAAACTGGAATTGAGCCGGGACTTTCCGCGCGAAAGCCGTCTCTTTGCCAATGAAATGCTGCAAGGCGCGCCGCGTGTGCAAGGCCCCTTGCAGGATGATCTGAAACCGCTGGTCGACGAAAAAGCTGCGGTGATTGCCCGATGGGTGACCGAAGGACGTCTGGCCCCCGTCGATCCCTATCACCTGATCTTCTCGATCTGGGCCACGACCCAGCATTATGCGGATTTTGACGTGCAGGTCCGCGCCATGCTTGGCCCCGGCCATGATCCCTTTGCCGAGGCGCAGACCTTCCTTGATCACCTGTTCCGCAGCAGCCTGACACCGCCCGGAAAGTCATAACGCACCCAGCCGCTGCGGCGCTTAAAATCCTGCATAATCCGTCAAACGGTTAACCCTGATAACACGAGCCTTCGGCACCAATCCGGGGCAGGATGTCTTCTCAGGGGGTATCGTGACGCGTCGGGGCTTTCGTTGGGGAATCTGCCCTGCGCTTTAGATCGGGGTGAAGACATGGATATTGCAGTGACTGGCATCCGGTCGGGTCAGGCCATCGCCGCCTTGCCCGCCGTCAATGAAGGGGCCGTGACCGGCGCGCAGGGCCATGCGGCCCCCGCTGAAGACCGTGCCATCCGCGTGCAACAGGTCGAGGCGCGTGACGCCGTGCATGAGGCGCGCAACCCGGCCCCGCAGATCCTGCAGCTTCAGGCCGCAGATAGTGTCGCGCGCCTTGCGATCACCCAGACCGACCCGGCCCGGCAGGTGGATGCGCGCACAGCCGCCGTCGCAGACCGCAACGGGCTGCAGATTCGCGCCCATCGCGCCTATTCCGAAACATCGGGGATGGAGGCCGAGGTGCGCGCCCTGATCGACCGGGTGGTGCTTTTGCCGGAAAAGGGCGATCTCTCTCTGGAGGCCTCCAAACTGCCCCCCTATGGCCCGCCCCCGTTCGGCCCGCCTTCGGAGACGACGAACGGCTGATCCATCATGGCGGATCCATCGCGGAGCCTGTCGCCACCGGCTGCGCGCAAGCAGTCGCGCGGGATACAGTCATGCTCCGCATCACTCAGGCACCATCAGGCGGTCTTGTCGCGCGCCATTGCTTTTCCGCCGCACCCCCCCCGGAGGCACGGACAGAGCGATTTGCCACCACCAGATCACATTTCATGTCAGCACCTGACATCCTCGTGAGGGCGGTGTATCCAGAGCGCCACGCGAATCCTCATACGGTCTTATCGTGTCGCAAGCTGCCTCAGGCGCATCGCATACCCCCCACCCGCAAAGCTCGCTCGCCAAACTGACCCTCGGGGCCATTGGTGTCGTCTATGGTGATATCGGCACAAGCCCGCTTTATGCCATGCGCGAATCGCTCCATGCCGCATCGCGTGACGGCTTGACGCGCGCAGATGTACTGGGGGTGATTTCGCTGCTGATCTGGACCCTGATGCTGATCGTGACGTTGAAATACGTCATCCTCATCATGCGCGCGGATAATGATGGCGAGGGCGGCACGCTCTCGCTGATTGCGCTGGTGCAACGCGCGGTCAAGGCTCCCTCCAGCGTGCTGCTGGCCATCGGGGCGGTCGGTATCTCGCTGTTCTTTGGGGACGCGATGATTACCCCTGCCATGTCGGTCCTGTCAGCGGTGGAGGGCACGGCGCTTGTCGCCCCCGGGATGCAGAGCTTCGTGGTGCCGATCACCCTTGGCATCATCATCGCGCTGTTTGCCGTGCAATCGCGCGGCACCGAGGCCGTGTCGGTGCTGTTCGGCCCGATCATGGTGATCTGGTTCCTGACCATGGCCGGGCTTGGCCTCATGCATATCCGCGACGATCTGGGCATCTTTGCCGCCCTTGATCCGCGCCATGCCCTGGGCTTTCTGATCAATAACGGCTTTGCCTCCTTCATCGTGCTGGGATCGGTGTTTCTGGCGGTGACGGGGGGCGAGGCGCTTTATACAGATATGGGCCATTTCGGGCGCCGCCCGATCCGGCTGGCCTGGGGGGTGCTGGTGCTGCCCGCGCTGACCCTCTCCTATCTTGGTCAGGGCGCGATGGTCTTGGCCCATCCCGAGCGCGCGCATAACCCCTTCTTCCTGCTGGCCCCCGACTGGGCGCTGCCTGCCCTGGTCGTGCTGGCCATGGCCGCCACCGTCATCGCCAGCCAGGCGGTGATTTCCGGCGCATTTTCTGTGGCCAAGCAGGCGGTGCAGATGGGGCTTTTGCCGCGGATGCAGATCCGCCACACTTCCGAGACGCAATATGGCCAGATCTTCATGCCGAAGGTGAATGGCATCCTCTCCTTTGGGGTGGTGTTGCTGGTTCTGGCCTTTGGCACCTCTTCCGATCTGGCCTCGGCCTATGGCATCGCGGTGACAGGCGATATGGTCATCACCTCGGTTCTGGCGATCTTCCTGCTCCATCGCGCCTGGAAATGGCCGCTCTGGCTGACGCTTGCGGTGATGCTGCCGCTGATCACGCTGGAAGGGCTGTTTCTCGCCGCCAACCTGACCAAAGTCGCCGATGGCGGCTATATCCCGATCCTGTTCGCCGCCCTGCTTTGCCTGGTGATGTGGACCTGGGTGCGTGGCGTGGCGCATGTGCGGCGCAAATCGCGTGACAACTCCATCGGGCTCGACGATCTGCTGCGGATGCTGGACAAATCGCCGCCAGTCGAGGTGCCGGGCACGGCCGTCTTCCTGACTGCCGAACCCGATATGGCGCCGCCCGCGCTGATGCACAATCTCAAGCACAACCGCGTGCTGCATCGGCAGAACTTTGTCGTCACCGTGACCGTTGCCCCGGAACCCGCCGTGCCGGAAGATCGGCGGCTGAGCCTGACCCGGATCAATGACCGCTTCGTGAAGGCCAATCTCACCTTCGGCTATATGGAAGATCAGAACGTGCCGCGCGGCCTCGCCCTTGCCCGCAAACAGGGCGAGAAGCTCGATATCATGACCACCTCCTTCTTCCTCAACCGGCGCAGCTTCCGCACCTCAAGCCATGAGGAAATGCCGCAATGGCAGGAACGGCTGTTCATCATGCTGGCCAAGGGTGCAACCAACGCGACCGAATTCTATCGCCTGCCCTCCAACCGGGTGATCGAACTGGGCCAGCAACTCACGATCTGAGCGGCGCGACAGGCAAGGGGCGCTCGCACCCCTTGGCTCTGAGACCCAATGCACCAAATGGGCGCGCAACCTGATGAGATTTTTGGAACAGACGAATGAAAGCGCCGTCTTTCGCTCATCTGTTCAAAAATATCCTCGGGGGGAGGCTCCGCAGGAGCCGGGGGGCAGACAGCCCCCCGGCTGACCTCAGCCAAAGGACGCATCGCAGGGACATATCGCGCGCCAGGTCACCCAAGCGCATCGCAGGACGGGCCTGTCGCAATGGACGGCCTTCATTGCCGTCGTTTCTGGGCCCATCGCGGCGCTGTTCGCTGCCGCCTTGCGAGACACGCGGTAAACGCGCCTTGCAACGGCCCTGACATTCCTTGCCCTGCGCTGTCGCCCGCCTGTGGAAAACCTGCCAGATCTGCGGCAAAGGCAGGCTTTTCAGCCCTGCCCGCCTCGCGTATAAGGACGGCCAGCCGGCGGGGCCTGCTTGCGCAAACAGGGTGCAGGGGCCAGATCTGCCAAACAACACAAACGAGGATGGCATGAGCAAACATTCCCCCGACGCCGATGTGGCTTTCATTCAGGCGCTGGCCGAGCTTCTGAACAAGAACGAGCTGACCGAGCTGTCGGTGAAACGCGAATATGGCGAGGATGACAGCCTCGAAGTGCGCGTGGTGAAACAGGCCAATATCGTGACGACCGCCATGGCCGCCCCGGCCGTGACCTATGCCCCGGGCCCGGCCCCGGTCGCCGCAGCCGCGGGCGCTGCAGCGCCCGCCGCCTCGCCGGAAGATCCGGCCCAGCATCCGGGTGCCGTGACCTCGCCCATGGTGGGCACGGTCTATCTCGCCGCCGAGCCGGGTGCCCCGGCCTTTGTCGCAGTGGGGGCCACCGTGACCGAAGGCCAGACCCTGCTGATCATCGAGGCGATGAAGACGATGAACCACATTCCCGCCCCCAAGGCCGGCGTGGTGAAGCGCATCCTCGTCTCCGACGGCACCCCGGTCGAATTCGGCGCGCCGCTGATGATCATCGAGTGAGGGGCCGCGCGTGACCCAGATCTTCGATAAAATCCTGATCGCCAACCGGGGCGAGATCGCCCTGCGGGTGATCCGCGCCTGCCGCGAAATGGGGATCAAATCGGTCGCGGTGCATTCCACCGCTGACAGCGATGCGATGCATGTCCGCATGGCGGATGAAAGCGTCTGCATCGGCCCCGCCTCCTCGGCGCAAAGCTATCTGAACAAGGCCGCGATCATCTCGGCCTGCGAGATCACCGGCGCGCAGGCGGTGCATCCGGGCTATGGCTTCCTGTCGGAGAATGCGGGTTTTGCGCAGGCTCTGGCCGATCACGACATCACCTTCATCGGTCCGACCGCCCAGCATATCCGCATCATGGGCGACAAGATCACCGCCAAGGAAACCGCCAAGGAACTTGGCATTCCGGTGGTGCCGGGTTCGGCGGGCGGCGTCCCGGATGTGGAAGCTGCCCTGCAGGTGGCTGCCGAGATCGGTTATCCTGTCATCATCAAGGCGACCGCCGGTGGCGGTGGCCGCGGCATGAAGGTTGCAACCTCGCCCACCGATCTGGAGATTGCCTTCCGCACCGCAAGGTCGGAATCCAAGGCGGCCTTCGGCAATGACGAGGTCTATATCGAGAAATACCTGCAAAAGCCGCGCCATATCGAGATTCAGGTCTTTGGCGATGGAAAAGGCAATGCGGTGCATCTGGGCGAGCGCGACTGTTCCTTGCAGCGCCGTCACCAGAAGGTGTTCGAGGAGGCGCCCGGCCCCTGCATCACGCCGACGATGCGCAGCGAGATCGGCGAGGTCTGCGCCAGCGCGATGCGCAAGCTGAAATATATCGGCGCGGGCACCATCGAGTTCCTGTATGAAGACGGACGCTTCTACTTCATCGAGATGAACACCCGCCTGCAGGTGGAGCATCCGGTGACCGAGGCGATCTTCGGCATTGATCTGGTGCGCGAACAGATCCGTGTCGCCGCAGGCCTGCCGATGTCGGTGACCCAGGATGATCTGGAGATCAACGGCCATGCCATCGAGGTGCGGATCAATGCCGAGAAGCTGCCGAATTTCGCACCCTGCCCCGGCAAGGTGAACGTGTTCCACGCCCCCGGCGGACTTGGGGTGCGGATGGATTCGGCGCTTTATGGCGGCTATTCGATCCCGCCCTATTACGACAGCCTGATCGGCAAGCTGATCGTGCATGGCCGTGACCGGCCCGAAGCCTTGGCGCGTCTGAAGCGCGCCCTGGGTGAGCTGATCATCGACGGGGTGGAAACCTCGGTGCCGCTGTTCCACATGCTGCTGGCCGAGCCCGATATCCAGAACGGGGATTACAATATCCACTGGCTGGAAAAATGGCTGGCGGCGCAGTTCGGCAGCTGATGCTTGACGCCCGGGCGTGGCACTGTTGGCCAGCGCCCGGGGGTTTCACACCCCCGGACCCCCGTGGGATATTTTTGAACAGATGAGGGGGGCCGGGCTTTGGAGCGGCCCCCTTTGTCATCAGAGATCACGCCAGAGCTGTTGTTGCGCGCCTATGCGATGGGGGTGTTTCCCATGGCCGACAGCGCCGATGCGCAGGGTCTGCATTGGGTGGAGCCGCGCCATCGTGGCATCCTGCCGCTGGACGGGTTCCACATCTCACGCAGCCTGGCGCGCGAGATGCGCAAGGGCGGCTATGAGATCGCGGCCAATCGCGATTTCGCGGGCGTGGTGCGGGCCTGCGCCGACCGACCCGAAACCTGGATCAATGGCCAGATCTTTGACCTGTATGTGGCGCTGCATGACATGGGCCATGCCCATAGTCTGGAATTGTGGGAGTATGGTGCGCTGAGGGGCGGCACCTATGGCGTGACGCTGGGCCGGGCCTTCTTTGCCGAAAGCATGTTCTCGCGCCGCAGATCGGCCTCGAAGATCGTTCTTGCGCATCTGGTGGAGCGGCTGTCGGCGCGCGGGTTTGTTCTGATGGACACCCAGTTCCTGACGCCGCATCTGGCCAGCCTTGGTGGCATCGAGATCAGCCGCGCCGCCTATCAGGCACGGCTGAAGGCGGCCCTGCAGGGCGAGCCCGCCCGTTTTGTCGATCAGCCTTCTTGCGGGGCCTCGAAATCCTCAGGCAGCGCCGGCGGCGGCTCGACCTGAAGCTCGGGCTGGTCCGGGGTCAGGCAGCGCAGCACCCAGACATCGAAACGCGGATGTTCCAGCGCCGACATGGCAGGGCTCGAGGCCACCATCCAGCCGGAAAATGCGGGGGCGGTCGCGCCTTCCTCCATCACGGTCAGATGGGCAAAGGCATCGGAAGCCGGATTGGCGCTCGGATAGCGGCATTCATCCAGCTGGATGGTCAGACGGCCAGAGATTGCAGCCTGGCCATTGGCCAGCTCGATATCCGCCGTCTCGCCAGTCATCTTGTCGAGCCAGCGCAGGATGCCGCCCGGCGCCTTGGTCACCTGTTGCGCGGCCAGCGGCGACGCCGCTGTGCAGGCAATCAGCAGGGCCAGGGCTGCGGATTTCATTGCGCCAGCGCGTCCTGTGCGCTGTTGCCCACGAATTTCATCAAGAGGCCGATCAGGCTGACCGAACCTTGGGTATCCTCAATCTCGGAGCCTGCCACCAGATTTTCGGTGGACCCGCCGGGGCGCAATTCGATGTAATTGCCGCCCAACAGCCCCTCGGACGAAACCAGTGCCGCCGAATCGTCGGGCAGATGCACCGCATCGCGCAGCGTCAGCACCGCATCGGCATAGAATGTCTGCGGGTTGAGGTCGAGCCGCGACACCGTGCCGACCTTGACGCCCGCCAGCCGCACATCGGTGCCGACCTTGATGCCCTCGGCCGATTGGAACGAGGCGGTCAGATCATAGCTGCTGCCAGCCGAGCCAAACCCCATGCCCTGTGCGGCAAAGGCCAGAAAGCCGATCGCCACGGCCAGAACCGCTGCACCTGCAAGAACTTCGGTGGTATTTTCCGACATATATCCCCTCCTGGCACCTTATTCCGGCTGCCAGGCCTCATAATCCGGGCGTGCCACCGGGGCCCCTTTGCGAATGGAGCCGGCAGGTGCATAGGCGGCCTGCGTGCCGGTCAGGTTTTCCTGATGCGGCTGCTCCCAGGCCTTGTGTTTCAGCGGCGCCTTGGTCGGCGGCTGATCCCAGGTGCGATGCAGCCAGCCATGCCAATCGGGCGCGATGCGGCTGCCCTCGATGGCACCGTTATAGATGACCCAGCGGCGCTTGCCGTCCCGGGTTTCGTAATAGACATTGCCCTGATCGTCTTCGCCGACTTTCACACCCTTGCGGGCGGTGAACAGCTGGGTGCCGAATGTCTGCCCGTCCCACCAGGTGAAGACGCGCTTGAGGAAAGACAACATCAGGGATCTCCGGTTACCTGTGCCCTGATATGGCGCAAATGGGGCCGAAGGTCCAGTGGCAAGCGCCCCTTGTGACCGGGCCACGATCACCCTCGCGCGAGAAATTGCAAGGCCATTGCCAAGCCCGCCGCGGCTCTGCCTCTGGCGCGGCCATTCCCCCGGCGATCCCCCGCCAAAAACAAAAGGCAGGCCATTGGCCTGCCTTTTGCGATCCGTCAGCGCGCAGGCCCTCAGCCCGCGTTCGCGGTCTCTTTTTTCTTCGGCTCGCTATGCACCAAAAGCGGCTTGGCACCTGCATTCACCGCCTCGTCATTCACCACCACTTCGGAAATGTCATCCATCCCAGGCAGTTCGAACATGCTGTCGAGCAGGATGTCTTCCATGATCGAGCGCAAGCCACGCGCGCCGGTCTTGCGCTTGATGGCGCGTTTGGCGATCGAGGACAGGGCCTCGGGGGTGAAGGTCAGCTTCACGCTCTCGATTTCGAACAGGCGCTGATACTGTTTCACCAGCGCGTTCTTCGGCTCGGTCAGGATGGTGACCAGCGCCGCTTCATCAAGGTCATTCAGCGTCGCAACCACCGGCAGACGGCCGACAAATTCGGGGATCAGCCCGTATTTCAGCAGATCTTCCGGCTCCAGCTCAAGGAACAGCTCGCCCACGCCGCGCTCATCCGGGCCCTTGACCGCGGCCCCAAAGCCGATGCCCGAGCCCTTGCCGCGCTGCGCGATGATCTTGTCGAGGCCCGCAAAGGCACCACCACAGATGAACAGGATGTTCGTCGTGTCCACTTGCAGGAATTCCTGCTGCGGATGCTTGCGCCCGCCCTGCGGCGGCACGGAGGCCACGGTGCCCTCCATGATCTTCAGCAGGGCCTGTTGCACGCCCTCGCCCGAGACGTCACGGGTGATCGAGGGGTTTTCCGACTTGCGGGTGATCTTGTCGACCTCGTCGATATAGACGATGCCGCGCTGCGCGCGTTCGACATTATATTCGCTGGCCTGCAACAGCTTGAGGATGATGTTCTCCACATCCTCGCCGACGTAACCGGCTTCGGTCAGCGTCGTTGCATCGGCCATGGTGAAGGGCACATCCAGAATGCGCGCCAGCGTCTGCGCCAGAAGCGTCTTGCCGGTGCCGGTCGGGCCGATCAGCAGGATGTTGGATTTGGCCAGCTCGATATCCTGTTTCGAGGAATGATTGAGCCGCTTGTAATGGTTGTGGACCGCAACCGACAGCACGCGCTTGGCGCGTTCCTGCCCGATCACATAATCATCCAGCACCTTGCAGATGTCGCGCGGGGTCGGCACGCCATCGGTGCTTTTCAGCCCCGTGGCCTTGGTTTCCTCGCGGATGATGTCCATGCACAGCTCGACGCATTCGTCGCAGATGAACACGGTCGGTCCCGCGATCAGCTTGCGCACCTCATGCTGGCTCTTGCCGCAGAACGAGCAGTAGAGGGTGTTCTTGCTGTCGCTGCCGGAATTCGTCGCCATTGTCTTCCTCTGCCGAGCGCCCCGAAAGGGGCCATTTTGCCGAGCGCCCCAGAGGGGCAATTTTAAAAGCCTAGGCCAAAGCCGCCGCCTTCACAATCCCGAAACATTGCCCCATCCGGGGCCGCGACATCGGGGCCGTACCCCGGTGCCAAACCTGCCCGACAGTGTAAATCTGTCGGGCAAGCCCTTGATTACTTGGCTTCGTCGCCCTCAGACTTGCCGCGGTTCTCGACGATCTCGTCGATCAGACCCCAGGCTTTGGCGTCTTCGGCTGACATGAAATTGTCCCGCTCAAGGCCGGCTTCAACCGTCGCATAGTCATTGCCGGTATGCTTGACATAGATCTCGTTCAGGCGGCGCTTCAGCTTTTCGGTCTCGCGCGCGTGGATCATGATGTCGGTGGCCTGACCCTGATAGCCGCCCGAGGGCTGGTGGACCATGACGCGGCTGTTGGGCAGCGAGAAGCGCATCCCCTTTTCGCCCGCGGTCAGCAGCAAGGACCCCATCGAGGCCGCCTGCCCGATCACCAGCGTGGAGACCTTGGGCTTGATATACTGCATCGTGTCATAGATCGACAGGCCCGAGGTCACCACACCGCCGGGGCTGTTGATATACATCGAGATTTCCTTGTTCGGATTCTCCGCCTCAAGGAACAGCAGTTGCGCGCAGATCAGGCTCGACATGCCGTCATGCACCGGGCCGGAGAGGAAGATGATCCGCTCCTTCAACATGCGCGAGAAAATGTCATAGGCGCGCTCGCCCCGGCTGGTCTGTTCAACGACCATCGGGACAAGGGTATTCATGTAAAAGTCGACCGGATCTTTCATCATCGCCTGCCTGTGTTCTGTAACCAAAGCCATATCGCCGAGTTCTTACCCGAGTCTTAGTGTCGCGCGCCGGGGGCTGCAAGGGCTGGCCCCAAGGAAGCCGGGATGTCCCCCGCATGGGCGGGCCTCCGCGCGGGGCCATTTGCGGGTGTTGGGGCAGCCTTGCCATCGCGGAATGTATCGCGCAGGTTGCGCCTCATCGGCGGATATCCGGGCCGCGACAGTCTGGCCCTTTCGCTTGCCATCCTTTCACCTTTCCCCTGGCACCTGCCACGCCGGGCGCCTGCCAGATGCCCGCCTGCCCCATTCACGGACCCCGATCCCGATGCTCCTGCGCCCTGCCTGTCTTCCGCTTCTGCTGCCCGCCTTGCTTTCGGCCTGCATCATCGTGCCGCTGCCGGAAGAGACAGCAAAGCAGGTGCCCTTTGCAATTCCGATCCGGATCGGGGGCAGCTCGCATGGGGCCCCGGCTGCGGATCTGCCCATGCCGGTCGCGCGCTGCGGCCCACCCGCCCAGACCGCGCTGACCGCAGAGGCGGTTCTGGCCGAGGTCAATCGCCAGCGTGCGATGCAAGGCCTTGCCGCCCTTGCCGCCGCGCCGCGTTTGCAGGTCGTGGCACAGGATCAGGCCTGCCAGATTGCCGAAAGCCAGACCATTGGTCACCGTGATGCCCGCGGTCGCAATATTGCCGACCGGGCGACCAAGGCAGGTTATGGCTGGAGCCATATCGCCGAGAATGTGGGCTTTGGCCGCCTTGCCAGCGCCGAAGCTGTCGTGGCCGCCTGGATGGGCTCGGCCGGGCATCGCGCCAATCTGCTCAGCCCGAAGGCCCGCGAAGCGGGCTTTGGCTATGCCGAGAATGCCAAAGGCCAGCCGGGTTGGGTGCTGGTGGTCGGGCAGCCGCGCTAAGGGTGCCACCCTCTGCGCCATGGATCAAAGCGCCGGGCTCAAGGCGCATCAGCTCAGCGCGCCAGCACCAGATCGGCGCGCAGGCCGCCAAGGCTTTCGCTTTCGCCCAAGCGCAGCACCCCGCCGTGGCTGCGCGCGATATCGGCGGCAATCGACAGGCCAAGGCCCACGCCGCCGCCCCGGTTCGGGTCGCGTGCGCCGTCGAGCCGGGCAAAGGGCTGCACCGCCTCGTCGCGTCGTTCCATCGGAATGCCGGGGCCGTCATCCTCGATCACGATGCGCACAGAACGGTCGCCATCATGCAGGGTGATGCGGGTGCGGTCGGCAAAGCGGTTGGCATTGGACAGCAGATTCTCCACTGCGCGCGTCACCGCTTGCGGGCGCAGCCGCAGCTTGACCACCGCCGCCCCTTGTAGATCAACGCGTTGCCCGCCGCGCACCGCCTTTTCCACCAGCGATGCCAGCAACGCCGCCAGATCGATCTCCTCGGCCTCTTCGGTGGCATCCCCGCGCGCGAAGGCCAGGAATTCGTCCACCAGCCGCTCCATATCCGCGACATCACCCAGAAGCGCCGCCGTTTCCTCATCTTCGGGCAGCATCGAAAGGCCCAGCTTCAACCGGGTCAGCGGTGTGCGCAGATCATGGCTGACCCCCGATAGCATCCGCGTCCGGCTTTCGATATGCCGTTCGATCCGCGCCCGCATATCGACAAAGGCCGCGCCTGCCGCCCGCACCTCGGTCGCGCCGCGCGGGCGATAGGGCATGTGCTGGCCCTTGCCGAATGCCGCTGCCGCCTGTGCCAAGCGGGTAATCGGCGCCACCTGATTGCGCAGGAACAGGTAGGAAATCACCGTCATCAGGGCCGAGGTCAGGATCATCAGCACCAGCAACTGATGTGGATTGGTCGCCGACATCCGGCGCCGGTCGATGCCGATACGCAAAGCCTCTTGCGGGGCAGCATCCACGCCGGGCAACCGGAAATCGGCCATCACCCGGTTGTCATCCAGCGTCAGATCGGCCCCCAGAAACCCTGCCACCTCGGCGCGCAGGGTCTCGGCCACCACGCGCCCGGTGAAATCCATCACATCGCGGCGAATCTCGGTCAGCGGCACAGCCACCGGCTCCAGCGTATAGCCAAGCCCGGCGGCTGCATTCTGTGCGGCCTCCGGCCCGTCATCTTGCAGGCGCTGCAGGACATAGCGGATCTCGGTCGCGACACCGCCGGTCATCTGCTGGGTCACCCGCTCGAAATGGCGCTGGATGAAAGCGATGGACACGACCAGCTGGATCGTGACGATGGGCACGACCAGAATAAGCAGGGCGCGCCCGTAAAGGCCACGCGGCAAAAGGTGTTTCATGCGGAATGCCATGCCTCAAAGCTAGTGCAGCGCGGGCTGCGGGAAAAGGGGCAGCACGCGCCACGCCATGGAAAAGAGAATGACGATGCAGGACGCCATGACATCCGCCGCCGCGACGGCCACCGCTCCGCCAAGCCCGGAGCTACCGCAGCCCGGCGTCCTGCAACAGCCCGAGCCCGGCCTGCGCATGGTTCTGGCCCCCAATCCCTCGCCCATGACGCATTGGGGCACCAACACCTTCCTGCTGGGGCAAGGGGCTGTGGCGGTGATCGACCCCGGCCCCGATGATCCAAGGCATATGGCGGCGGTTCTAGCGGCCCTTGGCCCGGGCGAACGGATCAGCCATATCCTTGTGACCCATGCCCATCGCGACCATTCCCCGCTGGCCCGCCCGCTATCGCAGGCAACCGGCGCGCCGGTTCTCGCTTTCGGCGATGCGCGGTCGGGGCGCTCTGCCCGGATGGCGGCGCTTGCGGGGCTTGAGGGCGGCGAAGGGCTGGATCTGGCCTTCCGCCCCGACCGGCTGTTGCAGGATGGCGAGGTGATCCGGGGCGATGACTGGGAACTGACCGCGATCCATACCCCCGGCCATATCGGCGGGCATCTGTGCTTTGGCTGGGGTGATTGCCTGTTTTCCGGCGATCATGTGATGGGTTGGGCCCCCTCGCTGGTGTCGCCCCCCGAGGGCGATATGAGCGATTACATGGCGTCGCTGGAGCGGCTGGCGGAGGGGCCTTGGCGGCGCGCCCATGCCGGTCACGGTGCCCCCATCACGGATCTGCCCGCGCGGCTAAAGGAACTGCAGACCCATCGCCGCGCGCGCGAGGCCGCGATTCTTGCGGCCCTTGACCAAGCCGCCACGCCCGCCGAACTGACCGCACAGGTTTACCGTGATGTGAACCCCGCGCTGATCCCCGCCGCGCAACGCAACCTGCTGGCGCATCTCATCGATCTGGCGCATCGCGGCCTTGTGGCCGCTGAAGACGGCGACCCGGTGCAAAGCCGCTATCGCCGGGCCTGAAGCCCTTACAGCGCCTCTTCGGCCAATGCCGCGCGCACCTGATCCACGCCCTGCGCGATATCTTCGCGGATCGCCACGGCCAGGGCCTGCGCATCGCCCGCGCGCATCGCCTCCAGCGCCTCGGCATGGCGGTCGGGCAGACCAAGCGCGATATAGCGACCAAGGATCACCCGCAACGATGGTCCAAACCGCAGCCAGACCGAGCGCGCCACATCCTCCAGCACCGTGGCGCCTGCCGCCTCATACAGCGCGAAATGGAAGGCGTGGTTCAGCCGCAGATAGGTTGTCACATCCGAGGCGCGGATCGCAGGCTCGATCCCGTGATCGATCTCTTCCAGCTTGGCGATCAGCGCGGGCGTGACATGGGGGGCGGCAAGTTCGGCCAGCTTCGGCTCCACCGCCTCGCGGATATGAACCAGCTGATCCAACAGCAAGGGCGTCATGCGCGGCACCGAGACGCGGCGATTGTCATGCAGGACCAGCGCGCCCTCGGCGGTCAGACGGCGGATTGCCTCGCGCACCGGGGTCATGCCTGCATCCAGATCGCGGATCAAACCTTGGATCGTCACTGGCTGACCGGGGGCCAGAACGCCATACAACACCATGTCGCGCAGCCGCAGATAGGTGATCTCATGCGTCGGAACCTTGCGCGCCTCGACCGCCTGCTGCGTGGTGTCGTCCATCTATGCCTCCAGCTTTCCGCCGCACCTTACGGTGAGGGCATGAATTTGATCAAGATCCCGAAATCTGTGCCCGCACCCAGCGTCGCGAAAGCATCACAGGGCCAATTGCGGCTGCCGTCACGGCTGTGCTGAGACCCGCGCATGATCGACCAGCGGATGCGCCGTGCGGATCACCGTTTCGCAATAGGCGGCAAGTTCCTTGCGACCCGGGAAGGCATCGACCGGCACGGGCGGGTGAAAGATCACCTCGATGGCACCCTGCCGGGGCGTCGCCAGAACCTGTAACAGATGCGCGGCAAAGCTCATATCCGCCCACCAGCCATACCAGCGCGGATCGCGGCCCTTTGGCGCGTGATAGACCACCGTCACCGGCTGGATCTGCAACACACGGTCCATGCCATGGGTGAAGAAGGCCTGAAACAGCGGCGTCTTGAAGGGCAGCACATGCAGCGTATCGGTCGAGGTGCCCTCGGGAAAGAACAGCAGGCGATGGCCCGCCCGCAGGCGTTCCTCCATCATCTCCTGCTGGCGCTTGGCCTCGGTCGGCTTGCGGGCAATGAACATGGTGCCGGTGGCGCGGGCCAGAATGCCGATGCCCGCCCAGCCCGCCACTTCATCCTTGGAAACGAAATAGACCCGGTCCGCCGCATTCAGCGAAAAGATATCGATCCAACCCGCGTGATTGGCGACAATCGCGCCCTGCCCCTGCATCGGCCTGCCGCGCCGGGTATAGCGAAAGCCCATGATGAACAGCGCGGCCCGGCAGACCGCCTTGGTGATCCATGGCGTCACCGGGCGATGCAGGCCGAAAACCGGCCGCTCGATCAGCCGCAGCAGCAGGAAGACCAGCAGGCCACCATAGGTGACCAGCCCCAGAACAACCCCGCGCAACGCTGCCAGCGCATAGCCGAAGGGGCCGATGCGCGGCACCACCATGCGTTCGTCCTGCCAGTTGTTCATCCCCGATCACCCTGCCCGTCTCTTGTCTGGCGCTCTGTCTGACCGCTGGCGTCGCCGTCATTCTGACCCTCGGCATGTTTGCGCACATAATAGTCGCGATGGCGCGACGACATCTGCGCGGTGTCCATCACCAGCAGCACATCGGTCGTGTTGAAATCATGATCCACCCAGGCACCGTCGCCAACGCAGCCCCCCAGGCGCAAATAGGCCTTGATCAGCGCCGGTGTGGCCTGCATCGCCGCGCGCCGATCCAGCGCCGCCTCAGGCAACACCGCCATCTCGGCGCGATGCGCGGGCAGCGCCACCGCCCGCAGATCCGTTGGGGCCAGATGGTTATGCCACAGATAGGACAAGGGCTGCGCCAGCGCCGCCACATCGGTGCCAGGGAAGGAGGCCGTGCCGAACATCAGTTCGATCCCGCGCTCCAGCACATAATCGGCAAGGCGGTTCCACATCTGCATCATCGCCGCACCGCCCCGATAATCGGGATGCACGCAGGACCGGCCCAGTTCCAGCAGGCTGCGACCCGTGGCACGCAGCGCGCCAAGGTCATACTCGCTTTCTGAATAGAACCGCTGGCCCGCCGCCAGCCGCGCGCCCGGCAACAATCGATAGACCGCCACCACATCGTCAAGGCTGTCCGCATCGCGGTTGCGATCGATCAGCAGCATATGATCGCACAGACCATCGAAGGCATCGCCTTCCAGCCGGGCGGCATGATCGACCAGCGGCCCGTCCGATCCCATCTCCTCCACGAAGACCCGATATCGCAGCCGCTGCGCTGCCATCAGATCACGCGGATCGCGCGCCAGACGCAGCTCAAAGGCGCTGTCTTCGGTCTTCATCCCGCCCAACCTTTCCTGTCAGGGTCCGAAATAGGCGCAAGACCCGTCGCGATGCAACCGTCTAACCTGCTGCTGCACCGCAAAGGGCCCGTCCAACGCGACGCCTGCGCGCAAACAATCAGAGATTGCATTTCCGCCAGATTGCCTTACCCTGATGGCTGTCAGACCTCGAAATCCCGCTGCAAGCTGATCCGGCTGCCGTCGATCACGACCTTGCCGCGATGTTCAAAGTTCACGGTGATGCGGTTCCCGACATTGGATTGCACCTGACCCAAGCCCCAATCGGGCTCCTGCGGGTGACGCACCATCATGCCGGGTTCCAGCAAGGCGTTCAGTCCAAGGCTCATTTCACTCTTTCATAGTTGCTGAGGAACCATGTCCGACCGTCTTGATCTGAACGCATTGATTGGTTCGCGAATCTGTCATGATCTTATCAGCCCGATTGGTGCCATCGGCAATGGGGTGGAACTTTTGCAGATGGACGGTGCCGCGCGCAGTCCTGAAATGACACTGATCGCCGAAAGCGTGGCACAGGCCAATGCAAGGATCCGTCTGTTCCGCATCGCCTTTGGCAGCGCAAGCAGCGGCCAGCGCATCGGACGCCCGGAGGTGGTCTCGATCCTGACCGGGCTGACGCGGGGCGGGCGGCTGGAACTGGTCTGGAACAGCCCGCAAGACCTTGCCCGCACTGAGGTGAAACTGGCGCTTTTGCTGCTGATGTGCCTTGAAACCGCCCTGAGCCATGGCGGCAAGATCGTGATCGAGCGCAGCGACACCCGCTGGACGCTGACCGCCACCGCGCCTCGGATGCGCGTCGACCCGGCTCTGTGGGAGGTGCTGTCAAACCCCGCAGCCCCCCATGACATCACCCCGGCGCAGGTGCATTTCGCCCTGCTGCGCGAGGAGCTGGCGCGCCAGGGCCGCAAACTTGTGGCCGAAATCCGCGAGACTGAAATTCGTCTTGGCCTTGCGGTCTGAGATGGCAATTCCCGGGCCACGGCCCAAAAACCTTGTCACATGGTCCTGATTTGCCTAGCCTTTCCGGCGCATTGAACCGGAAAAGCAAGACAGGAGGCTGTCCATGGCCACGATCAACAGCAACACCAAGGTCACCCTGACCGGCAGCGGCACCTTCAATATTGCCGGTCAGACGCAATATTGGGGTGGCCGGTTCATGGAGTTTCTGTCGTTCTGGAACCCGCATGAGAATCCTGTGGTGAAGCTGAATATCGCCATGTCAGGGCGGGACTGGGACATTGCAATCCTGCGCATTGTCGGCAGCATTTCGGCAACGGTGACCGATAGCAACAGCAATGCCCGGCGCATCGACACGATGCAGCTTGGCGGCAATGGCAACCATGTGCTGACCCTGCGCAGCACCGAGGTCGGCTCGATCGCCATGGCCGATGGCCATGACCGCGCGACCATCGGTGCCGGCAATATCGGCGTGTTGCGCATGGGCTTTGGCAATGACACGCTGACCAGCGGCACCGGCTTTATCGACATGATCGATCTGGGCGATGGCAACAACACCGCCACCATCGGCGCGGGCGGCGCGCGCACCCTGCTGGGCGGCGGTGGCATCGATCGCATCACGCTGCGCGGCGAGGTCGATTACATCAATACCGAGGGCGGCAATGACCGTATCACCACGACCTCCGGCTGGGTCGGCTTCATCGATGCCGGGCGCGGCAAGGATGTGGTGACCCTGGGACGCGGCGGGGCCGATACCATCCTGCTGGGGCGCGACGCCGATATCATCCATATCAAGCCGCAGACGGACCCGACCGCGCTGGTCTCGATCAATGGCGGCGGCGGCGTCTCAAACAGCAAGAACCAGGACAGTGACCTGATCAGCTTTGCCGACTTCTCCGCCGGTGTGACGGTCGATCTGCGAGCGGGCCGCGCGACCTCGGCCCAGGGGAATTTTGTGCTGCGCGAGATGGAGCATGTCACCGGCGGCAAGGGACATGACCTGCTGCGCGGCGACGGCGAGGCCAACCGGCTGACCGGCGGCACCGGCCGCGACACATTGGAAGGTGGCGCAGGCGCCGATACGCTGGTCGGCGGCGGCGGGGCGGATCGCTTCGTCTTCACCACGAAATCCGACAGCACACCCCGCGCCCGCGATGTGATCAGCGATTTCAACCGCAGCCAGGGCGACAAGATCGATCTGACCCGGCTGGATGGCAATGACCGCGCCAGCGGCAATCAGGACCTGAAATTCATCGGATCATCGGCGTTTTCCGGCAAGGCGGGCGAATTGCGCGCCTTCACCTCCGGCTCGGCCACTCGCATCGAGGCCGATACCAATGGCGATGGCCGTGCCGATTTCAGCCTGGATCTTGGCAACCGGGTGTCGCTGATCGGTTCGGATTTCTTGCTGTAAGGCACTGGCCTGATGAAATGGCGCTCATGTAACGCATGAGCTTTCACCGCCAAGCCCCGATACTGCATAAAAAAATGGCCTGACCATATCCGGTCAGGCCATTGCCGTTCTGCGCTGCGCGTTACACGCGGCAGGTGCCGTCACCGGTGACCAGATATTTGAAACTGGTCAGTTGCTCGGCCCCCACCGGGCCTCTCGCGTGCATCTTGCCGGTGGCAATCCCGATCTCGCCGCCCAGACCGAACTCGCCGCCATCGGCAAACTGGGTCGAGGCATTGCGCATCAGGATCGCACTGTCCAGGCGCTCAAAGAACCGCGCGGCGGTCGCGTCATTCTCGGTCAGGATGCTTTCAGTATGCTGGCTGCCATATTGGCGGATATGGCGGATCGCGCCATCCACGCCATCGACCAGCTTTACGGCGATGATCATGTCCAGAAATTCGCGCCCGAAATCATCGGGTTGGGCAGGCACCGTGCCGGGAATCTTCGCCAGCTCGCCATCGGCCCGCACCTCGACACCCGCCGCCAGCAGATCCTCGATCAGCACCTTGCCGTGATCGGTGTAAAAGGCCCAATCCATCAGCAGGCATTCCGCCGATCCGCAAATCCCGGTGCGCCGGGTCTTGGCGTTCAGCACCACGCGGCGCGCCTTTTCCAGATCGGCATCGCGGTCGGCATAGACATGGCAGATTCCTTCCAGATGCGCGAAGACCGGCACCCGCGCCTCTTTCTGCACCAGCCCCACCAGCCCCTTGCCCCCGCGCGGCACGATCACGTCAATATGGTCCACCGCCTGCAGCATTGCCGAGACCGCCGCCCGGTCGCGCGTCGGCACAAGCTGAATCGCGTCTTCCGGCAGACCTGCCTTGCGCAAGCCCTCTACCATGCAGGCATGGATAGCGGTTGAGGAATGGAAACTTTCCGAGCCCCCGCGCAGGATCACCGCATTTCCGGCCTTCAGGCACAGCGCGCCCGCATCCGCCGTCACATTGGGGCGGCTTTCATAGATCACGCCAACTACGCCCAAAGGCGTCGCCACGCGCTGGATATGCAGGCCATTGGGGCGATCCCATTCCGCCAGCACCCGCCCGACAGGATCGGGCTGATCGGCAATCGCGCGCAGGGCACCGACGATCCCGGCAATCCGGCCCGCATCCAGCTTCAGCCGGTCCAGCATCGCCGGCGACAGCCCCTTCTCGGCCCCGAACGCCATATCCTTGTCATTGGCCGCAAGGATCGTGGGCACCGCGGCCTCAACGGCCTCAGCCGCCGCAAGAAGCGCCGCGCGCTTGGCCTCTGGTGGCGCGAAAGCCAGCTCCGCCGCCGCCGCCCGGGCCTTCACCCCGATCTCGCGCATCAGCCCAGCCACATCTTCCATCGCCATCCCTTTCATCTGTTCACAAATATCCCGGGGGTGCGTGGGCTGGCCCCCGCGTCCCGCGTCAGGGGTCACACCACCATGTCATCGCGGTGGATCAGCGCCGCCCGCCCCTCATAGCCAAGGATGCCGGCAATCTCGCCCGAACGCCGCCCGGCAATCCGCCGTGCCTCGTCCGAGGTATAGCGGATCAAGCCGCGCCCAAGGGCCGCGCCATCCGGGCCAAGGATGCCCACCGGCTCGCCCCGGCCAAAGCTGCCCTCGACCGCGACCACACCCGCAGGCAGCAGGCTTTTGCCGGACCGTAGTGCCGACACGGCGCCGGCATCGACCCGGATCCTGCCCTTTTCCTTCATCGCGTTGATCCACAGCTTGCGCGCCTGACGCGGATCATCCTTGGCGACAAACCATGTGCGATGCGCCCCTTCGGCCAGCGCCTTCAGCGGCCGCAAGACCGAACCCTCCATGATCGCCATGGCACAGCCCCCCGCCACTGCGGTCTTCGCCGCCATCAGCTTGGTCTTCATGCCGCCTTTCGACAGGCCCGAGATCGGATCGCCCGCCATCGCCTCGATCTCGGGGGTAATGGTATCGACCACATCAAAGCGCGTGGCGGTCGGGTCTTCCTTCGGATTGGCGGAATAGAAGCCATCGACATCCGACAGCAGGATCAGTTGATCCGCCCCCGCCGTGACCGCGATCTGCGCCGCCAGCCGGTCATTGTCGCCATAGCGGATCTCGTCGGTGGCAACCGTGTCATTCTCGTTCACGATCGGCACAACCCCAAGGCCCAGCAGCGTCTCCATCGTGGCGCGGCTGTTCAGATAGCGGCGGCGATCCTCGGTATCTTCCAGCGTGACAAGGATCTGCGCTGTGGTGATGCCATGCGGTGCCAGCACCTCTTCATAGGCGCGGGCCAACCGGATCTGGCCGACCGCCGCCGCCGCCTGTGATTGCTCCAGCGTCAGCGCCCCGGCGGGCAGGCCCAGAATCATCCGCCCAAGCGCGATGGAGCCGGACGAGACCAGCACGACCTGACAGCCACGCACCTTGGCCTCGGCCACATCCATTGCCAGCGCCGAAAGCCAGCCCTGCCGCAGTCCCTTGGCGCGATCGACCAGCAGGGCCGATCCGATCTTGATCACCAGCCGCCGCGCCGCACGAATATCGGGGGCCGCGATCTGCGTCAGGGTTGCCATTTCGTCACCTCGACCGGCATCCGGGACCGGCGGTCTTCCATGATTTCACTGTGGATCGCGCGCAATGCATCCAGCAAGCCTTCCTGCGAGACGCCGGAAATCAGATAGACCGGCCCACCGCTGGCCTTTTCCAAGGCCTTCTTGCGCGTGGCGATGGTCTTTTTGTCCAGCGCGTCGATCTTGTTCAGCGCAAGGATACAGGGCTTTTCCGCCAATTCCTCGGCATAGGCCTCCAGCTCGCCCCGGATGGTGCGATAATCCTTGGTGATCGTGCTGGAAGTGCCATCGACCAGATGCAGCAGGACCGAGCACCGCTCGACATGGGCCAGGAACTGGTCGCCCAGGCCCCGCCCCTCGGAGGCACCTTCGATCAGACCCGGAATATCGGCCATGACAAATTCAGCGCCATCCACCCCCACGACGCCAAGGTTTGGCACCAGCGTGGTGAAGGGGTAATCCGCGATTTTCGGACGTGCATTCGACACGGCCGCAAGGAAGGTCGACTTCCCGGCATTGGGCAGGCCCAAAAGTCCGGCATCGGCGATCAGCTTCAGGCGCAGCCAGATCGTGCGCTCCACCCCCTCTTGCCCCGGATTGGCCCGCGCGGGTGCCCGGTTGGTGGACGATTTGAAATGCAGGTTGCCCCAGCCGCCATTGCCGCCCTGTGCCAGCAGCACGCGCTGGCCAACTTCGGTCAGGTCGGCGATGATGGTTTCCTCATCCTCGTCGATGATCTCGGTGCCCAGCGGCACGCGCAGCACCACATCGTCGCCGGATTTGCCGGTGCGCTGGCTGCCCATGCCGGGCTGGCCGGATTTCGCGAAGAAGTGTTGCTGATAGCGATAGTCGATCAGGGTGTTCAGCCCCTCGACCGCCTCGACCCAGACCGAGCCACCATTGCCACCGTCCCCGCCATCGGGCCCGCCGAATTCGATGAACTTTTCGCGCCGGAACGAGACACAGCCCGAACCGCCGCCGCCCGAGCGGATATAGACCTTGGCGAGATCAAGAAATTTCATCGGGATGGCCCCTTCGGGATATGGCGTCAGCTGGCGGATTGTCGAGAAATGGCGATAGCCCCGGAATGGCCCGGGTGCAAGCTGCGTCAGGGTTGTGGTCGCTGATCCAGCCGCAATTGCATGAAAACAAGGTCCAGCCAGCGTCCGAATTTCTGCCCGACCTCGTGCATACGGGCGGATTCGACAAATCCCGCCTTTTCATGCAGCCGCAAGGAGGCGACGTTTTCGGACGTGATCCCCGCAATCATCAAATGTTTGCCGCAGGCCCGCGCGCGTGGGATCAGCGCCGAAAGCAGGCGGAAGGCCAACCCCTGTCCGCGCGCGGCCTCGGCCACATAGACCGAGTGTTCGACAGAGGCACGAAAGCCGTCAAAGGGGCGAAAATCGCCAAAGCTGGCATAGCCCATCACCTGACCGTCCTCGACCGCGACCAGAACCGGATAGCCCAACGCCACCCGCGCCGCCATCCAGGCCACGCGGTTCGCGGCATCCACCTCGCTGTCCATCAGGATGGCGGTGGTGTTGCGCACGGCGTCATTATAGATCCTGGCAATGCCTGCGGCGTCATCAGGCCGGGCGTCGCGGATATCCATGGTGGTCTTGCCTTCTTTTGCCGTCAGGCAGCGGATTGCCGGAGCCTAGCCCCGGCAATCCCTGCGATCAATCCAGCTTGCGCAGATAGGTCCAGGTCGGGACCCGCGCATTGCGCGCCACCGAAAAGGTTTCGGCATCGCCCAGATACTGGAAGCCCGCATTGGTCAGGACACGGGCCGAGCCGGGATTGTCCTGAAACACCTCGGCAAAGATCGTGCGGTTCTTTTGCGGGTTGGCGGTGACCAGCGCGCGCACGGCTTCAGACGCAAAGCCCGTGTTCCAGAAGGCAGGTGCCACCCAATAGCCGATCTCGCTCTGGTCGCGGTTGAACTTTTCCTCGTCCATGCGCTTGAGGCTGATCACCCCCAGCACCTCGGCCAGACCATGGGCGCTGCCATCAAGAACCCAGACATTCTCATGCCCCTTGGGGTTCATGCTGCGGGTCACGAAATTCTCGGCCGCCCCCGGCGGCAGCGGATGCGGAATGGATCGGGTCGCCTCGGCCACGCGGCGGTCGCCCGCATACATGGCAAAAAGACCTTCGTCGGATTTTCGGACCGGGCGCAGGGTAAAGCGCACCGCAGTGATGACACCATCGGTCATCTGACCAAAACCGGCCAGCGCCGTAAAATCAATATCCTTTCCAACCACATCCAGTTTCATCGCTTCCCTCCATCGAAGCGCATGATCGGCCCCGCCCTTGCGGGTGCCGCACACGAATTTCCCTGTAATCCCCCCTCCGAATTGGGGGTGCCACAGGGCAGACACAAGGGCGGACCATCCGGCCTTGCGATTTCGCCCCCTCCTCCTGCCCGGCAAACCCGGCAGAAATGAGGAAAGGGGCCGGCCTTTCGGCCGACCCCCTTGTTACAATTCGATTGTAACGGTTCGGCTTACTCGGCCGCCTCCGCAACCGGGAGAACCGAGATGAAAGTGCGGCCTTTGAGGCCCTTCTTGAACGCAACCTTGCCTTCGACGGTCGCGAAGATGGTGTGGTCAGTGCCCATACCAACGCCGGTGCCCGGGAACCAAGTGGTGCCGCGCTGACGCACGATGATATTGCCCGGAATGACGGCCTGGCCGCCATAGAGCTTCACGCCGAGGCGACGACCAGCCGAGTCACGACCGTTGCGGGACGAACCGCCTGCTTTCTTGTGTGCCATGGGGTGTTACTCCTCTTATTCTGCGGCTTTGGCAGCAGCGCCGCCATTATGGGCCGCACGACGCGCATCGGCGGTGCCGGTGGCCGCTGCAACGCCCGAGGCTTCCGCGCCCGAGGCCAGCACTTCGGTCACGCGCAGCAGCGTCAGCTGTTGACGGTGGCCCTTGGTGCGCTGCGAGCTGTGCTTGCGGCGACGCTTGACGTAATGGATGACCTTCTCGCCCTTGATCTGGGCGATCACTTCGGCCTGAACGGCGGCACCTGCCACGGTGGGCACGCCGACGGTCACGGTGTCACCACCAACCATCAGGATCTCGTTGAACTGGACTTTATCGCCAGCATTTGCAGCAAGTTTCTCAACGCGCAGGATGTCGCCAGCCTGGACCTTGTATTGCTTGCCGCCGGTTTTGAGGACCGCGAACATGGGTCTTTCCTTCCAGATTTCCGCGTCCTGCGGCCCCTACCCCATGCGGGAAAGGCGTTGATGGGTTGCCCCGCCTTCGAACAGCGCGCCCCTTGAGGGACGGATTGAGTATAGAATCCCCCACAGACTCGGAGGGTCCGAGCGGGATGCGCGCTTATCCGGGATCATCCCAGCGAAGTCAAGCCTGCGAGATCAGATCCCGCGGTGCTGCCCGCCCTTCTTTCTCAGGGCGTCGCGCGCGGCACCGCCATAACCGGAAATCGCGGCCAAAGCTGCCAACCGGCAGGCTGGCTGCGGCCATCCGGACGGGTTTTGGCATAGATGCCCGGAGCAAGTGCGCCCATCTCCGCCCCCCAGACCCAAATCCGCGGGCCAAGGGCCGTGGCGCGCTACAGCGACGGCAAGGCGCCTTCCCCAGCCCCACATCCGCGGGCCAAGGGTATTGGCGATCAGATATCCTCGCCTTGCACCATGCGGGCCGCAGCCCGGCCCAGATCGCGGCTGATCCGCATGAAACCTGCATCAAAGCCCGCAAACAGCGCCGCATTCAGTTGCTTGCCCTCGGCGCTTTCCGAGAATTTCTGATAGGATTGCAATTCTTCATCCGACAGCGGCTGATAGGCCAGCACCAGATAGGTCCAGAGCCATTCCTCGGTATCGTTGCGGACTTGATCCTCCTGCGCCCAGACCTCGGACAGCATATCGGATTCACTCATCTGCCCGTCAAACAGCCCGCCATCGGCCAAGCCACGATAGAAGGCGAGATTGGCGTTCAGGCCGCCCATCACATTCATCTCGATCAAGTCGTTGGTGGCGGCAAAGCGGCGCAGCGCCTCGATCCGAGGGCCATCCTTGGCGAACAGATCGCCCGCCGCGGCCTTCGCGGCCTCTTCGGCCGCCTTGTCCAGCAGGGCGCGCCGCGCCTCCAGCTCCAGCGACAGGATCTTCTGGCCGGTCGGGCTACCGAAAAACGCCTGCGCGGCGCGGATCACTTCGGGCTTGCCGGCGAGCTCGGTCTCCAGCCCGCGCTCCAGATCGGCCAGCAGCCGCGCCGGATCATAGATCGCACCGACGATTCCCTCCCATTCGGCACCATTGCGGCCGAGGAACATCTCGTCGCGCAATTGCTGGCCATAGGCCTTGCCTTCGGCCTGCATGACATCGACCACGCCCGAAAGCATCATGGTCTGCGCCAATTGGGCCACGCCCGCGCCGCGCGCGGGCAGTTGCGGATTGGGGGCCATCGGCACGGCGGGCCCTTCGGCCTGCGCACCACTTGCAACACCAAGCCCGATCAGGGCCGTCACGGTCAGCGCGCGGACCGCGCCGCGCATCCCTTCGCCGATCATCCGTCCTGCCGCCATGTCGCGCCTCTCCATTGCCGCCGCGATGCTGCCACGCAACACCGTGATCCACAGCTAATGCCCCATGCCGCACTTGCCAAGCACCCGCAGTCATCCCGCCCCGTAAACCCCGCGTGAGATGCGGCTCTCAGAAGGCCCACATCCCGGGTCTGCACGGCGGGGCATCCGGCATCAGCGCCTTCCGGCCCCTGCCCGCGGTTTTGCTTCCCGGCAAGCTCCGGCCATAAAAACGAAAAACCGTCGCCCAGAAAAGTTTTCCACCGAGGGGGCTTGCACCCGCATCGAACCTTCGCTAAATCCCCGCCTCACGACGATCCCTGACGCGGAGAGGTGGCAGAGTGGTCGAATGCGGCGGTCTCGAAAACCGTTGTCGGTTTGCGCCGACCCAGGGTTCGAATCCCTGTCTCTCCGCCATTTCGCATTTATTAGGCGAAACACTCCCTAACATATTGAAGGGTAAGGACGTTTTCGGGGTTCGAAACCCAGTTTCGGGCGCGTATTCCAGCCTATCGCAAAACGCCAATTTCAGCACCAGTTTCTGACACTCGATTCTGCCAAGATTCCATATTTTTGAAGGGCTTGAGAGGAATCCGAAGGCGAGTTCGAACAACTCCTCAAAGGTCCCATGCCGCTGGGTGCTGCGTGCACGCTTTTCCTCAAGCGCAACCTTACTACGCTCAAGGCTGTGAATCCGCTTCTCATAGGCAGTAACCACACTTTGAGACGTAGCATCAACGATCCGGTCAAGCAGCCCCTCGATCTGGGCTTCCACCTTAGCGGTCTCACGCTCATAGGTCTTTGCCACGGCCTTGGCCTGAGCCATGCGCTGCGTCCACGCATCTTTGAACATGGCATGAGCCAGCGTGAACAGTTTGGGCGCAGGCGTCAGCGTGTCGAGCATGGCAACAAACTGCCCCTCGACCAAATCACGCCGGATATGCTTGTTGCGGCGCTCACAGCCCTTGGTGAAGCACAGATAGTAAGGGTGACGCTCACCCGTCTTGCTGCGGCACCATGAGGCAGTGAACGGCCTGCCACAACACGCACAGGCAATGGCACCACGCAAGGGGAAGTCAGCCGACACATCGACGCGCACGGGTACACGCGCCCCCTCTTTCAGGCGGGCTTGGATGCGCTCAAAGGTCGCGAAGTCGATCAAGCCTTCATGCCGCCCTTTGGTTAGCGGCACCCCCCAGTCGGATATCACGCCCGAAGTCGGATAGAGGCAAAGATGAAGTGTCACAAGGCATTCGGGGAACGCATCGCATCACGTGATCCGGATCGCCAAACCGCCGAGGTCCAGATCCGCGTTGCACTCATGAACCGCTTCAATGCACTCGGCACT
>NZ_WCHR01000016.1 GCF_008973825.1 Gemmobacter serpentinus | reverse complement strand
AAGACAAAAATCCAGCACCGCGCCAATCCCTTGGCGCGCCGCCAACCTCATCTCCATCCCAAACCGACGATCCGTTCCCGTTCGTCGTCTCGGTGAGGCGGTATTTAGGGAGCTTCGCCGGGCACCGCAAGCAGAAAAATCATCCAACAGACAGATTTTCGTCACAAGCCCGTAACATGATCAGCAAATGCTTGGTTTTTCGTCGCCCCGAGATCGCGCCTGCCGCAGCCTCAGGGCACGTTCGCCGTAGCCCGCGCCCAGATGCAGCCATGGAATTGTGCGGTCAGGCGGCGGCGCGGCCCAGCAGAACGGGAATCGCCATCTTCATCTTCCCTGCGGCGCAGCACGAGGGTGCAGGGTGGCGCCCAAAAACCAAGCATTTCAGTTGCATATTTTGGGCCTCCATGGCTAGATTCAGGCAGTATGTCATTCACCGGAGTAGAATAAATGGGATTCACAGAAGCTGTTGAGACCTGTCTCAAGCGCAAATACGCGACCTTCTCGGGGCGTGCTGCACGGTCCGAATATTGGTGGTTCATCCTTTTCAACTATATCGTCATGCTGGTGATCGGCGGCATCGCTGCCCTCATCGTGACCGCGACGCTGGACAGCACGACCGGCGCCCCCTCAGTCATCGGCTATCTCTTCATGGGGATCGCTGCGATCGTCATTCTTGCCTTGTTCATCCCGTCGATTGCCGTGGCCGTGCGTCGGCTGCATGACCGCAACCTGTCGGGCTGGTGGTATCTCGGACTTGTGCTCGTGAGCCTGATCCCGATCATCGGCTCCATCGTGTCGCTGGTCGGCTCGATCGCCATGCTGGTCATTTTCTGCCTGCGCGGCACCCCGGGCGACAACAAGTATGGCCCCGACCCGCTGAACCCGGCCGGGCGCGCCGATATTTTCGCCTGAGACCTGCTGACAGGGAAAGCCCGGCACCGCCCGGGCTTTTTCATGACCGGTAGCCCGGTTGCTTGCAGTTGTTTGACCGCTGAGGCTAGAAATGCGGGATTGGTTGAAGTTTGAGGTAGCCTTATGGATTTTGGCGACGCCATCCGCAAATGCCTGGTCGAGAAATACTATCCGCTGATTGAAGGACGCGCCTCCCGCGCAGAATTCTGGTGGCTGATGCTGTTCTACTGGCTGATCAGCACCGGCTTCATGGTGGTCCTTGCGCTGATTATGGCCGCTACCATCCTGCCGGCGGCCATGTCGGGGCAGGAGCCCTCGATCCTCACCATCCTTTTGATCCTGCCGGTTTATATGGCAACCTTCGGATTCGGCCTGTTCATGATGCCGCCCGTAGTGGGCGTGACCATCCGGCGGCTGCATGATCGTAACATTTCCGGCTGGTGGTTCCTCGGACTGATGCTGCTTTGCATGATCCCGATCCTGAACCTGGCCATCATGCTTGCGATGCTGGTCTTGATGCTGCTGCCCGGCACGGCTGGCCCCAATCGCTTTGGTGCCGACCCGCTGGCACCGCAAGGGACGGGCATTTTCGAGTGATCCGCCTGACCGGCCTTCCGCACGCGTCCTTTCTTGTCTTGGCGGTGATCGCCATGCCTGCAAGCCTTGCGGCACAGGATGGCCGGGCGCGGGTGATCGAGTCCGCCGATCCGCCGCGCGGCACATTGTCGTCGCAGGCGCAGCGCATCGTGGCAACCGAGGGCGCGCGCAGCGATATGACCTATGCGTTGCGGATCACCGGCGATCTGGCCGAAGGGCGTGACGAGGTGCTGCCGCCCGATCGCCGCGACAGCGGTGGCGGCATGGCCCTGCCCAGATCCGGGCCGATCTCCACCGGGATCGTGATTCTGGTCGTGCTGGGCCTGCTGCTGCTTTGGCTGCGTTTTGGCGGTGCGGGAATGCTGATGGCGCGCGCACCCGAGGCCGAACGCAAACCCACGGCGGCCCCCGATGCCTGGAATATCAGCATCGAGGATCAGGCGGGCGATCCGCGCAGCCTGATCGATCAGATCGCAGCCATGTCAGATCGCAGCGCGGCGCTGGTGCGGTTGCTGCGCCATTGCCTGCTGACGGCAGCCAGCGAAACCGATACCCGCCTGCTGCGCGCCGATACCGAACGCATCGCCTATCGCCGCCTGCCCGGCACCTGGCGTCAGGCACCCGCTCTGGCCGAGATCCTGCGCCGGGCCGAACTGGCCCATTACGGGGGCCAGCCGGTCAGCGAGCCGGGCTTCGCCGCGACCCTGGAAATGGGCCGCGCGATCCTTCTGGAAAGCCGAGGGCATCATGCGTAACGCCTTGCCGATGATCCTTGTCGGATTGCTGGTTCTTGGCGGTATCACCGGGCTGTTCCTGCTGGGTGGCGGTGGTGCCGATCGCCGCCTGGATGGGTCCACCATCGGGGTCGAGGCCTTGGCACCATGGCTTTCGGCACAAGGGCTTCCGGCGGAACAATCGAACCCACGCGTTCATCCCGATATCGCCCGGCTGAGCCTGCGGCTCCTGCCGCTTTACGACACCGATCTGGATCAGGATGCGACGCGGCCCGCCGATGCCCGCGCCGCCTATTACGCAACCACGCTGCGCGACCTTGACCGTAGCGATGTGATGGACCGGATTTACGGGCCCACGGCGTTGGTGGTCTTGCCCAAATGGGTCAATGGCACCGTCGTGTCCGCCGTCGCGCATCGGTCTGGCCTGATCCCCGCGCAGGCGCTGGACGTGTTGACCCTGCAACTGGGCCTTGGCGCATTGAAGGTGATCCGCCCCGAGGACGGGATGCTTGTCGCGCCGGTGGAAGGCGGCAATCTGGCGCTGTTTCTGCCACAGCTCTTTGATGCGACAAGGTTGCCCGATGTCTGCCGCCCAACCCTGTCCTTGCCGCAAGGTGCGCTGGTTGTCAGCTGCCACTGGCCGGATACCGACCTTGCGGTTCATCTGCTGTCCGACCCCGATCTTCTGAACAATCACGGACTGACCCTTGGCGACAACGGGGCCATTCTGGTCGCGCTGCTGAAATCGCTCGTGCCACCGCCCCCTTCCGACACCGGAAAGAACCGGAAGGGCAGCCCTGCGGAAGCCCCGGCCGAGCGGCGGATCTATGTCGATACGGCGGGCGAGAACCTTGTGACCTATTACGACTATTCCAACGAGCGGCAGGATTATGATCGCTCCTCGGATGATTTCGCGCGGTTCTTTGCGCCGCCCCTGGCCGGCATCTGGGCGATGTTGCTGATCGTTCTGGGTATCGCACTTTGGCGTGGCGCGCTGCGCTTCGGGCCGCTGCTGACGACAGACAGTGCAACGCCGGAGCAGTCAAAGACCACCGCGATTGAAACCAATGCGCGCCTTTTGCGCATTGCGGGCCATGACGCCCGGCTTGTCAGCGAATATGTGCAGACCAGCCTCTCCGATTTGGCGCAATCCACCTTCGGGCGCGGTCCCGGTAGCGGCGCGCAGGGCATTGCCCGCCTGTTCACCCATCTGGAACGCCGCGATCCCGCCGCGACAAGGACGCTGCGCGATGTCGTGTCACGTCTTGAGGCACCCGATCCGAACGCCCGCTCGCAGGATCTGCGCCGCAATCTCGATATGTTTCGAACTGTTTTGGAGAAGCTGACCCATGTCCACTGAACTCGCCCCCATGACGCTTTCAGGGTTCCAGCAGCTGGCAGAGGCGCTGCGCGGCGAGATCCGCAAGGTCATTCAAGGGCAGGATGCGCTGATCGACATGCTGCTGGTCTCTCTGTTTGCACGCGGGCATTGCCTGCTGGAAGGCCCGCCCGGCACGGCAAAGACGCTGCTGGCGCAATCGCTGTCGCAGGTGTCGACTCTGGCCTTCGGGCGCGTGCAGTTCACGCCCGACCTGATGCCCGGCGATGTTCTGGGGGTGAACCTCTTCAACTTCCAGACCGGCGAATTTCGTCTGACGCGCGGCCCGATCTTCACCGATATCCTGCTGGCGGATGAGATCAACCGCGCGCCGCCCAAGACCCAATCCGCGCTTTTGCAAGCGATGAACGAGCGTGAAGTGACGATCGATGGCACCACCTATCCGCTGGGCGAGGCTTTCTTTGTCATCGCGACCCAGAACCCCATCGAACAGCATGGCACCTATCCGCTGCCCGAGGCGCAGCTGGACCGCTTTTTGTTCAAGCTGCTGGTCGATTTCCCGGATCGCGATGCCGAAATCTCGATCCTGTCGCGCGGCACCCGTGGCCCGGTGGGCGAGGGGCGCGCCACGCTGTCATCAGTGATGGACGCGGCGGCGCTCGCGCAAGGCCACGCCCTGGTCGATGCGATCCGGCTTGAGGACAGCATCCTGCGCTATATCGTCGATCTGGTCCGTGCCACCCGCAGCGATGGCGAGGTGCTCCATGGTGCCTCCACGCGCGCCGCCGCCGCCCTTGCCGGGGCTGTGCGGGCGCGCGCGGCACTGGACGGGCGCGATTATGCCCTGCCCGATGACGTGCAAATTCTGTTCCTCCCCGCGATGCGGCACCGGATCGTGCTGGGCCCCACCGCCGAGATCGAGGGCCGCAGCCCCGATGACGTGCTGACCACCATTCTCAACCGGCAGGATGCACCGCGCTGATGCGACCCTCACGGCACATGCTGGCGCTGGTGATCGGACTGGCCGCGCTGTCGGTCGGCCTCGTGGTGTTGCGCCCCGAGGATACGACGCTGATCCTGCTGCCATGGGGTGGGCTGTTCCTTCTGATGGTGCTGGATCTGGCACTGACCGTACCCGCGCGCGGCATCCGCCCAGAGGCCGAAATCGTGGCGCGTGGCTTTGCCGGGCATGACGCCATGCTTGCCGTCACACTGACGGCCAAACGCCTGCCGCCCTCGGCCGAGCTGCGACTGTCTCATAGTGCAGGCCTTGCTCCTGCCGAGGGGACACCGATCCCCCTGCCCGTCCGTGCAACCTCGGCCCGGATAGATATCCCGATCCGGCTGCGGGATCGCGGTGCGCAAACCATCACCCGGCTCTGGCTGCGCTACCCGTCGCGCCTTCATCTGTTTGAGGTGCTGCCGAACTGGGCGCTGGATCTTACGATCACGGTCATGCCCGATATCTCGCCGATCCTGTCCGGCGCCATTCAGGCACAGATGCTGCCGCTGCTGGATGGCGCGCGGGTGAACAACCTGCGCGGCAGCGGGTCGGAGTTCCACCAGCTGCGCGACTTCGTATCGGGCATGGACCCGCGCAGCATCGACTGGAAGCGTTCCGCGCGGGTGAACAACCTTGTTGCCCGCGAAACGCGGGTGGAGCGTAACCACCAGATCATCCTTTGTCTGGATACCGGCCATCTGATGGGCGAACGTCTGGGCGCGCTGACCAAGCTGGATCATGCAATCCATGCCGCGCTTGCGCTTGCCTGGGCCAGCGGTCTGGCGGGCGATAATGTGGGCTTCTTCAGCTTTGGCGCGCGCCCCCAGCCGCTGATCCCGCCGCGCCCGGGGCGCGCGGCCTTCGGGCGTATCCAATCCACCTGCGCCACGCTGGAACAGGATGAGGCGGAATCGAACCCGACCCTTGGGCTTTCGGTGCTGAACGGCAAGCTGAAGCGCCGCTCGCTGGTCGTGGTCTTCGCCGATTTCGTCGACAGCACCTCGGCCGAGCTGCTGGTCGAAAACCTGGCCGTCATGCAGCGCCAGCATGTCGTGCTTTATGTGGCGCTTGGCGATCCTGCGATGCAGGCCCTGACCCGGCCGGACAGCACCGGCATGGAGGATGTGGCCAAGGCCATCGCCGCCAGCCGCATCCTGCAGGAACGTCAGGCGGTGCTGGACCGGCTGAACCGGCTGGGCATCCTGTGCCTTGACAGCGCACCGGGCAAGCTGAGCGCCGCGCTGATCTCGCGCTATATCGAGATCAAGGCGAAGGAGATGATATGACCGCGTCCGTATCTGCCCCCGCAACGCCAAACCCCGCCGCGCCTGCGTCCTCCGTCGACCAGATCCGCTCGGCCCGCTTTCGTGCGGAACGCGAGGCGGGCTGGCAGCGGCTGGATGCGCTGATCGGCAAGGCCGAAAGCAACGGCACCCGCGCCCTTGGCTATGACGAGGCGCTGGAGCTGGCCAGCCTCTATCGGCAGGCGATGAATGCGCTGTCGGTTGCGCGCGCGATCTCGATGGACAAGGCGCTGCTGACCTATCTCGATGCGCTTTGTGCCCGCGCCTATCTGGTGGTCTATGCGCCTCAGGAAAGCCTGCGCGGGCTGTTCATCCGGCTGATCACCCATGGCATCCCACAGGCGGCCCGCCGGTCCGGGGCACCGCTGCTGATCGGCTTTGTCGCGCTGCTTCTGGGAATGCTGCTGGGGGCTGTGCTTTATGCCCAGGACCATAGCTGGTTCTACACTTTCGTGCCCGGCGGTCTGGCCGATGGCCGCACCCCCGATGCTTCCACGCAATATCTGCGCTCCACCCTGTTCGATGGCGGGCAGGAAAGCGGTGACGGGCTTGGCAGCTTCGCGACCTTCCTGTTTTCCCATAACACGCAGGTCGCGATTCTGACCTTTGCGCTTGGCGTCTTTGTCACCATGCCCAGCTTTGTGCTGACCTTCTATAACGGGCTGGTGCTGGGGGCCTTCTGGAAGATGTTCGCCGAAAAGGGCCTTGCCTATGAACTGACCGGCTGGCTGTCGATTCATGGCGTCACCGAGATGGCCGCGATCTGCATCGCCTGTGCGGGCGGGGCGCAGCTTGGCCTTGCCGTGCTTCTGCCAGGCGACGAGACGCGGCGCGCGGCGCTGCAACGGCGCGGGCGCGATGCGGTCAAATTGATGATCCTGGCCGGGCTGATGCTGGTCTGCGCCGCCATTCTGGAAGGTTTCTTCCGCCAGACCGTGCAATCGACCGAAGCGCGCCTTGCCATCGGATGGGGAATCGGCGCGGCATGGATCGCATGGCTGACATTGTCGGGCCATGAGCCAGGCCACGAATCCGCGCGCGAAACAGGCACAGGCGGGGCACGGGCATGAAATCCTATACCCCCACCAACCTGCCCGCATGGGAGGCCAAGGGGCTTCTGCGCCACACCCCGCCGGAAAGCGTGCCGATCACCTTCCGCCTCTCATCACTGGGCGCAAGGATGGGCGCGCAAAGCCTTGATATCTTCATCACCTATGGCGGGGCGCTGCTGATCATCATGGCACTGGCCACATTGGGAGGCTTGTCCTGGGAAGGACTGACCGCCTTCTATGCGCTGCTGTCGTTCTTCATCCGCATTCCCTATTATGCGTTGTCGGAACTGGTCTGGAACGGGCGGACGCTTGGCAAGCGGATCGCGGGCATCCGCGTCATCAGCCTGGATGGCCGCCGCCTGACCCCGCATCAGATCGTTGCGCGCAATCTGATGAAGGAGGTGGAGGTGTTCCTCCCCATCGCCACCCTGTTCGGCGCGGCCAATCTCAGCCTCTGGCCTGGGCTGATCCTTGCGACATGGATGATTGCCACATTGCTGGTGCCGATCATCAACCGGCTGAACCAGCGCATCGGCGATATGGTTGCAGGCACCGTGGTGGTGGAAACCCCGCGCCCGCAGCTGCTGCCCGATCTTTCCGCCCGGGCTGCCACGCGTGGCTATGAATTTCGCGCCGAACATCTGGATATCTATGGTCGCTTTGAATTGCAGACGCTGGAGACAATCCTGCGCAATCCCCCGACAAGTCCCGAGGCCCGCAAGCGCGTGTCGGAGGTGGCACAGACCATCCGCCGCCGCATCCGCTATGACGAGGACCTGCCGCCTGCACGCGAATGGGATTTCCTGCTGGAATTCTATCGCCAGCAGCGGGAATATCTTGAAAGCCGCAACCTGTTTGGCGACGAACGGCAGAACAAGTTCCATACCGCTGAGACGAACAAGGGCTGACCGCCGGTTCGGGCGAACAAGCCTAATGCAAAAGGCCGGGGTTTCACCCGGCCTTTGTCTTGGTGCCTGACTGGGCAGATCACTCTGCCGCGTGCGGATTGGCCCTGTTCCAGCGGATCGAGGACCACAGCGCGACGCCGATCAGCGCCGCACCGCCCAGGCCGGTGATGACCTCGGGGATATGGAACAGCGTCTGCACATACATGATGACCGACAGGATCAGGATGGCGTAGAACGCGCCATGTTCCAGATAGCGGTATTCGGCCAGCGTGCCGCGTTCCACCAGCATGATCGTCATCGAACGTACATACATCGCGCCGATGCCCAGACCGATGGCGATGACGAACAGGTTCTGGCTCAGCGCGAAGGCCCCGATCACCCCGTCAAACGAGAAGCTGGCATCCAGCACCTCAAGGTAGAGGAAGGCACCCAGACCGCCCTTTGCCGCCGCCGTCGTGGCCTCTTGCGATTTATCAAGGAAGCCGCCCAGCACTTCGACCAGCAGGAAGGTCAGCAGGCCATAGATCGCGGAATAGACGAAGACGTCACGCTCCGCGCCTTCCAGCAGCCGCGAGAACAGCAGCGCCACGGTCAGCACGAAGGCAATTTCGATGCCCTTCACGCTCGCATATTGCGAGACGCGGCTTTCCAGCCATTCGATCCAGTGGATCTCCTTGTCTTCATCCACGAAATAACCAAGCGCCACCATCATCAGGAAGGTGCCACCGAAGGCCGCAATCGGAAGATGCGCCTCTTGCATGATGCGGGCATATTCCTCGGGGCGCGCTGCGGCCATGATCATCGCGTCGATCGGGCCGACATTGGCCGCAATCACCACGATCAACAGCGGGAACACGATCCGCATCCCGAAGACGGCGATCAGGATGCCCCAGGTCAGGAAGCGATGCTGCCAGACCGGCGTCATCTCTTTCAGCTTGTTGGCATTCACGATGGCATTGTCGAAGGACAGCGAGATCTCCAGCACCGCCAGCACGGCGCAGATGAAGAAGATGGTCAGCATCCCCGGCAGCGTGCCGGTGGTTTCCCATCCTAGCCATGCGCCGAGCGCGAGGCCGATCACGGTCGAGATGATGGCCCATTTCAAATAAGAGAGCAGCGATTTGGGTTGCGGTGCGGGGGTCATGCACGGTGCTCCCTGTCACAGCGGAAAGACAGGCCGCAAGGGCCATCAGCGATCAGTACGGACATTGAATATGGTCCATCGGCGGAGTTCTCCTCGCAGTGCCGACATCGCAGGAACGCCGATTTTCCTGCCAGAGGGGCCCGGTCACCGAGTGAGCGTGCGGGGCATATCCCGCACCCTGCGGCGTTTAGTCCCACTTGCGTCACGAGTCAATAAAAACAGGAGAACGCGGTGTCCGCAGCCCCGAGATCGCGCCAGACGGTGCGGCATGGCTTCAAGCCAGCAGTTCCGATGCGATCATCGCGGCCTGAGTGCGGTTGCGCGCCCGCAGCTTGCCGCAGATCGACCGCACATGCATCTTGACCGTCACCTCGCTGATCGCCATCCGCGCCGCGATTTCCTTGTTCATTGCGCCTGCGCGGATCGCCTGCAGCACCTCCATCTCGCGCGGGGTCAGGCTTTCCAGCGGCGAAGGGCGCGCAGCCGCCGGCTCGAATCCCTCGGGCAGCCAGATCGCACCGGCGCGGACATGCCGCAATGCCTCGGCCAAAGCGCGGGCCGGGGTGCTTTTGGGGATATAGCCGCGAAAGCCGCGACGCAGGGCCTCTTGCACCACTTCCGGGCGGGCCTGGCCGGAAAACAGCACCACCTTCGCCTCGCCCGCTTCCGTCACCAGCGCGGCAAGGTCGCCGAGCCCAGAGGAATCGGGCAGCGCATAATCCAGCAGCACCACGTCAAACGGCCCCTCGCGCGACAGGGAAAGCCGGGCGGCAGCCAGGCTATTGGCAGTCACCACCTCGAATTCGCCCTGCACAGTCAGGTGTTCGGCCACCAGATCGCGGACAAGGTCATGATCGTCGGCGATCAGCAGGCGGATTGCGCTGCCATCGGCCGATCCGCTGGATTGCATTGCGCCCGTTCCCCTATCGGATGCGCAAGCATAGCATCATTCGGCCCCGGCAACAGGAATTTCCGGTGTCAGTGCCGCGGGCAGGTCGGCCATGGTCGTTTGAAGGGATACCGAAAAGCGCCGGGTCAGGGCTTGCGGATCACCCGGTTCGCTACCGTTGAAATGCGCCTCCAGGCGGCGCAGCGCCAGCATCATGTCCCGCGCGCCCAGAACCGAGGCCGCGCCTTGCAGGCGATGTGCCCGCCGCGCGACTTCATCGCTTGCAACGCCCCGGCCCAGCACGCTCAGAAAGGCTTGTGCCTCGTCATGCAGACCCTCCAGCAGCTTCAACCGCTTGTCCAGCGACAGAAGGGCGCAGAGATCGGAAATCACATCCGCATCGAGTGCAGCCCCGGAGGCCGCGACGCTGCCCGCAAGCAACGGACGCAAGGCGGCCAGCGTAACCGGCTTTTGCAGGATTTCGGTCAGGCCACCCGCACGAAATCGTGCCAATTCCTCGGGGAAGCCATGCGCGGTCAGCGCCACGATACGCGCGCCCTTGGAGGCCCCCGCCTCGCGGATGCGGCGCGTGGCGACCAGCCCGTCAACCAGCGGCATACTGACATCCATCAGGATCAGATCAAAGGCACGGGTCTGCGCCGCCGCCACGGCCTCGGCCCCGTCACGGGCCTCGGTCACGCGCTGACCCAGATGCAGCAGCATCTCCCCCAGAACCACCCGGTTCGTCGCGTTGTCTTCGGCGATCAGCACATCCAGGACCGGCAGATCGGCCTCGTTCCCGTCATCGCTCATGTGGCCGGGCGGGGGCGGGGCCGCCGTCAGCAAGGGCAGGCGGAACCAGAAGCGGCTGCCTTCGCCGGGGCGACTGTCGACGCCAAGTGTGCCACCGATCCGCTCCAGCGTGCGGCGCGCGATGCCAAGTCCAAGGCCCGTGCCCTCGGTCCGGCGGTCATAGCTGTCTTCCAGCGTCTCGAAGGGCTCAAAGATTGCGTCGATCCGCTCCGGTGCGATGCCGATGCCGGTATCGACCACCTCGACCAGTAGAGTCCTGCGCCTTGCGAGATCCTCCTGCGGCTCCATGTCCGGCAGAAAAGCGGCTCGTATGTCGATGCGCCCGTTCTGGGTGAACTTCGCTGCATTGCCCGCAAGATTGATCAACACCCGCAGCAACCGACGTCGTGGCCCGGTGACCCAGGCCGCAGCCTCGGGCGGGGCCTCGACGCTCAGTCTGTTGTCATTGCGCGCGGCCAGTGGCTGCATCTGATCGGCCAGATCGCGCAGCAATTCGGTGACATTGAAGACCGAGGGTGGCTCTTCGGCATTGCCGCCTTCAAGATGCGCCATCTCGAGAATGTCGTTGATCTGGTCCAGCGCCAACTGGGCGGATCGTTCGGCGATCTCGGTAAACCGCGCCTGTTTCCTGCTCAGCCGCGTGGTCCGCATCAAGATATCCAGCGCCGCGATCACCCCGTTCATTGGCGTGCGCATCTCGTGGCTCATCACCGCCAGAAACCGCGTCCGCGCCTCGGCAGCCTGAAGGGCGGCATCACGGGCCGCGCGCAACGACTGTTCATATTCATGGCGGCGCGAAATGTCGCGCAGGAACATGAACACCACCGCAACCCCATCGGCGTCTTCACCCCGCGTCATCACCAGTTCGATTGGCACCTCGGTGCCATCGGCCCGGCGCGCCGTCATTTCGATATGGCGGTCGGGCGCGTAACCCTGACGCGCCCGGCGCAACATCGTCGTAAGCCCGGTCTCCCCCAGCTGGGTCAGCAGGAACTCCTGCACACGCAAGCCGCGCATTTCTCCCAATGCGCGGCCAAGGATCGCCTCTGCCGCCCGGTTCGCATCCCGCACCCGCCCGTCCGAGGCCACAACCAGCACCCCATCCGGCGTGGCAGCCAGCGTGCGTTCCAGGTTTCCGCGCGCGCGCTCCACCTCTTTGTGGCGCGCCCTCAGGCTCAATGCCAGATAGGCCATGACCCAGACCGCACTGAACAGGAACAGGATCACCGCGAGGCCAAGCGCCGCCGCCCGCACCAGAAGCCAGGTAAGCGCCTCTCGGTTGAGCAGACCCGACGCGATCTGCAGTCCAAGCGCATCGACCGCGAATTGCCGCACTGGCTGGCGCAGCGCATCGGTATGTGCCTGCGCGGCAACAAGGTTCAGCCGCAAGGCATTGTCCGGCACATCAATCAGCACGCCAAGCTCAGACGTCAGGCGCTTCACCTCGGCCCAGTCAGGGCTGCCAGCCAGTGGCCGCAGCACCTTGGAGCTGGAAAAGTAGCTGTCGACGATATTGATCCGGCTGACATAGATGTCATAGGCGGTGCGCACCGCTTCCAGATCACCGCTGCGCAATGTCTCGCGCAGCGCCAGATCCAGCTTCAGCGTGTCCACCTCGGATTGCGCGATCAGCCAGGCAGTATTGTCCGATTGGGCGGCACGCGCATCATCAAGCCGCGAATTGACATTATAGCCGAAGACCAGAAGCCCTATGATGGCCAGCACGACCATGACCATGACCGGCCAAAGACGGCGGGCGAACCACAGAACAAGCCGCTCTGCCTGCCCCAGCCGATCCGCCGATCCTTTGGCTGGCATCAAGGCAGCTCCGTGATCTTGACCAATTGCCAGACGCTGGCGGCAAAGGTGCGCTCATCCGAAAGCTGCCCGCCCTCATCAAAAGGATAGATGACCCAAAGCGGTCCATTCTCGCGAATGCCAAAGGGTTCCCCCTCGCGGCGGGTGGCGATGATCGGCCAGTCCTTCGAGAAATCCGCGACCTCCATCTCCAGACGGTAGTCATTCAGCGCCAGAAATTCCACCCGCCCCGAATCGATCCCGGCCTGATGCAGCACGTCGATCAGCACGGGGCCGCTGAACTCGATCACACCATCGGTCCAGATCGTGGAGGTCTTCACGGTTTTCTGCGGCAGCGTCTCAAGCGTCAGCCGGTCGAGGGCAAGCGTCTGCCCCTCCTGGTTGCTGACATGCAGCAAGATCTCATTGGCATATGCTGGCGACGACATCAGATAGATCAGGCTCGCCGTCAGACACCCATTGATGAACTGCATCACATCTGACCCCAAAAAAATACCGGACCGAAGCCCTGCGGTAGCGTGTCGGCCCTTGTCCGTAAAGAAATCTTAAGGTCAGGTTCAAGCATTGGGCCAGACGCAGACCACATAAATTGCGCCGCAGTTATTGCACGATTCTGGCGGATCGCAACTCTGACAGGTCGCAAACAACTCTCGCGTCAAAGTTGCAGATCACCGGAAACCTGCCGCACGAAATGCCGCCCGCCATGTTTCAACCACCGAGCCTTTCGGCCAAAACTGACCGCGGCTGGCGACGTTATGCTGCGATAGCCCACACCTTGCCAAATCTGCAAGATTCCCTCGCCACGCATCCCAAACACGGGCACCGATCCCGCAGGCGTCATGGTCTGCCGGGCCCGCATCCAAGGCCCAAGACCTTCGCCGCGGCACGGCAATCGGGCGTCGTCACATGGGCCAGGCCCCCACCTTCGCCAGATTTTAGGATCGTCTCCAAACCCCGATGATCGCCCGCGCCGTCATTAGCCGGCGAAAACCCTATCCTGTCAGGCGCGACAGCAACGCCATAAGGGTGACCCGTTCGCTGGGCGATAGCGGTGCCAATGCCACCTCCATGGCCTGCACCGCAGGATCATACATGCGCCGCACCAGGGCGCGGCCCTCATCGGTGATCTCGACCGTCAGGCGGCGCTTGTCGGTCGGATCGGCCAGCCGCCGCACCAGACCAAGCGCCTGCAACCGCATCACCACACCTTTCACCGTCGCCGCATCCATCGACGCCACGCGCCCCAGCAGATTCTGGCTCATGGCGCCAGACTGATCCAGCCGCACCAACGAGGCGAATTGCATCGTTGTCAGGTCCGGGATCAGCCGGGCGAAAATGCCCTGATAGCGCTGCACCGCCCGGCGCAGCTGATAGCCATACTGATCTTCCAGCAGATATGAGGGCGAATCCTGATCCATATCTCCGGCGTAACCGGCAGGGCACGCGCAGGCAAGCGCTTTGCCCGATTGCAGCAATTCTTCCGGATTTCCCCTTGTCAATGCGTGGCATCGATGACACAAGCCATTGCAAACATTGATAAATTCATGTGCGCACCAACAATCTCCTCCTGCCTTGGCAGGATTGGCACAGGATACGCCGATGACCCATCTTCCCCGCCGCTCGGTTCTTGCTGGTCTCGCGGCCGGTTCCGCGCTTGCACTTTCGCCCATCCGTTTTGCCTCGGCCCAGACCTCAGCGCCGGTGAAACTCGGCTTCCAGCTGCATCGCACCGGCATCGGCGCAGGCTATGGCCGCTGGTATGAACGTGTGGCGCTTGGCGCACTGGCGCGGGTGAATGCCGAAGGCGGCATCAATGGCCGCCCGGTCGAGATCGTGTTCGAGGATGACGGCACCGATCCCAAGCGCGGTGCCGAAGTGGTGGAGAAACTGACCACCCGCCACGGCTGCGACATGATCTTCGGGCCGCTGTTCAGCCATGTCGTCATCGGCTCCGCCCCGCGCGCGGCAGAGCTGAAGGTGCCCTATCTGGTCTGCTCCGAAGGCTATCACGTCGCCGCAGGCATGACCAACCGCTGGACCCTGCAACCCGGCATCACCGACGTGCGGGCGCAGGTGTCGGCCATGGCCCCCTGGGTCACCCAGAACCTTGGAAAGAAGGTCACCATGGTCTTCCCGGACTATGCTTTTGGCCATGATCACCGTGACTTCTTCTCGGAGGCGGTCGCGGCCCAGGGCGGCGAGGTGATCGCCAAGATCGCGATCCCGCCGACCGAAACCTCGTTCACCCGCTATTTCCCGCAGATCCCGACGGATACGGATGTGCTCTATCACGTCATGGTCGGCCCTTCGGTCCTGACCTTCGTGAAGGAACTGGGCGAGTTTTACGGATCGGGCGCGCGGCCGCAGATCTTTGGCTTCATTGACAGTCTTGAAGGCGTCGATCTGGCCAGCCCCGGCCTCGATTTCCTGAATGGCAGCCATTTCTGGGAAGGCCAGTGCCGCAACAAGCAACCCGATGCCCCGGATTATGAGACCGCCTATCGCGCAGCGGTTGGTGTCGATGACAATGGCGCATCCCTCAGCGATGCGCGCGATGTCTCGACCTATTCCCACATGTTCTCGGTCTGGGAAACGCTGTCTGTCATCAAGAAGGGGATGGAGGCGTCGGGCTATCAATCCACCGCTGACCGGCAGAAATTCGTCGAAGCGGTGGAGGCGATGACCACCTTTGAGGCCGGCCTTGACCATGTGCAGGGCGCCAAGACCTTCAACGGCAAGACCCACCAGGCTTTCGGGCAGCAGTTCATCTCGCGCGTCGAGGGGGGCAAGCTGATCCGGGTGCATACCACCGAATTGGAAGACGGACTTTACCCCGACGAGGTGGATTATACCGCCCAAAGCTTCTAAGGCTTTTGCAAGATCCGCCGGGGGCACCCTGCCCCCGGTCCGCATATCCCGGAGGATGTGATGGGCACCGGCCCGCTTTTGCTGCTTGCCTCGCTGGAGGGGCTGGTGATGGCCGCCGTTCTGGCGCTGGCCGCCGTGGGTCTCAGCCTGACCTTCGGGGTCATGCGCGTGGTCAATGTGGCGCATGGCGAATTTTATATGCTGGGTGCCGTGCTGGCCTGGGCGGTGGCGCAATTCGTGCCCTCCGCCCCCATGGGCTTTGTCGCCGCACTAATTTTCGCGCCGCTGGCGGTCGGGGCCCTCGCATGGCTCACCGATACCGCGCTGCTGAAACGGCTGAATTACAACCCGGAATCGACCATCGTCGCCACCATCGGCCTGTCCTACCTGCTGCAACAGGGCGCGCTCAGCTTCTTTGGCCCCGATGCCCGCGCGGTGCAGGCCCCGTTCGAGCTGCGGCTGCAATTCCCGTGGTTCGGCTATTCCGGTTACAAGCTGTTCGTGATCGCTGCGGCCCTTGCTGTGCTGGCTGCCGTCTGGTGGATCCTCAGCCGCAGCCGCGCCGGTCTGGTGATGCGCGCGACACAGGTCGATCGCAACACCGCCCGCGCCTTCGGCATCAATGTCGATCGCGTCTATGCCGGAACCTTCGCGCTTGGCGCGGGCCTGGCCGCCCTCGCCGCCGTGCTGATCGTGCCGATCAGTCAGGCGCATTACCTGATGGGCCATGATCCATTGCTGCTGTCTTTCATCGTCGTCATCATCGGCGGTCTGGGCAGCCTGCGCGGCACACTGATTGCGGCACTGATCATCGGCCTGTCCGACGGGATCCTGTCCATGTTGTATCCGCCGACCCTTGCCAAGATCCTGGCGACCCTTGTCGTGGCGCTTGTGCTGGTCTTTCGCCCGCAGGGCCTGTTCGGGGCCAAGGCATGAGGCCCGCGCTGCTGCATATCGGCGTGCTTGCCGCCTTGGTCGCAGCGGGGTTCCTGCTGCCCGCCTATCAGCACGGGATGCTGGCGCGCATCCTTGTGATGGCCGTTTTCGCCATGGGGTATAATCTTGCCTTCGGCTATACCGGGCTTCTCAGCCTTGGCCATGCGCTGCATTTCTGCGCGGGCATGATGGCCACGGGCCTTGCCATGCGGCACGGGCTTGCCGCAGGCCCGGCGCTGATCCTTGGGCTTGCCGCAGGAACGGCAACGGCCATGCTGACCGGGTTGCTCGCGCTGCGCACCGCCGGGGTCAGCTTCATGATCGTGACACTGATGTTCGCGCAGGCCTTCCATCTGACCCTGCTTTACTATGGCGGCTTCACCGGCGGGGATGAGGGCTTTCCCCTGCCCTCCGCCGCGCGCCGCCTGTTCGGGCTGGATCTGACGCAGGCCGGGCCACGTTACGCAGTGGCGCTTGCGCTGTTTGCCGCGGGCCTGCTGGCGCAATGGGCGCTTGTCCGGTCGCGCTTTGGCCGCAGCATGATCGCGATGCGCGAGAATGAAGAACGCTCGCGGATGTTGGGCTACAACCCGTTCACCACCAAACTGGCGGCGCTTGCCCTTTCCGGCCTTTATTCCGGTGCGGCAGGGGCGGCTTACGGTCTGCTGTTCGGCTATGTCGGTGCCAGCTTCGGCACCTCGCAATATTCCATCCTGCCGCTGCTTTATGTGCTGCTCGGCGGCGCGGGCACCACGCTTGGGCCGCTGCTCGGTGCCGGGCTGATGGCCTGGCTGATCGATGCGGCCTCAAGCCTGACCGACAGCCCTCTGGCGGTGATCGGCATCACGCTGATCGTGCTGGTGCTGTTCGCGCCCAAGGGCATCTTGGGCACGCTGCGCGAAAAGGGGCTGAAATGGCTGCCGTGATCCTTGAGGCCAGGGGCCTAAGCCGCGCCTTTGGCGGCTTGCGCGCGGTGGATGGCGTTGACCTGACATTGACCGAGGGCGAGATTCACGCCCTGATCGGCCCGAATGGCGCGGGCAAGACCACGCTGGTCAGCCTGCTATCGGGCCGTCTTGCCCCCGATCAGGGCACGATCCGCTTTGCGGGCGAAGACATCACCCGCCTGCCCGCGCAAACACGCGTGTTACGCGGCATCGCCTATACATTCCAGATCACCTCGATCTATGCCGGGTTGACGGTCTTCGACAATCTGGCGCTGGCCCTGCAACGCCGCCACCGCCGTGATCTGGCGGATGCCGTGACACAGGCCGCGACCCGCATCGGCCTGGCCCCCTATCTGCAAACCGAGGCCGGGACCCTCAGCTACGGGCACCAGCGTTTGCTGGAGATCGGCATGGGTCTGGCGCTTTCCCCCCGTCTGCTGATCCTGGATGAGCCAACCCAGGGCCTGGCCAATGCCGAGATTGAAGATTTCCTGACCCTGATCCGCGGGCTGACCGGCACCACGATCCTGCTGATCGAGCATAATATGGAGGTGGTGATGGCGTTGGCGCAGCGGATCACCGTGCTGAACATGGGCCGCGTTCTGGCCAGTGGCACGCCCGATGCGATCCGTGCCGACCGCGCCGTGCAGGATGCCTATCTCGGGGGCGGCCATGCAGCGGATTGAAGGGCTACGGATCGAGGGGCTGACGGCAGGCTACGGCGCGACCACCATCCTGCGTGACGTGTCACTGATGGCTGAACCCGGCCGTGTCACCTGCGTGATGGGGCGCAACGGCGCGGGCAAGACCACCCTGTTGCGCAGCATCATGGGCCAGACCGCGCGCCGGACGGGCCGCATCCTGTTGGACGAGATCGCCTTGCAGGACCTGCCCGCGCATGAGGTGCCGCGCCACGGCATCGGCTATGTGCCGCAGGGGCGGCGGCTGTTCGGGCCGCTGAGCGTGGCCGAAAATCTGGAAATCGGGCTGATGACACGCGGCAAGGGTGCCTCCACGCGCGAGGCAGTGCTGGACCTGTTCCCGCGCCTGCGCGACCGGCTGACGCAGGCCGCAGGCACGCTTTCGGGCGGCGAACAGCAGATGCTGGCGCTTGCCCGCGCGCTGTGCCTGGAACCCTCGGTGCTGCTGCTGGACGAGCCGACCGAAGGATTGCAGCCCTCGATGATCCAGCTGATCCGCGACAGCATAACCCGGCTGAAGGCGCAGGGCGTGGCAATCATTCTTGTGGAACAAAGGGTTGAGGCGGTGTTGTCAATTGCCGACAGCGTGGCTTTCATGGCGCAGGGCCAAGTGGCCGAGGTCGTGCCCGCCATGGGCCTTACGCCCGGTGCAGAGCCTTTCCGCCGCTATATCGGCGTATAAGAACGGGCGTTCGCACTCAATACGAACGCCCGATCACAAATCAGTCGCGCAGCAGTTCATTGATCGAGGTTTTGGAACGCGTCTGCGCATCGACCTTTTTCACGATCACCGCGCAGTAAAGGTTCACACCGTTCTTCGACGGCATGGAACCCGCCACCACGACCGATCCTGCCGGAACCTCGCCATACATCACCTCGCCGGTGTCACGGTCGACAATCTTGGTCGACTTGCCGATGAACACACCCATGCCAAGGACCGAGCCCTCACGGACGATGCAGCCTTCGACCACTTCGGACCGCGCGCCGATAAAGCAATTGTCCTCGATGATGGTAGGGCCTGCCTGCATCGGCTCCAGCACGCCACCGATGCCGACACCACCGGACAGGTGCACGTTCTTGCCGATCTGCGCGCAGGATCCGACAGTCGCCCAGGTATCCACCATGGTGCCTTCATCGACATGGGCACCAAGGTTCACGAAAGATGGCATAAGCACCACGCCCTTTGCGATATAGGCCGACTTGCGCACGATGCAGTTCGGCACGGCGCGGAAGCCTGCCGCTTTGAACTCTGCCGCGCCCCAGCCTGCAAATTTACTGTCGACCTTGTCCCACCAGCTGCTGCCCTGCGGACCACCCGATTGCAGTTCCATATCCTGCAGGCGAAAGCCCAGCAGCACCGCCTTTTTGGCCCATTGGTTCACATGCCAGTCCGCACCACGCTTTTCGGCGACACGCAGAGTGCCTGCGCCCAAAGCCGCCAGCGTGGCCTCGATGGCATCGCGGGTCTCGCCCTTGGTGGCCGGGGTGATGGCATCGCGCGCATCCCATGCGGCTTCGATGGCGGTTTCCAAGGCGGCATTGGACATGGCATTCCCTTCCCTATGGCGATCAATCGGGCAAAGCTATAGACGTGGCGGCAGGCCCGCGCAACGCCGACAGGAGTAACGATGACCGACGACACCCGTAGCCACCCGTTCCGTGACAGCGTGCAGGATGTGGCCGCCGCCGACCGTATCCCCGACACGCCGCAGACCCGCGCCCCCGCCTATCGTCTGGCCTTTGCCGACAGCGATTTTCTGATGCGCGAGGAGTTGCGCCCGGTCCGCCTGCAGTTGGAACTGCTGAAACCCCAGATGATTCTGGATGAGCGCGGCATCCGCACCACCATCGTGCTGTTTGGCGGTGCCCGTATCCCACGCCCCGAAAATGCCGATACCGCCAAGACCCCGGTTCTGGCCGAGCTGTCGAAATATTACGACGAGGCAAGGCGCTTTGCCGCGCTGATGACCACGCGCAGCCTTGAAAGCTATGGCCGGGACGATGTGATCGTCACCGGCGGTGGCCCCGGCGTGATGGAGGCGGGCAATCGCGGCGCGCATGAGGCGGGCGGGCAATCCATCGGCCTGAACATCGTGCTGCCGCATGAACAGGCACCCAATGCCTATGTGACACCGGACCTGTCCTTCAACTTCCACTATTTCGCCATCCGCAAGATGCATTTCCTGATGCGGGCGAAGGCGATCTGCATCTTCCCCGGCGGCTTTGGCACGCTGGACGAGATGTTTGAAAGCCTGACCCTGATCCAGACCAAGCGGATGAAGCCCGTGCCCTTCCTGCTGTTCGGGCGCGCCTTCTGGGAAAATGTCATCAACTGGCAGGCCCTGGCCGATGCGGGCACCATCAGCCCCGAGGACCTGGCGCTGTTCCAATATGTCGAAACCGCCGAGGAGGCGATTGCCGCCATCGACGCCTTCGAGCAGCCCTGCCCGTAAGGCAACAGCACCAAAACGCAAAAGGCCCGGCCTCATGGCCGGGCCTTTTTGTCAGGCGCTGATAAAGTCGCGCACGAATTGGGTGGCGGGGCGCGCCCGGATATCGGCAGGTTTACCGATCTGCTCGATCCGTCCCATCGACATCACCACCACCAGATCGGCCAGTTCCATCGCCTCTTCCTGATCATGGGTCACGAAGATGGTGGTCAGGCCGGTCTCGTCATGAATATCGCGCAGGCCCTGCCGCAATTCCTTGCGAACCTTGGCATCCAGCGCACCGAAGGGCTCATCCAGCAACAGCATACGCGGCTCGATCGCCAGTGCCCGCGCCAGGGCCACACGCTGACGCTGACCGCCCGAAAGCTGGCTCGGGAAGCGCGACCCGATATCGGGCAGCTGGATCAATTCCAGCAAGCGGGTGACGCGGCGGGCAATTTCGGCGGCAGGCGGACGGCTGCCACGCGGGCGGGCGTTCAGCCCATAGGCGATATTGTCAAAGACCGTCATATGCCGGAACAGCGCATAGGATTGGAAGACAAAGCCCGCGCGGCGCTCCTGCACGGTCAGGCCGGTCGCATCCTGCCCGTCAAACAGCACGCGTCCTGCGGTCGGAAACTCCAGCCCGCCAAGAATGCGCAGCAGCGTGGTCTTGCCCGAGCCCGACGGCCCGAGCAGCGCCACCAGCGCGCCCGAGGGCAGCGACAGCGACACCGGATGCAGCGCGGCGGTCGCACCAAAGAGTTTGGAAATTTCGTCGATCTCGATATGCATGGCGGGTTCCTTGCGTCTTATGCCGTGCCGGGGGCCTGGCCCCCGGACCCCCGGGATATTTACAGACAGAAAATGGTAAGGGACGGGTGCTCAGTGGCGGCGGGTGGCCGCCAGTTCATCGGCGTGACGCAGTTCAAGCGCGGTTTTCAAAAGCAGCGTCACCAGCGCCAGCGCGGTCAGCACCGCCGCCATGCTGAAGGCCGCAATCGAGAGATACTCGTTGTAAAGCATCTCGATTGTGATCGGCATGGTCGCAGTCTGGCCGCGGATCTTGCCCGAAACCACCGCCACCGCGCCAAATTCACCCATCGCCCGCGCGTTGCAAAGCAACACGCCGTAAAGCAGCGCCCAGCGAATATTCGGCAGCGTCACCGTCCAGAAGGTGCGCCAACCGCTGGCACCAAGTGTCAGCGCGGCTTCTTCCTCGGCCCGGCCCTGTTCGATCATCACCGGGATCAACTCCCGCGCCACAAAGGGGAAGGTCACGAACATGGTGGCCAGCACGATGCCGGGCAGCGCGAAGACGATGGGATAGCCCTGCGCCACCAGCCAGCCACCAACCAGGCTGTTCGCGCCGAACATCAGCACGATGCAAAGCCCCGCCACCACGGGCGAAACCGAGAAGGGCAAATCAATCAGCGTGATCAGGAAGGCCTTGCCGCGAAAATCGAATTTGGTGATGAACCATGCGGCGGCGATGCCGAAGGCCGCGTTCAACGGCACCGAGATCGCGGCAATCATCAGCGTCAGCTTGATGGCCGACAGCGCATCGCGATTGCCAAGGCTTTGCACGGCGGTCCAGACACCTTTGGCAAGCGCCTCGGCAAAGACCACGAACAGGGGCGCCGCCACCAGAATGGCGATGCCCAGCACCGCCAGCCCGATCAGAAGCCAGCGCACCACCGGCGTTTCCTCGGTCGCGGGGCGGAAGGTGAAGGTGCGGGTCTCAGACATAGCCAATCCTCCGGCGGCTCCAGACCTGGATCAGATTGATGATCAGAAGCATGGCAAAGCTGATCAACAGCATGGCAATGCCGATGGCCGCCGCCGCGTCATAATTGAATTCTTCCAGCTGGATCACGATCAACAGCGGCGCGATCTCGGTCACCAGCGGGATATTGCCCGCGATGAAGATGACCGAGCCATATTCGCCAACCGCCCGTGCGAGGGCCAGCGCAAAGCCGGTCAGCGCCGCCGGGGCCAGCATGGGCAGGATGACACGGGTCAGCGTGTGCAGACGCGAAGCGCCAAGCGTGGCCGAGGCCTCTTCGACCTCGCGGTCGATCTCCTCGACCACCGGCTGCACGGTGCGGGTGACGAAGGGCAGGCCCACGAAAATCAGCGCGATGAAGATACCCCATTGCGTATAGGCAATCTTCACGCCGATTTCCTTGGCGATGCCGCCAAAGACCCCGTTCGGGGCATAAAGTGCGGTCAGGGCGATCCCGGCCACGGCTGTGGGCAAGGCGAAGGGCAGATCCACCGCCGCGTCCAGAATGCGCCGCCCCGGAAACCGATAGCGCACCAGCACCCAGGCCAGCAGCACGCCGAAGGCGAGGTTGAACAGCGCCGCAAACAGCGAGAGGCGGAACGACAGGAACAGCGCGGCCCAGACCCGTTCGCGGTTCACGGTATCCCAGATATTGCCGATGCCGAAAGTGGCACCCTTCAGAAGAAGGGCGCCGATGGGCAGAAGCACGACCAGGGAAAGCATCGTCAGGGTGATCCCCATGCTGAGGCCGAGGCCAGGCATGGGGGATCGGTGGATCAGCGGTCTGCCCATCACCCGTATCCTCACTTCGCGACGTAGATCTGCTCGAAGATACCGCCGTCACCGAAGTGTTCGGGCTGTACCTTGGCCCAGCCACCGAAATGGGCGATATTGACCAGATCAACCTTGGGGAAACGCGCCACGTCTTCGGGATTGGCCGCCGAGGCATCCCAGGCACGGTAGAAGTTCTTGAAGGCGATGGCCTGACCTTCCGGCGAATAGAGATAGTCGAGATAGGCGGTGGCCAGCTTGCGCTGCGCATCCGTCTTGATGTTGCTTTCGACCAGCGCAACCGGCGGCTCGGCCAGAACCGACACGCTCGGCACCACGATGTCGAACTCGTCCTCGCCCAGTTCTTTCAAGGCCAGATAGGCCTCGTTCTCCCAGGCCAGCAGCACATCACCGATACCACGCTGCGCGAAAGTGGTTGTGGAACCACGCGCGCCGCTGTCCAGAACCGGCACATGCTTGAACAGATCGCCGACGAATGCCTTGGGATCCTTGCCGTTCTTTTCAGCCCAGGCCCAGGCGGCGAGGTAGTTCCAGCGCGCCCCGCCCGAGGTTTTCGGGTTCGGCGTGATCACCTCGACACCATCGGCGACCAGATCACCCCAGTCCTTTATGCCCTTGGGATTGTCCTGACGGACAAGGAACACGATGGTCGAGGTATAGGGCGAAGAATTGTGCGGCAGCTTCGCCTGCCAATCCTTCGGCAGCTTGCCCGCCTCGGCGATCTTGTCGATGTCAGAGGCCAGCGCCAGCGTGACGACCTGGGCCTCCAGCCCGTCGATCACCGAACGCGCCTGCGAGCCGGAGCCACCATGGCTGGTCTCGATGGCGGGGGCCTCATTGCCCTCGGCGGCCCAATGCTTGGCGAAAGCATCGTTGAATTCACGATACAACTCGCGGGTCGGATCATAGCTGACATTCAGCAGCGCCTCGGCCTGCGCGGCTTGCGGGGTGCCAAAGCCCATGGCGGCCAGCGCCAGAACCGACAGCACGCCTTTCAGGACCTTAGGGATCGGCCAGCCGGTCAGGCGTTCGCGGCCGGTTTCGATGGTGACACGACCGTCAAGATGTTCGGCAACCATGATGCCCTGTGCGGAAACGGTGCCGCCGATGGTGATGGTGGTAAGCATATCAGTCTCCTGCTGTCGGGTCCGGGCGGCGGACGCACGGGAACGGAATTGGAAGATCGGGAATTGCCCCAGAACGGGGAAAGGATGGGCGAAGGGGCTCATTTGCGCCTCCCGGTATCGGCCAGACCTTCGATCGGATCGACGCGAACCTCCCAGACGGCGGCGTTGCGGCCCTGCAAAAGTTCGGCCGTGGCCTCTTCGGGATTGCGGGTGAACAGCACAAGCGGCGTGCCATTCACGCGATGGGTTGCCCCGGTGCGGCGGTCGATCAGCCGGACGGCACAGATGCGCGAAAGGCCTGCCATCTGCGGCATGACGCCGACCCGGCCAGTGGCGGGAAGATAGGCTGCATTCGATGCGATCATCTGCGTTCTCCTTCTCTGTCGATCTGTTGCGATCATCCGGGGCCGGTTGGCCGTTCGGTGATTTAATATCGACAGATAAGGTCGAGTATTGCAACGGAAAAATCACGGTCATTTTTGTAGTGATTTTAGCATTTTTTTCTCCAGCACAACCGAGCCCTCCAATGAGGGTGATATTTTATTAAATAAAATCCTATACTTAACCATTGCATCAGTTCATCCTCGCGCCGCGCACAGCCGTATCACTGACCTGCCCAAGTTGGCGTGAACCATCTGTCAAACGGGGATCAAGCAGGATATTTTTCTAGTATTTACAGTTAGATAGCACGGATCAGACTATACACGATAAACACTATAGACATTAAAGATATTTTAAGCATCCTGAAGGCGTGTAGCATGAAGCTGCCACAGACAGCCGGAGAAGACCGATGGAAGCCCTGGACCTGATTGACCGCAAAATCGTGGCAGAGTTGATGCGCGACGCCTCGATGCCGGTCGCACAGATCGCCGACAAGGTTGGCCTGTCGCAGACCCCGTGCTGGAAACGGATCCAGAAACTGAACGAATCCGGGGTCTTGACCGGAAGGGTGGCGCTTGCCGACCCGGCACGCCTTGGCTTTGGCCTGACGATCTTCGTCGGCATCGAGGCGCCCGATCACGGCAGCGAATGGCGCGCGGCCTTCAGCAAGGCCGTCGATTCCATCACCGAGATCATGGAGGTTTACCGTATGGCCGGCGAAATGGATTACCTGCTGCGGGTTGCCGTGTCGGACATGACTGCCTTCGACGCCCTCTATAAGCGTCTCACCGATTCCGTGCCGATCAAGAACGTGACCTCGCATTTCGCGATGGAACGCATGAAGTTCACCACCGCCTATCCGGTGGATACCCGCAACCGCTGATCCCGCCCGCCGGAGAAGGGTCTTCCCTTTATCCAACGGGATTTGGAACCAAAAATCACGACCTTTGCACTAGCCTATTTCCACCTTCACTGAGCTCGTCATCACCCAAGGAGGCCAAAATGACGAAGACATTGCTCGTCCCCGGTCTGGATGGCTCGCCCGCACCGCATTGGCAGCATTGGTGGGCCGCGACCGAACACAATGCCCTGACGGTCGAATTGTCGAACCCAGACCGCCCGGTTCCGGCGGTCTGGGAGGTGGAACTGCTGGGCGCGATCCTGCGCCATCCCGACAGCGTGCTGGTCGGCCATTCGCTGGGTGCAGTCCTGATTGCGCGTGTGCTGTCCACTGTGCCGCAATTGCGGGTGCGCGCGGCGATGCTGGTGGCCCCGGCCGAGACCGAGGGCAAGGCCCGGATCGGCCAGTTCGGCACGCTGCCGCGGCACCCGCTTGGGGTGCCGACCACGCTGGTCGCCAGCCGCAACGATCCATGGATGAGCTTTTCGCGTGCCAGTCAGCTTGCCTCGCATTGGGGCAGCGATCTGGTGGATCTGGGCTTTGCCGGTCATGTCAATGTGGCCTCGGGCTATGGCCCCTGGCCCACCGGGCGACGGCTGCGCGATGAACTGACCCAGCGTGCAGCACCCCTGCTCACATATCCGCAACGCCCAGCGCCCGCGCTGCGAATCGCGGGCTGAGGCCCCCTCAGCCCGCTTGCAACTTGGACAAGACTCAGCCCGCCGATTGGCCCCAGGGGCCATGATGCAGATCCTGCCCGTCCAGCCGCTCAAACCCATGTGCGCCAAAGAAATCGCGCTGCGCCTGGATCATATTAGCGGTGCCGCGCGCGGTGCGCATCATGTCAAACCACGACAGGCCCGCCGAAAGCGCAGGCACGGCATGGCCGTGCAGGGCCGCCTGCGCCACCACCTGCCGCAACGCGGGCAGGCCCGCCTCGATCTTGTCGGCAAAGAATGGCGCAAGGATCAGGTTGCGTCCGGCATCATCTGCCAGCGCCGCCGCCATATCGTTCAGCATATCCGACCGGATGATGCAGCCCGCGCGCCAGACCCGTGCAATGGCGGGTAGATCCAACTGCCAGCCAAAGGCGCGCCCCGCCGCCTCGATCATCGCAAAGCCCTGCGCATAACACAGGATCTTGCCGACGATCAGCGCCTGTTCCAGCGCGTCAAGGCTCACCTCGCAACGCTGCGGCGCGGCACCAAACCGCGTCTCGCCCACGCGACGCTCCTCCAGCCGGGCCGAGACATTGCGCGCCATCACCGCCGCCTCGATCACCGGGATCGGTGCCGCCAGATGCTGCGCCTCCACCGCGGTCCAGCGCCCGGTGCCCTTCTGGCCCGCCGCATCCAGAATGGCATCCAGCATCGGGCCGCTGCCCAGCGGATCGGCCGCCTGTGCGACAGCTGCAGAAATCTCCACGAGGTAAGAACGCAGCACGCCCTCATTCCAGCCCGCGAAGGTTTCGCCGATCGCTGCGGCAGGCAGGCCCAGCCCGTCCCGCATCACGCCGTAGACTTCGGCGATCATCTGCATATCGGCATATTCGATGCCATTATGCACGGCTTTCACGAAATGCCCGGCACCTGCCTCACCCATCCAGGTCGCGCAGGCGCTGCCATCCTCGGCCCGCGCGGCGATCGCTTCCATGATCGGGGCGATGCGCGCCCAGTCCTCCGGCGCACCGCCGCCCATGATGGCCGGACCATGGCGCGCGCCCTCTTCGCCGCCCGACACGCCCATACCAAGGAAGCGCATGGCCAGACCTGCCGCATCGCGCCGATTGGTATCATGGAAATTCGCGTTGCCCGCATCGATGATCAGATCCTGCGGATCCAGCAGCGGCGACAGCGCCGCGATCTGGTCATCCACTGCGGAGCCCGCAGGCACCATCAGGATGATGGCGCGCGGCGGCGCGATGGCCGCAACCAGCGCCTCAAGACTTTCGGTCGGCATGATCCGCGCGGCCAGCGCCCCGGCCTCGGCATGAAAGCGCCGCGTCACCTCGGTCGTGCGGTTCCAGACCGCGATGGGAAAGCCCTTCTCGGCGATGTTGAGCGCGAGTGCGGCCCCCATGGTGCCAAGTCCGATCAGCCCGATCTGCGCCTTGTGCTCTGACATGCGCCTTATCTCCTTCGCGATGGGAATGCTCCGATGCCGTGATCTGGCCCCGCCGCATTCCGAACTCTCCCTGTCCAGAACAGGAATATCCGGCGCTGCGCCGGGTTGCCACCGGGTAGGCACGCATCCGGCGAATGCGGGGCGCTGCCATGCCTTCGCGCGGATGATAGCGGTAACGACGCCGCAAACACAAGGCACCGCGCGGTCCTTGCCTGTCGACCTCCGCAGGATCGACCGCAACCTGATCCGCCACGATGCTGCCCCCGCAAGGCGGCGCGACCGAATGGACCCTTGTCATGGTGATCCATCAGACCAGTTGCCGATCGGCACCGATAAGGGCGTGCCCCGCATCCCAAAGGCCGCACTGATCGATTAGCCTGCGGCAATCCCATCCAGCGCCCCCCGCAGGGCGCGCACCTTTGCGGCATCGGTCTTGCGCGCGCCTTGCGGCTGAAAGCCGAATGCCGTTACCGCAGCCAAAGCAGGTGGCGGCACCGGATCAGAGGCCGATCCATGAATTTCGCGCAGCGGCAAGGCACGCGCAAAGACCGCCACGTTGGTCCCGGACACACCGCCGCCCGGCATCACGCTGACCAGGGGCGCGGCCCGCGCCATGGCCTGCAGACGTGCGATCCCGGCCTCGGCCCGAACCGCGCCGCCCGATGACAGCACCCGCCGGATCCCCAAGCCTTCAATCAGCCGCATCGCAGCCTCCGGATCCGGCACCAGATCGATGGCGCGGTGCAAGGTGATGTCCATCCCCTGCGCCTCCTGCACCAGACGCTGCAACACATCGCTGTCCAGCCGCCCGTCGGAATGTGAGGCACCGATGACAACCCCCGCCAGACCTGCCGCGCGACTGGCGCGGATTTCGGCGCAGAGCATCTCCACTTCCGGTGCCGTCCAGCAGAAATCCCCCGCGCGCGGGCGGATCATCGCCATCGCGGGCAGACCGCATCCCGCCGCCTGCGCCATCAGGCCCGGCGAAGGTGTCAGCCCGCCAAGCGCCAGCGCCGCGCAAAGCTCGATCCGGTCCGCACCGCCGGCCCTGGCCGCCGCGATCCCCGCCGCGTCATCAACACAGATTTCCAGCGTGATCCGGCGCATATCTTCCGCTCCAACCCTCGATTCAATCCTATCCCGGCAGACGGCCCATCCCGGCACGGATCCAGATCGCCAGATCGCCATGGATCGCTGTGCCGAGCAGAAAGATCCCGGCCCCAAGCGCGCCATCCCGAAACATGCCCCCACAATCAGCAAGGCCGAAAAACCGATCCGTTCGTGGGTCAGGCCCAACAAATATGAAAGCGGCAGCGAAATACACCCCTGAAACCCGGTCGAGCGCAAGGGGACTTGCCGACCGCGCCTTGCAGATGCCAGATCGGCGCGCTGCTGCCCAACGGCCGTCTTGCTGGCCTCGTGGTCACTGGGGGAAACAAGCCCAAACCTGCCCGCATCATTGGTTGCCCTTCGCGGATGATGGTCATCTGACGCGCCTTGCGCGGTCCGTCTGTGCTGCGTCGCGGCGTATGCGGGCACTGGACTTCACCCCATCAGGCCCCCATCATTCGCCCATCAGACCCGGTCGCACGCAGCACACCCCGCATCAGATTGTCGGGTTGCAACAGATGGACGGGCCCCTCGGAACACCATGACTGACCAGCCACCAAAGCCAGACGCAGCCTTGCAAAATACCTCGCCCACTGATGCCGCGGCCCCGACGCGCGACTCTGCCTTTTCGCCGCTGCGCTATCCAGATTTCCGGCTGATCTGGACGGCAACACTGATCGCCAATCTGGGAACCTTGGTGCAGGGTGTGGGTGCCGGCTGGAGCATGACCGAGCTGACCGCACAACACGAAATGATCGCGCTGGTTCAGGCCTCCACCACCTTGCCGATCATGCTGCTGGCGATCCCCGCAGGGGCGATTGCCGATCTGTTCAACCGCCGCCGCGTGATGCTGTTTTCGCAGGGCTTCATGGCGGTGGTCTCGGGCCTGCTGGCCGTGGCCAGCTGGCAAGATGTGCTTGGGCCATGGACACTTCTGGCCTTCACCTTCCTGCTGGGCCTTGGCACCGCGCTGAACATCCCGTCCTGGCAGGCCTCGGTCCGCGATCTCGTGCCGCGCGAAGATCTGCCCAAGGCGGTTGCGCTGAATTCCATGAGCTTCAACCTGATGCGATCCGTCGGCCCCGCCATCGGCGGATTGCTTGTGGCCTGGGCCGGACCGCACGCGGCGTTTGCACTGAACGCAATCAGCTATCTGGCGCTGATCTATGCGCTGGCGCGCTGGAAAGGGCCCGAGATCACCTCAACCCTGCCGACCGAAAGCCTTGGCAGCGCGATCACGCTGGGCCTGCGCTATGTGCTGCTGTCGCCCAATCTGCTGACCATCATCTTGCGTGGCTTCCTGTTTGGCGGCGGCGCGGTGGTCATGCTGGCCCTGTTGCCCGCGATCAGCCGCGACCAGATGCAGGCGGGTGCGATGACCTATGGGATTCTGCTGGGTGCCTTTGGTGCAGGGGCTATCGGTGGCGCTTTGCTCAGCGCCCCCCTGCGCCGGATCTGGCAGATCGAACGCGTCATCGCCACCGCCTTTTGCGGCTTTGCCTTGGGCACGACCGTGGTGGCGCTGGTACCCGGCCCGGTGCTGGCCGTGCCGGGATTGATTCTTGCCGGCGGTGCCTGGGTCCTGGCGCTGTCGCTGTTCAATGTCTCGGCGCAGCTCGCCAGCCCCCGCTGGGTGGTGGGTAGGGTGCTGGCGATCTACCAGACAGCGACCTTTGGCGGCATGGCCATGGGAAGCTGGCTTTGGGGCAGCCTGTCGGAAAGCCTCGGCATCCGCGCGGCGCTGCTGCTTGCCGCAAGCACGATGCTGCTGGGTGCGGGCTTTGGCCTGATCCGCCGGATGCCCGACTTCCCGGAAGTGGATCTGGACCCCGCCAACCGCTTCCACGCCCCGGCGCTGCGGCTGAACCTCAAAGCGCGGTCCGGGCCGCTGATGGTGATGATCGACTGGAACATCCCCCCCGAGAATACCGAAGGTTTTCTGGCCGCCATGGCGCAACGCCGCCAGATCCGACTGCGTGACGGCGCGCGCGAATGGGCGCTGATGCGCGATCTGGAGGATCCCGATATCTGGGTCGAGGCCTATCACGTCCCGACCTGGACCGAATATCTCCGCCACCAGCAGCGCCGCACCCGCTCCGACGCGGAAAACTTCGACAAACTTCTGACGCTGCATCGCGGCCCCGAACGTCCGCGCGTGCATCGAATGATCGAAAGGCGGGCGGTGACCGACTATCACGATATCCCCATTCTGGAAGTGCCGAAGGTGCCGTAGGGCGCGCGATCTCAGGCAATGAGAAGGGCCGGGTGCCATATGGCTCCGGCCCGTTCTGTCTGACATGTCGCCCGGGGGCTGTCTGCCCCCGGACCCCCGAGGATATTTGGGAACAGATGAGGGGCCAAGATGGAAGGCGGGCTCCCTTCGGCCTCAAGCGTTCAGCTTTCTTCTTCCTGAAAGGCCTCTTCGCGGGTTTTGCGGAAGGTGGGCAGGATCATCAGCGTCAGCAGCACCACGGTTGCCAACAGCATGATCAGGCTGATCGGACGTTCGACAAAGATCGAGGGATCGCCCTGGGTGATCAACAGCGTGCGGCGCAGGTTTGCCTCCAGCAACGGGCCAAGGACAAAACCCAGCAGCAGCGGCCCCGGCTCGCATTTCGCCTTGCAGAAAGCGTATCCCAGCAAGCCGAACCCCGCCGCAAGCATCACATCGAAGATACGGTTGTTCATCGAATAGGCCCCGATGCAGCAGAACAACAGGATTGCCGGGTAAAGCAGACGGTAGGGCACGGTCAGCAGCTTTACCCAAAGCCCGACCATCGGCAGGTTGATGAGCACCAGCAGCGCATTGCCCACCCACATCGAGGCGACCAGGCCCCAGAAGATCTCGGGCTGGGTGGTCAGCACCGTCGGCCCCGGCGTGATCCCATGGATCATGAAGGCCGACAACATCATCGCCATCATGTTGTTGGACGGGATGCCCAGCGTCAACAGGGGGATGAACGAGGATTGTGCGGCGGCATTATTCGCGGATTCCGGGGCAGCCACCCCTTCCACCGCGCCATGGCCAAAGGCCTGCGGGCGACGCGAGACCTTCTTTTCCAGGGAATAGGCACTAAAGGAGGCCAGCGTCACCCCACCGCCCGGCAGCAGACCACGAAAGGTGCCGATGCCGGTGCCGCGCAGCACGGCGGGCCAAGCGCGGCGGAAATCGTCGCGCGTGGGCCAGAGCCGGGTGACAGGCACCAGTTTCACATTGTCGGATCCGGTGCGCTCCAGATTGGAAATCATCTCGGCAAAGCCGAAGAGGCCAATGGCGATCACCACGAAATCGATGCCGTCAAACAATTCCAGCGCGCCAAGGGTCAGGCGTTCTGCCCCGGTTTCCTGATCGGTGCCAACCATGCCCAGAAGCAGCCCGACCAGGATCATGCCGATGGCCTTGAGAACCGAGCCGCTGGCAAGAATTGTCGCGGCCAGAAGGCCGAACACCATCAGTGAGACATATTCGGCCGGGCCGAAATTCAGCGCGAATTGCGACAGCATCGGCCCCGCCAAGGCAATGGCAAAGGTCGCAACCGTGCCCGCAAAGAACGATCCCAGTGCGGCCACGGCCAGTGCGGATCCCGCCCTGCCCTGCTGCGCCATCTGATAGCCATCCAGCGCCGTCACCACGGCCGAGGCCTCGCCCGGCAGGTTGACAGAATGGCGGTGGTCGATCCGCCATATTGGGCACCGTAATAGATGCCGGCCAGCATGATGATGCCCGCAAGCGGCGGCAGATAAAAGGTGATCGGCAAAAGCACCGCAATGGTCGCCGTAGGCCCGATGCCGGGCAACACCCCAATCAGCGTGCCCAGCAGGGCACCGATCAGGCAGAACAGCAGGTTTTGCCAGGTCAGGGCTTCGGTGAACCCCATCAGAAGCAGATCAAGGAATGACATCCGGCCCTCCCCAGGCGCAGAAACGTTGGGCGGAACCGGCCCAGCGGGGCGGGGCCGGCCTTGCAGATAGCGGATCAGATCGGAAGGAATGGTGGCCAGAGCGGCACCTGCACACCCAGACCCCAGACAAAGACCTGGGCCCCGAACAGCGTGAGGCCGATGGCCAGCGCCAGCACCTGACGCCAGCGAACACCCGGATCGGCCAGCGACCCGACGATGATCAGTCCGGGCGAGGCGATCACAAAGCCCAGATGTGTCGCCGCATAGGCGAAGACCACGATGGACAGGTGATGACCCGACCTGGCCGCACCCGTATCGTCTCGATCCCGGCAGCCGGGCGACGCAGCGCGGGCACGCCCACCAGCGCCCCCATTCCGATCAGCATCAGGCTGACAAGGCGGGGCAGGAAGCCCGGCGTGTTCAGCGAGGAGATGGTGTAATCATCCGCCGGTTCCTGCGAAAGCGCCGTATAGGTGATCTTGCCCGCAGCCCCGGGGCGGTTCATCACCGGGATCTGGCTGCCCAGATCGGCCTCCAGATTGAGGGCAAGCGCCCGCAGCATGATATCGGTGCCGCCGCCGGGCGCGAAGGACACGATCAGGTTGATCGGCCGATCTGTCGGCCAGTCTGCCTGCGCCACACCTGCGCCAAACATCGTGAATGCAGCAGCCAGTGCTGCCGATGTTAGCCGTTTCATCCGTGTCTCCTCCCTGATTGCCCGGCGCCTCTCCCGCGCCCTCTTCCTACACCCCTTGCGGGATTTCGCAGCCCAAGCGGCGCAATGCCGCGTCGATCCATGATCTGTCGGTGGTGCCGGCCTTGATTGCCTCCATCAGCTTTTGTTCGGCTTCCTGCTTGGCGACGGTGCGGGCATAGACTGCCTCGACTGCGTCAAACGGCACCGAAACCACGCCATCGGCATCGCCAAGGATCAGATCGCCGGGCGCGATCACCCTGTCAGCGATGGCAATCGGCACGTTGATCTCGCCGGGGCCGTCCTTATAGGGGCCGCGATGGGTGATGCCCGCGGCAAAGACCGGCAGATTGGTCGCCAGAAACACGTCGGCATCCCGGATCGCCCCGTTCAGCACGAAACCCGCCACACCACGGTTGACCGCATGGGCCAGCATCAGCTCGCCCATCAGCGAATTGGTCAGATCCCCTCCGCATCACAGATGATGACATCGCCCGGCTGCGCCATGTCGATGGCCTTGTGCAGCATCAGATTGTCGCCCGGGCGGGTTTTCACCGTCAGGGCGGGCCCGGCCAGCACGCCGTCACGATGCATCCGGGTCAGGCGGGGCCTGCCGCAGCAATGCGGGACATGCTGTCGCTGACATTGGCGACCGGAAGTGCGGCAAAGCGCGCGACAAGCTCCGCCGGGACGGCGCGCGCGCGCACCAAGATGCGGAAACCGATGGTCATTCTTCACTCACCCGGGTCATGCGGTGATGGTGTGCGGCGCAAGGGCCGCGCGGTTGACGATGCGCGACGGCGCGATTCCGCGCCCCGCCAGATGATCGACGATGGCCTGTGCCGCCTCGACGCCGACGCGCGTATTGGCGGCGGTGGTGACGCCCCCGATATGGGGCGAGATGACCACGCGCGGCTCCGCGAAATAGCGGTGATCGGCGGGGGGCGGCTCTTGCGCGAATGTATCGAGCCCGGCCCCTGCCAGGTGCCCGGCGGCCAGCGCATCGCACAAGGCATCCTCGTCGATCAGCGCGCCGCGCGCGGTGTTGATCAGGATCGCATCGGGCTTCATCAATGCGATCCGCTCGGCATTGATGATGCCACGCGTCGCAGGCGTCAGCGGCGCATGAAGGCTGATGACCTCACAACGGGCACAAAGCGCATCCAGCGTATCTACCCGCATCACCCCATCTGCCGCAAACTGCGCGTCAGATGCGAAAGGATCGCAGGCAAGAACCTCCATTCCGAAGGCCTTGGCAAAAGCGCCGGTCTGGCGGGCAATCGCACCGAAGGCGAACAATCCGATGCTCTGCCCGGCCAGTTCGCGCCTCTTGAAGCCGGGCTTGTCCCAGCGGCCCGCGCGCAGGCCCGCATCCAGCGGCACGATCTGCTTGGCCACCGCAAACAGCAACGCCATCGCATGTTCGGCCACCGAAACCGCATTGGCCCCGGAGGTCACTGCCACGGCCCCACCGGCGGACATCGCGACGCTTCTGCAACGGCTGCCCTATATTCGTTTCCGCTCCAACGTGCCTTTGGCGCATATCATCGATCTGGAACTGGCACGGATGAACCTGCCGCTGAACGAGGTGGCCGAAATCGATACGGTTTCAGCGATCCCCTCATGCGTGGCTGAGGGCTTGGGCGTCTCGGTCGTGCCGCAGATCGCCATTGATGATTGTAACGCCGATCTGTTGTGTCTGCCTTTCGGCCAGCCGCAGTTGCACCGCGATATCGGTCTCGTTGAGCGGGAGAACAGCACACGCGGCCCGGTGATTTCCGAATTGCACCGCCTGCTGGGCGAGGCAAGCGGCCCTTACGGTGTCACGGAAGGCTGAAACTCGCGATGCAGCCGGGGGAACTTGACCGCGCCGGGAGATATGATCAAATTGCGCCACATGGCGGCGTGCCCGGCCCGGGCGGCATCTGAAAGGGAACGTTCATGCAGGTCAAACGCAATGGCGGGGTCTCGTTCTGGTATGCCGATATGGGTGGTGTGCCCGGCTGTAGGCCCGCGTTGCCCGGCGATCTGGATGTCGATATCTGCATCATCGGCGCGGGGTTCACCGGGCTCTGGACCGCCTACTACCTGCAAGCCGCACAACCCGGACTATCCATCGCGGTGCTGGAGCGGGAATTTGCAGGTTTCGGTGCCTCGGGCCGCAATGGCGGCTGGTGCAGTGGCAGCTTCGGCTGGAGCCGGGAACGCTATCTGTCGACCGGCAGCCGCGCGAGTATCATCGACTTTGAACGCCAGCTGCGCGGCAGCGTCGATGCGGTGATCGGGGTCTGCGAGGCCGAAGGGATCGACGCCGATATCCGCCGCACCGATTGCCTGACCTTTGCCTGTTCGCCGGCACAGATGCAGCGCCTGCGCGCTGAACATGACAGCGACATGGCATGGCAGGTGCCCGAGGCGCGCAGCCATCTGATTGGCGCGGCCGAGGCTGCCGCCCGCATCCGCATCCAGAATGTGCAGGGCGCGTTGGTCACCGGCGGCGTCGCGCGGGTGCAGCCCGCCAAGCTGGTGCGCGGTCTGGCCGCTGCGGTAGAGCGGCGCGGTGCCACAATCTATGAACAGACCACCGTGACCGGCATCGAGAAGGGCCGCGTCAGCACCGATCGCGGCACGGTCACCGCCCATCGCATCATCCGCGCCACTGAAGGCTTCACCCATGGCATTCCCGGCAACACGCGCGAATGGCTGCCGATGAACAGCGCCATCGTGGTCACCGAACCGCTGCCCGACGCCCTCTGGGACGAGATCGGCTGGCAGGGTTATGAAGTATTTGGCGATGCCGCCCATGCCTATTGCTATGCGCAACGCACCCGCGACAACCGCATCGCCATGGGCGGGCGCGGCGTGCCCTATCGCTTTGGCTCGAAAACCGATGTGAACGGCCAGACGCAGGAGGCCACGGTCGCAAAGCTGCAAGAGATCCTCTATCGGATGCTGCCACAGACCCAGGGGGTGCAACTTGATCACGCATGGTGTGGCGTGCTGGGCGTGCCGCGCGACTGGTGCGCGACGGCCGGCCTTGATCCGGCGACCGGCATCGGCTGGGCGGGTGGCTATGTCGGGCTGGGCGTCGCCACCTCCAACTTCGCGGGGCAGACGCTGGCCGATCTGGTTCTGGACCGCGAGACCGAGCGCACCGCGCTCCCTTGGGTCAACCGCAAGCCCCGCAAATGGGAGCCCGAGCCGCTGCGCTGGCTTGGGGTTCATGGCATGTATTGGCTTTACCATCTGGCCGACCGGCGCGAGGCCGCGCGCGGCGGTCGCGCCACATCGCGACTGGCAACGCTTGCCAACCGGCTCAGCGGGCGGTGATACCCCCCCGCAATGCGCGGGTTGCCTTGACATGATCGCGCTGCGATGTGCTCAGATCAGACCGGGGTTGACCGGCCCTGACCATGCAACGGTGACAGGTTCGACCCACGATGACACGCATCCTTTCCGTAACGGCGATCCGGGATGAAGGCCCCTTCCTGCTGGAATGGCTGGCTTGGCACCGCCTGCTGGGTGTCACGGATTTTCTTGTCTTTTCCAACGACTGCAGTGATGGGTCAGACCGGATGCTGGAGGCATTGGCGCAGGCGGGTGTATTGACCCATGTCCCGCATCAGGCCCCGCCCGAGAAAAGTGTGCAATGGCAGGCGCTGAAATCGGCCTGGCAACACCCGCTGCGCAAGCATGCCGACTGGATGCTGGTTTCGGATGTGGATGAATTTCCGATGATCCATATCGGCGCGCATCGCTTTGCCGATCTGCTGGCCGCCCTGCCGGAGACCACCGAGGCGGTGGCGCTAGGCTGGCGGCTGTTCGGCGCGAATGGTGTTCTTGGGCTTGTGGACCAGCCGGTGACGGCGCAATTCCTGCGTTCGGCCCCGCCCGATATGGTCCATCCCATCGGGGCGAGCTACTTCAAGACCCTGTTCCGCCCGCGTGCCTTCCGCAAGCCCGGCGTGCATCGCCCCCTGCGCGCACCCGATGCGCCGCCTGCGCAATGGGTCGATGGCAGCGGCCGCGCCCTGCCCGATCTGCATTCCGGGAATGACAAGCGCCTGTCCTTGCTGCCGCTGACCGGCTATCGCGCCTTGGCCGAGATGCATCACTATTCGCTGCGTTCCGTCGAAAGCTTCATTGTGAAATCCGAACGCGGATTGCCCAATCGCAGCGTGAAGCAGATCGATCTGCATTACTGGGTGGAGCGGAACTTCAATTCCGTGCTCAACGAGGCGGCTTTGGCCTTGCAGACCCCGCTTGCGCAAGAGATTGCCGCGCTGAAAGCCCTGCCCGGCGTGGCGGATCTGCATGGCGCTGCCTTTGACTGGCATCGCCAGCAGGCGCAGGCCCTGTTGCGGCGGCCAGAGGCCTATCGGCTGTATACCGGCTGCCTGCACGCGGCGGGGTCTTCCGCGCTGCCGCCACGTCTGGGACAGGATCTGTTGATGCGGTTTCAACAGCTGGAAGGCTGAGGCCGCGCGCAGATCGCCGTCCGAATTAACCTGCGCTTTACCATTCTGCGGCAGGCTTTGCGGATGCGTGACCGGAACCCTGCCTTTAGTGAACCTCTGCTGCCGCTTTTCGCCCCGCCCGGCGATACGGATGAGGCCGAAGCGTTGCCGCTGCCCGGTCGCCTGCCCTCATACATCGCCGATCACCGCAAGCGCCTGCGCCAACGCTTCATGGAGGGCGGTGCCAGCGCCATGCCGGATTATGAACTGCTGGAACTTGTCCTGTTCCGGGCCATTCCGCGTCAGGACGTAAAACCGCTGGCCCGGCTCTTGCTGGACACGTTCGGCGATTTCAACCGGGTGATCTCTGCCCCGGTGCCGCGCCTTGCTGCGGTGAAAGGCGTGGGGGATGCCGTCATTCAGGATCTGAAAATCCTTGAAGCAGCCGCGCAGCGCATGGCGCGGGCGCGGGTGATGCAACGCCCCGTCCTGTCATCCTGGGATGCGCTGCTGGATTACTGCCATACCGCCATGGCGCATCGCGAGACCGAACAGTTCCGCATCCTGTTTCTGGATCGCAAGAATGTGCTGATCGCGGATGAGGAACAGGCGCGCGGCACGGTCGATCATGTGCCGGTCTACCCGCGCGAGGTGGTGAAGCGCGCGCTCGAACTGAATGCTTCTGCCCTGATCCTTGTGCATAACCATCCGTCAGGCGATCCCACACCATCGGATGCCGATATCAGCATGACCATGCAGATCCGCGATGCCGGTGATGTGCTGGGCATCGTGCTGCATGACCATCTGATCATCGGCAAGGAACGCGAGCTGAGCTTTCGCGCTAGTCGCTACCTGTAACCGCCATAGGGCGCAGCCAGACCTCGACCCGGCGATTGGCGCGCCGCCCGGCGGCGGTGGTGTCACAGGCCATCGGCAGCGCCTCGCCAAAGGCCATGACGCGCGGCATCGCGGCACCTTCCGGCAGATCGGTCGCCAGATCGGAAAGGGCCGTTGCGACGCCGATTGCCCGGCTTTCCGAAAGGTCCATATTGGCAGCCCCCGCCCCCGACCCATCGGAGAAGCCCGCCAGAATGACCTCATTGCCGCGGAACGCGTCCACCGCCAGCAATTGCGCCAGCAGCTTCAGATTCTCGCGCGAGCGCGCATCCAGCTGCATCGACCCATCCTCGAACCGGAAGGTCAGCGAGGATCTGCTGGAGTCGCGCATCACGTCGGCCAGATGCTGCAACTGTTCCAGCGGCACATCAGCCCCCGCGCCCTTGATCGCGTTCAACAGCCGCAACCCGTCATCGGTCATGGGCGTGATTTCGGGCGCACGGTCGACATAGCCCGCCGCGGCCACCGCCGCCTGCGCACCGGGATGGTCGAGGAAATCCAGAAACTCCCGCGCGAAAAGCGGCAGGCGGCGGCGCGGCGTCAAAAGCTGGATCGGCAGGGTCAGCGGGTAATCTTCGGCCTTGACCGAGGCAGGCCCCGGCAACAGCGGATAGCCGCAGCTATCGGTCAGCGGCAGCACCCGCGCAGGCCCCGCCGCCGACAGGCCGGTGATCGCCAGCGCCCAGGGGTCACGCGCCACCGCCTCGGCCAATTCCTGCGGTGTGTCGTGCTCGGCGACCGCCTGCACCTTGCGGCCAAGACGGTTCACCAAGGCCTCTTGCAGCGTGGTGTCGGATTTCAGCGCATGAAGCGCAATCGGCATATCCGGGCCGCCCAATTCCTTCCAATTGCTGATCTTGCCCGACAGCGCCGCCGCCAGATCCGGGGTGGAGATCCGCGGATGCAGATTGTCGCGCGCCACGATCGGCACCAACGCATCCAGCGCCATGGCATGGGCACCAAAACCCTTGTCGGCGGTCATCGCCACCACCAGATCGGCCTGACCGCCCAACAATGCCTGCCGCGCCTCTTCGGGCGGGGCGGGGGCAAAGCCGATCTTGGCCAGAACCTGGCCCGTCCCCGGATCGGTCATTTCGGTCTGGAAACCCGCGCCATCGGGCTTGGTCGCGATGGTCAGGCCCCGCGTTTCGGCATAGGCGGCAAACAGGCCCGGCAGCAGCGCGACCCCGGCCTGATCGGCCCCGGTGATGCGCAGCACGGCCAATGTGGCCGTCAGATCGGGACAGCCGGGACCATCGCAGATCACGCCCTCGCCATCGACGGTCAGCGGGCCATAGCGGGTGTCGACGCGGTAAAATTCACCATCAAACCCGATCAGCGATCCGTCTATGGACAGCGATCCGTCGCGCGCCGTCAGCGTGACATCCTGCGCCGCCAGGGCGGATCCCCAAAACAGCAGCGCGGCGAAACCCGCCGCGCGCCACAAACTCAACCCCATGTCGGCCCTGCCAATTACCTGGCGGCGAGTTTCATCTCCGGGACAAGGTTTTTCAAGACCAGAATGTCGCCAGCCGCGTCACATTCCGGCATGGCCAGCGTCAGTTCGGAGACCGAGACCTTGCCGCCGGTGGCGCTGATCGTCTCGCCCATCAGCTCACGCCCGCAGGTTTCAGGCGTGATGGCCGCCTCCAGCACAACTTCGGCCGCGCCATTGGCCGGGAAAGTATAGACCTCACCCAGCATGGGCAGATCGACCGTGGCATCACCCAATAGCGTCAGGAATCCGCCCTTAGCAGGCAGGCCGGGTGCCGGGCTATGCGGCGCGGCCGCCGAGACATGACCAGCCTGGCCATAATCCGCGCCATTTTCAAAGGCTTGCAGTTGGAACTGGTCTTGATCAAGCCATTGCACCGCAAAGCGCTGCATTGCCTTCACCTCGGGCATCTCCACGCGCGAGGCAATCTTTTCACCATCGCCAAAGCTCAGCTCGATGCGCGCATCGGCCTCCAACGCCGGAAGATTGAGGAACATCGTGCCAGTGGCAGATGTCTTGGCGGTGACCGACAGGCCCGCATGTTTCACCATCACCCGCTGATCGGGGCGGCAAGGCGCGATCAAGGTGACGCCAATCATCGCATTGGTATCGGCCAGAAGATCCAGCGTGATCGGGCAATCGGCGGCCGCGCTCGCATCCGGCAGGCCGGTCGCAGGAGCCGCGCCAAGCGTGCCGCCGGAACCTACCGGACCTGACAGGCCGGCAAGCGGCAGGCCGGGCGCGGGCGCCAGATCATCGGCCCCTGCGGCCAGTTGTTCGACATTGCGGGGGCGCGCCAGCGCCTCATCCGACAAGGCGGCCTGATCGGTTCCCGGCGCAGATGCGACAGGTTTGGCGGCTCGGCTCTGCACCAGATGCCCCGCGCCCAGACCAATGGCCACAAGCGACACGGCAAGAGCAAGGCGGCGTTGCATTTTCATGACGGGGCTCCCCTCGATTTCACTGGAATATGCCCCGCGATTCGGGCCGATCCGTGGCGAAAGCGGGGAATGTTTCCAGCAGAGACCCTTTTGGATTCACGCTGGACGTGTATTCTCCTGATCATCACTGTTGCTTCAAGCCATTTTCAATGAGGTTCCCCATGCGCTCCGCAGTCCTGATTTCCATCGCATGTCTGATAGCCAGCCCTGCCCTATCACAAACCACACGTGAGAAATGCGCAGCCGTCGCGCCCAGCATGTTGGAGGCATCAGACGGATTGTCATCCATGTCACAGGCCATGACATCCATCGATTACGGACAGGCCATTGCCCAGTTCAGCGGCACCGAGGCCGAGCAGCTGCGCAGGCTGGACGCAGCGCAGAAGGAACTGATGCCTATCTTGAACGCCTATCTGGCCGAGATGGAGGCGACGGCCATGACCATGCGTGCCTGCGCGCGATAGGATCCGCCCAAAATAAAACGGGGACCAAACGGCCCCCGTTTCTATCATCTCGCGCGGCTGATCGTCTTAGACGATGCGGCCATGGCAGTGCTTGAACTTCTCGCCCGAGCCGCATGGGCAAGGATCGTTGCGCGAGGGGTTGCCCCAGGTCGACGGGTCGGCCTCGACAAAGCCCGCAGCGGCGATATGTTCGACGGCCTCATGCACGCCTGCCGCCGCGGCGGCGTCGGCTGCCGCCTGTGCCGCCTGCTGCTGCGCCATGTATTGCGCCATCATCTGCTGTTGTTCTTCCTCCGAGACCGGACGCACCAGCGACAGTTTCTGGGTCACATCCAGACGCAGACTGTTCAACATGCTTTCGAACAGGGCGAAGGCCTCGGTCTTGTATTCCGACAACGGATCGCGCTGCGCATAACCGCGGAAGCCCACGACAGAACGCAGGTGTTCCAGCCGCAGCAAGTGTTCCCGCCATTTGCCATCGATGGTCTGCAACAGCAGCTGCTTCTCGATGGAGCGCATGGTTTCGCCGCCAAAGGCCTCCAGCTTTTCGGCCATGGCCTTATCGCTGGCCTCTTCCAGACGCTGGCGCAGCACGTCCTGATCGACGCCTTCCTCCTTGGCCCAGTCGATGACCGGCACATCAAGGTTCATCTTCTCGATGATGGCGGCGTAAAGACCCGGCATGTTCCATTGCTCGGGATAGGTCTTGGAGGGCATGAACTCCTCCACCAGATCATCGATCACCTGATAGCGCATGTCCTGCGCGATCTCGGACAGATCCTCGGCCTGCATGATCTCAAGCCGCTGGCCGAAGATCGCCTTGCGCTGGTCGTTCATCACATCGTCGAACTTCAGCAATTGCTTGCGGATATCGAAGTTGCGCCCCTCGACCTTGGCCTGCGCGCGTTCCAGCGATTTGTTGACCCAGGGGTGAACGATGGCCTCGCCCTCTTTCATCCCCAGTTTCGACAGCACCGATTCCAGACGCTCCGAGCCGAAGATCCGCATCAGATCGTCTTCCAGCGACAGGAAGAAGGATGACCGGCCCGGATCGCCCTGACGGCCCGAACGACCGCGCAACTGGTTGTCGATGCGGCGGCTTTCATGGCGCTCGGTGCCCAGAACGAACAGACCGCCCGCCTCCAGCACCTTTTTCTTTTCGTCGGCGTGCTCGGCCTCGATCCGCGCGCGGACCTCATCGGGGTGCAGATGCGGATCGGCGGTGATCGCCGCCAGAACCTTCATCTCCACATTGCCGCCCAGCTGGATATCGGTGCCACGACCGGCCATGTTGGTCGCGATGGTCACCGCCCCCAGACGCCCGGCATCGGCGACAATCTGCGCCTCCTGCTCGTGCTGGCGGGCATTGAGCACATTATGCGGGATGCCTTCGACCTTCAGCAGATCCGACAGCGATTCCGATTTTTCAATGGAGGTCGTGCCGACAAGGATCGGCTGACCCTTCTCATGAGCTTCCTTGATGGTCTTCACGATGCCTGCATATTTCTCGCGGGCGGAACGGTAGACCTGATCGTGATCGTCAACACGCTGCACGGGGCGGTTGGTCGGAACCTCCACCACGCCCAGCTTGTAGATTTCCATAAATTCCTCGGCCTCGGTCAGCGCGGTGCCGGTCATGCCCGACAGCGTCGCGTAAAGGCGGAAGTAGTTCTGGAAGGTGACCGAGGCGAGGGTCACGTTCTCGGGCTGGATCTGCACGCCCTCTTTCGCCTCGATGGCCTGATGCAGCCCGTCCGACAGGCGGCGGCCGCGCATCATGCGCCCGGTGAATTCGTCGATCAGCATCACCTCGCCATCGCGGACAATGTAGTTCTGGTCGCGATGAAACAGCTTATGCGCCCGCAGCGCCTGATTGAGATGATGCACCAGCGTGGTGCTTTCGGGATCATACAGCGTCTGATCCACCGGCAGCAGACCAAGCTCGCGCAGGCGACGCTCCGCAAATTCGTTGCCTTCCTCGGTGAAGGTGGCGTTGCGGGTCTTCTCGTCCAGCTTGTAATGCTCGGGCAGGATTTCCGGCATCATCGCATCGACCAGCTTGTAAAGATCGCTGCGGTCCTGGCTTGGCCCCGAAATGATCAGCGGCGTGCGCGCCTCATCGATCAGGATGCTGTCTACCTCATCGACGATGGCAAAGAAATGGCCACGCTGACTCATTTCCTCGATGCTGCCCTTCATATTGTCGCGCAGGTAATCGAAGCCCAGCTCATTATTGGTCGCATAGGTGATGTCGGCGCGGTAGGCCGCGTGCTTTTCACCATCGGGCTGATAGGGATAGACCACCCCGCAGCTCAGCCCCAGCTGGGCATAGACCTTGCCCATCCATTCGGCATCGCGCTTGGCAAGATAGTCGTTCACCGTGACGACATGCACTCCCTTGCCCGCAAGCGCGTTCAGATAGGCCGGGAAGGTGGCCATCAGCGTCTTGCCTTCGCCGGTCTTCATCTCGGCGATATTGCCTTGATGCAGGAAGATCCCCGCCTTGAGCTGCACATCGAATGCCCTGAGGCCAAGCGCCCGACGCGCGCCTTCGCGGCAATTGGCGAAGGCTTCTGGCAGGATGGAGTCGAGGCTTTCGCCCCTGTTCTGCACGCGATCCTGCAGTTCCCGCGTTTTCGCGATCAGCCCTTCATCCGACAGGGCCTGAAACTGCGGTTCCAGCGCGTTGATCTTCGCGACCAGCGGCCGCACCGATTTCACCTTGCGGTCATTCGGTGTGCCAAAAACCTTCTTCGCGAGCGTTCCGAGACCAAGCATGTTTTCTCCGCTGTCCCTTCTGACATGATCGTGCGGGCGGTTGAAGCGTCTGGCCCTTGCCCGCCTCATCCAGCTTTCATAGAAGAACCGGGAAAGGTGCGGAACAGGTGCCCCGTCTCGCGCGACCTTCGCGATTTAAGGGGGCCAGACCGCCAAGTCAACGCGGCGCATTCGGCGCAACCGATCAGGAGACGGTGATCATGGCGAAAAAGACGACATTCCTCGGCGCGCTCGCCCTTGCGGTGGTGATGGCCGCCCCGGCGCGGGCCGAGGGGCCGACGGCCGAAACCGTCGTGGCCACCGTGAATGGCACCGAAATCACGCTGGGCCAGATGATCGCCACGCGCGCGGGTCTGCCGCCGCAATATCAGCAACTGGCCGATGACCTGCTGTTCAAGGGCATTCTGGATCAGCTGGTGCAGCAAACCGTGCTGGCCCAGAAGACCGAACCGACCCTGACGCTCCGCCAGAAGATCCAGCTGGCCAATGACCAGCGTTCGGCCACCGCCGCCTTCGCCATCGACGGTATCGTGAAATCCGCCGTCACCGATGCGGCGCTGCAGGCCGCCTATGACGCGAAGTTCAAGGATTTCGTGCCCGGCACCGAATACCGCGCCTCGCATATCCTTGTGGATAGTGAAGAGAAGGCGAAAGAGATCAAGGCGCAGATCGAGGGCGGCGTCGATTTCGCCGATGCCGCGCGCACCCATGGCACCGATGGCACCGCAGCCTCGGGCGGTGATCTGGGCTGGTTCGGCACCGGCATGATGGTGAAACCCTTTGAGGATGCCGTCACCTCCATGAAGGCAGGCGAGTTGAAAGGCCCGGTGCAAACCGATTTCGGCTGGCACCTGATCAAGCTGGTCGAGACCCGCACCGCCGCGCAGCCGACGCTGGATGACGTGCGCGACGAACTGGCCGCCGAACTGGAACAGAACGCCGTCATGGCCGAGGTCGAGGCCCTGACCGCCGCCGCCAAGATCGAAAAGCCCGGCGAGGGGATTGACCCGGCGCTGCTCAAGGATGAAACCCTTCTGGACAAGTAACCCCGTGGGAGGGCGGAACCATGGCCAAGACCGACTGGAAATCCGAAGCGAAGACCCTGAAGAAGAAGCTCAGGAAAAAGATCGAGGCCCTGTCATCCGAGCTTGAGGGGCTGCGCTCCGGCGTGGTCGCCTCGGCAGGCGAGGCGCTTGCCAGCGTGGCCAAAGCCGCGAAACCGGCCAAGCAGATCTCGCCGCTGGCTCCCGCCGCCTTCCCCGCTTTGCCCGTCATCAAGGGCGCAGCCTTCGCCGCCATCGGCGCGGGCATCAAATACCAGAACCGCCGTGACGTGATGCTGGTCAGCCTTTGCCCGGGCACCTCCATTGCGGGTGTCTTCACCCGATCCAGCACCCGGGCGGGCTGCGTGCGTGATTGTCAGGACAAACTGGCGATGAAAGTCCCCGCCGGTGCGGGTGCGGCCATCGTGGTGAATTCCGGCAATTCCAATGCCTTCACCGGCAAGGTCGGTGATGAGGCCGTGGCCGCCGTCACCGGCGCGACTGCCGCAGCCCTTGATCTGCCCGCCAGCCGGGTCTTCTCTTCCTCCACCGGCGTCATTGGCGAGCCGCTGCCGCATGAGCGCATCACCGCAGTGATCCCGGCTCTGGTGGCCGATTTGCGCGAGGAATCGATCCAGATGGCCGCAGAGGCCATCATGACCACCGACACCTTCCCGAAAGGCGCGGCCGCTGTGATCGAGGGCGAAGGCGGTCCGATCCATATTTCCGGCATCGCCAAAGGGTCGGGCATGATCGCGCCGGATATGGCAACGATGCTGGTCTATATCTTCACCGATGCGAAGATCTCACCCACCAATCTGCAAAAGCTGCTGTCGCGTAATACCGATGACACCTTCAATGCCATCACCGTCGATAGCGACACCTCCACCTCCGACGCGCTGATCCTTGCCGCCACCGGCCAAAGCCCTGCCGCTGAGGTGAAGGCCACCGGGCCCGTCGCCAAGGCCTTTGAGACCGCCCTGCACGCCGTCATGCGCGATCTGGCGCATCAGGTGGTGAAGGATGGCGAAGGCGCCACCAAATTTGTCGAGGTCCGGGTGACGGGCGCCGCCAATCCGGAGGACGCGGACCGCGTCGCCAAGGCCATCGCCGACAGCCCGCTGGTGAAAACCGCCGTGGCAGGCGAGGACCCGAATTGGGGCCGCATCGTCATGGCGGTCGGCAAATCCGGCGCGGCAGCCGAACGCGACAAGCTGCGCATTTCCTTCGGCGATATTCTTGTCGCCGAAAAAGGCTGGCGCGCGCCCTCTTACTCTGAAGAGGCCGGGGCCAGCTACATGAAGCAGCAAGAGCTGGTCATCAGCGTCGATCTCGGCATGGGTCGCGCCAAGCGCACGGTCTGGACCTGCGACCTGACCAATCGCTATATCGAAATCAATGCGGATTACCGCTCCTGATTTCTTCTTTTCCGAATATCCCGGGGGTCCGGGGGCAACGCCCCTGGGGTCCCGGCCCAGTGGACCGCCCGCCCTATGAAACTTCTTCTCGTTGCCGCCGTCGCCCTGATCGATTCCGATGGCCGCGTGCTGCTGGCGCAGCGCCCCGAGGGCAAGTCTCTGGCGGGGCTATGGGAGTTTCCTGGCGGCAAGATCGAACCCGGCGAGACGCCGGAGGCCTGTCTGATCCGCGAATTGAAGGAAGAGCTGGGCATCGACACCTGGAAATCCTGCCTGGCGCCGCTGACCTTCGCCAGCCACAGCTACGAAGATTTCCACCTGATGATGCCACTGTTTGCCTGCCGCCGCTGGGAGGGGATTCCTACCGGGCGCGAAGGGCAGAACCTGGCCTGGGTGCGCGCCCATGCGCTGAAGGACTATCCGATGCCCCCGGCCGATATCCCCTTGATCCCGATCCTGCGCGACTGGCTCTGATCTGCATATTATTTCTCCAAAAATTTCCTCGACTGCTTAATTTTTTCTTATTCCTTTTATGACTTTTTTGAGGCTAGATCGCACTTAGGTAGCAATTCGGGGGGATTCATGCTGCGTACCATTTCCTTGGGCACTTGCATTTCGGTGCAGGGTATCGTCGTCGGCTCAACGCAAGACGGCAAGCTGATGGTTCGGGTCGATGACAAGACCTTTGTCGGCGTTCCGGTGGTTCAGGCCCACGCACGCTAGGCCAGCAATGGCCGCCAGTGCGGTGGCTATACCAGCAAAAAGACAAAGGCCGGGCACAGTGCCCGGCCTTTGTCTTTTTGGCCTGCTGTCGGCAAGCGGGCCCCAAAACACGCGACGGGGTATCCCCCAGTAGAACCCGGATTGAGCTTGGCCGGATCATGACGACGGGATGTGCCAGCCAGCTTCCAACCGGCCAACTGCAATCCAACCAACGTCAAATCTGGCTCAAAGCCAAAGGGCCGGACATCACGTCCGGCCCTTTGCAAAGTCCCGTCCGTCAGCATCAGTCCAGCTTGCGCTGCACTTCCTCGCGCTCGAAAATCTCGATCACGTCGCCCTGACGGATATCCTCGTAACGCTCGAAGGCCATGCCGCATTCCTGACCCGAGATGACTTCCTTCACCTCGTCCTTGAAGCGTTTCAGCGTCTTCAACGTGCCCTCGTGGATCACCACATTGTCGCGCAGCAGACGCACACCGGCCGAACGGCGCGCAACGCCTTCGGTGACGATACAGCCCGCCACCATGCCGACGCCGGTGACCTTGAAGACTTCCTTGATCTGAGCATAGCCGATGAAATGCTCACGCACTTCGGCCTTGAGCAGACCCGAGGCGGCCTGTTTGATGTCATCCAGCAGATCATAGATGATCGAGTAGTAGCGGATCTCGACACCTTTCTGCTGCGCGGAGTTGCGCGCCGTCGCATTGGCCCGGACGTTGAAGCCGATGATCGGCGCGTTGCTGGCTTCCGCCAGGTTCACATCCGAATCGGTGATGGCGCCCACGCCATAATGCAGCACGCGCACGCGCACCTCGGCGTTGCCGATCTTCTCCAGCGCCTGAACGATGGCCTCGGCAGAGCCCTGCACATCGGCCTTCACAAGCACCGGCAACTCGGCCACGCTCAGGTCTGCCTTGGCCTTGGCCATCAGCTGTTCCAGCGTGGTCGCAGCCCCGACAGCGGCGCGTTTGTCCTTGGCGGCCTTCTCGCGATAATCTGCGATCTCGCGCGCCTGTGCCTCGGTTTCGACCACGTTCAGCACGTCACCCGCCTGCGGGGCACCGTTCAGACCCAGCACCTCGACCGGCACGGACGGCCCGGCCTCATCAACCCGGTCGCCCTTGTCGTTGATCAGCGCGCGGACCTTGCCCCACTGCTCACCCACGACAAAGATATCGCCGCGCTTCAGCGTGCCGTTCTGCACCAGAACGGTGGCAACCGGACCCCGGCCCACATCCAGCTTGGCCTCGATCACCGCACCGGCAGCAGCCCGATTCGGGTTCGCACGAAGTTCCAGGATCTCGGCCTGAAGTGAAATCGCTTCCAGAAGGCTGTCGATGCCGGCACCCGTCTTGGCCGAAACCTCGACATCCTGCACCTCGCCCGACATCGCCTCGACGACGACCTCGTGCTGCAGCAGGTCGGTGCGCACCTTTTGCGGGTTCGCGCCCGGCTTGTCGACCTTGTTGATCGCGATGATCATCGGAACCTTGGCGGCCTTGGCGTGGTTGATCGCCTCGATCGTCTGCGGCATCACCGCGTCATCTGCGGCAACCACCAGCACCACGATATCCGTCACCTGCGCACCACGGGCCCGCATGGAGGTAAACGCGGCGTGGCCGGGCGTATCCAGGAAGGTGACCAGCGCGCCGGTCGGGGTCTTCACCTGATAGGCACCGATATGCTGGGTGATGCCACCGGCCTCGCCCGACACAACATTCGCCTTGCGGATCGCATCCAGAAGCGAGGTCTTGCCGTGATCGACGTGACCCATGATGGTCACGATCGGCGGACGCGAGACCAGATCCTCGGACTTGTCCTCGACAGTATCGATCACCTGTTCCACATCCGCGTCAGACACGCGGACTGCACGGTGGCCGAATTCCTCGATGATGATCTCGGCCGTATCGGCGTCGATGGCCTGGTTCATGCTGACCATCATGCCCATCTTCATCAGGGCCTTGACCAGATCCGCCGCACGCTCGGCCATACGGTTCGCCAGTTCGGACACCACGATGGTCTCCGGCAGCTGCACGTCGCGGGCCTGCTTTTCAGGCTTCTGGCCGAAGCCAAGCGCCTTGTTGCGGGCCTTTTCCTGCTTGCGCTTCATCGAGGCCAGCGAACGCGTGCGCCCGCCTTCGCCATCGAGGGCGGCCGTCAGCGTCAGCTTGCCGGCACGGCGACCATCGTCACCCTTGCCCTTGGCGCTGCGCTCGCGCTCTTCGCGCTCACGGTCGGTCTTGCGCGAGATCGATGCAGGGCTGGCCGCGCCGGTCTTGGCGCTGCGATCCTCGCCCGGCTGGGCAGGGGCTGCGGCGGCGGGTGCCTCGCGGCCCGCACGCGGTGCCGCTGCGGCGGGCTTGGCCGCCTCGGCAGCGGCGCGTGCTTCTTCCTGCTCGCGCTGGACCTGGGCCCGCGATTTCGTGCCAAGGATATCGGCCTTGCGCTGCGCAGCCGCCGCGACCTTGGCCTCGGCCTCGGCACGGATGGCACGCTCTTCTTCTTCGGCGCGCGCCTTGAGGGCCGCCTCACGGGCGCGATCCTCGCGTTCCTTCGCTTCGATCTCTTCGCGGCGACGCTGGCGATCTTCCTCGCGCTGACGCTCGTCTTCGGCACGACGCGCGGCATCTTCTGCCTCGCGGGCCTTGGCGGCTTTCAGCGCGGCCAGACGGCGTTCCATCTCCGCATCGGTGATGCCAGCCGGACGTTTGGAAGGATCGCCCAGATGCGCGGCCCCACCGCCACCGGCAGCGGTCCCCGAGGCACCCGGCTTCGGCACCACAACGCGCTTGCGTTTGGTCTCCACCACCACCGTATTGGTGCGGCCATGGCTGAAGCTCTGCTTCACCTGTCCCGGGCGCTTGCCCGCGCCAGCACCAAGCCCGAGGGGTTTTTTACCGTCCGTATCGCTCATACCGTCTTCGTATCCTCTCCGGCGGTCTCGCCGCCGTCCTGCTGGCCTGCTCCACCCCGGAGCCCTGCCAGCCTTGCCGCTTCCTCTACAACACGGTTGCTGAGTCCACCAGCCGCAAGCGCGCCGTGTATGGCACTTTCACGGCCAAAAGCCAAACCGATTTCCTGACCGGTCAGGCAGCCTATAAACAACCCCGTCTTCGCAGGCGGGCGAAGCTTCGATTTGCCCCGTTCCGACCCGTCACTGGCCTGGATCAAGACGGTTGCCCGTCCATCCACCAGCCAGCCCTTCACCTTCTCGTAGCCGGTCACCGCCAGCCCCGCCTTGCGGGCAAGGCTCAGCAGTTCCACCACGCGCTTCGCCAGCATCCCTTCGATGAGGTCTGCCAGTTCGGCGGGCGGCGTCACCTTGGCCCGCGCCGCGCGGGAAAACAGTCCCTTGCCCGCGGCACGATCCAGGGCCTCGCGGCTGCTGGTCACCCAGAAACCCCGGCCCGGCAGCTTGCCCATCAGATCGGGCACCACCACGCCATCCGGCCCGGCGACAAAACGGATCAGCCCGGCCTTCGGCCCGACCTCGCCCGAAACGATGCAACGCCGTTCCGGGCCTTCATCCGCGTCCTTGTGACCGCCGCGCGTCATCGAAGATCCGAGGCTCAGGCCTCGGCCTCCGCATCGGCGTCATCTTCCTCGTCGGCTTCGGCAGCCTCCATCTCGGTCGGGTCAACCCAACCCAGCATGACCCGCGCGGTCATGATCAGGGTCTGCGCCTCTTCCAGCGTCATCTCGAACTTCTCGAGCACGCCTTCATCCTTCTTGCGCTGACCGTTTTCGGTGGTCCAGCCACCAGCCAGTTCCCAGTCGGCGCAGGTCGCAAAGTCTTCCAGCGTCTTGATGCCGTCCTTGGCCAGTGCCTCGATCATTTGCGGCGTCAGGCCTTCGAAGTTGAACAGGCTGTCCTCGACGCCCAGCTCGCGCGCGGTCTCGATGGCCTTGCGGTTCTGTTCTTCGATATAATCGCGGGCACGGGCCTGCAATTCGGACGCGGTCCCCTCGTCGAAACCGTCGATCGACAGCAACTCGTCCAGATCGACATAGGCGACTTCTTCCAGATTGGTGAAGCCTTCGGCGACCAGAAGCTGCGCCATCATCTCGTCGATGTCGAGCGTATCCATGTAAAGTTTGGTGCGCTCGGCGAACTCGGCCTGACGACGCGCCGATTCCTCGGCCTCGGTCATGATGTCGATATCAAGGCTGGTCAGTTGCGAGGCCAGACGCACGTTCTGGCCGCGACGGCCGATGGCCAGCGACAGCTGCTCATCCGGCACCACAACCTCGATCTTGCCCGCCTCTTCGTCAAACACCACTTTCGACACTTCGGCCGGTTGCAGCGCGTTCACGAGGAAGGTCGCGGTATCGTCATTCCACGGAATGATGTCGATCTTCTCGCCCTGCAGCTCGTTCACCACCGCCTGCACGCGCGAGCCGCGCATACCGACGCAGGCACCGACCGGATCGATGGAGTTGTCAAAGCTGATGACGGCGATCTTGGCGCGCGAACCCGGATCACGGGCAACGGCCTTGATCTCGATGATGCCGTCATAGATTTCCGGCACTTCCATCTTGAACAGTTCCGCCATGAATTGCGGATCGGTGCGCGACAGGAAGACCTGCGGCCCCCGGGTCTCGCGGCGCACGTCTTTCACATAGCAGCGGATCCGGTCATTCGGGCGATAGCTTTCGCGGCCGATCTTCTCATTGCGGCGCAGGATGCCTTCGCCCCGGCCGATATCGACGATAAGATTGCCGTATTCCTCACGCTTGACCACACCATTGATGATGGTGCCCTTGCGCTCCTTGAATTCGTCATATTGACGGTCACGCTCGGCCTCGCGCACCTTTTGCAGGATGACCTGCTTGGCGCTTTGCGCGGCGATCCGGCCCAGATCGACCGGCGGCACCTCGTCAATGACCTCATCGCCCAGCTGCGGATCGGCCAGATAGGATTTCGCCTGTTTCACGGTCAGATGCGCGTGATGGTTCTCGAACTCTTCATCGGCCACCACGGTGCGGACGCGCGCAAAGGTGGCGCGGCCGGTCTTGCGGTCGATCTTCACGCGGATATCCAGCTCGGTGCCGTAACGCGATTTCGCGGCACGGGCGAGGGATTCCTCCATCGCCTGGATCACCAGATCCGGGTCGATCATCTTCTCGCGCGCGACGGCCTCGGCGGTTTGCAGAAGCTCCAGCTGGTTCGCAGACGTAATCGCCATGATTGTCCTCTTGGCCGGTCAGTGTTCGGTCGTTACTCGTTCAGTCGTCATACTTGGCAGCCTGGCTGCCTTGCAGTCTCAGTGCCTGGCTCAGTGCCTGGTCACCGGGGCATCGGTATCGTCTTCCTCATCGCCCTCGGATTCCTCGATCTCGTCGAATTTCGACTCGTCGATGACCCCAGATTCCTTGCGCTGACGCAGCACCTCGGCGATCAGCTCGTCGGTCAGCAGCAATTTCGCATCCGACAGCCAGTCGAATTGCAGACCGATGGTCAACGTCTCGCCGCCTTCCTCGATCTCGATCAGCACCTCGTCGCCCTCGGTGCCCTGCAGCACACCCTTAAAGCGGCGACGACCATCGATCAGTTCAGTGGTTTCCAGGCGGGCCTCGTAATCGACCCACATGTCGAAATCCTTCAGCCGGGTCAGCGGCCGGTCGATGCCGGGAGAAGACACTTCAAGAACATAGTTGTCCTCGATCGGATCTTCCACATCCAGCACCGCAGAAACTGCGGTGGAGCAGGTCGCGCATTCATCCACCTCGATCCCGCCATCGGGGCGATCCACCATGATCTGGAGGATACGGGTCTTGCCGCCCATCAGGCGGATACGGACCAGTTCGAATCCGAGCCCCTCGATGACGGGGCCGATGATGTCGGCCAACCGGCGGTCGATGGCGGTCTTGGCGATGAGATCGGTCATGCCTGGGTTCCAAATACAAAAAACGGGCGCACAGGGCCCGTTTGCATCTTTCGATGGGCTTCCGGTTTGGACCCGCAAGCGCCGCTGTTGAAGGCCATATAGGCCGGTTGGGCCTGAAATGCAAGCCCGAAGGGGATGGCGTTACCGCCATCCCCTGATTTGCGGCCGGTCAGGCCTTGCTGGAATGGTCAGCCTGACCATCCTTGGTCTTCCACAGCGACACCAGCACGCCCGCGCCGAGAATGGCGAAGGTGATGCCAAGCGACCATTCCGGCGGGAATTTTTCCCAACCCATCGCCTTGGCGATGAAGATCTTGGAGCCGATGAAGACCAGCAGAACCGACAGCGCGTATTTCAGATAGGCAAAGCGGTGCAGGATCGCCGACAGCGCGAAGAACAGCGCCCGCAGGCCAAGGATCGCGAAGATGTTCGAGGTGTAGACGATGAATGTGTCGGTGGTGATGGTGAAGACTGCGGGCACCGAGTCGACCGCGAAGATCAGGTCGGCAAATTCGATCATCAGCAGCGCAAGGAACAGCGGGGTCATGCTGCGCACAAGGCGGCCGGTTTTCGGATCGGGCTGCTTCACGAAGAACTGGTTGCCATGTAGCTCATCGGTGATGCGGAACCGCCCCTTCATGAACTTCAGCAGCTTGTTATTGGCCAGATCCGGCTCCTCATCCGAGGAAAACAGCATCTTGATGCCCGTAAGGATCAGGAAGACCGCAAAGATATAGAGCACCCAGTGATACGAGGCGACGATGCTCGCACCCAAGGCGATCATGATGCCACGCAACACGATCACGCCCAGGATACCCCAGAACAGCACGCGGTGCTGATACATGCGCGGAATGGCGAAGAAGCTGAAGATCAGCGCGATGACAAAGATATTGTCCAGCGCCAGCGTCTTTTCCACAACAAAGGCGGTCAGATATTGCGCCGTGGCGGTGCTGCCCAGTTGCCAATAGACAAAGCCGGAAAAGCCCAGGCCCAGCAGGATATAGAAAGCCGACATCTTCAGGCTTTCGGCCACGCCGATCTCATGGTCTTCCTTGTTGAAGACCCCCAGATCCAGCACCAGCAGGGTGAGGACGATTGCAATGAACACAAGCCACATCCAGACCTGTGTTCCCAAAAACAGACTTGTCAGAAATTCCATCGGGACCTCGTTTCGCATGACAAGCGCCAATGCCTTGTCCCGGTTCCCGCGAAAGAACACGTCCGGGCTGACATCGAGCGCACTCGATGCGGTCCGACATCACGGCATTGCCGTCAGAGGGGCCCGGTCCCGCCTCGCCTAAATGTGAACGCGAAAGCGGTGTTCAAGCCCCCCGACCGAAATTTCTTGAGATTCTTTTGCCGAAAGCGCCTTCAGCTGCCCGCGCCGGGATTGTCGCGCCAGACCCGCCAGTTCAGCGGCGCGGCCAAAGCCAGCCAAAGGATATAGGGCAGGATCAGGATCGCGGCCCAGCCATCCAGCGACCAGAATGTCCAGAACATTCCCAGCACCGCAAAACACAGCGCGGCCATGACCGCGACCGACATCCCCATGCGCCGCGCCCCGAAAAACACAGGTGTCCACAGCGTATTGAGCGCGATCTGCAAGGCCCAGAAGCCCATCGCAAAGGCGTTGCCGCCAAGCGGGGCCACGCGGGTGGCAGCAAAGCTCGACAGGATATAGATCAAGGTCCAGGCGACCGGGAACATCCAGTTCTTCGGGCGCCAGTCGGGCTTCACCAGCGCCTCATACCATTCGCCGGGCTTGAACAGCCATCCGGTCAGCCCCGCCGCTAGGCTTGCGCCCAGAAACAGCCCGAAAAGCGGCCAGTCAAAGCCGGTAGTCGCCATTGTCGGGTCCATTTCAGCCCTCCTTCATCTCATCGCGCAAATCATTCATCACCTGAACAAGCGCCGAAGATATGCCCGGTTCCGAAAGCGCATGGCCCGCCAGACCGATCATGCGCAGATCGCATCCGCGCCAGCCCTCGGCCAGCCGATAGGCGCTGACTGGCGGACAGATCATGTCATAGCGCCCCTGCACCACCGTCGCGGTCAGATGTTCGATCCGGGAACGGTTCGCCAGAATCCAGCCATCGCCGTCGAAGAAACAGCCATGGACGAAATAGTGATTCTCCAGCCGTGAAAAGGCGCGCGCATATTCCGACGGGCTTTCATGCATCACCCCGTCGGAATAGACCGAGGCGAGGGCATTTTCCCACTGCGCCCACAGACGGGCATGGCGCATTTCCTCTGGCATATGCCCGGAAAACAGCCGCCGGTGATAGGCCGCGATCAGATCATCGCGCTCGGACTGCGGGATCGGCTCGACAAACCGCGCCCAAAGTTCCGGGAAGAACGCGCCTGCCCCGCCACCATAGAACCAGTCCAGCTCGGCCTGCGTGCCAAGGAACACGCCGCGCAGCACCAGATGGCGCACCCTTGCGGGATGGCTGATCGCATAGGCCAGGGCCAGCGTTGCCCCCCAGCTGCCTCCGAACAGGATGAACCGCTCGATCCCCAGCATCTCGCGGATCACCTCGATATCGGCGATCAGATCCCAGGTCGTATTGCCCTGCACCGAGGCCGTGGGGCGCGACCGCCCGCAGCCACGCTGGTCAAACAGCACCACCCGGTAAATTTCGGGGTCGAAATAGCGCCGCATTGCCGGGCTGCACCCGCCCCCCGGCCCGCCATGCAACACCAGAACCGGCACGCCATCGGGGCGGCCGCATTGCTCCATATAGATGCGATGCCCATCGCCCATATCGATCTGACGCTGATCGAAAGGTTCGATCGGCGGATAAAGATACTCGACTGCGCGCTTTTGGCCTGATCTGTGATCCATGGACCTACTATATAACGACCCGGAACCATTCTGCCACGGGAGACCACGATGACCAGCACGATCGACGCCGATGAAGTGGCGAAATTCGAGGCCATGGCGGCAGAATGGTGGGACCCCACCGGCAAGTTCAAGCCGCTGCACGAGATGAACCCGTGCCGGCTGGACTATATCACCCGCCAGATCGCCGCCGAATTTGACCGCGACCTGACCGGGCCGCAGCCCTTTGCCGGGTTGCGTCTGCTCGATATCGGCTGCGGTGGGGGCTTGCTGTCGGAACCGATGGCGCGGCTGGGGGCCACGGTGGTCGGGGCCGATGCCGCCCCGCGCAATATCCCCGTGGCGCAGGTCCATGCCGAACAATCCGGCCTGACCATCGACTATCGCAACACCACGGCCGAGGCCCTGGCCGATGCGGGCGAGGTGTTCGATGTTGTGCTGAATATGGAGGTCGTCGAACATGTGGCCGATCCGCTGGCCTATCTGACCGCCTGCCAGCGCCTGTTGAAGCCGGGCGGGCTGATGATCTGTTCCACCCTCAACCGCAATGCCAAGAGTTTTGCCATGGCGATTGTCGGCGCCGAATGGGTGATGCGCTGGCTGCCCAAGGGCACGCATGACTGGCGCAAGTTCATCACCCCCGATGAACTGGTCGACCTGATCCGCCGCGCGGGGCTGGACCCGGTGGATCGCAAGGGCATGGTATTCAACCCGGTCTCCTGGCGGTGGAGCCTGTCGGATCGGGATCTGTCGGTGAACTATGTCACCGCCAGCGTGAAGCGCGCATGATCTTTGCGGCGGTCTGCCTGATCTTTGGCCTTTGGGCGGTCACCGCCTTGCGGGTGCAGCGGCAGCGGGCAGGGCTTGCGGCCTTTGGCCTTGGTCTGCTGGCCAGTATCGCGTTGCACCTGACAACCGAATGGGGCTGGGCAGCACTTGCCCTGCTGATCGCGACCATCCTGATCTGGTATCTGCGCCTGCGCCCCCGGCTGGATCGAGCCTGGGCCCCAGATGTCGCCCATATCGTGACCGGCGATGTCGCGGGCAGCCTTGTCAGGCTGCACAATATCCGCGCCTTCCACTGGCAGGACCGCGACCATGCGCAAGAACACTGGACATCCGAGACATTCGACCTGGACCAATTGACCGGCGCCGATATGGTCACCTCGGTCTGGGGCAATCCGAAGATCGCGCATCTTCTGGTCAGCTTTCATTTCGCAACCGACCAGCGCGTGGTGTTCTCGGTCGAGATCCGGCGCGAGCGGGACGAAAAGTTCAGCAGCATCGGGGGCTTTTTCCGCCAGTTCGAGCTGGCGCTGATCGCCGCGCGCGAAGATGACATCATCCGCCTGCGCAGCAATCACCGGCATGAAGACGTGCGGCTTTACCCGCTGCGCCTGACACCCGAACAATTGCGCCCGATCTTTCTGGCCTATGTCGATCTGGGCAACCGGGTGGCGCATGTGCCCACCTTCTACAACACGCTGACCGCCAATTGCGCCACCGTGGTCTGGCATCTTATCCGGGCGCTGAAACCCGATCTGCCGCTGCACCCGGCCGTGTTGCTGCCCGGCCTGCTGCCCGACTGGCTTTACAAGCTGGGTGTGCTGGACGGCACCGGCAGCCTCGCCGATCTGCGCGAGGCTGCGCGGATCAGCGAGAAGGCCCAGGCCTTGCCGGAAGGCGCGGATTTCTCGCGCGCCATCCGGTCGTAAGGCCCGGTTGCTTTCGTCCTCAGTTGCTTTCGCCCTCAGTTGCTTTCGGACGACCGCGCCCAGAGGTTGATATCCTCATCCGAGGCGATGCGGTCGATCTCGGCCAGCTCATCGTCGGTGAAGGCCAGATTGCCGATGGCACCGGCGCAATCCACCACCTGTTCTGGCTTTGAGGCCCCGATCAGCGCCGTGGTGATGCCCTCATGCCGCAGAACCCAGGCAATCGCCATCTGCGCCAGCGTCTGCCCGCGCGATTGCGCCAGCGCATCCAGCGCGCGCACGCTTTCCAGGGCACGGGGCGTGATGGTGGCGGGGTTCAGGCTCTTACCCTGCGCGGCGCGGCTGCCATCGGGGATGCCGCCCAGATATTTCCGGGTCAGGATGCCTTGTGCCAGCGGCGTGAAGGCGATGGAGCCGACACCAAGTTCTGCCAACGTCTCCTTCAGTCCATCGCGTTCAACCCAGCGGTTCAGCATATTGTAGCTGGGCTGATGGATCAGCAGCGGCGTGCCCATCTGGCGCAGGATTTCCACCGCCTGTCGGGTGCGGGCGGAATTGTAGCTGGAAATCCCGATATAGAGCGCGCGGCCCGACCGCACGATATGATCCAGCGCCCCCATCGTCTCTTCCAGCGGGGTCTCAGGGTCGAAGCGGTGCGAATAGAAGATATCGACATAGTCGAGGCCCATCCGCTTAAGGCTTTGATCGCAAGAGGCGATCAGATATTTGCGGCTGCCCCGGTCACCATAAGGCCCCGGCCACATATCGTAACCGGCCTTGGAGCTGATGATCAGTTCATCACGATAGGCCCCGAAATCTTGTTTCAGGATCTGGCCGAATGCCTCTTCGGCGCTGCCATAGGGGGGGCCGTAATTATTGGCCAGATCGAAATGGGTGATGCCGTGATCAAAGGCCGTGCGGCAGATCGCACGTTTCACCTGATGCGGCGTATCCTCGCCGAAATTATGCCAAAGGCCAAGGCTGACCGCCGGAAGTTTGAGGCCGGACTTGCCGCAACGGCGATAGACCATCCGGTCATAACGGTTCTCGGCGGGGTGATAGCGTTCGGGAAACGGGCTCATCGGGTTCTCCTCTTTGCGCGGGATGCTAGCGCAAACAGAAGGGCAGCCCAACCCCACCCGTGACAGGATATGTCAGCCGATTTCGCCCCGAACGCCCGCCGTCTGGCCACGATCCATCAGCAGATGATCAAGGATGACACAGGCCATCATCGCCTCGCCCACCGGCACGGCGCGGATGCCCACGCAGGGGTCATGGCGGCCCTTGGTGATCAGCTCGATCTCGTCGCCCGTCGCGGTGATGGTGCGGCGCGGGGTCAGGATCGACGAGGTCGGCTTGACCGCGAAACGCACGACCACATCCTGCCCGGTGGAAATGCCGCCCAGGATTCCGCCCGCATGGTTCGACAGGAACATCGGCCCGTCATTGCCCATGCGGATCTCATCGGCGTTTTCCACCCCGGTCAGCTCGGCGGCCGCCATGCCATCGCCGATCTCCACCGCTTTCACGGCATTGATCGACATCATCGCCGCCGCCAGATCGCTGTCGAGTTTGGCATAAAGCGGCGCACCAAGACCTGCGGGCACGCCCGAGGCCACGACCTCGATCACCGCGCCGACGGAGTTGTGGCTTTTGCGCAGACCGTCCAGATAATCCGCCCAATCAGCTGCGGCCACCGCATCGGGGCACCAGAACGGGTTCTGCTCGATCTGGGCCGCGTCAAAGCGCGCCCGGTCAATCTTGTGCGGGCCGATCTGCACCATATAGCCGGTGATCTTCAGCCCCGGCACCAGCTGCGCCAGCGCCGCACGGGCAACACCACCGGCTGCAACCCGCGCCGCCGTTTCCCGCGCCGAGGACCGGCCACCGCCGCGATAATCGCGCAAGCCGTATTTCTGGTGATAGGTGATATCGGCATGACCGGGGCGGAAGGATTTGGCGATCTCGCCATAATCTTTCGACCGCTGGTCGGTGTTTTCGATCATCAACTGGATCGGCGTCCCGGTAGAGCGGCCATCAAAGGTGCCCGACAGGATCTTCACCGCGTCCGGCTCTTGCCGCTGGGTGGTGAACTTGTTCTGCCCCGGCTTGCGCTTGTCCAGCCAGTGCTGCAACGCCTCAGCCGCGATCTCCACCCCCGGCGGGCACCCATCCACCGTGGCCCCAAGCGCCGGCCCATGGCTCTCGCCCCAGGTGGTGACGCGGAACAGATGGCCGAAGGTGTTGAAGCTCATGGTCGCCTCCCGATGATCGCGCCCCGCTTTTAGGCGAAAGACAAGCCGCGCGAAACCCCGAAGCGGCAGGCACCCTCTCTGGCGCTTTGGCCCATCCTGCGGCAGAATGGGCGTCATGGAATTGCGCCATCACATGACGATCAGCCTGCACAGCACCGGATCGGGGCGGCACGCCGCATGACCCCGCTTGCGCATCTGATCGCGCTGCCGGTGCGGGCCTACCGGCTGGTGCTCAGCCCCTGGGTCGGGCATGGCTGCCGCTTTCAGCCGACCTGTTCCGCCTTTGCACTGGAGGCGCTGCAACGCCATGGCGGGCTGAAGGGCGGCTATCTGACCGCGCATCGCCTGTGCCGCTGCCATCCATGGGGCGGGCATGGCTATGATCCGGTGCCGGGGGCTGACCCCGCGCATGACGCGGGCAAAACCTGATCCCGAAATCTGATCGGAACGGTCACGATTTTTCGTCGAAAAATCGCAGCGCCTCAGGGCCGGGGCGCAGCCGCACGGCGCAGCCGGTCATTGATGGCACGGCCAAGGCCCTGCTCGGGCACGGGCGCAAAGGCAATCGCCCCGCCCGGTCCCGCCAATGCGTCCGCTTCGCGCAGCACATGAAACAGCCGCGACGCAGCCTCCAGCAAATCGCCGGTTTCTGACAGTGCAAGCTGCCCCTTCACCGCGCCAAAGCCCACCAGAACCTCGCCCGGCCGTGCCTCGGTTGCATTCAGCCGGACCCCGGCCTCTGGCGCGTAATGCGAGGCCAATTGCCCCGGCGCTTTCGGCGTGGCGGGATCACCGGGCAAAAGCAGCGGCTGACCCAACGCCGCCTCGATATCCTCCACCGGCACGCCGCCGGGGCGCAGCAGCGCGGCTGCGCCATCCATTGCGATGATGGTGCTTTCCACCCCCACCGTGCAGGCACCGCCATCCAGAACCGCGTCGATCCGCCCCGCAAGCCCGGCCAGCACATGGTCGGGCCGCGTGGCTGAAACCCGGCCGGAAGGATTGGCCGAAGGTGCCGCCAGCGGCAGCCCGCATTCCCGCAGCAGGGCCTGCGCCAGCGGATGCGCGGGCAGCCGGATGGCCACGGTCGAAAGCCCCGCCGTCACCAGCGGCGACAGCCGGGCCCCCGCGCGCAGCGGCAAAACCATGGTCAGCGGACCGGGCCAGAATCTTGCAGCCAAAGTCTGCGCCGCAGGTGTCAGCACCGCGTAGCGTTCCACCGCCGCCAGATCCGGCAGATGCACGATCAACGGGTTGAAGGCGGGGCGGTTCTTTGCGGCATAGATCCCGGCCACGGCCTGGTCATCGCCCGCATTTGCCGCCAGGCCATAGACCGTCTCCGTCGGCATGGCGACCAGACCGCCCGCGTTCAGGATCGCTGCGGCCTCAATGATGCCCGCAGGATCGGGCGCAAGGATGCGGGTTTCTGTCATCTGTGACGCAGCGTTGAGGTTGAGGCCGTTTGACCTTGCGTTAGTCTCAGGGCCAAAGATGTGCCCCAGATAGACCCGCGCGGCCCGGATGCCAAGCGCGGCAAGGAGACCAGATGCCCTATCGCGCGCCCGTATCCGAATATCTTTTCACCTTTGACCATGTGGTCGGGCTGGACCAGGTCGCCGCGACCGAACTGTTCGCCGAGGCCACCGGCGAGACGGTGGAGGCGATTCTGTCCGAGGCGGGCAAGATGTGCACGGATATTCTCGCGCCCCTGAACCGCAATGGCGATCTGCATCCGGCACGGCTGGAAAATGGCGTGGTGCGCACCTCGCCCGGTTTCGCCGATGGCTTTCGCGCGATCGCGACGGGTGGCTGGATCGGCATGGCGGCGGATCCCGAACATGGCGGCATGGGTCTGCCCTTCTCCATCGCGACAGCGGTCAATGAGATGGTCGGGTCGGCCTGTCTGGCGCTGCAACTGAACCCCCTGATGACCCAAGGCCAGATCGAGGCGCTGGAGCATCACGCCAGCGATGCGATCAAGGCGCTCTATATCCCCAAGCTGATCTCGGGCGAATGGTGCGGCACCATGAACCTGACGGAAAGCGGCGCAGGGTCCGATGTGGGGGCGCTGCGCACCCGGGCCGAGCGCAACGGCGACGGCACCTATGCCATCACCGGCCAAAAGATCTTCATCACCTGGGGCGATAACGATTTCGCGCAGAATATCTGCCATCTGGTGCTGGCCCGCCTGCCCGATGGTGCGCCGGGCACCCGCGGCATCAGCCTGTTCATGGTGCCGAAATTCATCCCTGACGCGGCGGGAAATCCGGGACCGCGCAATAGTCTGGGCGTGGTCAGTCTGGAACATAAACTGGGCCTGCATGGCTCACCCACGGCGCTGATGGATTATGCGGGTGCCACCGGCTGGCTGATCGGCGAGGAACACAAGGGCATGGCTGCGATGTTCACCATGATGAACAATGCCCGCCTTGGGGTCGGGATGCAGGGCGTGGCAGTGGCCGAGGCCGCCTTTCAAAAGGCGCTGGACTATGCGCAGGAACGCAAGCAGGGCAAGACGCCGCTCGGGGCGGGCGCGATCATCGACCATGCCGATGTGCGCCGGATGTTGGCGGTGATGAAGACCGAGACCTTCAGCGCCCGCGCCATTGGTCTTGCCTGCGCTGTGGCGCTGGATATGGCGCGCGCCACAGGGTCGGCGGATTGGGCGGCGCGGGCGGCGCTTCTGACACCCATCGCCAAGGCCTTCGGCACCGATATCGGCAATGAGGTGGCGCAGCTTGGCCTTCAGGTCCATGGCGGCATGGGCTTCATCGAGGAAACCGGGGCCGCGCAATTCGCCCGCGATGTGCGGGTGACGTCGATCTATGAGGGCACCAACGGCATTCAGGCGATGGATCTGGTCGGGCGCAAGATGATGGATGGCGGGGCCGCCGCCCAGCGCCTGCTGCAAGAGATCGAGGATCACGCCGGCGAGGCGCGCGCAGCCCAGCCCGACCTGGCAAGTGCGGTCTGGAATGCAGCCGAGGCGTTGCGTGATGCGACCGACTGGCTGGTCGGACAAGAGGCGGATGACCGCAATGCGGGTGCCACCGCCTATCTGCGCGCTTTTGCCCGGGTCCTGGGCGGACATTACCATCTTAAGGCGGCGCTGGCTGACCTGACCCGCCTGCCGCTGGCGGCTGTCGCGATCAAGCGCCTGCTGCCCGAGCATCTGGCGCTGATCGCACAGATGCGCGAAGGTGCCGCCGGGATCTACGCCCTGACGCCGGAGCGCCTCGCCTCGTGACCGCCGCGATCCGCACCCCCCATGCCACCCCGCCCGAACCCGGCGCGGCCATCGAGGTCGCGCCCGGCGTGTTGTGGATGCGCTTGCCGCTGCCGATGGCGCTGGATCATGTGAATACCTATGCGCTGGATGATGGTGATGGATGGACCATCATCGATACCGGCTTTGACAGCCGCCGCTCCCGCGCCGAATGGCAGGCGCTGCTGGCTGGCCCGCTGACCGGGCGACCGGTGCGGCGCGTGGTGGTCACCCATCACCACCCCGATCATGTCGGGTTGGCTGGCTGGTTTCAGGCGCAGGGGGCCGAGCTTGCCATGCCGCGCACCGGCTGGCTTTACGCGCGGATGCTGGTTCTGGACAATCAGCCGCTGCCGGGGCCGGAACAACTGGCTTTCTGGCGCGGCGCAGGGATGGATCCCGCGTTGCTGTCCAAACGCGCGGGCGAACGCCCCTTCAACTTTTCCGATATGGTCCACCCGCTGCCGCCGGGCTTCACCCGGCTCATCGAGGGCGGCACGATCACCATGGGCGGGCGGCGCTGGACCATCCGCATGGGCGATGGCCATGCCCCCGAACATGCGACCTTCTGGAGCGAGGACGATGATCTGGTGATCGGCGGCGATCAGTTGCTGCCCTCGATCTCGCCCAATGTCGGGGTCTACCCGACCGAGCCGCTGGCCGATCCCTTGGGCGACTGGATCGAAAGCTGCACCCGGCTTGCCGCCCATGCCGAAGCCCGGCATCTGGTTCTGCCCGGCCACAAGCTGCCCTTTTCCGGCTTGCCGATCCGCCTGCGCCAGATGGAGGAAAACCACCGTTCCGCCATCAACCGGCTGCTCGATCACCTGGCTACGCCCAGCAGCGCGACCGCCTGTTTCCCGGTGCTGTTCAAGCGTCAGATCGGCGAGGCGGAATATGGCCTTGCCTTGGTCGAGGCGGTGGCGCATCTGAATTACCTCTTGCATCGCGGGCTGGCCCGGCGCTTCCTGACCCCTGAAGGGATCTGGCTATGGGAGCGGGCATGAGCGGTGAAGACATCAGGGCGGGGCAGGAAATCAGGACATCCGCCGAGGTGATGGAGGCATCCGCCCTGCCCTGCGCGGGCGTTGTCCATTGCGACCCGAATGCCCCGGCCACGCCGGAACAGCAGCCCTTGCCCGCAGCCGTCGCCCGCCAACCCGTTGAGGATAAAAGCGAAGCCCAATGGGCCTATGAGCGGCTGATCCTTTACATCCGCAATTTCGAACAGCAGCTGGATGCCAGGCAAGAGGTCGCGATGGGCTTTGCCGGTGGCGAAGCGGGCGTGCTCAGGATCGAAGGGCTGGGCTATTTCGACCCCGATCTGGTGACCTTTTATGGCCGTGACGAGGCCGGCCAGAAGATGCAGCTGGTGCAACATGTGACACAGTTGAACGTGGTGCTGCGTGCGGTGCCCCATAGCGGGCCGGAAGAGCCCGCACGCCGTATCGGCTTTCGCCTTGCACCCGACTGGGATGCGCCTGTCGCCCCGCAGGCCGAGGTCTGATCCGGCCTCAGCCCTGATCCGCGGCCGGATGCCCCGCGCCCCAGATCTTTGGCACATCCCGGGCCAGCATCCGCTGTTCGGTCAATTGCATCCGGCGCAGCATGGCCTGCACATCACCCGCTTCCTCGCGTTGCAGCCGCAACCAAAGCCTATGGGCGGAATGCGGGCTCCATGGCAGGGCCGCCTGCGCCAGCCAGTGCCGCAAGGTGAGGGGCAGCCGGTCATACCGATCCATGGGCCGGGCGCGGATACGGCATTTCAGCCTTGTGGCAAGGTTGCGGCGCATCGGATCAAGCGACCTTGCGCCCGCCCCATTGCGGGAAGGGGTCGGGCAGATCCAACCAGCGCGCGGGCGTAAAGCCCTGATCTGCCACCAACGCCGCATCCAATGCGGCCCGGATCGCCGCTTCATCCATCCCGGAACCGATAAAGGCCAGCTCCTGCCGCCGGTCGCCCCATGGATCCTGCCACTGCGCCATCACCTCGGCCAGCGCATCGGGATGGCCGGGCCAACGCTCATGCGGGACCGAAGCCCACCATCCGCCCATCGGAGTCACGGTCGATATCGCCCCCGCCAGCGAAAACTCCACCGCCCAGTCGGGCCGCGTCGCGATCCAGAAATGCCCCTTGGCGCGGATGACGCCGGGCAGATCGCCGTTCAGCACCGCATGGATGCGGCGCGGATCGAACGGCTTGCGCGCGCGATACACGAAAGAGGTAATGCCGTATTCCTCGGTTTCCGGCAGGTGATCGGCAAAACCGTAAAGCTCCTTCGCCCACATCGGGTGCATATGGGCGCGGTCAAAATCGAAACGCCCGGTGTCAAAGATCGCATCCGCACCAACGCGGCTGAAATCGGTCTCGATCAGCAGGGCATCGGGGTTCAGTGCCCGCACGATCTTGCGCGCCTGATCCAGCAGCAAAGGCCCGGCCTCGGTCACCTTGTTCAAGATGATGACATCGGCAAATTCCATCTGGTCGGTCAGCAGATCGACCAGCGTGCGGGGATCATCCGCGCCCAGACTTTCACCGCGTTCCGACAGAAAATCATGGCTGGAGAAATCGGCTGTCAGGTTCACAGCGTCGACCACCGTCACCATCGTATCAAGGCGCGCCACATCCGACAGGCTTGCCCCATCGGCATCGCGGAAATCGAAGGTGGCCGCCACCGGCAGCGGCTCGGCGATGCCGGTGGATTCGATCAACAGATAGTCAAAGCGCCCCGCCTCGGCCAGACGGCGCACCTCGGCCAGCAGATCGTCGCGCAGGGTGCAGCAGATGCAGCCATTGGTCATCTCTACCAGCTTTTCCTCAGATCGTGACAGCTCCGCGCCACCGCGCACCAGATCAGCGTCGATGTTCACCTCGGACATATCATTGACGATGACCGCCACACGGCGGCCGTCGCGATTGTTCAGGATGTGATTCAGCAACGTGGTTTTTCCGGCCCCCAGAAACCCCGAAAGAACGGTGACGGGCAGGCGGGGATCTTTTCGCGGACGGGCATCGCGGTGCGGGCTGGCGGACATCAGGGCCTCACAAACTGATATGTTATATCATAACTATTACCTAAGCGACTACCTTTCCGCAAGAGGGGCCGCAAGCCCGCCCCCATATCACAGCCCACATGATCACTCCGCCCCCCCTTTGCGCGCAGTCACATCACGGCAAAGCCCGGCCAGACCAACCGATTGCCGCACCAATCGCCTAAACTTGGGCTGATTTGGCCATATCTGACCGCAATCTTGCCTGCGGGGATGCAAGAGTGAATTGACTTGGACAGCTGTCCGGGGCTTACAAGCACCTGAAGGCCGGATTGCGCGATCCGGTGCCACATGGCAATTGCAGGAGTAACCGGATGTTCAAGCGGCTCGCCATAGCGATCGTTCTACTTGGCCTTGTTGTGGGTGGGATCGTCTGGTTCAAATACTTCCGCGATGGAATGATCGCCCAGTTCCTGTCAGGCATGGTGCCCCCGCCGGTGGCGGTGAACGCCGAAACCGTCGAGGCGGTCACATGGGAGCCGGGCATTGAGGCCGTCGGCACCGCCCTGTCCGCGCGCGGCGTCGATCTGGCGATCGAATCCGGCGGCGTGGTCCGCGAGATCCTGTTCAAAGGCAATGACACCATCACCCAGAAGCAGCATCTGGTGCAGATCGATGATGACAGCGAACGCGCGGCACTGGCGGCGGCTTCGGCCTCGCTGAATGTCGCGCTGGCCGAAGCCAAGCGCGCGAAAACCCTGTCGGATCGTGGCGTGGGGGCCGCGACCACCGTGGAAAGCGCCGATGCGCAGGCCGAAAGCGCCCGCGCACAGGTGGCACAGATGCAGACCGCGCTGGATCAAAAACAACTGACCGCGCCCTTCGCGGGCGTGATCGGCATCCCGCAGATCGAGGTTGGGCAATATGTCTCGCCCGGCACGGTCTATGCGACCCTGCAGGATCTGGATCAGATGCGCGTCGATTTCGCGGTGCCGGAACAGCGCATCGCCGATATGAAACTGGGCGGCGCGGTCAGCGTCACCTCCGAGGTCGGCGATCTCAGCGCCAAAGGCCAGATCATCGCCATCGAGCCCAAGGTCGATCCGAATTCGCGTCTGGTCACCGTGCGCGCCGAGGTAGAGAATACCTCCGGCAAGCTCTATCCTGGGCAATTCCTGCGGGTGCGCATCGCGCTGCCCAGCGAGGAAGGCGTGATTGCGGTGCCGCAAACCGCTGTCGCCTCCTCGCTTTATGGCGATTCGATCTATGTCATCCGCAAGGGTGAGGGCGAGGCCGCCGATGAATTGAAGGCCGAACAGGTCTTCGTGACACTTGGCCGCCGCTCCGGCGCGCGGATCGAGGTGGTCAAGGGGATCGCTGCCGGCGACGAGATCGTGACCTCGGGCCAGAACCGCCTGACCTCTGGCGCGCGGGTGCAGATCGACAACTCGGTGCCGCTGAACGCGGCGGCGGGCGAATAAGGGCGGGTTGGGTCATGCATTTCTCCGAAATCTTCATCCGACGCCCGGTCCTGTCATCGGTGCTGGCGGCGCTGATCCTGTTCCTTGGCCTTGCGGCCGTGGTCAATCTGCCGGTGCGCCAATACCCCGAGGTGGAGGAGACGGTGATCACCGTTTCCACCGTTTATGCGGGTGCCGCGCCCGATCTCATTCAAGGCTTCATCACCGCCCCCATCGCCTCGGCGGTCTCCACCACCGAGAATATCGATTATGTGACCACGGCCTCGCGCCCTTCATCCTCGACGGTGACGGTGCAAATGAAGCTGGGGGCCGACCCCGATATCGCGCTGACCGAGGTGATGTCGAAGGTGCAGCAGGTGCGCGGTCAGCTGCCGTCGGAATCGGATGATCCGGTGATCGTCAAGGGCACCGGCCAGACCTTCGCGCTGATGTATCTGGCGGTTCAGAACCCCAATATGACACCCGAACAGCTGACCGAATATCTGGAACGCGTGGTGCGCCCGCGTGTCACCAATATCGACGGCGTCGCCCAGATGGAGATCATGGGCGCGTCGGAATATGCGATGCGGATCTGGCTGGATCCGTTGCAGCTTTCGGCGCGCGGGGTCACCGCCTCCGAGGTTCTGGCAGCGGTCCGGTCGTCGAACTTCCTGTCGGCGCCGGGCAAGACCGAGAACGAATATTTCATCTATTCGCTGACGCTTGAATCCACCATCCAGACCGCCGAAGCCTTCGGTGCGCTGCCGCTGGTGCAGGGCAAGAACGGCGTGGTGCGGCTGCGCGACGTGGCGGAGGTGGAGCTTGCCTCCGGCGCGCGTGAGGCCATCGTGACCTTCGCGGGCGAGCCCGGCACCTTCATCGGCATTATTCCCGCCCCGGGCGAGAACCAGCTGGATGTGGCCGGCAATGTGCTGGCGGAACTGCCACGGCTGAACGACACGCTGCCGCAGGGCATGACCATCAAGATGGTCTACGATTCGACCGAAACCATCGCCGCCTCGATCAGCGAGGTGTTCAAGACCATCGCCGAGGCCGTGGCCATCGTGGTCGTGGTGATCCTGCTGTTCCTTGGCTCGTTCCGGTCGGTGCTGATGCCCATCGTCACCATCCCGCTATCGCTGATCGGGGTCTGTGCCATCATGCTGGCGCTTGGTTACTCGATCAACCTGCTGACGCTGCTGGCCATGGTGCTGGCCATCGGGCTTGTGGTCGATGACGCCATCGTGGTGGTGGAAAACATCCACCGCCATATCGATGACGGGCTATCACCTGCCCGTGCCGCCATCCTCGGCATGAAGGAAATCACCGGGCCGGTCATCGCCATGACCATCACGCTGGCCGCGGTGCTGGCGCCGCTGGCCTTTACCGGCGGATTGACCGGGTCGCTGTTCACCGAATTTGCGCTGACGCTGGCAGGGTCTGTGGTGATTTCCGGCCTTGTCGCCTTGACCATCACCCCGGCCATGTCGGCCCGGCTTTTGACCCATGGCACACCCGGGCGGTTCCAGAAGATCGTCGATAAGGTGCTGAACGGTGTCGCCAATTGGTATGAGCGGCGGGTGTCCTCGTCGCTGGATTACCGGCCCGTCACGCTTTTGATGGTGGTGTCGCTGCTGGGTGCCACGGGATTCATGTTCCTGAACACCTCGTCGGAACTGGCCCCGGAGGAAGATCAGGGCGCGCTGTTCGCCATCCTGAACGGGCCGCGCTATGCGACGCTGGAATATACCGATGCCTTCACCGCCGAAATCGGCAAGCGCACCTCTGACATCCCCGAGGTGCAGACCTCGTTCTCGGTGGCAGGCATGGGCGGGGCGGACAATACCGGCTTCTATATCTGGGCGCTGAAGGACTGGTCCGAACGCGACCGCAGTCAGGCCGAATTGCAGGCGCAGATTCAGGGCGCGCTGGATACCGCGCCGGGGCTGCAAGGCTATGTCTTTGCACCGCCATCGCTGCCAGGTGCCGGGGGCGGCCTGCCAATTTCCATGGTGATCCAGTCGATCCATGCGCCCGACCGCGTGGTGGAAATTGCCGAGGAAGTGCGGCTGAAAGCCATGCAAAGTGGCATGTTCATCGTGGTGCAGAACAGCCTGTCCTTTGACGCGCCGCAGGTCCGTGTGGTGATCGATCGCGACCGCGCGGCCAATCTGGGCGTGCCGGTCAGCGAGATCGGCAATACGCTGGGCCTTCTGGTCGGTGGCGGTGCCATCGCGCAGTTCGACCGCGATTCGAACAGCTATGACATCATCACGCAGGTGCCACGCGACTGGCGCGACAACCCTGAACGGCTGGGCGATTTCTTCGTGCGCGCCTCGTCAGGGGCCATGGTGCCGCTGTCTTCGGTGGTGACGATGGAGCCTGGCGTGACCGCCGCCGCGATCGAGCAGTTCAATCAGTTGAACTCTGCCACGCTGTCGGCCATGCCGATGCCGGGCGTCTCGACCGGGGTCGCCCTGGCCGAGATGGAGCGGATCGCAGCCGAGGTGATGCCCGATGGCTTCTTCCTGGATTATTCCGGCCAGTCGCGACTGGAAAAGACCGAAGGCAACACCATCCTGCTGGCCTTTGGTGCGGCGCTGATCGTCATCTATCTGGTGCTGGCGGCGCAGTTCGAAAGCTTCCGCGATCCCTTCATCATCATGATGTCGGTGCCGCTGTCGGTGTTCGGGGCCATGCTGCCGCTTTACATGGGGGCCAGCACGCTGAACATCTACACGCAGGTTGGTCTGATCACGCTGATCGGTCTGATTACAAAGCACGGGATTCTGATGGTGGAATTCGCCAATCAGCAGCGTGAGGAGCACGGGCTGTCGCGTCGTGCGGCCATCGTGGCCGCCGCAAAAACCCGTTTGCGTCCGATCCTGATGACCACCGCCGCCATGGCGCTGGCGGTGGTGCCGCTGATCATCGCCGAAGGCGCGGGCGCAGCGGCGCGTCAGGCCATGGGTCTGGTGATCTTCACCGGCCTGCTGATCGGCACCATCTTCACCCTGTTCGTGGTGCCGATGTTCTACACGCTGATCTCGCGCAGCGATGCCTCCTACACCCTGCATCGCCGCGCAGTGGAGAAGGAATTCGGCCCCGGCGAAGCGCATTGACGGCACAGCCGGACCAAACCAGAAGGGGGCCACCGGCCCCCTTTTTTCATGCCCGGATGTCCCGCCCTTGGGTCAGGCCGGATCGCCTGCCACCAGCAAGCGGCTGACCAGCTCGAAACTGTTGCGCACCTGCATCTTGCGGATCATGTTTGCCCGATGCACTTCCACCGTGCGGGGCGAACAATCCAGCGCCAGCGCGATTTCCTTGCTGGTAAAGCCGTTCACGAGATAGCGCGCCACGCGCTTCTCCGCCGCGGTCAACAGGCTTGCCGCCCCGCGCTGCGCCTCCAACGGGCGATAGGTCCAGATCGCCAGCCTTTGCGGATCATCTGGGTCCAGCGCGCGGCCCCGCCCTTCCATCCAGACCACCTGCCCGTCCTTGCGTCGCATGAAGCGTTCATCGGTATAAACCGCGCGATCCTGCATCGCCTTGCGGGCGCGCGCCCCGATCACCTCATAATCCGTCTCACCGGGGTAAAGCAGCCGGATCGACTGCCCCTCCAACTCGCGCGGGGGCCAGCCAAACACCGTCTCCACCATCAGGCTGGCCTGCAGGATCACACGATCAGCCAGAACCAGCGTCGCATCGGGCGCGTGGCGAAAGCCCAGCCGTTCAATATCGGGCGTCGCGCGTGGCCCCGCCACCATGGCCATGTCCCGCCTCCCCCCAGAAATACGTAGCCGACTACGTATTCTTACGGATGGATGCCAATCCTGCAATCCCGCAGGATCAGCGGCAGCCATCCACGGACAGCCCAGCTGGGAAGCATCTGTCTGCTTGGGGCTTTTCTTCACCGGAGAGCGGAATAGATGGGATTTACGAAAGTCTACAACAGCGCGGGAGAGGCGCTTGATGGTCTGCTGTTCGACGGCATGACCATCGCGGCGGGGGGGTTCGGACTTTGCGGCATTCCCGAATTGCTGATCGACGCGCTGGTGGCAAGCAAGGTCAAGAACCTGACCATTGCCTCCAACAATTGCGGCGTTGACGGCTTCGGTCTGGGCAAACTGCTCGACACCAAGCAGATCAAGAAGATGATCTCGTCCTATGTGGGCGAGAATGCCGAGTTCATGCGCCAGTATCTTTCGGGCGAACTCGAACTGGAATTCAACCCGCAGGGCACGCTGGCCGAGCGGATGCGCGCAGGCGGCGCAGGGATCCCCGGCTTTTACACCGCAACCGGCGTGGGCACCGTCATTGCCGATGGCAAGGAAACCAAGATCTTCAACGGCCGTGAATATGTGCTGGAAACCGGCCTTGTCATGGATCTGTCGATCGTGAAGGCGTGGAAGGCTGATCCGTCGGGCAACCTTGTCTTCCGCAAGACCGCGCGGAACTTCAATCCGCCCGCCGCGACCTGCGGCAAGGTCTGCGTGGTCGAGGTCGAAGAGATCGTGCCGCTGGGCAGCCTTGATCCCGATCACATCCACCTGCCGGGCATCTATGTGCATCGCATCATCCAAGGCGAGCACGAGAAGCGCATCGAACAGCGCACCACGCGCAAACGGGAGGCTTGATTATGGGTTGGGACAGAAACCAGATGGCCGCCCGCGCCGCGCAGGAATTGCAGGACGGCTGGTATGTGAACCTCGGCATCGGCATTCCGACGCTGGTGGTGAACTACATCCCCGAAGGCGTGAACGTCACGCTGCAATCGGAAAACGGTATGCTGGGCATGGGCCCCTTCCCCTATGAGGGCGAGGAAGACCCGGATCTCATCAATGCCGGCAAGCAGACCATCACCGAACTGCCGCAGACCGCCTATTTCGATTCTGCCCAATCCTTCGCGATGATCCGCGGCGGCAAGATCGCGATGGCGATTCTGGGCGCGATGGAGGTGTCCGAATCCGGCGATCTGGCGAACTGGATGATCCCCGGCAAGCTGGTCAAGGGCATGGGCGGCGCGATGGATCTGGTCGCGGGTGTCGGCCGCGTGGTGGTGGTGATGGATCACACCAACAAGGCGGGCGAATCGAAGGTGCTGAAAGCCTGCACCCTGCCGCTGACCGGGCGTTCCGTGGTGAATCGCATCATCACCAATATGGGGGTGCTGGATGTGGTCGAAGGCGGGCTGAAGCTGGTCGAACTGGCAGATGGCGTGACCGAAGCCGAGTTGCGCGCGGCGACCGAGGCCACGTTGGTGAACTGAGGCCGGGCCATTGCGGCCGGATATAGAAAAGGGCCGGGGTCATCCCCGGCCCTTTTCTGCATTACAGGCGGCGCACGGATTCGGCGACGGCCTGCCCCAGACGGGCATGGCTTTCGGCGCTGAAATGCACGCCGTCCACCGGGCTGACCGAAATCACCTGCCCCGCATCAAGGAACCCCACCCCGCGCGAGGCGGCAAGATCCGCGTAAAGCGGTGCCAAAGCCTGCGACTTGGCCGCAGCGCCCCAGAAATCCGGCGCAAGAATGCCAGTTTCCACCACCGGCGGCGGGCAGATCAGCAGGATCTTGAAGCCGCCATGCCGGGTTTGCAGCTCGATGCCGGTGGCCAGATCCAGCAGGCAGGCCACACCGCCCATCACCGTCTCGGGGCTGGCGCCAAAGCGGGTCTTCACGTCATTGGTGCCCAGCATGATGGTCAGCGCATCCAGCGGCCCATGGCTTTGCAGCGCCTGCCGCAGCGCAGGCGCCCCGTCCATCATGCCATCCATGCAAGGATCGGGGAATTGCGCGGTGCGCCCGGGCAGCCCCTCTTCGACCAGGTCCCAGCCAAGCGCGCGGGCCATGACCTGCGGCCAGCGGGTTGCGGCGTCATAACGCTCATAGGTCATGCGGTCGGTCATCGGCGGCGAGCCATGGGTATTGCTGTCGCCGAAGGTCAGGATCACGGGCATGGCCACCTCTTGCATGGGTTGCCACCAGCCTAGCGGCTTGGCAGCCGGGCTGCAAAGCCTCTTGGCCTTTGCGATGCAAGCGCCCATATAAAGGCAAACCCGTTATCCCGCATGAGGACCGCATGTTCGGACTGACCGATACCCCCGCCCCGCAGGCCGATCTGATCAAGGACACGTCTGAGGCCACCTTCATGGCCGATGTCATCGAGATGAGCCGTGAGGTTCCGGTCATCGTCGATTTCTGGGCACCCTGGTGTGGCCCCTGCAAGCAGCTTGGCCCCGCGCTGGAGGCGGCGGTGACGGCGGCGAAGGGCCGCGTCCGCATGGTGAAGATCAATGTGGATGAGAACCAGATGATCGCATCTCAGCTGCGCATCCAGTCGATCCCCACGGTCTATGCCTTCTGGCAGGGCCAGCCGGTCGACGGCTTTCAGGGCGCGCTGCCGGGGTCGGAGATCCAGAAGTTCATTGATCGCGTGGCGGCTGTTGCCGGTGACGGCGGTCTGGGCGAGGCCCTGACCATGGCCGAGGAATCGCTGGCCGCTGGCGAGGCCGATGCCGCCGCCGAAATCTTTGGTGCGATCCTTGGCGAAGAGCCCGAGAATGCTGCGGCCTTCGGTGGCCTTGTGCGCGCGCATCTGGCCGCCGGCAATGCCGAACAGGCCGAAACCCTGCTGGCAAGCGTGCCCGCCAAGATCGCCCAGGCGCAAGAGGTGGAGACCGCCCGCGCCCAGATCGAACTGGCGAAACAGGCCGCCAATGCCGGGCCCGAGGCCGATCTGCGCGCCGCTGTTGCCGCCGACCCTACCAATCTGCAAGCGCGCTTTGATCTGGCCGTGGCGTTGAACGCCGCCGGCAAGGTCGAAGAGGCGGTAGATACGCTGCTGGATCTGTTCCGCATCGACCGGGAATGGAATGAGGGCGCGGCCCGCACCCAGCTCTTTACCATCTTCGATGCGCTGAAGCCGCAGGACCCGATCGTGCTGAAGGGGCGGCGCAAGCTGTCTTCGATGATCTACGCCTGACGGCCAAGGAGGCGGTCCATGTCCCGCGCCATCGATCTGCCCGAGGTGATTCCGGTTTTTGTGCTGCCCGGCGCGCTGCTTTTGCCGCGTGGCCGCCTGCCCTTGCATATCTTCGAGCCGCGCTATCTGGCGATGCTGACCGATTGCATGAAGACCGATCACCGGCTGATCGGCATGGTGCAACCGCATGAGACGCCCGGCGGCACCCGCCTGCACAGCATCGGCTGTGCCGGGCGGCTGACCAGCTTTTCCGAAACCGATGACGGGCGCTATATGGTTACCCTGACGGGCATCGCGCGGTTCCGCATCCGTGACGAGGTGCAGGGCTTTACGCCCTATCCGCGCCATGTCGCGGACTGGTCCGACTTTGCCCGAGACATGGCCGGGCCGGAAACCGATCCGGATTTTGATCGTGCGGCGTTCCTCGATCTTCTGGCGCGCTATTTCGCGGCACAGGGCCTGTCGACCGATTGGGACAGCCTGCAGGAAGCCGAACCGGATTTGCTGATTACCACATTGTCGATGCTCTGCCCGTTCGAGCCTGCCGACAAACAGGCGCTGCTGGAAGCTCCGTCTTTGCAGACCCGCCGCGAGACCTTGAATACATTGATGGAGATCGCCCTGCGCGGCGGCACCGAAGGAGATCCGCTGCAATGAGCGACACGACCCAAACCGACCGCCGTATGCTGGAGGCGCTGGTCTGCCCGGTGACGCAGGCCCAGTTGACCTGGGATGCAGAACGGCAGGAGCTGATCTCCAAGGCGGCCAATCTGGCCTTCCCGGTGCGCGACGGCATCCCGATCATGCTGGTCTCCGAGGCCCGCGCGCTGGAGTGACCTGCATCGCCCCCTGGGGCGTTCCGCGCGGCCAGTTGTTGGGCGACTGCCCTTCTGCGACGCGGGGCAGCCCCTGATCGGCGCATCTGAACAGCCACAGCTCTGCGCGCCCGCTGGGTAGGCCTTGATCCAGAAACCTGTCGCCTTCGCCCGCATCCTGACCATTCCGTGGAAAAGCCCTTGCGGCACCCGGGTGCTCCGGCACCTCTCGCTCCACACCAAACAAAAACCCCGCAAGCAAGGCTTGCGGGGTTTTTGACTTGTTCAGGTCAGGCGCCGATCAGGCGGCCTTCTTGCCCTTGATACCCGACCACAATTTCTTGTTGGTCAGATAGAGCAGGGTCGACAGACCGATCAGGAACATCACGGCCACGAAGCCCATCTTCTTGCGGGCCATCAGCTTTGGCTCGGCGGTCCACATCAGGAATTCCGACACGTCCAGCGCCATCGCATCCACCGTGGCCGGGTGGCCGTCGATGAAGGTGACCTGATCCGCCGCAAGCGGCGGGGGCATGGCGATCCAGCCGCCCGGGAAGGCGTGGTTCTCGTAGAAGGTGGTGCCAGCCTCGACCTTTTCCTCGCCGGTATAGCCGGTCAGGATGGCGTGGATATATTCCGGGCCACCGATGCCGTTCACCAACTGGCTGATGCCGGTGCCGTAGGGGCCATGAAAGCCCGCACGCGCCTTGGCCATCAGGCTGAGGTCGGGCCCCATGCCTTCGCCCGAACGGGTCGGGAACTTGTCGGTCCATTCGCGCGGGCGCTCATCACCATTGGGCAGCACGACCGAGTCGAGGCCCGCTGCATAGGCGCGCACCTGATCGGCGGGCAGTTCTGGCCCGCCCTCGTCGGCCAGCGTCCGGATCGGCACGAATTTCATGCCATGGCAGGACGAGCAGACCTCGGTGTAAACCTGCAGCCCACGCTGGAGCTGGTTCTTGTCGAAGGTCCCGAAGGGGCCTTCATAGGCGAAATCCACATCCGGGATATGGCTTTCGCCGCCAGCCGCCGAAGCGGCACCCGTCATCAGGCAAAGGGCCGAGACGGCGCTGATTGCGATATTGCGAAGCATCTTCGTCCGTTCCTTTCTCACTCGGCTGCCGGGTAATGGGCCTTGAAGTCCTCTTCGATCGTCGCCGGTTGCGGCAGGGGCTTCTCGATGATGCCCAGCAGCGGCAGGATGATGAGGAAATAGGCGAACCAATACGTTGCAGCCACCAGCGAGATCCAGTCATAGGGCGGATCGGTCGGCATCGCGCCCACCCACATCAGCACCACGAAATCGACGCAGAGCAGCGCGAACCACCATTTGAACATCGGGCGGAAACGGCCCGAACGCACGCGCGAGGTATCCAGCCACGGCACCAGCGCCATGATCGCGATCGCGCCGAACATCGCCAGCACGCCGAAGAACTTGGCGTCGACGATGCCGAAGGTGATGAACTGCACGAACTGCACCGCCCAGACATCGGCCGTGAAGGCGCGCAGGATGGCGTAGAAGGGCAGGAAATACCATTCCGGAACGATATGCGCAGGCGTCGCCAGCGGGTTCGCCTCGATATAGTTGTCCGGGTGGCCAAGGTAGTTCGGCATGAAGCCGACGATGGCGAAGAACACCACCATGATGACGGCCAGTGCCAGCAGGTCCTTGATCACATAATAGGGCCAGAACGGCACGGTGTCTTTCGCGGCTTCCTCTTTCGAGGTGCGGCGCACTTCAACCCCGGTCGGGTTGTTGTTGCCAGTGGTGTGGAAGGCCCAGAAGTGAACGGCAACCAGACCGGCAATCACGAAGGGCAGCAGGTAGTGCAGCGAGAAGAAGCGGTTCAGCGTCGCATTGTCGACGGCAGGCCCGCCCAGCAGCCAGTCCTGGATTGACGGCCCGATGCCGGGAATGGCCCCGAACAGGCCGGTGATCACGGTCGCGCCCCAGAAGGACATCTGGCCCCAGGGCAGAACATAGCCCATGAAGGCGGTGCCCATCATCACCAGATAGATGATCATCCCGATGATCCAGGTCACTTCGCGCGGGGCCTTGTAGGACCCGTAGTACAGACCACGGAAGATGTGCAGGTAGACGGCCACGAAGAACAGCGAGGCGCCGTTGGCGTGCAGATAGCGAATGGCCCAACCGCCATTCACGTCCCGCATGATATGTTCGACCGAGGCAAAGGCCAGATCGACATGCGGGGTGTAGTGCATCACCAGCACGATGCCGGTCACGATCTGCAGCGCAAGGCAGAAGGTCAGAACGATGCCCCAGATCCACATCCAGTTGAGGTTCTTGGGGGTGGGGAAGGTCACGAAATCTACGACAAGCCCGACGATGGGAAGGCGTACGTGCAACCACTTCTCGATGCCCGTCTTGGGCTCGTAGTGGTCGTGCGGAATACCGGCCATGTCTGTCTCTCCTCAGCCCAGCAGGATGGTGGTTGCGTCAGTGAACTGCGCCTGCGGAACATCGAGATTGCGCGGCGCGGGTCCTTTGCGGATGCGGCCTGCGGTATCGTAATGCGACCCGTGGCAAGGGCAGAACCAGCCGCCGAACTCGCCCGCGCCATTGCCGAGCGGCACGCAGCCGAGATGGGTGCAAACCCCGAGCATCACCAGCCATTCGCCGGCTTCATCAAGGGTGCGATTCTCGTCCTTGGCATCGGCCCCGGGCTTGTTGGCATTTTCCGCATGGGTGTCGATCAGGTCAGAAAGCTGAACGGCACGACCGGCTTCGATCTCTTCCGGGGTGCGGCGGCGGATGAATACCGGCTTGCCGCGCCATTTGACGGTGAGTTGCGAGCCCACGGCAACAGCGGAGACGTCGACATAGATCGCGGCAAGGGCGCGCACGTCGGCGGAGGCATTCATCTGGTTCACAAGCGGCCAGACAGCGGCGCCGGCGGCAACCGCGCCGGCCCCGGCCGTCGCATAATACAGGAAATCCCTGCGGGTGCCTGCGTGATCTTCTGCGTGGGACACGGATCTTCTCCCTCTCAAGGGCCGCCTCATTGCGACCCATGCAAAATCTGGGCGGCGGTTTCCCGACACCTTGATGGGCGGGTTTTAGCCAAGCGGTGTTGTTACGTCCAGCGGTCAAAGCCGCGCAGGTGTCAGGAAGCCACGGTTTTGTCCCTGTGTGACCTTGAAGGCGCGCCCCACCCTTCCTATGACGGCGCTAACAGCCCATGCAGCACGATAAAATCCGGTATTTCAGATACCTATTTCCCGACTGTTTTTCTGTCGTTTTATCCCTGATTCACGCCACCGGCGGGCGCGTTGCAAGCATCGCCGGGCAGCCTGAAAACTCTGCCTCCCAGGCGGCAAGATGGGGGTGATCGGCACGCCAGCTGCGGTCGCCATGGCGGAAATCCAGATAGCTGAGCGCTGCCCCCACCGCGATCTGCCCCATGTTGAGCGGCCCGTTCAGCAGGCCCATCCAGCGCGTTTCCAGCATGTCCAGCGCCCGGGCAATCTTGCCCCATTGCCCCTCGACCCATGGGGAATGCCGCCGGTCCTCGGGGCGCACACGCCATTCGTAAACCATCAGAAGGGCCGCATCGAGGATCCCATCCGCCGTGGCCTCCAGAGTCAGCACCGACCATTCCACATCGCCCGCGCCATAAAGCCCGGCACCCGCCTGCATATCGATCCAACGACAGATGACGCGGCTGTCATAGATCACCTCGCCACTGTCCAGCTCCAGCGCGGGGATCTTGCCCAGGGGGTTCTGCGCGATGATCGTGGCATCCGGTGCGACCGGCGTGCCCGACACCGGCACCAGATCGACCCGCGGCAACAGCCCGGTCTCGATCAGCGCCACCATGACCTTGCGCACATAGGGCGAGGTCGGTGAATGGAACAGGCGCATCATGTTCTCCCTGGCTTGTCGCGACGTGATACCGCCACGTCACATGCTGGCATCAACGATTTCACTTGGGCAGGGCAGCACTGTCAATGCAGGCAGACCGAATGAAAGACGGCATGATCGGACGGAAGCTGGCAACGCGGAGCCATCTCGGCCCCGGCAATCCGCGTCCTGCCACCCGGTATCAAAGCAGACATTTCTACGCCATATCGGCAAATATGCCGGCTGTCCGAAGATGATTCCCTGCCCATGATGGGGCAGGATGGATCAAGACAAAGAAAAAGGCCGCGCCAAGCAATGCTGGCACGGCCTTTCTGCAATCTGCGGCAAAGCCTCAGCCCTGACGGGCCTTGTAGCGCTTCTGGGTCTTGTTGATCACATAGACCCGGCCTTTACGGCGCACAACCTGACAGTCGCGGTGACGCGTCTTCAGCGAGCGCAGCGAGTTCTTGACCTTCATGGCCATCTCTCCCAATCGCGGCGCGCATGCGCCTTGAAACTTGTGCCTTCTTGCGAAAGCGGTGAAAATGGTGGGCGGTACTGGGATCGAACCAGTGGCCACTACGATGTCAACGTAGTGCTCTACCGCTGAGCTAACCGCCCACGCCCCGTTTCGGTGCCGCCGCTGCGCCTTTGCCAAACACTGGCAGGCGCGGCAACCCCGCGTCGGTGGAGGGGTCTATAAAGAGAGTCGCCGGGGGGATCAAGAGGCTTTCGGTGCAGAAAAATTCCGCGCTATATCTGTGTCATGTCATTCCGCACCGCAACAGAAGTCTATGACCTGATCCGTCCCGTCCAGCAGACGGAACCGTTGATCTTTTCATCGCCCCATAGCGGTCGCGCCTATTCCAAAACCTTCCTTGCGCGCAGCGAGCTCGATTCGCGGCTGATCCGGTCTTCCGAGGATGCCTTTGTGGACGACCTGTTTGCAGCCGCCCCCGATCATGGCGCGCCGCTGCTGCTGGCACATGCCCCGCGCGCCTGGCTGGATCTGAACCGCGCCCCGGATGAATTGGACCCGGCCTTGATCGAGGGCGTCTCGCGGCCACCACATAATCCGCGCATCTCATCCGGCTTGGGGGTGATTCCCCGCGTGGTCGCGCAGGGCCGTCCGATCTATCGTGGCAAGATCGCCCGCTCCGAGGCGGATGAGCGGCTGACGCGTTTCTGGCACCCCTATCACGCCGCGTTGCGCGCCCTGATGGACGAGACGCATCGCCATTTTGGCAGCGCCGTGCTGATCGATTGCCATTCGATGCCACATGAGGCGATCGAGATGCATGGCCGCCCCGGCAGTCCCCAACCGGAGGTGGTGCTGGGTGATCGCTTCGGGGCCGCAGCCGGGCGCGACATCACCGGCCGGATCGAAGCCGCCTTCCAAAGCGCCGGCCTGCGTGTCAGCCGCAACGCCCCCTTTGCCGGTGCCTATATCACCCAGACCTATGGTCGCCCGTCGCGCAGGCAGCACGCCATCCAGATCGAGATTGACCGCAGCCTATATATGGACGAAGCCCGCATTGAAAAACGCCCTGATTTCGACGCCTTCCGCAGATTGATGACAGGGGTGATCGCAGAGATTGCCCGGGGCTTCGCCTGCGGTGGCGGCGCGCTTGCCGCCGAATAGCGGAAAGCGCAGATTTGTGACCTTTATCAGTAACTCCGGCCATTTGCCGCAGGTCGTGCGATCGCCCCTTCCGGGCCATATCCTCGACACATTGCCCTATGATTGAGTGGGCGCAACACCATGACCGGCGCAGCTGCGTCCTTCTGGAACGGAATATGTGACGGGTGACTGTTTTCGTTAACAAAAACCGGCCTGCGACAACGGTCGCCGGTCCGGTGACAGACGGCGGGGCCGCAGATTCCGCGCCGCCATGCACCACGGGTGACAGCCCCTTTCTGACCCCCACCGCCTTTCAACAAGCGATGATCATGGCGGCGCGCTCTGGCGGGGCACCCTGGGCCAATCTGGAACAGATCGTGCTGCATCTGCCAGATATCATGGCCGATGATGCGCAAATCACGGGCGCATTCCAAACGATTGCGCAGCGATATACGGCCCTGCGCCTTGTTGCCGAAGTGACGGGTGATGGGACGGCGATCTGGCGGATTATGCCGGATTTCGCGCCCGAGACCACTATCTGCTCCCATCCGCAATCCGAAGCCGAGCGGTCGGACCTTCTGGGCGCGGATCGCGCGCGCGGCATCGATCTGGCGCGGGGCGGCTGGCGGGTCAGCTATGCCACAGGGGGGCCAGGCCTGTGGCTGCTGTTTACCGCGCATCACGCCCTGCTTGATCTGCCCGCCATGGCCGTGCTGATGGAGGAACTGGTCTGGCTGCTGCAGGGACGCGATCTGCCGCCCCGGCAGGACGCCGGGCTGCGCGCCTTTCACGCAGCCCTCGCACAATCCGACATATCCGCCGCGCAGGCCTTCTTTGCCGAACGATTTGCGGATTTCGAAAGTGGCAATCTTCTCTCCATTCCGGTCGCCGCCACCGGGCGCATGTCGGTCTTGCGGCTTGAACTGAATGCGGCACGGACACATTTGCTGCATCAGCAGGCCAATCGCTGCGGCGCAGGCCTTTTTGCGGCGTTGCAGGCCGCCTGGAGCCTGGTCCTTGCACGCTGGACCGGGCGGGGCGACGCGACCTTCGGCCTGACCCTGGCCGGGCGGTCGCTGTTTCCCGATCACAGCCGCACGGTTGGCGCGCTGATTGCCACGCTGCCGCAGCGCCTGCATCCGGCACAGGCCAGCAATCTGCGCGACCTGATCGCCGAGGCCCGCAGCGAGACGCAGGCCCTGCGCCCCCATCATGGCACCACATTGCGCGACATCCGCAAATGGGCCGATCTGGGTGCAGGCGCACGGATCTTCGATTCGGTGCTGGTCTATTCGCCCGCCAATCTGCCGACATTGCTGCAACAGGCCGATCCCGCCTGGACCACGCGCGAGGCCAGCCTGCTGGAAGAGGGCGATATGCCCCTGACACTGGCGATCTATGGCCGCGACCGGCTGGAGATCCTGTTTGAATATGACTCCGCCGCCTTGCCAGAGGCGCAGCTGAACCGGATCGCCGGGCATTTCCTGCGCCTTCTGGACAGTATCGGCGCGGCCGATCCCGAAACACCTCTGTCACAGCTGGACATGCTGGATCCGGCCGAACGGGCGGGGCTGATGCTTCTGGGCGAACCTGCGCAGATTCTTCCCGATGCGCCACCCTGTATCGCCACCCGGTTCGAGGCGGCGGTCGAGGCGGCCCCGACTGCCATCGCGCTGCAATCCGAGGCGACCGGCACCGCGCTGGATTACCAGACACTTTATCTGCGGGCCAATAATCTGGGGCATCGTTTGCAGGAACAGGGCGCGCGCCCCGGCAGCGTGGTGGCGCTGAACCTGCCGCGCGGGCCCGATTTCGTCGTGGCGCTGCTGGCGGTTCTGAAAACCGGCGCGGCCTTCCTGCCACTGGACCCCGCCTTGCCCGAGGTGGAACGCTGTCTGCGCGCGACCGAGGCCGGGGCGATTGCGGTGATCGGCCGCGACGGGATTGCGGGCCTTGGCGTGCCGCTGCTGGTGCCGAATACGGCCACCAGCGAAGCACCGCCGCGCCGCGCGGCCCCGCAGGCCGACCGGCTGGCCTATATCATCCACACCTCTGGCTCCACCGGGCGCCCCAAAGGCGTGATGGGCACGACCGGCGCGCTGTCGGCCCATGCCTCGGCGGCGATTGCGGCCTTCGGCCTGACACCCACCGACAAGGTGCTGCATTTCGCGGCCCCCGGCTTTGACGTGGCGCTGGAAGAGATCGTGCCGACGCTGCTGGCCGGGGCCACGCTGATCCTGCGCGATGATGCAGAAACCGCCTCGGTTCAGGCCTTCCTTGATGTGGTGGCGCGGCAGGGCGTCACGGTCCTGAACCTGCCCGCCAGCTTCTGGCACCTGCTGGTGGAAGAGATGGACGCCCGCGCCCTGCCCCTGCCACCTTCGGTGCGCCTTGTCATCACCGGCAGCGAACGCATTTCCGCCGCAGCCCTTGCGCGTTGGCAGATCCTGGCCCCTGGCACTGCCTGGATGAACGGCTATGGACCGACCGAGACGACAATCACCTGCACCTTGCACGCCCCTGATCTGGCGGGCGCGCCGCTTGCCGACCTGACGGAAGTGCCGATCGGCCGCCCGATGGCCCATGCCCGCGCCCATATTCTGGCCTTTGACGGCAGCCTTGCGCCGATGGGCGCGGATGGCAATCTGTTCATCGGTGGCCCTGCGGTAACGGCGGGCTATCTCAATCACCCTGATATTACCGCCCGCAGCTTTATCGTCGATCCGTTCCGCGCGCCGCCGGCCCGGCTTTACAATACCGGCGACCGCGCGTCCTGGGATGCCGAGGGTCATCTGCGCTTTCTTGGCCGGCGCGACCGGCAGGTCAAGCTGCGCGGCCATCGCATCGATCTGGGCGATGTCGAACGCGCCTTGATGCAGTTTCCCGGCCTGCGCGATGCCCGCGTCGGGATCGACGCCCCCGATACCGATGCCGCGCGTCTGGTCGCCTGGGTCTGCGGCCCCGATCTCAGCCCCGATAGTCCCGCATTGGCCGCGCTGGTGGAACATGTCGCGCGCTATATGTCAGGCGCGACCCTGCCGATCATCCTGCCGGTCGAGGCCTTTCCCCTGCGCCCCAATGGCAAGGTCGATACTGCCCGCCTGCCCCGCCCAGCGGCCCCCGGCGGCCCCGGCACGGATGAGGACGGGCCGATGGACAGCCTGACCTTCGCGTTGCTGTCCTGCATGGCGCGGGTGCTGGATGCCCCGCATCTGCGCGCCGATGACGACATTCGCGATCACGGTGCCAATTCGCTGATGGCGCTGCGCCTTGCTTCGGTGATCGAGGCACGGTTTGGTCGCACGGTGGTCACCACCGACCTCTATCGTCATCCGACGCCGCGCAGCCTTGCGCGCTTTCTTGAAGCCGATGGCGACGAACCGCGCTTTGTGGTGCCGATCCAGCCCGAAGGGGCGCAGATCCCGCTCTTTGCCATCCATGTTCTGGGCGAGAAAGAGGCCCTGTTCCGGCCGCTTTCGGCCCGGCTTGGTCCGGATTATCCGGTTTACGGACTGACATCGGGCCCGCCGAAGAATCTGGATGAAATCAGCGTCGAACGCATGGCGCGGCGCTATTTCGATGATATCCAGCGCGCCTTCCCAGAGGGGCCAGTGGCACTGATCGCCGTATCCATGGCCGCCTATTTCGCTTTTGAACTGGGGCAGTTGTTGCAGCGCGCCGGGCGCGAGGTGCGCTTCCTTGCGGTATTGGATGCCATGGGTCCGGGCGGGCGCCCGTCACGCCATGGCCTAGACAAGATCGCGGCCCATCTGGGCGAAATCCGGCGTCACGGTATCGGCCATATCTCCCGCGTATTGCGCTACAAGCGCGAGAACCGGCAGATCGAACGTGATCTGGCCTCTGCCCCGCCGGGCGAGGTGACCGGGGCCAATCTGGTTCTTGCCAATGTGCGGGCGGTCGATCTGTATCAGGCACAGCCCTATGGTGCCCCGATCATCGTCTATCGCGCCGCAGAAAGTTTCTGGGACAGTGCCGAGGCCCGGCGCACCATGCTGGGCTGGTCGCAGGTTGCGACCGGCGAGGTCAAGCTGATCGACATCCCCGGTGATCACCTGTCGATCCTTGAGGATCGCAATGTGGCGCAGCTTGCGGCTGATCTGGCCACGCGCCTGAAACACGACACATGAAAAGGGCGGCACCGTTCCCGGTGCCGCCCCGCTTTCTTTGCTTGCCCCGTCTTCTCCTGAAGCGTCTCAGAAATCGAGGTTTTCGACGTTCAGCGCGTTTTGCTGGATGAACTCGCGGCGCGGCTCCACCACATCGCCCATCAGCTTGGTGAACAGGTCATCGGCCTCGGCCACGTCATCGACACGCACCTGCAACAAGGTGCGGGCATCAGGATCCAGCGTGGTTTCCCAAAGCTGTTCCGGGTTCATCTCGCCCAAGCCCTTGTAGCGTTGCAGGGTCAGCCCTTTTTCGCCTTCGGATAGGATCGCCTTCAGCAATTCGGTCGGGCCCTGGATCGGCTGTTCACGATCCTTGCGCACCAGACGCGCCGGACTGGTATAGGCGTCGCGGGTCTGACCCGCGACTTGCGACAGCTTGCGTGCCTCGCCCGAGCGCAGCACCGCGCCATCCAGCGTCCGCAACTCCTCCACTCCGCGCAGGATGCGCGACAGACGGATCCCGTGATCCTGGGTGATACGCCCTTGCCAGCCTTTCTCGTATTCCACCGCAACCGCATCCAGCCGCCGCGCGACCGTATCGGCCACGGCTTGCAGATCGCTGTCGGCGCGGCCCTGATCAAAGGCCCCGGCCAAGGCGGCCTGTTCCAGAATATTGCGCGGGTAATGGGTCGGGAAAGCCTCCAGCACGCGGCGGAACGACCGTGCCCCTTCCACGATGCGTTGCAGATCCGCCCCTGCAACCTCTTCGCCAGTGCCAAGGCGCAGCACCGCGCCTTCGGTGCCCTGCTGGATCAGATAATCTTCGAAGGCCGACTGATCCTTCAGGTAAACCTCTGATTTCCCGCGTGAAACCTTATAGAGCGGCGGCTGCGCGATATAGAGGTAACCGCCATCAATGATCTCCGGCATCTGCCGGTAGAAGAAGGTCAGCAGCAGCGTCCGGATATGGGCACCATCGACATCCGCATCGGTCATGATGATGATCTTGTGGTAGCGCAGCTTGCCGATATTGAACTCGTCGCGCCCGATCCCGGTGCCAAGCGCCGTGATCAGCGTGCCCACGGTTTCCGAGGACAGCATCCGGTCAAAGCGCGCGCGTTCCACGTTCAGGATCTTGCCGCGCAGCGGCAGCACGGCCTGTTGCTTGCGCGACCGCCCCTGTTTGGCGGACCCACCGGCCGAGTCACCCTCGACGATGAACAGTTCCGACAACGCCGGATCTTTTTCCTGACAATCCGCCAGCTTGCCGGGCAGCGACGCCACATCCATCGCGGTCTTGCGCCGGGTCAGCTCGCGCGCCTTGCGCGCCGCCTCACGCGCCAGGGCGGCCTCGATGATCTTGCCGACGATGATCTTGGCCTGTGCCGGGTTTTCTTCAAACCATTCGCCCAGCTTTTCGTTCACAAGGTTTTCGACCGCAGGCCGCACCTCGGACGAGACCAGCTTGTCCTTGGTCTGGCTGGAAAACTTCGGATCCGGCACCTTCACCGACAGCACGCAGGTCAGGCCTTCGCGCGCGTCATCGCCGGTGAAATCAACCTTCTCGCGCTTGGCGATCCCGCTGTCTTGCGCGTATTTGGTGATCGTCCGTGTCAGCGCACCGCGCAGCCCCGCCAGGTGGGTGCCGCCGTCGCGCTGCGGGATGTTGTTGGTAAAGGGCAGCACCGATTCATGGTAGCTGTCATTCCACCACATCGCGACCTCGACGCCGATGCCACCACGCTCGCCGACCATATAGATCGGCTCGGCCATGGCCGAGGTCTTGGAGCGGTCAAGGTATTTCACGAATTCCCGCACACCGCCCTCATAGAACAGCTCGGTGCGGACGGGTTCGGCATGGCGTTCATCCTCAAGGATGATGCGCACGCCGGAATTCAGGAAGGCCAGTTCCCGCAGACGGGTTTCCAGCGTCTTGAAGACGTAATCGAGGTTGGAAAACGTGCCATCCTCGCGATTGGTCTTGGCACTGGCCAGAAAGCGCACCTCGGTGCCGCGTTCGCCGGGGGCCGGGCCCACCTCATGCACATGCACGGTGCATTCGCCATGCTCGAACCGCGCGCGATATTCGGTATCGTTGCGCCAGACCCGCAGTTCCAGCCATTCCGACAGCGCGTTCACCACCGAGACACCGACGCCATGCAGGCCACCCGACACCTTGTAGGCATTGCCGCCCTCATCGGTGTTGTTGAATTTCCCGCCCGCATGAAGCTGGGTCATGATGACCTCGGCGGCGGAAACCCCCTCTTCGGGGTGGATATCCACCGGGATGCCGCGCCCGTTGTCGCGCACCGAAACGCTGTCATCGGCATGGATTTTCACATGGACGTAATCGGCATGACCGGCCAGCGCCTCGTCAATGCCGTTATCCACGACCTCATAGACCATGTGGTGCAGACCGGAACCATCATCGGTATCCCCGATATACATCCCGGGACGTTTCCGAACAGCCTCCAACCCCTTGAGAACCTTGATGGAATCTGCGCCGTATTCACCCGGCATTTTCGCGGCTTCGGCCATGTAAACTGCATCCCTCGACTTCCACGCGATTTATAGCCGCCGGGGGCGGGAATGTCACCCCTGAGCCACAAGATTTAGCTGTCAGAGGAAGGGGATGACCAAGGCGACCACGATCAGAAGGATCCCCGACCCGAGGTTCAGGCGGCGCAGGTTTTCCTGGCTGGACAGCAATTGCCGGGCGCGATCCAGAAACAGCGCCAAGGCCAGATTGCCCGCCATCGGGATCAGAGCCGAAACCAGAATGATTGCCGCCACATCGCCGGTGGTCAGCCGGTCCAGCGCGAAGAACCCCGGCAGCGCGCCCATATAGAACAGGATCGCCTTGGGGTTGCCGATCACCGCCGCCATGCCCACCGAGAACCCGGCCCAGACACCCGGCCGCGTCAACCGGCTGTCGGATCCGGGCTTGGCGGCAGGCTTGCGGATCAGCATCACGCCCATGGCCAGAAAGATCAGCGCCGCGACCCATCGCAGCAGCGACAGCAGATCACCATAGACCGAAACGATCCAGCCAAGGCCCAGAATGGCGGCCAGCGGCCAGATCAGGTCGCCGACGGCCACCCCCACCGCCAGCGGCCATGCCGCGCGAAACCCGCCCGACAGCGATCGCGCCATCAGCGCCATCCAGACCGGCCCTGGCACCGCCCATAGCGCCACCATGCCGCCCGCATAGGTCAGCAATTGCCAGAAGGTGATGGTCATCCCGGCAGGCGCAGCGAACCGTCGGCCTCCAGCGGCCAGAACGGGTTCATCGCCACTTCCCAGACATGGCCATCGGCATCGGCCCAATAGCCGGAATAGCCGCCCCAGAACACTTTCTCGGGTGCTTTCAGCGCGGTCGCGCCCGCAGCCAGGGCCGCCGCATAGGCCGCATCCACCTCGGCCTCGGTGGCGAAATTCTGCGCCAGCGTCACCGCGCCCGCGCCAAGTGCTGCACCTTCGCGCCCCTGATCCTTGGCCAGATCTGCACGCCCGAACAGCGCCAGTGCCATGCCGTTGATCTGGTAGAAGGCAACGCCCGGCTGGCTTTCACCATGCTCCTGCCAGCCTAAGCTGCCATAAAAGGCACGCGCCGCGGCCAGATCAGCCACGCCAAGGGTAATCAGCGTCACGCGCTGCGGAGTATGGGTCTGGGCACTCACAAGCTGATCTCCCTGATCTCGGACTGGCCATCGCACTCAGTCACTTCGAATGTCTGCCCGCGCGCGCCCAGACTGTCAAACAACCCCGGCTCGGTCCCGGTCATGATGGCTTGCGCACCAAGGGCACAAAGCTCGTCATAAAGCGCGGCCCGCCGCCCCGCATCCAGATGCGCCGCCACCTCATCCAGCAACAGGATCGGTGCCCGTCCCATATCTGCGGCCAGCGCGCGGGCATTGGCAAGGATCAGGCTGATCAGCAGCGCCTTCTGCTCGCCGGTCGAACACTGGTCGGCGGCGACACCCTTGGCCACAAATTCCGCCGCCAGATCGGCGCGATGCGGCCCGATCAGCGTGCGCCCGGCGGCCATGTCTCGGCGGCGGTTTGCGGCCAGGGCCTGCGCCAGATCGTCAGGCGCGCCTTCGGGGTCGATGATCGCAAGGCCTGCGCGCGGGAACACCGTCTCAGCCCCCTCCTGCGCCGCAAGCAGCCGCGCCACGGTCAGCGCCCGGTTGGAGACGATCTGCGCCCCCGATGCCGCCATCTGCGCCTCCAGCGCGCCATACCAATGCGGATCGGTCACCTGATCCTTCAACAGCCGGTTGCGATCGCGCATCGCCTTTTCATAGGCGATCACCGCCTCGGCATGATCGGGGGCGAAACTCAGCACCATGCGGTCCAGAAAGCGCCGCCGCCCCTCTGCCGCCTCGATCCACAGCCGGTCCATGCTGGGCACCAGCCAGACCATGCGCAGAATCCGCGCCAAAGCCACCTGCGGTGCCAGCTTGCCGTCGATGCGCACCTGTCGCGCAGCCCCGCCCTCAGCCCAGCTTTCCACCTGATGCGCGGCGCTCAAGCCCGCCACCTCGGCCACAACCTTCCAGCCGATCACCTCGGGGCGGCGCGCCAGATCCTCGGCCCCGGCCCGGCGCAGACCCCGCCCCGGCGACAGCAGCGACACCGCCTCAAGGATATTGGTCTTGCCCGCGCCATTGGCCCCCACCAGCGCAACCGGGCGCCCGTCAAACCCCAGCCGCGCCGCGCGATGGCTGCGAAAATGCGACATGGACAGCGCAAGGATCGCCAACCCGCTCACCCGGCAGCCTCTTTCATCTGTTCACAAATATCCCACGGGGGTCCGGGGGTGTGAAACCCCCGGCGGCCCGTCACACGCGCATCGGCATTACAACATAGACCGCCGAGGTGTCATTGCCCTCGCGCATCAGCGTCGGATCACCCGAAGAGTTGAACAGGAAGACCGCATTCTCGCGGTCCACCTGGGATGCGATCTCCAGCAGGTATTTCGCGTTGAAGCCAATCTCCAGCCGCTCATCGCCATAGGCCACGGCCAGCTCTTCCTCGGCCGCACCACTGTCGGGGGCATTGACCGACAGAACCAGGCGGTCTTCATCCAGGCTCAGCTTCACCGCGCGCGACCGCTCAGACGACACGGTTGCAACCCGGTCCACTGCCTTGGCAAAATCGCTCGCATCCACCTCAAGCCGACGGGTGTTGTTCTGCGGAATGACGCGGGTGTAATCGGGGAAGGTGCCGTCGATCACCTTGGAGGTCAGCGTGATCGAGGGGGTGGCAAAGCGCACCTTGGTCTCCGAGACCGAAACCGCGATCTGCGCCTCATCATCATCCAGAAGTTTACGCAGCTCGTTCACTGTCTTGCGCGGCACGATGACGCCCGGCATTCCGGTCGCACCTTCGGGCAGGGCGGCGTCGATACGGGCCAGACGGTGCCCGTCGGTCGCCACGCAACGCAGCACCGGGCCATCTTCGCCAGTGGAAACATGCATATAGACGCCGTTCAGGTAATAGCGGGTTTCTTCGGTGGAAATCGCGAATTTCGCCTTGTCGAACAGGCGGCGCAGCACCAGGGCCGGGGCACCGAAATTGGTGGTGTATTCCGACGAGGCCATGACCGGGAAATCTTCCTTCGGCAGCGTCGCCAGATTGAAGGTCGACCGACCCGCCGTCACCGTCAGACGGCCCGCCGCCGCATCCTCGGACAGCGTGACAAGCGACCCGTCAGGCAGCTTGCGCACGATCTCATGCAGCATGATGGCGGACACGGTGGTCGCCCCCGCGCGCTCCACCATGGCGCTTGCGCGGTCCACCACCTCGATATCCAGATCGGTGGCGCGGAAGCTGACAGTATTGCCTTCCGCCTCGATCAGCACATTGGCGAGGATCGGGATGGTGTTGCGACGTTCCACCACCGATTGCGCCTGACCCACGGCCTTCAGCAGCGTGCCGCGTTCAATGCTGATCTTCATCCCTGTCACCCTTATCTTGCGGGACACCAAAATAGACCCGGTTCCCGCCGGTTCTCAAGCAGTTTTGGCGACATTCCGCCGGATTGCCGGGGGCGTCAAGCCGCCCGCCAAAACGGCTGCAGAAGCGTGACAGGAATGCGCCAGCAAAAAGGGCCCCGCATGGGCCCTTTCGCACACTCGTCTCAGCCTTGCAGCAGGCGCTTCAGCATTTGCAGATCATCGGCCAGCTGGCTGTCACCTGCCATCAGCTCCTCGATTTTACGCACGCCATGCATGATCGTGGTGTGATCGCGCCCGCCAAAGCGGCGCCCGATCTCGGGCAGGCTGCGCGGCGTCAGCTGTTTGGACAAATACATCGCGATCTGACGTGGCCGCGCAATGGTGCGCAGCCGCTTCGGCCCGATCATATCCGACAGGCGGATGTTGTAATGTTCCGCCACTTTGCGCTGAATTTCCTCGATGGTGACCTTGCGGTCCGAGGCGCGCAGGATATCGGCAAGGCAATCCTGCGTCAGATCCAGCGTGATCTCGCGGCCAACAAGGCTGGCAAAGGCGAACAGCCGGGTCAGCGCGCCTTCCAGCACACGGACATTGGTGGTGATGCGATGGGCCAGAAATTCCAGCACGCCCGGCGCGATCACCAACCCGCGATATTGCGTGGCATAATGTTCGGCCTTCTGTTGCAGGATGCCCAGACGCAGCTCGTAATCCGTCGGATGCAGATCGACCACCAAACCGCATTGCAGGCGGCTTTTGATGCGTTCTTCCAGATCCTTGATTTCGCCCGGGGCGCGGTCGGCGGAAATCACGATCTGCTTGTTCTGGTCCACCAGCGCATTGAAAGTGTGGAAGAATTCTTCCTGCGTCGAATCCTTGCCGGCGATGAACTGCACATCATCGACCATCAGCACATCGACGGTGCGGAACATTTCCTTGAAATCCATGACCGAACGGTCGCGCAGCGCCTGCACGAAGCGATACATGAACTGTTCGGCCGACAGATACAGCACCCGCAGATGCGGCTGACGGGTCTGCAATTCATGCGCGATGGCGTGCATCAGGTGCGTCTTGCCGAGACCCACACCGCCATAAAGGAACAGCGGGTTGAAGGTCACCGGCCCGCCTTCGGCCACGCGGCGTGCAGCGGCATGGGCCAACTCGTTCGGCTTGCCGACCACGAAACTGTCAAAGGTAAAGCGCGCATCCAGCGGCGCGCCCGGCAGATCCTCATCCGCCACACGGCGGGCCACGGCCCGCGGCTTGGTCTCAGGTTTGGCCGCGGCGCGTGCCGCAGGTTTCTCGGCCCGGCCCGCAGCCGGGGATACCGAAAACTCCACCCGGTCGACCTGCGCGCCATGGGCGTTCAGATGTGAGCGGATATGATCGCCGAAATTGCGGTTCACCCAGTCGCCGAAGAACGAGGTCGGAACCTCGAACCGCGCAACACCATTCTTCAGATCCGAGAACCGAAGGGGCTCGATCCAGGTCGTGTAGTTGTTCTTGCCAAGATGCTTTTCAAGCTGCTCACGAATCTCACCCCAAGTGCCGTTCGTCATTTTTTGTTCAACCCGTCCCGCGCCATTGATTTGGCTGATTGGGGCAAATGCCCGTATTCACATTCAAACGACCGGCAAATGCCTGCCACGTTCCGGGCATAGAGGATGGGCAAACGACATCGGTCACGACAGGCAGCCCTGTCGCGCGCAAATATCGTTCGTCGCGCTGATGAAAGCGCAGACCATCAAGCAAGCGTTGCGCAGCCTTCAAAGGAAATTCCCGCGCGCAGAACGCGGGATGGCAGCTTCCCCTCTTGGCGACGCAATCTCGGCCTGTCCCCCAGGACTCCGTGAATCGCTCTGGCAAGCTAGCAAGCCCGCTGCTGGCCCTGCAACCGATCTTCGCTGTTGACAGGCACCCGCGCGAAATCGAATCCTACCCCCCTTGCAAATGGGTCACGACCCCCGCGAAAAGCGACGAAACAGGTGATTTTCCCGCTTGAAAACGCAAAAAGCGCGCCTTTCGGCGCGCTTGGAGCATGTTCTTCATATACCCCCGGATTCGGTCGAAGCCGGGCGTAGCCAGGCCTCAGGCCTTGGCAGCAACCGCCTTCACACGGGCAGCCAGACGCGACATTTTGCGCGCAACGGTGTTCTTGTGCAGAACGCCCTTGGTCACACCACGGTCCAGTTCCGGCTGGGCGTTCTTCAGGGCCTCGGTCGCTGCGGTCTGGTCGCCCGAAGCGATCGCTTCCTCGACTTTGCGCAGGAAGGTGCGGATGCGCGAACGGCGGGCTTTGTTGACCGCATAGCGGGCTTCCGACTGGCGGGCGCGTTTTTTGGACTGGGGCGTATTTGCCATGGGACAGAATCCTTCAGATCTCGATTTCGGTTGCAACAATAGACCCAAAGACCGATGCCCCCTGATGGGAGGATCATGATTCTTGCCTAAGCGGGCCCACGCGCATGTGACCCCGGCCTATAGAGGAAAGCGGCCGGGGTGGAAAGGCCTATTTGTCGCGGAATTGCGGCTGGCGCTTTTCAAGAAACGCGGCCATGCCTTCTTTCTGGTCTTCGGTCGCAAACAGCGCGTGGAAGACCCGGCGTTCGAACAGGATACCTTCCCGCATCGTGGTCTCGTAGCTGCGGTTCACGCATTCCTTCACGACCTTGGCGGTCAACACCGATTTCTCGGCGATCTTGGCGGCGATCTTGCGGGTCTCGACCAGCAGGTCCTTCGCGGGGAAAACCCGGCTGACCAGCCCGCAACGCTCGGCCTCGGCCGCATCCATGAAGCGTCCGGTCAGGTGCATATCCATGGATTTCGACTTGCCGACAAAGCGGGTCAGGCGCTGTGTGCCACCGATCCCGGCCACAACACCCAGATTGATCTCTGGCTGGCCGAATTTTGCGGTATCCGACGCGATGATGAAATCGCAGGCCATGGCCAGCTCGCAACCGCCGCCCAGAGCATAGCCCGAAACCGCCGCGATGATCGGCTTGCGCACGCGGGTGATGGCATCGGCCTCGGCGGCAAAGAAGTCCTCGCCGAACATCTCGACAAAGCCCTTGCTCGACATCTCCTTGATATCGGCACCGGCGGCAAAGGCCTTTTCCGATCCAGTGATGATGATGCAGCGCACCGAATCGTCGCGATCCGCCGCCTGCAGCGCCACCGACAGTTCCGACAGCAGCTTGCTGTTCAGCGCATTCAGCGCATCGGGCCGGTTGAGACGGATCAGAGCGATATAATCCTCGATCTCGACGATCAGCGTTTCATAGGCCATGCCTGAGGCTCCCCTTTGGTCTGCCGATGGATCCGGGCCTACCTATCAGCCCTGCCGCACAGTGCAAGCCCAGTGGAAGTTCGGGGCAAGGGCCGCGACGGCACGTCACCGCTGACAGGTCGGGCAAAAAAAGCTGGATCGACCCGATTGCACGATCCGCAGCAGGGATGCCCCGCAACCGGGCGTCGTGCAAGCCTGCCCCTCACGGTCATAGACGCGGAAGCTGTGCTGGAAATAGCCCAGTTCGCCATCGGCCTGACGATAGTCTTTCAGCGATGATCCCCCGGCCTCGATCGCCTCGGCCAGAACCTCGCGGATCAGCGGCACCAAAAGCGCCACCTCCGCCCCCGTCACATCGCGCGCCAGCCGCGCCGGGTGGATGCCTGCGCGAAACAGCACTTCGCAGACATAGATATTGCCCAGACCCGCGACCAGATGCTGATCCAGCAGCGCCGATTTGATCGGTGTCGCGCGCCCCTTGAGCCGCGCCGCCAGATGCGCTTCGTGGAAGTCATTGCCCAAGGGCTCCGGCCCCAGCACGGAGAGCAGCGGATGCGCCTCGGCCTCCGCGGTCTGCATCAGATCCATCGCGCCAAAGCGCCGTGCATCGTTGAAGGTGACGCGCGCACCGCCCTCCATGTCGAACACCACATGATCATGTTTGGCGGGTGCCGGGTGATCGTGATGGAACGCGCCAAGTTGCGCGCCGGAGATCAGCATCCGCCCCGACATGCCCAGATGGATCAGCAGCGTCTCGCCCGTGGACAGATCCGCCAGTATGTATTTCGACCGCCGCCGCAGCGCCTCGACCCGCGCGCCGGTCAGCCGCGCGGCCATGCCGGTCGGGAACGGCCAGCGCAGATCCGGCCGATTGACCGCCGCCTGCGCAATCACCCGCCCCTCCATCACCGGCAAAAGCCCGCGACGGACGGTTTCAACCTCTGGCAATTCCGGCATGACACCGCCTCCCGACATTCCGGCGCATTGCAGCGCGCGCGATGCGGCCTATAAGGGGTGGCAAAGCCCGGATGGGCAAGCCCCGGATGAGACAGATGAGCGACGCGCCCAAGACCACGCATTTCGGCTTTCAGACCGTGAACGAGGCCGAGAAGGCGGGCATGGTGCATGGCGTCTTCACCAAGGTGGCCAGCAAATACGACGTGATGAACGACGCGATGAGCCTTGGCATCCACCGCATCTGGAAGGATGCGATGATGGATTGGCTGGCCCCGCGCCCCGGCACAAGGCTGCTGGATGTGGCGGGCGGCACCGGCGATATCTCGTTTCGTTACCTCAAACGCGCGCCGGGGGCCGAGGCGGTTGTGCTGGACATGACCGAATCCATGCTGGTTGAGGGTCGCCTGCGGGCCGAGGCCGACAGCATGGCCGACAGGCTGGGCTGGGTGGTGGGCGACGCGATGGCGCTGCCCTTCCCCGCCAACAGCTTTGATACCTATACGATCAGCTTTGGCATCCGCAACGTGACCCGCGTGCAGGATGCACTGAACGAGGCTTACCGTGTGCTGCGCCCCGGTGGGCGGCTGATGGTGCTGGAATTCAGCCAGATCCCGAATGACCTGCTGCAAAAGCTCTATGATTTTTACAGCTTCAACGCGATTCCGGTGATGGGCCAGATCATCGCCAATGATCGCGACAGCTATCAGTATCTGGTCGAGAGCATCCGCAAATTCCCCGATCAGGAAACCTTTGCCGGGATGATCCGGCAGGCCGGCTTTGGTCAGGTGAAATACCGCAACCTCTCGATGGGCATTGCGGCGCTGCATTCGGGCTGGAAGATCTGATGCGCGGTCCGCACAACATCATCCGTCTTGTGCGGACGCTGGCCACGCTGGAACGCACCGGCGCCATCGGGCAGGTTCTGGGGGCCGTGGACGCGCCGCCGCGCCTGCGTCTGGCTGCGCGCATCTTGGGCTGGCCGTTCAAATGGCTTGGGCTGAAGGGCGATCCATCCCTGCCACCGACGACCCGCGCGCTGACCGCCCTTGGCCCGGCCTATATCAAATTCGGCCAGATCCTTTCGACCCGCCCCGATATTGTCGGCGATGAATTGGCCGAACAGCTGCGCTATCTGCAGGACAAGCTGCCCCCCTTCCCGGTGGAGCAGGCCAAACAGATGATCGAGGCCGATCTGGGCGTGCCGGTCGATACGATCTTTACCAGCTTCTCAGAACCCGTGGCCGCCGCCTCCATCGCGCAGGTCCATCGCGCGCGTCTGGCCTCCAACGGGGCGGATGTGGCGGTGAAGGTGCTGCGCCCGGGGATCGAGCGCGCCTTCCGCAAGGATATCGACGCCTTCTGGTTCGCCGCCCGTTTCATCGAGACTCTGTCGCCCGCCTCGCGCCGGTTGAAGCCGATGGATGTTATCGCCCATTTCGAGGGCGTGGTGATGGGCGAACTGGACCTGCGGTTGGAAGCCGCCGCCGCCTCAGAATTTGCCGCCAATACGGCAAGTGACGAGGGCTTCCGCGTACCCAAGCCCGATTGGGGCCTTTGCGCGCGCAATGTCATGGTGCTGGACTGGGCCGAGGGCACGGCACTGGCCGACAATGCCGCCCTTGATGCCGCAGGCCATGACCGTGTGGCGCTTGGCGCGCGGGTCTTGCAACTGTTTCTCAGCCATGCGCTGCGCGACGGGTTCTTTCATGCCGACATGCATCAGGGCAATCTGAAGGTCGGCCCCGATGGCGCGATCATCGCCTATGATTTCGGCATCATGGGGCGGCTCGACGAATATACCCGCCGCGTCTATGCCGAGATCCTGTTCGGCTTCATCCGCAAGGATTATCGCCGCGTGGCCGAGGTGCATTTCGAGGCAGGCTATGTGCCGCCCGACCGCGATATCGACGAGTTTGCCCGCGCCCTGCGCGTGGTGGGCGAGCCGATCTTCGGCATGGATGCCAGCCGAATTTCCATGGCGCGGCTTCTGGCCTATCTGTTTGAAGTAACAGAAAAATTCGGCATGGAAACCCGGACAGAGCTGATCTTGCTGCAACGCACGATGGTCGTGGTCGAGGGCGTGGCGCGGGGGTTGGATCCGCATATCAACATCTGGCAGGTCGCCCGCCCGGTGGTCGAAGGTTACATCAAGACCAATGTCGGTCCGCGGGCCCTGCTGCGTGATCTGGGCCGCACCGCGCGGGTTCTGGGGCGCTTTGGCCCCAAACTGCCCGCACTGGTCGAGGCGCAGCTGATCCGGCAAAGCCAACCGCAACTGCCGCCCGCCCGCGAGGTGCATCCGCTGCTCTGGATGCTGGCCGGTGCCAGCCTTGTCGTGCTGGGCGTGGGTCTCGGCGCGCTGCTTTAGTCCAATCCCGCATTGCCTGCGGGAGCCAACCCGCATATGCGAGCTTGCGCAGTGGTGGCTTCAGCTCCGCCACCTGCCCTGAACATCCGCATCCCAAGGCACCCGGACGAGCCAGATTCAATATTTTGGAACAAAGGGTTGATGGTGATCTGGCGAACAGGCCGCTGAAAACGGCTGCGGGCGACTGTGAACAACAATGCCCACCGCGGGCCGATCAACCAAGCCTCATTCGCAAGGCTCTTGGCCCTATACAACGAGTTTCCCGGATTTCCCCCTGCGATGACTGCGCGTCTGACGTCCCGGGAAACGCGTCAGGCCGCCGCCATCGCACATTCCAACGGTAGCGCCCGCGCGTAATCGGCGCAGCCCTGTCCGGCCCGCCAGGCGCAATGCGCCGCGATCCGCCAATGCAGCACCCCGCGCATCGCCCGGTATCGGTCGATCACCTCCCGGTCGGGATAGGCTGCCAGAAACTGCGCGATTTCGGTCTCGCTCAGCACCGCACCGCGATAGAGCATCTGCATCGCGGGCGACAGAAAGACCGCCAGATCTTCGGCCGGATCGCCAATCGCCGGGCATTGCCAGTCGATCAGCCGCGCCTGCCCGTCTTGCATCACGATATTGCCGGGCACCGGATCACGGTGAATGATCCTTGGCGCGATCTGCGGCAAGGGCGCATTCAATTCCGGGCAGGGTGGCAGGTCTTGCGGTGCCCAGACCTGCGCAGCGCGCCGCAGATCGTGCCCCATCGGTGCCCGCGTCAACGAAGGCAGCAAGGGTTGCCGATGCAGCACAGCCAGGGCCCGGGCAACAGGCACGGGATCGTCACGCCAATCCTGCCCCGGCAGATGGTCATAGGCGATCCAGTCGCTGCCGCTGCCCGCCATGCGCGGCGCGATGCCGCAGCCCGCCAAGCCCGTCAGCGCCGCCCGCTCCGCCAGCGGATCATTGGGAAAAAGCGGGCTCGCCCGGTCGGGACGAAACTGCTTCACCACCAGCCCGCCAACCCGCCAGACCAGATTGCTGCGCCCCCCTGCCATGCGCTGCCAGACCGCATCCTTTGGCACCAGCGGGCGCAGCGCCTGCCGCAGTTCGGGCGAGGGGAAAAGGTCCGGTTTCATCGCCGCGCAAGTTAGGCCCTGGCTTGATCAGAGGCAATGTCCTTGGCCGAGATCGGCCGGGGGATCACCGCCTCACCGCAACTGTTTCATCCGCTCCGCCCCCGCCAATACCCCGCCCCCTAAATGCGGCGGCGCAGCCGGATCGCCTTAGCCCCACCGGGTTGCAGATGCCCAGCCGCATCATAGGTCTGAAACCCCTCCATCGCGCGCGCCAGCTCTGCCAGACGGCGCTGCGCTGCCCGCACACCCCGGCTTGCTGCCGCAAGCAATCGCTGATTGGCCGAGGCCTGCGCCAACAAGGGCGCAAGCCGCGCAGGTTCCATGCCGCGCAGGTCCGGTCGCAGCGCCTCCAACTCCTCCTCCAACCCGGCCAGAAGGTGGAAATCGCCCGCCAGCACCGCAGACCGGATGCGCGCCAGCACCCGGCCCAGATCCTCCAGCACTTCAGACATCGCCCGCCTCGCTGCGCAGCATGGCTTTGAAGAGCTGCTCGGCCAGCCCGATCCCGCCACGCCTCACCATCGCTGATGCCTGCTCCTGCCTCAGAAACGAGGCGAACTGTTCCTCTCCGGTGCCACCGCCAAAGGCACCTGCCATGGGCTTCATCCCGGCATGGGCCAGCATTTCGGCCAGAAACACCCCCTCCAACTCCTCGGCGCGGGCGCGCATGGCCGCACGGCGCGCAGGATCAGGCCCTGGGGCGGGGCCTGTCCTCGAGGCGGAATCGGTGATCATCGAAGCCTCCAGCTTGGCTGCATTTTCCTGATCTTTTCCCGCTATCGGTAAAGAATCGGTAATCACTTGGGGGGATAAAACGGTCAGATGACAGATTTTCGGTGTGCCATGCTTGAAGGCCTGACGCTTGCCCGCCCCCAGCCGGTATCCGCCCCCCCTCCGTCGAAGCCGGAGGAGGGCGAGGAGGAGATGATCGATTTCTCTGCCTTCGTCCCGGAGGCGGAGGACATCCCGCAAGACCCCGCGCAAGGCGCGCCCGAGACGCCTTTGTATATTTTGGCCGTGGCGTCACAAACCACCGATGGCGACACAGCTGATGACGTCACCGGCAAAGCAAAACCCGAAGCGACAGGCCGGATGCAGCCCCCCGCGCCGGACGCCCCCCCCGAGCCGAAGGTCGATCGCCCCCCCGATCCAGCTGCAAAGACCCAGACTGCAATATCCTGTGATGGCGGGCCGCAAGCACCCCACCATGACGAGACCGCAGAGCTTTGGCGCATGGTGCAGAACCTGCGGGCAACCGCGCGCGATGCCCCGCAAGTGTTGCCGCAGACGCAGCAGAACCCAGCGCCGGCCGACACGCCTTCGATGGACCTGCCTGCGCTGGAAGGGGGCGCGCAGGAGGTGGTGGCGCGCATCGCGCCTGATGTGAACAGTCCGGGCGGTATCGATCCGGCGACCCTTACGGCGATGACACCCAGACTGGTCTCGGACCAGATCCTGGCGGCTCTGCGCCCGCATCTTGCGGTGCTTGCCGGTCAGATCCCGCCTCCGGCCCGGCCCGATACGATGGCAGTCATCGCCGCTGAGCCTGATCGGGTTGAGATCCGGCTTGATCCGCAGGAGCTCGGGCGGGTCCAGATCACCCTTGAGACCGAGGGCGATTCGCTGCGCCTCATGATCACGGTGGACCGGCCTGAAACCCTCGATCTGCTGCGCCGCCACGCCGATATTCTGGCGCAATCCTTGCAGGATTCAGGTTTCAAAGGGGCGCAGCTTGATTTCTCAGGCGGGCAGAAACAAGACGCGCCGGAAGGCCAAGTTTTTGATGCCCCGCCCACAGACCAGAACGCCGCAACGCCGCTGGCCGGGGCCGCAGCCCTGGTCAGCGGGCTCAACCTTCTGATGTGAAAGGTCTGCGATGGACGTGACGCAAACGACCAGCCCGCTTGGCGGCGGCCCTTCCGCCACGGCGCAGGGCAGCGCGGCCCTGACCACGGATTTTGAAACCTTTCTGCGATTGATGACCACGCAGCTGGAATTTCAGGATCCGCTGAACCCTGTGGACAGCACCGAATATCTGTCACAACTGGCCAGCTTTTCCGCGGTGGAACAGCAGACCCGCACCAACAAGATCCTGACTGCGATGCAATCCAGCTTCAACATGTTCGGCATGGCCCAGATTGCCTCCTGGGTCGGCAGCGAGGCGCGGGCGCAGATGCCCGCGATGGTCGAGGATGGCGGGGCGGTCACGCTTTATCCGCAGATCCCGGTCAAGGCCGATCAGTCGGTACTGCTGGTGCGCGATGGTGACGGAAAGCTGGTCAGCCGGGTCGATATCGCGGTCAATGCCACCGAGTTTGAATGGGAGCCGAAGGACGCCACCGGCAATCCGCTGCCCGATGGCATGTATAGTCTCAGCCTGGAAAACCACGCCGACGGGGTAGAGATCGACCCGACCGGGGTCGAACTTTACGGCCGCATCACCGAGGTGCAGGGGCTGGAGGGTGAGATGGTTCTGGTGATGGAGGGCGGGCGAAAGGTGGCCTCCACCGCGATCACCGCGTTGCGCGGGGGATGACGATCCCCCGCCTAGATCTGTGCCTGCCAGCGGGCGGCATAGGCGCGCAGCGCATCCACCTCTGGTGGTGCGGCAATGGTCGCCGTCGGCACAGTCGCTGCCGCCTCAAGGCAAAGCAGCGCCGCCCCGACAGAGGTCCCGGTGGCAGAGGCCGCGATCTCCACCCCTTCGGGACGCAGCGCCGTCAGCATCGCCAGATAATCCGGATTGCGGGCAAAAGGGCCCTCGATGATCGTGGCCCCGCGCGCACCAATCAGACGCAGGCAGGTGTCGGTCATAAGGGCCAGATACCAGGACAACGCGACCATGCGCGCGCCTGCACCCGCAGGCTCGGCCAGCCAGCGCATCTTGCGGCCAGGGAAGGGCCCCGAGGCTGGCTCCACCGCAGGCAGGATCATGCTGCCTGCGGCAAGCACGGCGGCGCGGTCGGCCTCGACCGCCACCGCATCGCTGCCCGCACGGATCAGCTCGAACTCGCGCCCCCCCATGAAGCGGGCCGATGGCACGGCATCACCAAGCGCGTTCACATTCACCAGCACATCCCGGGTCGGATCCAGCGCCACAGCGTCGCCCCCTACCGCCATGGCCACCACCCATGTGCCGGTGGAGACCACCGCAAACGGCACATCACGGCCCAACACATAGGGATAGAGCGAGGCATTGGAATCATGGATGCCGACGGTCACCGGCGTATCGGCGGGCAGCCCGGTTTGCAGCGCCAGTTCCGGGCGCAGCTGCCCGATCACTTCGGCAGAACGGCGGGCTGGGGCGATACGCCCCGCCAGCCCAAGCTGATCCACCAGACCGGAAAACCGCTTCTCCCACGGATTCCAGAGGTCGGTATGGCAGCCAAGTGAGGTCACATCCGTCGCCATCTGCCCGGTCAGGCGAAAACCCCAATATTGCGGATAGGTCAGGACATGGGCCAGCCGCGCGTCAAGCCCGGGCTGGGTTTGCAAGAACCAATGCAGCTGCGCGCCCACATTCAGGCCCATCGGCAGGCGCGCCGACCCGGTCTCGGCGAAGGCCGGGCGGATCGCATCATAGTCTGCGGTCAGGTCATCCGGACCGGTATGCTCATAATCCAGCATCGGCGCGGCCAGATCGCCCGCCGCGTCCAGCAGCACACAGGATGCGCCATGGGTCGTGACCGAAATCGCATCGATCCCATGGGCCGCATGAAAGGCCGCCAGATGCTGCAGGAAGAAAGCCCAATGCCCTTCCAGATCGAAATGCGGATAGGGCGGACCGGCCAACACGCGGTTGGGGCGGGTAACCACGGCAATCTCGCGCAGGTCATCAGCACCGACCAGCGCAAGTTTGGCATTGGTCTTGCCAATATCGATGACGGCGATGTGCTTCATGGCAGGTGGAACATTGGCACCAGCGGCACCGCCACCGGCTCATTGTCGGGATGGGCCGCCATGACATCGGCCATATGCGCCCACCAGCGTTGCATCACCGGATGGGCGGGCAGATCCGCCATGCCGTGATCCTTGCGCCGCCACAACACGCCGAACAGCGCATTGGTCTCGGGATCAAGGTGGATCGAGTAATCCTCAACCCCGGCCGCTTTCAACAGGCTCACCAGCTCCGGCCAGATCTCGTCATGGCGGCGGCGATATTCGGCCTCCATCCCGGGATTCAGGGTCATGCGGAAGGCATATTTTTCCATCATTTCCTCCACATCGCCCAGAGGCGCGGCAGGGCGATCACCCCGATCAGCAACAGGCCCACGATGATCGACATCACGATGCCTGGCACATTCAGCAGGCCAAGGCCGAAGGTCACCAGCCCCATGACCAGCGCCGCGATCACCACGCCTGGGATCGAGCCGGAGCCGCCAAGGATATTGACGCCGCCCAGCACCACCATAGTCACCACCTCAAGCTCGAACCCGGTCGCGATGGAGGGGCGGGTGGATCCCAGACGCGACGTCAGGCAGACGGCGGCAAGGCCGCTCATCACCCCTGTCAGCAGGAACAGGATGAAGCGGACACGGTCCACCCGGATGCCGGAAAACCGCGCGGCGGTCGCGTTGTTGCCAATGGCATAGACGGTGCGGCCAAAGCTGGTGCCATGCAGCAGCAGGCCGAACATCACGGCGAGGGCGGCAAACAGCGCCAGTTCGACACTGAACACCCACCAGACATAACCCTGCCCGAACCAGCTGAAATCACTGGGGTATCCGGTGAAAGCCCCGTCGCCCAGCACGATATAGCTGATGCCGCGGAACAGGCTCATGGTGCCGATGGTAACCACGATCGAGGGCAGGCCCATGCCCGCAACCAGCAGCCCGTTGAAGGCACCACACAACAGCCCGGTGCCAAGGCCAAGCCCGACCAGCACCCAGACCGGCGCGCCCGCCATCATCGCAACCCCCATCACGGTGGAGCACAGCGCGATGATCGAGGCGACCGACAGGTCGATATCGCCCGCGATGATCAGCATGGCCATGGCAAAGGCGATCATCGCCTTTTCGGTGAAGTTGAAGCTCGCATCCGACAGGTTCCACGGATCGAGGAAATAGGGCGAGGCGATGGAATTGGCGATGAAGATCGCAATCGCCACCGCAAGCAGCAGGGCTTCCCAGCTTTTCAGGCGGCGCGCCAGCGGCGAGGCAAGGCGGTCGGGGATCTGACGGGGGGTCGGGGTGCTCATGCGCGATGCTCCGCCTGTTTCAGAATGATGCGCCCCTTCGGGCCCTGCCCGCGCGCATTGAAGGCGATGGCGATCAGGATCGCGGTGCCGGAAATCGCCATCTGCCAGAAGGGCGAGATGCCGATGACGGGCAGCGCGTTCTTGACGATGCCAAGAAACAGCGCGCCCAGCAGGCAGCCGGTCACCGAACCGGCGCCGCCTGCAATGGCGATACCGCCGATCACACAGGCCGCAACCACATCCAGCTCAAACCCGCCCGCGATATCGACATAGGCCACGGCATAACGCGCAACCCAGAGGTAACCCGCAAGCCCGGCCAAGGCTCCCGACAGCACGAAGGCCACGAATTGGGTCCGCCCGACCGAAATGCCGGTATAGACGGCCGCATGTGGATTGCCACCAACGGCATAGAAGGCGCGGCCAAGCGGCGTGCGGTTCACCAGCACGGCCACGGCGATCACAGTCAGAATCGCGATCCACCCCATCACCGGCAGGCCAAGAATGCTGGTGCGCGGAAAAGCCTTGAAACCATCGGTCATCTGGTGGGCATTGATCCATTTGCCATCGGTCAACAGGAAGATCACGCCGCGATAGATGGTCATCGTGCCCAAGGTCACCACGATGGAGGGGATATTGACCTTCCAGACCAGCAAACCATTCACCGCGCCAAGGGCAGCACCAAGCGCCAACACGATCAGCAGGATCAGCGGCAGCGGCACACCCATGCCGTTCAGCATAGCGGCGATCATGCCGCACAGCGCCAGATTGGCCGCGACCGACAGATCGATACATTTGGTCAGGATCACCACCATCTGGCCAAGCGCCAGAATGATGAGCGGTGAAGTATCGGTAAAGACCCGGGCCAGATTGCCCGGCAGGATGAAGGCCGGAAAGCGGCTGGCAATCACCGCCAGCAGCGCCAGAACGGCCAGGGCCAGAATGGCCTCACGCGATTTCCACATCTTATGCGGCCTCCTCGATGCCCACGGCGGCGCGGACCAGATTTTCAGGGGTCATGTCGTCACCTGCAAATTCGGCGGCGATCCTGCCTTCGCGCATCACGATCACCCGGTCGGACATGCCCAGAACCTCGGGGATTTCCGAACTGACCATGATGACAGCCAAGCCTTGGGCAGCCAGTTCCGACATGAAGTCATGCACGGCCGCCTTCGATCCGATGTCGATGCCCTTGGTGGGTTCGTCCAGGATGATGACGCGCGGGCGGGTGGCCAGCCATTTGGCGATGACCACCTTTTGCTGATTGCCGCCCGACAAGAGCCCCACATCCTGATCCAGACTTGCCGCCCGCAGGTCCAGCCGCTGGGTATAGTCACGCGCCAGCGCAAATTCTTCGGACAGGCGCAGGAACCCCGCGCGCGAAGTGCGATGGAGCGAGGGCAGCGTGACGTTCTGGAAGATCGGCATCCCCTTCACCGCGCCCTGACGGCCGCGATCCTCGGGGACATAGACGATGCCCGCCTCGACCGCTTCGGCGGTGGTGCGGATCACCTGAACCTGACCGGCGATCCGGCAGGCCCCGCGTGAAGGTTTGGTGATGCCGAACAGCGCCTGCATCACCTCGGATCGGCCGGCACCGACCAGACCGTAAAAACCCAGGATCTCACCTTCATGCAGGGTGAAACCGATATCCTCGAACTCGGTCGGGTGGCTGTAGCCCGCAACCGTCAGCACTGGCTTGCCGATCTGCGACGGGCGCTTGGGATAGATCTGGTCGACCGAACGGCCCACCATCAATTGCACCAGCCGGGCCTCGTTCACCTCGGCCATGGTGCCGTCTTCGATGAACTGGCCATCGCGGAACACGGTCCAGCGATCGGCGATGCGGAAGATCTCGTCGAACTTGTGGCTGATGAACAGGATCGCCTTGCCCTGCGCCTTCAGCGTCTCGACCAGTTCGTAAAGCTCATGGATTTCCTTATGCGACAGGGCGGCGGTCGGCTCGTCCATGATGACGACGCGCGCATCGACCGACAGCGCCCGTGCAATGGCGACAAGGTGGCGCGAGGCGATGCCAAGATCGCGCAGCCGCGCTTTGGGCGACAGATCCGCCCCGATGGAGGCCAGAAGGCGCGCAGCCTCGGCCTCCATCCGGCGGGTGTCGATCAGGCCAAAGCGCCCGCGCGGGGCATGGCCGATAAAGATATTCTCGGCCACCGTCAGCTCATCGAACAGCACGGTTTCCTGATGGATCGCGGTCACACCCGCATCGCTGGCCGCCTGCGCGGTCGGAAAGCGCAGATCCTGCCCGCCCACGGTGATCGTGCCCTCATCGGGCTGATAGATGCCGGTCAGGATCTTCACGATGGTGGATTTGCCCGCGCCATTCTCGCCGATCAGGGCGGTGACCTGTCCGGGGTAAAGATCCAGTTGCACGCCATTGAGCGCGCGCACACCGGGAAAACTTTTGGAGATGCCGCGAAGGCTCAGCACCGGGGTCGTGCCGGAAGCGGATTGCGCCTGCATGGGTCAGCCCTGCGATTTGAGAAGGGGAAGGCCCGGCCGGAAAGGCGGCCGGGCCAGAACGCAACGGGTCCGCCGATCAGAAGATCGAAGAGAACGCGTCGATGTTCGAAGCATCATAGGTGAAGGGGTCTGCCATGGCGCCTTCGGTGTTTTCGTCCAGCTTCACGGTGCCCATGCGGCCCATCGAAATTTCGGCACCTGGTTCGGCCTTGGCGTCACCATTCGACAGGTGATAGGCGATCATCGTGGCCGAATAGCCCAGATCGATCGGGTTCCAGATCGCGAAGGATTTGGACGCGCCCGATTTCACATGGCCCGCCATTTCCGACGGAAGGCCAAGGCCGGTGACATTCACTTCACCGATCTTGCCCGCGTCGGTCACCGCCTGTGCGGCGGCCACGATCCCGACCGAGGTCGGCGCGATGATGGCTTTCAGGTTCGGATAGGTCTGCAGCAGGCCTTGGGTCTCGCGATAGGATTTATCTGCAAGATCATCGCCATAGACGGTTGCCACGACATTGATGCCCGGATAGTTCGGCAGCACCTTGGTGGCCTCTGCCATCCAGACATTCTGGTTGGTGGAGGTGGTGGTGGCCGACAGGAAGGCCACATCACCGCCTTCGGGCAGGTGATCGGCGGCCAGCTTGACGATGGTATTGCCGATCAGCGACGACGAAGACGGGTTCAGCTGCATCAGGCGGCCTTCCTTGGCCACGCCCGAATCCCAGGAAATCACGGTGATGCCGCGATCCATCGCCTTTTTCAGCGTCGGCACCAGCGCATCGGTGTCATTGGCGGAAACCGCAATCGCATCGACCTTCTGCGCGATCAGGCTGTTGATCACCTCGATCTGGCCTTCGGCGGTGGTGTCGGTCGGGCCGGTATAGATGATCTCGACATCGCCCAGTTCCTTGGCGGCCTCCTGCGCGCCCTTGTTGGCGGCCTCGAAGAAGCCGATTCCAAGCGCCTTCACGACCAGCGCGATGCGTTTGGTTTCGGCATGTGCGCCGCCCGTCATCAGCGCCGTGGCGATTGCCGCCGTGGTCAGTGCCTTCGTCAGAATGCCCATGTATTCCTCCCTGAGCGTTACCCCGTTCCTCGCGGGGTGCGGTGTGGTGCCGCGTCAGTCTTGCTGCGCGCGGGTCTTGCGGTCCGAGGCGGCAACCTCGGCCACGATCAGCCGCACCTCCGCCGCCGCCAGCATATTGGCCGCACGGTCGTCGATGCGATCATCGGTAATCACGGTATGGATCCGCGTCAGCGGGCAGAGCAGCAGGCTCGACCGTTGGGCGAATTTGGAACTGTCGGCCAGAACGACCAGTTCATCGGCCTGACCGATCAGCTTTTGTTCGGCCTGGATCAGCAGCGGATCGCCTTCCATCAGGCCAAGCGGGCCAAGACCCCGGCAGCCCATGAACATGCGCTTGGCGTAGAAATGCTTGCTGCCATCCTCGTCAAAGGGCGACAGGATGATGTTCTGCTCACGATACAGCGCGCCTGCAGGCAGCATCACGGTGTTCTTCGAATGCTTCAGCAGATGTTCGGCAATCGGGAAGCTGTTTGTGAAGACCTGCACGCGCTTGGTGGTCAGCGGATGCACCATCTGGAAGGTCGTCGTGCCGCCATTGATGATGATCGCATCGCCATCCTGACACAGATCGACCGCCGCGCGGGCAATCGCGCGCTTTTCGACCGCATGGATGCTTTCCTGCACCGCAAAGGGCCGGGCATTGATGCCGACAAAGCTGGGCGGGGCGATGGCTTCGGCACCACCGCGCACCCGGCGCAACTTTTTCTGAACATGGAGTTGCGCGATATCACGCCGGATCGTCGCCTCCGAGGCGCCGGTCAGCTGGCACAGATCGGGCACCGTGACGACGGGCCGCTCTTGCACTGCGGACAGAATGATCCTGTGGCGTTCAGTTTCGTGCATCTGGTCCTCCCTGGGATGAAGATTGTGTGGGGATTCGATCATTGTCAATCATTTTCAATCGCAGAAACTCATTCTGCGCCTGCATAATGATTGATATTGATCGAAACTGATTGACATTCCGTCGCGGGGCCGCATGATTTCGCAGCAAGGAGGCGCGGCAATCCCGTCCCGCGCGAGACTGGAGGACACCATGACCACGAGCCCCGCCGCGAGCCGGCTTGAAAACCTGTGGGATGACGCCAAGGCCGCGTCGATGACCGAATCCGAGAAGCTGCTCTATCGGTCCAACCTGCTGGGGTCGGACAAGCGCGTCACCAATTATGGCGGCGGCAATACCTCGGCCAAGGTGATGGAACGGGACCCGCTGACCGGCGAAATGGCCGAAGTGCTTTGGGTCAAGGGCTCGGGCGGTGATATCGGCTCCATGAAAATGGACGGCTTTTCCACGCTTTACATGGACAAGCTGCGCGCCCTGAAAGGCAAGTATCGCGGTCTGGCCTTTGAGGATGAAATGGTGGGCTACCTGCCGCATTGCACCTTCAACCTCAATCCGCGGGCCGCCTCCATCGACACGCCGCTTCATGCCTATGTGCCGAAGAAACATGTCGATCACGTCCATTCCGATGCAATCATCGCCATCGCCGCTTCGGTCAATTCCAAAGAACTGACCGAAGAGATTTTCGGCACAGAAATCGGCTGGCTGCCGTGGAAAAAGCCGGGCTACGAGCTTGGCCTCTGGCTGGAAAAGCTGGCGACCGAAAACCCGGGAATGCGTGGCGCGGTGCTGGAAAGCCATGGTCTGTTCACCTGGGCCGATGACGCCAAGGATTGCTATCTGACCACGCTGGAAATCATCAACAAGGCGGCGGGCTGGCTGGAAGCCAGGACCGCAGGCAAGCCCGCTTTCGGCGGTGCCAAACTGCCGACCCTGCCGGCAGACGAACGCCGGGCCGTCGCCGCCAAACTGATGCCGGTGATTCGCGGCCTGATCTCGAAAGACCGCTACAAGGTGGGCCATTTCGACGATCAGCAGGCGGTTCTGGATTTCGTCGGCTCCCATATGCTGGATGATCTGGCACCGCTCGGCACCTCCTGTCCGGATCACTTCCTGCGCACCAAGATCCGCCCGCTGGTCGTCGCCTTCGATCCGGCCAACCCGGATCTGGAGGCCACGCTTGCCAGCCTTCCGGCCGCAGCCGAGGCTTACCGTCAGGATTACGCCGCCTATTACGACCGCTGCAAGCACGACAACTCCCCCGCCCTGCGTGACCCGAATGCCGTGGTCTGGCTGGTGCCGGGCGTCGGCATGATCACCTTCGCGCTGGACAAGGCCACCGCCCGCATCTCGGGCGAGTTCTATGTGAACGCGATCAATGTGATGCGCGGCGCAAGTGCTGTCAGCACCTATCAGGGCCTGCCGGAGCAAGAGGCCTTCGATATCGAATACTGGCTGCTTGAAGAAGCCAAACTGGCCCGGATGCCAAAGCCCAAGGCGTTGGCCGGTCGCATTGCGCTGGTCACCGGCGGGGCGGGTGGCATCGGATCAGCCACCGCCGAACGCCTGCTGAAAGAAGGGGCCTGCGTCGTGCTGGCCGATATCGACGGCAAGGCGGCGGCGGATGTCGCGGCGGGCATGGCCAAGGTCTTTGGTGCCGATGTGGTGCGTTCGGTTGCGATGAACGTGACCAGTGAAGATGATGTGATCGGTGCCTATGCCCATGCGGCGGTCGAACTGGGCGGCGTCGACATCCTGGTGTCGAATGCCGGGATCGCCTCTTCCGCCCCGGTCGAGGAAACCAGCCTCGCGCTGTGGAACAAGAACATGGATATCCTGTCGACCGGATATTTCCTGGTCTCGCGCGAGGCGTTCAAGGTTCTGCGCGCCCAGGGCATCGGTGGGTCTGTGGTCTTCGTGGCCTCCAAGAACGGTCTGGCGGCCTCGCCCAATGCCTCGGCCTATTGCACCGCCAAGGCGGCTGAAATCCATCTGGCGCGCTGCCTCGCGCTGGAAGGGGCCGATGCGGGCATCCGCGTGAATGTGGTGAACCCCGATGCGGTCTTGCGCGGCAGCAAGATCTGGTCGGGCGAATGGCTGGATCAGCGCGCCTCCACCTACAAGACCGACAAGGAAGGCCTTGAGGAGATGTATCGCAACCGCTCCATGCTGAAGCGGTCGGTCCTGCCGGAAGACATCGCCGAAGGCATCTATTTCTTCGCCTCCGATCTGGCCGCGAAATCGACGGGGAATATCCTCAATGTCGATGCGGGCAACGTTCAGGCCTTCACGCGGTAATCATCTCATGACCAAGATCGACACCTCCCTCATCGAACAGGAAAACGCCGCCCGCGAGGCCAATCTGCGCGCGGATTACGAAACCCTTGGCGCGCAACTTGCGCGCCGGGGCGTGGATATCGAGGCGATCACCGCCCGCGCGAGCGCCTTTGGCGTGGCGGTCCCCAGCTGGGGCACCGGCACCGGCGGCACCCGCTTTGCCCGTTTCCCGGGCGAGGGCGAGCCGCGCAACATCTTCGACAAGCTGGATGATTGCGGTGTGATCCACAAGCTGACCGGGGCCACGCCCACGGTTTCACTGCATATCCCGTGGGACAAGGCCGATCCGGCCGACCTTCTGGCCAAGGCGGCGGAACACGGTCTGGGGTTCGATGCGATGAACTCCAACACCTTCCAGGATCATGCGGACATGCCGCTCAGCTTCAAATATGGGTCGCTGTCCCATAATGAGGCGACGACGCGCCAGCAGGCCATCGACCACAATATCGAAACCATCGAAATCGGCGCCAAGCTGGGATCGAAGGCGCTGACAGTATGGATCGGGGACGGCTCCAACTTCCCGGGCCAAACCTCGCTGTCCAAGCAGTTCGATCGCTATCTGGAGTCGATGAAGGCCATCTACAAGGCACTGCCCGATGACTGGCGGATCTTCTCGGAACACAAGATCTACGAGCCCGCCTTCTATTCGACCGTGGTGCAGGACTGGGGCACCAGCCTGATGATCGCGCAGGAACTGGGCGACAAGGCCGCCTGCCTTGTCGATCTCGGCCACCACGCCCCGAATGTGAACATCGAGATGATCGTGTCGCGTCTGGTGCGCGCGGGCAAGCTGGGTGGTTTCCACTTCAATGATTCGAAATATGGCGACGATGACCTGGATGCAGGCACCATCGAACCCTACCGCCTGTTTCTCGTGTGGAACGAGCTGGTAGATCTGGAAAACACCCCCGGCCTCAACCTCGCGCATATGATCGATCAGTCGCATAACGTGACCGATCCGATCGAAAGCCTGATCGTGTCCGCCGTCGAGATCGAGCGCGCCTTTGTGCAGGCGAGCCTGGTCGACCGTACCGCACTTGGCGGTTATCAGGATGCCAATGACGCGCTGATGGCCTCGGCCACGCTGCGGGCAGGCTTCCGCACCGATGTGGAGCCGATCCTCGCCATGGCGCGTCTGCGCAAGGGTGCGGCGATTGATCCGGTCGCGGCGTATCGCGCATCTGGCTATCGCGCCGCGGTCGCGGCGGTGCGGCCCAAGGTCAAGGGCGGTGGCGGCGGGATCGTCTGATCCCGTCCCCCAGAATATTAGAATAAAAGGATGCGGCGGGGATCAACCCCGCCGCATTTCCATAAGCGTCTTCATCACCAGGACCACCAGCGCGATCAGCGTCAGCATGGTCGCTGCGGCAAAGGCCCCGGTCACGTTCAGATCGTTGAACAGCAGTTCGATCTGCAAGGGCAGCGTGTTGGTCTGGCCCCGGATATTGCCGGACACCACCGACACCCCGCCAAATTCGCCGACCGCCCGCGCGCCGCACAGCACCGCGCCGTAAAGCAGCGCCCAGCGGATATTGGGCAGCGTCACCCGGCGGAAGACCTGCCAGCCCGAGGCCCCAAGCGTCAGCGCCGCCTGTTCCTGTTCCGACCCTTGCGCCTGCATCAAGGGCAGCACCTCGCGCATCACGAAGGGCGCGGTGACAAACAGCGTCACCATCACGATGCCGGGCAGCGCGAACAGGATCTGCATGTCATGCGCGATCAGCCATGGCCCGATCAGCCCCTGCCGCCCGTAAAGCAGCAGGTAACAAATGCCCGCGATGATCGGCGAGATTGAAAACGGGATCTCGATCAGCGTCAGCAGCAGCTTGCGCCCGGGAAAGGTGAAGCGCGCGATCAGCCAGGCGCTGGCAATACCAAAGGCGATGTTCACCGGCAGAACCAGCACCGCAACCAGCGCGGTCAGGCCGATTGCATGAAGGGTGTTGGGCTCCAGCACGTTCGCGGCAAACAGCCGCCAGCCCTCGGCGAAGGCGCGGTGAAAGATATAGGCCATCGGCACCACGACAAAGATGGCGGTCAGCGCCAGCGCGACACCGATCAAGAGGCGCGGCACAAACTGGCTGGCACGCGGGGCCAGCGCGCCGGGGGGCGGGGCCTGCATCATGATCCGCCCCCTTTATAGCGCAGCGCCTGCGCCTGCATCAGATTGGATACCGCCAGCAACAGCAGCGCGATCAGCAACAGCATCAGCGCAATGACCGAGGCACCGTTATAGTCGTATTCCTCCAGCCGGATTACCGCGAGAAGCGAGGCGATCTCGGTTTCCATCGGCAGGTTTCCGGCGATGAAGACCACCGCGCCAAACTCGCCCAAAGATCGGGCGAAGGACAGCGTGACGCCGACCAAGAAGGCGGGCAGGATCGCCGGAAAGATCACCCGGCAAAAGATCGTGAACGGATGCGCGCCAAGCGTGACGGCGGCCTGTTCATATTGCGGGTCCAGATCCTCCAGCACCGGCTGCACAGCGCGGATCACGAAGGGGATGGAGGTGAAGGACATCGCGACCGCCACGCCCCAGATGGTGAAGACGACCTTGATGCCCAAAGGCTCCAGCAGGGCACCATACCAGCCATTGGTGGCAAACAGCGCCGAAAGCGCCAGACCCGCAACGGCGGTCGGCAGCGCGAAGGGGATATCCACCATCGCATCCAACAAACGCTTGCCGGGGAAGTCATAGCGCACCAGCACCCAGGCCATCAGCAGGCCATAGACCGCGTTGAACACCGTGGCCATGGCCGCGGCGGTCAGCGTCAGCTGCAGGGCCGCCATGGTGCGCGGCGCGGTGGCAATCGCGAAAAAGCGCGCGGGGCCGATCTCGGCCCCTTTCAGCACCAAGGCGATGACAGGCAAAAGCACAATGACGCCGAGGTAAGTCAGCGTCATGCCCATGGTCAGGCCAAAACCGGGAAGAACCCGCTTCGACCGTCTGGTCGAAGCGGGCGCGTTTACAGGGGTCATTGGTTCACGAAGACCGTATCAAGGATGCCACCTTCGGCGAAATGTTCGGACTTCACCTTGTCCCAGCCACCGAAGACATCTTCGACCGTGACCAGCTTCACTTCGGGGAAGTTCGCGGCGAACGCGGCTTTCGCGGCCTCGTCATAGACGCGGTAGAAGTGCTTCGCGAGGATCTGCTGACCTTCCGGGGCATAGAGGAAGTCGAGATAGGCCTTGGACACAGCCTCGCTGCCGGCTTTCTTGGCGTTTTCAGTCACGATGGCGACCGGGAATTCCGAGAACAGCGACAGCGACGGCGTCACGCGGACAAAGCCCTTATCGGCATATTCCTTGGCGATGCCGCCGGTTTCGGCCTCAAAGGTGATGAGGACGTCACCGATTTCCTTTTCGGCGAAGGTGACGGTAGAGGCGCGGCCGCCCTGATCGAAGACCGGCACATGCGAAAACAGGTCTTTCACAAATTCCTGCGCCTTTGCCTGATCGCCACCGTTCTTGTCCAGAGCATAGGCATAGGCCGCCAGATAGGTATAGCGCGCATTGCCGCTGGTTTTCGGGTTCGGGAAGACGACCTGCACGCCGTCTTTCACCAGATCATCCCAGTCCTTGATGCCCTTCGGGTTGTCCTTGCGGACCAGGAAGGCAGGCAGCGAGTAGTAGGGCGAGGCATTGTTGCCAAAGGCCTCGCGCCAATTGGCATCAACAAGACCGCCCTCGGCCAGCACGTCGATATCGGTCACCTGATTGAAGGTCACCACATCGGCTGGCAGGCCTTCCAGAATGGCGCGCGCCTGCTTGGATGATCCGCCATGCGACTGGTCGATCACCACGTCATGGCCGCTTTCCGCCTTCCATTTGGCGGCGAAGACCGGGTTGATCTCGGCAAACAGCTCACGCGCCACGTCATAGGAGACGTTCAGGATCTTGTCTTGCGCGACGGCGGGCGCTGCAAGGCCAAAAGCCAGCGCAGCAGCAATCAGATAGGTTTTCACGAGGAGTGCTCCTTCTTCGAATTCGGGATCAGGCGGCGTGGGCGATCGCGCGCGGTGCGGCCTGTTGGAAAATCTGCCCCGCCTCGGGGCGCAGCAGGACGGTCTGTCCCACGGCAAGGTTCTGGCCGAGACGGCGGGGGGTCTCGACCTCGATGCTACAATCCGCCGGACCTTCCAGCCGCAGCCGGAGCAGCGCGCCGGTCGAAGACAGTTCCGTCACGCGGTAGGACCCGCGCGGATCGGGCACCAGCCCGATATCGGCGGGCCGCAGGAACAGGGTCGCGGGGCCATCGGGGTGCGCGGGCAGCGTCAGGGCAGATATGTCCAGCCCCTCGGCCTCGATCCGTCCGCCGCGCACGACAACCGGCAGTTCCACCGTCAACCCAAGGAAGCGCGCGACAAAGGGCGTGGCCGGGTTGTCGTAAATCTCGTCGGGGCGGCCGATCTGCTCGATCCGGCCCGCACCCATCACCACCACGCGGTCGGCAAGCTCGAACGCCTCCTCCTGATCGTGGGTCACGAAGATGGTGGTCGATCCGGTGGCGTCATGCACCTCGCGCAGCCAGCGCCGCAGATCGCGCCGCACCTGCGCATCCAGCGCGCCAAAGGGCTCATCCAGCAACAGCACCTCGGGATCGATCGCCAAGGCCCGGCCAAGCGCCACGCGCTGCCGCTGCCCGCCTGACAGCTCCGCCGGGAAACGATAGGCGAGCGCGTCGATTTGCAGGAAATGCAGCAGCTTTGCCACGCGTCCGGCAATATCCGCCTCGGCCGGGCGTTGCGCCGCAGGCAGCACCCGCAGGCCGAAGGCAATGTTTTCGCGCACATTCATATGCGGGAACAGCGCGTAATGCTGGAACACGAAGCCCGTGCGGCGCTCCTGCGCCTTTTTCGCCAGCCAATCCTCGTTCGATACGGTCAGTTGTCCGGCATCGGGCCAGTCCAGTCCCGCGATGATCTTCAACAGCGTGGTCTTGCCGCTGCCCGAAGGCCCGAGCAGCGCGACCAGTTCGCCGCTGCGGATTTCCAGATCAATGCCCCGCAGGACTTCGGTCTGGCCAAACCGGCGCGTCAGATTGCGGATCGTGATCGACATGGATGCTATCCCATTGCTTCAGGCGGCGACCATAGACAGAGGGGTGGAGGTGCCGCAAGGAAACGGAACAAGCAATTTTTTCTCCCGAAAGAGAATATTCTTCTACGGAATGGCATTTTCCGCCGCCTCTGGTTGCGTCACGCGCAATGCCGGGCCCGATGCGCCCGGACATGACAAGACCGCCCGACGGGGCCGTTTCTGCCCAGGCCGGAATGGTCTTCCACAGGGGCAGCCTGCAACGATGACATCGTTCTCCAAACCGGGGGCAAAACAGGACACTTAATCACGACACTGATTGTAGAGTTTAATTGCAGACTCAGAAGGTGCTCCATGATCGAATCACAGGTTTCCCCTGCCCCCGACCGCCGCGTGGCAAAACGCCTGCCTGCCGGGGTGCTGTTCCGTCATCCGCCACGCCTGCGCGACTGGCTGTCGCTTTCGCTGGCGGCGGCGGCCTATGCCACGCTCGTGGCCCTTGTCATCTCTCCTTCCAGCTTTCTCTGACGAAAGGTGCGCACCATGTTCGACGGACGCTTTGATTCCGATTTCGCAGAGATCTTCGCCAAGGCCGGCCTTGATGTCGGCGCGCGCGAACCGGGCCCCGACCTGATCGCATTGCTGCGCCGCGCCCTGAAGTCGCTGAAGTCGCTGAAGTCGCTGAAGCGGTGTCGCCCATGAATGATCAAAGCCACGCCCAGCTTCATGCCCTTGTCATTGGCGGCGGTGCCAGCGGTGTTCTGGCGGCCTTTCACCTGCTGCGCGCCAGCCCGCGCAGCCGCGTGACGCTTGTGGAACGCAGCGACAGGCTGGGCGCAGGCATCGCCTATGGCAGCCCCGATCCTGACCATCTGCTGAACACGCGAGTGGTGAATATGAGCGCGCTGCCCAATGACCCCGACCATTTTCTGCATTGGTTGCAGGCCGACGGGCAGGACAAGACGCCGGGCTGTTTTGTCTCGCGCCAGACCTATGGCCGCTATCTGGAAAGCTTGCTGGATCCGTGGCGCGGCAGCAGCCGGCTGGTAATCCTGCAGGGCGAGGCGATCCGGCTGGTCGAGAGCCGCCCGCGCCGGGTGACGCTGCACTTGGAAGATGGCCGCCGCGTCAGCGCCGATCACGCGCTGCTGGCCACCGGCCATGCCCGTCCGCGCCCGACCACCCATCTGGAAGATGCATGGGAAACGCCCGGCCAATTGCCGCGCGCGGGACGTGTGGCCATTCTGGGCACCGGGCTGTCCATGGTGGATCAGGTGATTTCCCTGCTGAAATCCGGCCATCAGGGCGAGATCCTCGCCATGTCGCGGCGCGGACTTTTGCCGCAGGTTCACCACGCCGGTCAGCCGCGCGCGATCCAACTGGCTGCGGTGCCACTGGGGGCCCAAGCCTCCGAAATCCTGCGCTGGCTGCGGCTTGAGGCCCGCGCGGCCGAGGCCGCAGGCGGCACTTGGCGCGATGCGGTGGACGGGTTGCGCCCCTATATCCGTGCGCTTTGGTCCAGCCTGCCGGTCGCGACTCGCAGCCGCTTTTTGCGCCACGGTGCCGCTTGGTGGGAGGTGCATCGCCACCGTCTGCCGCCCGAAAGCGCCGCCCTACTGCAAGAGGCACAGGCGCGCGGGCAGTTGATCCTGCAACGTGGTGCCTTCCTAGACGCCACGCGCGAAGGCGACGGCGTGACGCTGCGCTATCGTCCGCGCGGCACCAAGGTTGTCGCCGGGTTGCAGGTGGCTGCTGTCATCGATTGCCGGGGCATCCGCCGCGACCCCGAGGCCCATGCGACACCACTGGTGCAGAACCTGCTGGCTGATGGTCTGGCGCGGATCGATCCGCTGCGAATCGGGCTGGAAACCGACCGGCAGGCGGCGCTGGTCGATGCCCGTGGTCTGGCATCCCCGATCATTCATGCCGTCGGCCCCACCGCCCGCGCGGCCCTGTGGGAAATCACCGCCGTGCCCGATATCCGCAGCCAATGCGCCGAACTGGCCGCGCGCCTGACCCAACCGCATCCGGCCTTCTGAGACAAACCGATCGGTCAGGCCCTCGGGGCTGCGCCATCCAGGGGCTGGCCGCAGACATAAAGCCGCAGGCAATTGCGGTTGCCTCTCGGCGGGTGTCATGCGAGGTCTGGCGCATGAAATCCACGCTGCGCCATATCGGGATCACGCTGGTGATGATCCTTGCCGTCTCGATGGCGGGATTGGGCTATGCGCATAAGGTGCCATCCGCGCAGGAACAGGCCCAACAACAAGCTATGGCCGTCTTTGCCATGGCCGGCGTCACCATGGCGGATTTCTGCGGCGACAATAATGGCGACGGCTTGCCGGATGAACATTGCCCGGCTTGCCGTCTGGTCGATGCAACGCTGCTTCCGCCGCAGATCGTGGCGCTGCGCGACGCCGATCAGCGCCTTGTTGCAACGATTACCGCCCCCATGGAAAATCTGCGCGTCCAGCCGGTCTTTGACCCCGCCCGCGCCTCGCGTGGCCCGCCGCTGGCCTAATGCGATGCCCGCCTGTCGTGACAGGCCCCTTTTCCAATCCCGCAGGCATCCCGGCGACATATGCCCAAGGCCCGCGCACCGCCTTTCCCGATCCCGAAGGAGGATCCGATGAAACTTACTCCCATTCTGACTGTCGCCCTGCTGGGCCTTGCCGCAGCCCCCGCCCTTGCCGAACAAGCGGGCCACAGCCCCGATCACACGATGCCCGCGCATGAGGCAGCCTCTGTCACCCAGGGTGATCTGACCCTGACCGGCGGCTTCACCCGCGCCACCCTGCCCGGCGCGCCGGTGGCAGGGGGCTTTGTCACCATCACCAATGCGGGGAACGCCGATGACGTGCTAACCGGAGGCCAAGCCACTTTCGCGGCTGAAGTGCAGGTGCATGAAATGGCGATGGAAGGCGATGTGATGAAGATGCGCCATCTGCCGGATGGTCTGCCGATCCCGGCGGGCAGCAGCATCGACCTGAAACCCGGCAGCTTCCACCTGATGTTCATGGGGCTGAAACAGCCGCTGACCGAGGGCGAGACGGTCACCGTCGACCTGACCTTTGAAAAGGCCGGGACCGTGACGCTGCCGCTGGCGGTGATGGGCCCGGGCGCGAAATCCGCCGACCATTCGGCGCATTGAGGGGGTTCGGGAATGAACGGCAACGCATTTCGCCTGATCCGGCTGGCCCTTTGGGCTCTGGTCGGGGCCGCATTGCTGGCAACCCTCTGGTTTCAGGTGCTGTCGCCGCGCCTCAATCAAGAGATCACCGCCGAAATCGGCATCGGGGATTACAAGCTGGAAACCACTGACGGCAGCAGCTTTACTGCGGCCAGCCTGAAGGGCGAGCCCTCGGCGGTGTTCTTCGGCTTCACCCATTGCCCCGATGTCTGCCCGACCACTTTGGGCGATATATCGATCTGGCAGGAAGATCTGGCCAAGGACAATGCGACGCTGCGGGTTTTCTTCATTTCGGTCGATCCCGAGCGTGATACCGCGCAGACGCTGGGCGATTACGTCTCCTGGGCTCCGGGCGTGGTGGGGGTGACCGGCACAAGGGCCGAGGTCGACAAGGCGTTGAAAGCCTTCAAGATCTATGCCCGCAAGGTGCCGGGTGAAAACGGCGATTACAGCATGGATCACACCGCCTATGTCATGCTGTTCGACGCCAATGGGCGTTTCGATCAGGTCATCACCTATCAGGAACTGCCCGAGAAGGTCTTGCCCAAGCTGCGCAAGCTGATGAACCTGTAACGATGCCTTGCGCGGCGCGTCAGTCGATGCGCCGCGCAAAGGCCGTCAGCACATCCTGCAGGCTTTCGGTCTTGCGGCATTCCAGCAGGGCGCGGCCCGCCACCTTGCTCAGATGCGTCTCCATCAGATCGGCGGCGCGGTTCTCATCCCCCGCAATCAGCGCCTCGATGATCTGGCGGTGTTCATCGATGCCACAATCCACCGAATGCGGGCGGCCATAAATGGTCAGCACCAGCGAACAGCGCGAGACCGTCTCGGTCAGATAGCGGATCAGCAGGCGATTGCCGGTCATTTCGGCCAGCCGCAAGTGGAACTCGCCCGCCAGCCGGATCGCCTCGGACTCGTTGCTGGCCCCGGCCAATTCCTCCTGTTCCAGCATCCGGCCCAGTTCTTCGATCTGGCTCGCGCTCAGCTGGCCCGCCAGTTGCTTGACCACCATCCGCTCCAGCCCGCGCCGCACGACAAACACATCGCGCCCCTCATCCAGCGAGGGGTTGGCGACAAAGGCACCGCGATTGGGCAGCAGATCAACCAGCCCTTCAACCGAAAGCCGCAACAGCGCCTCACGCGCGATGGTGCGGCTGGTGCCGAAGGATTCACCAATCGTATCTTCGGGCAGCCGGGCACCGGGGGCAAGGCGCTGCTCGATGATCGCCTGCCGAAGCGCCTCATGCACCTTTTCGGTGCGGCTTGGCATTTTCTCCGCAATACGGGCCTTGCGCGGGCGGGCCGGTTTGCGCGGAACGGGGGCGTCATCACTCATCATGATCTCTCGCTTGTATGCAATTTGCAAGATCATCGTATGCCACGAAACAGTCAATCGCTTTCCGATATGTCGCGCTTGCGGTGCCAGGCATGAATTTCTGTGCATGGACTTCACCAGATAACCTGAGCTTTTGCGATCTGCTGCACAGATAGGCAGATCTTCCGACGAAGGATCGCGGATCAGGCGACGCGCGTTAGTGCATACAATTTTCACTTAAGTATTGCATACGATATTGACAGAATCGTATGCGATGCAGAACGATGCCCCCATCAACGACATGAGGTGGCAATGTCCGGGTCTTCCGCAGTCTCCATCCGCAATATCAGCAAGAGCTTCGGCCGGGGCGCATCGGCGGTGCGCGTGCTCGACGATGTCTCGGTCGAGATCGGGGAGCGGGAGTTCTTTACCCTGCTTGGCCCCTCGGGTTGCGGCAAGACCACGCTCTTGCGGCTGATCGCCGGGTTTGAACTGGCGGATCGCGGCGTGATCGCCATCGGCGGGCAGGATCTGACCCAGACCCCGCCCTTCCGCCGCCCGGTGAACACCGTGTTCCAAAGCTATGCCCTGTTTCCGCATCTGACGGTGGAGCAGAATGTGGGCTTCGCACTGGAAGAACAGGGCATGGCGCGCGACAAGATCCGCTCCCGCGTCGGCGAGGCGCTGGAGATGGTGCGGATGCACAGCTTTGCGCGCCGCCGTCCATCGGAACTGTCCGGCGGCCAACAACAGCGCGTGGCGCTGGCCCGCGCGCTCGCACCGCGCCCACAGGTGCTGCTGCTGGATGAGCCGCTTTCCGCGCTGGACCTGAAGCTGCGCAAGGAAATGCAGATCGAGTTGAAGCAGTTGCAGGCCGAGGCTGGCATCACCTTCCTGTTCGTGACCCATGACCAGGAAGAGGCGCTGACGCTCTCCGACCGGGTCGCGGTGATGCAGGGCGGGCATATCCTGCAAATGGGCCCCCCGCGCGAGATTTACGAGGCCCCGACGCATCGGTTTGTTGCCGACTTCATCGGTGACATCAATCTGCTGGAAGCCGAGGCCCTGCCCGGTGACCAGTTGCGCATCGGCCAAGGCGTGACGCTGCCCATGGCGCATGGCAAGGCCGGTGCCGTGACGCTGGCGATCCGGCCAGAGCGGGCAAGGCTGACAGCGCCGGGGGCCGGCACGCTGGATGCAACACTGATCCATTCTGCCTATCTGGGCACGGCGCTTCTGCACAAGCTGGAACTGCCCGGCGGCGGCACCTTCCTGCTGCGCCAATCCGAGGTGGCGCAAACCCCGCTCGAATCCGGCAGCCGCGTGGGCCTTGCCCTGCCCGCAGATGCCTTGCGGGTGCTGGACCAATGAGCGCCAGCCCCACCCTGCGCCGCCTTGGCCTGCTGACCCCGGCGCTTGCCACCATCGGCCTGCTGGTCGGCGTGCCGCTGCTTTTGATGTTCTGGATCTCGCTGCTGCAAAAGGGCGGCACCAGCGGGGTCGACTGGGCCTCGGTCCCGTCCGGCGCGAATTACCTGCGTCTGGTCTGGGAAGAAGACTTTGACGGCACGATGATCGTGAATACCAGCTATCTGCTGATCCTGCTGCGCTCGGTGCTGCAGGCGGCGCTGACCACCGGGCTTTGCCTGCTGTTCGGCCTGCCCGTTGCATTATGGATGGCAGGCTTGGGGCGCACGCAGCGCGACATCATGCTGCTGCTGATCACCATCCCGTTCTGGACCAACCTTCTGGTGCGCAACTACGCCTGGCTCATCATCCTGCGCGAAGACGGGCTCGTGGCCCAGACGGTCAATGCCGTCTCGCCCTTTGGCCCGGTGCAACTGCTTTACAATGATCTGGCGGTGGCGATCGGGCTGACCTATTCCTTCCTGCCCTTCATGATCCTGCCACTTTACACCGTGTTCGAGAAATTCGACTGGCGCCTGCTGGAAGCCGCGCACGATCTGGGCGCCACGCGAGCGCGGGCGCTGCGCCGGGTGGTGCTGCCGATTGCGGGGCCGGGCATCCTGGCCGGATCGCTCTTGGTCTTCATCCCCTGCCTTGGGGCTTTCGTGACACCGGCCCTGCTGGGCGGCGGCAAGACCCTGATGCTGGGCAATATCATCCAGATGCAGTTCGGCGCCTCGCGCAACTGGCCCTTTGGCGCGGCGCTTTCGGTCGTGCTGCTGGCCCTGATGCTGATCGTGATGACAAGCGTGGCCCTGCTGCGCAACCGGAGGGCCAAATGAACATCCGCCGCTTCCCGATGACGCGCGAGGTCTCGCTGCTGGTGCTGGCCTATCTCTATGTGCCGGTGCTGGTGTTGGTGGTCTACAGCTTCAACGCCAATCGCACCGCGACGATCTGGTCACATGCCTCGCTGGATTGGTATGGCCGCATCCTGACAAACCCGTCAATCCAGGCAGCCACGGTCAATTCATTGATCCTGGCCTTTGCCGCGGCCATCGGTGCCACGACATTTGCGCTGCTGGCAGCCCTTGCAACTTCGCGCGCCTTTCCGCGGCGTGGCGCGGTGGAGGCGGTGCTGAACATGCCGCTGATCCTGCCCGAGATCGTGGTGGCGGTGGCGACGCTCATGCTCTTCGTGGCGCTCGGGGTGCAGCTGGGGCTTGGCGCGATGATCCTTGCCCACACCGCCTTCTGCATCCCCTTTGCCTATCTGCCGATCCGTGCCCGCCTGGAGGGCATGTCGCGCAGCTATGAAGAGGCCGCGCAGGATCTTTACGCCAATCGCTTCCGCACCTTCCGGCGCGTCACGCTGCCGCTCCTGTGGCCCGGGATTCTGGCCGGGTTCACGCTGGCCTTCGTCACCTCACTGGATGATTTCCTGACCTCGTTCTTCCTGTCGGGGCCAGGCACCACCACGCTGCCGGTCTATATCTTCTCGGCCATCCGCGCCGGGATCACGCCGGAAATCAACGCGATCTCCACCGTCATGCTGGTGATCTCGGTCCTGCTTGTCTCGCTTTCCTTCTTCCTCAGCCGCCTGCGGCGCTGAGGCAATAAACATACCAACAGAGAGGAAGACCCCGATGAAAAAGACCCTGCTGGGCCTCGCCCTATCGGCGCTGACTGCGCTGCCGGTGATGGCACAAGACTCTGAAAAGACGCTCTATTTCTACAACTGGACCGATTACTATCCGGTGGAGTTGCTGGCGCGTTTTGAAAAGGAAACCGGGATCAAGGTCATCCTGGACGGCTTTGACAGCAACGATACGCTGCTGGCCAAGCTGCAATCGGGCGGGGCTGCCTATGACGTGATCGTGCCCTCGGATTATGTGATCCCCGGCCTGATCCAAGACGGTCTTTTGCTGAAGATCGACACCCATGCGATGCCGAACTATGCCCATATGAAGGACGCGTTCAAGAACCCGAACTTCGACCCCAAGCATGAATACAGCGCGCCTTACCTTTGGGGGGTGACCGGGCTTGCCTATGACAGCGCAGTCCTTGGCGGCGGCGAGATCGAGCATAGCTGGAAAGAGTTTTTCGAGCCGCGCCCCGAATTTGTCGGCAAGATCGCCGAGCTGGATACCGCAAGCGATGCGGTGCTGGCAGCATCGCTTTATCTTGGCATTCCGCAATGCACCGAAAGCAATGACGACGCCAAGCGCATTCTGGAACTGCTGGAATCCGCCAAGCCCAATCTGAAAATGTATACCTCTGACAGCACGGTTGACCGCATGGCCTCGGGCGAGGTGTCGATGTTCCACGTCTGGAACGGTGCCACCGCCCGCGCCACGCTGCAACGCGACACCATCCGCTTCATCTATCCCAAAGAGGGCACGCCGATGTTCCGCGACAATTTCGCGGTGCCAGCCAATGCGCCCCACCCGGAAAACGCCAAGATCTTCATCAACTGGATGATGACGCCGGAAATCGCGGCAACCGTTTCCAATTCCATCGCCTATGGCAATGCGATGAAATCGGACGCGTTTCTGGATGAAAAATGGCGCAAGATGGATGCGATCAACATGCCCGAGGAATACGCATCTCGGCTGGTTCCGACGCAGGATTGCGGCCCCGCCGCGCGCGAATTGCGCGACCGGATCTGGACCCGCCTGAAGGGCTGATCCGCCCGTCCGCAGAAATGATCCGGCCCTGTCATCATGGGGCCGGGATGACCGAACCGGGAGGAGAGCGACCATGACCACCACCTTTACCAATCTGCGCGACATCGACGGCAACGCCATCGGCATTCGTTGCGCGGGCGGGCGGATCGAGGCGCTCGGCCCGGATGTAACTGCCCCCGATGCCTTTGATGGCGCGGGGCGGCTGGTGCTGCCGGCCTTTGTGGAGCCGCATGTCCATCTGGACAAGACTCTCTGGGGCGAGGGCTGGCAGCCCGGTTACCGCGCGGGCAAACTGCGCGACTATATCGAGAATGAACGTCGGGTGCTGACCGCCAACACCACCCCGCCCGAAGACCGCGCCGGGCGGCTGCTGGCCCGGATGTTGGCCTATGGCACCACCGCCATCCGATCGCATATCGATGTGGCCCCCGATATGGGTCTCACGCATGTCGAGGCGATGTTCCGGCTGCGCGAGACCTGGGCCGACCGGATCGACCTGCAATTCGTGGCCTTTCCGCAGCAGGGGCTGCTCTGCCGCCCCGGCACCACTGACCTGGTCCGCGCCGCGATCGAGATGGGGGTGGAAACCGTGGGCGGGCTTGATCCCGCTGGCATTGATGGCGACCCTGACGGGCAACTGCGCTTTGTCTTTGATCTGGCGGTGGAAAAGGGCGTGGGCGTCGATATCCACCTGCATGACAAGGGCGATCTGGGGGCCTGGCAGGTGGAACGCATCGCCGACTATACGGAAGCCTCGGGCCTGGCGGGCCGCGTGATGATCAGCCACGCCTATTGCCTTGGCATGATCCCCGAGGCGCGGCTGGCGCGGATCGGGCGCAGGCTGGCCGATCTGGGCATTTCGCTGATGACCTCGGCCCCCGCCGATACCGCCGTGCCGCCGGTCGAGGCGTTGACCGCGATGGGCGTCACGGTCTGCTGCGGGTCGGACGGGATCCGCGATGCCTGGTCACCCTTGGGCAATGGCGACATGCTGGAACGCGCCTTCCTGACCGCCTACCGCTTTGATTGGAACACCGATGAGGATCTCCGCCGCGCGCTTGGCTGCGCCACCCATCAGGCCGCCCGCGCCATCGGGCTGGCCGATTACGGGCTGCATCCCGGCGGGCGCGCCGATTTCGTGATGATCGCCTGCGACGGCCCCGGGGATGCGCTGTGCCGCCGCCCTGCGGACCGGCGCGTGGTGCGGCGCGGCCAGTTGCTGCCCGCCGCCTGACAGGAGCCATTCAGATGGATTACGACTTTACCGCCCTTCCGGCGCCCGATCGCTATCGCCTGCTGACCAACTTTATCGGCCCGCGTCCGATTGCGCTGGTCGGCACCCGGTCGGAGGCAGGACATAACAACGCGGCCCCGATGAGCTTTTTCAACGTCTTCTCCCATGAGCCGCCTTTGGTGGTGCTGGGCATCCAGAATCGCGGCAATGGCGAGGAAAAGGATACGGTCGCCAATATCCGCCGCAGTGGCGAATTTGTTGTGAACATGGTCGATATGGCGCTGGCCGATGCGATGATCGTTTGCGGCGTCAACTTTGCCACGGATGTGGATGAACTCGCCTTTGCCGGGCTGACCCCGGTGCCCTGCCAGCAGATCAAGGCCGCCCGCATTGCCGAAAGCCCCTGCGCCTTTGAGTGCCGGGTGGAGCGGATCCTGGATTACCCGCGCCGGGTGCTGATCATCGGCGAGGTGGTGCAGATGCATGTCGATGATCGCTGCCTTGATGCCAGCGGTCGCTATGTGAACCCCGAAACCTATCAACCCATCGCCCGGCTACATGCCGACAATTACATCACCTCGGACCGACAGTTCGAGCTGAAGAAGCCCGAGGCGCTGATCCCGCATGAATTGGCGCAGATCACCCCGCCGGAAAAGGTCACCGCCTGATGCGCATCCATGTCATCAACCCCAATTCCACAACGGCCATGACCGCGACGATTGCCGCCGCCGCACGGGCCGCCGCCAGTCCCGGCACGGTGATTGATGCCCGCACGGGTGCCGGCGCCCCGGTCTCGATCGAGGGCTATCATGATGAGGCCATGGCGGTGCCCGCGATGCTGGCCGCCATTCGCGAGGCCGATCGTTCAGGCGCGGGCGCCCATGTCATCGCCTGTTTCGACGATCCGGGCCTTGCCGCCGCGCGCGAGGTGGCGGGCGCGCCGGTGATCGGCATCTGTCAGGCGGCAGTGCAGGTCGCAACCACACTATCGGCGCGGTTTTCCGTCATCACCACCCTGCCCCGCTCGGTCCCGGTGATCGAGGATCTGGTGACGGCCTATGGCGCGGCGGGCCGCTGCCGCCGGGTGCGCGCGGTGGATCTGCCGGTTCTGGCGCTGGAGGCCGATCCCGCGACCGCCCGCGCGCGGCTGCTGGCCGAAACCCGCGCCGCCATGACACAGGACGGGGCCGAGGCCATCGTGCTGGGCTGTGCCGGCATGGCCGATCTGTGCCAATGGCTGTCGGATCAGGCGGGGCTGCCGGTGATCGACGGGGTCACCGCCGCGATCAGGCTCGCGGAGGCTTTGGCGGGCGCGGGCTACCGCACCTCCAAATCCGGGGCCTATGCCTGGCCACGCGACAAATCCGGCGATCTGGCCGCCCATGCAGGGGCCGCATGATGCGGCTGGATGATCTTGTTCTTGGCCAGCGCCCGGCGGGTCGCACGGCGCTGACCGCCCGCTGGATCATCGCGCATGAGGCGGGCCAGCACCGCCTGCTGGAAGATGGCGAGATCGTGTTTGAAGGCAACAGCATCCTTTACACCGGCCCCCGCTTTGAAGGCGAGGTGGCGCGGCGCATCGATCTGGGCGAGGTGCTGATCTCGCCCGGTTTCATTGATCTGGATGCGCTGTCGGATCTGGATACCACGCTGCTGACGGTGGATTACGGGCCCGGCTGGGCCAAGGGCCGGGTCTGGCCGCAAAGCTATGTCGATGCCGGCCCCTATGAGATGTATACGCCGGATGAGCTGGCATTCCAGAAACGCTATGCCTTTGCGCAATTGCTGCGCCATGGCATCACCACCGCCCTTCCCATCGCCTCGCTGTTCTATCGGGAATGGGCCGAAACGGTGGCGGAGTTCGAAGCGGCAGCCGAGGCTGCGGGCGATCTGGGCCTGCGGGTCTATCTTGGCCCGGCCTACCGGGCCGGTGGAATGGTCTGCACCGCGCCCGGCGTGCTGGAGCCGCAATTTGACGCCGCGCGCGGCATGGCGGGGCTGGAGGCCGCGCTGGATTTCGCGGCACGAATCAAGGGCGCGCATGGCGGCTTGATCCAGCCGATGCTGGCCCCTGACCGGGTGGAGACATGCACGCTGGAGCTGCTGCGCCGCACCATGGCTGCCGCGCGTGAGGCCGATCTGCCGGTGCGCCTGCATATGGCGCAAGGCAGGATGGAACGGGCAACGGTGCAAAAGCTGCATGGCACCACCGCGCCGCAATGGCTGGCCGCCCATGGCTTGCTAAATGATCGGCTGATTGCCCCCCACGCGGTCGAGGCCACTGCGGCGGATCTGGCGCTTTATGCCGATCACGGCGTTACCATCGCGCATTGCCCGCTGGTCTATGCCCGCGATGGCGAGATGCTGCGCTCGTTCCGGCGCTGCCATGATATGGGTATCAATATCGGCATGGGCACCGATACCGCCCCACCCGACATGGTGCTGAACATGGCGGTTGCGCTGATGATGGGCCGCGCGGCAGCGGGCGGATCAGAGGGGCTGACCACGGCCGAGGTGTTCAATGCCGCCACCATCGGCGGGGCCGATGCGCTGCGCCGCCCCGATCTGGGCCGCCTGCAAGCCGGGGCCAAGGCCGATATCGCGATCTTCGACATGGCTGACAGCCATTTCGCCCCCCGCATCGATCCGGTGCAAAGCCTGATCTTCGGCGCCTCGGGTCGGGTGACAAAGGCGGTCTTTGTCGACGGGCGGCTGTCGATGCGCGATGGCGCGGTGCCGGGGCTGGATATGGCGGCGGCCAGGGCGCGCGCGCAGGCGCAGTTTGACGGGCTGCTGGCCAAATATCCCGACCGGACCTGGGGCCATCCCTCAGCGCAAAGCCTGTTCCCCCCGACATTCAAAAAGCTGGATTAACCGCCCATCAGCATGGTGGCCTGCACCGCCCGCTGCCAGCGCGCATGGCGACTATCGCGTGTCGCCGCAGGCATGGCAGGGTCAAACCGCCGCTCCAGCGCCCATTCGCGGGCGAAGGTGTCGGGATCGGGGCAAAGCCCGGCCTGAAGCCCGGCCAGATAGGCCGCGCCCAGCGCCGTGGTCTCGTTCACCTGCGGGCGATCCACCGGCGCGCCCAGGATGTCGGCCAGATATTGCATCGTCCAGTCGCTTCTGGCCATGCCGCCATCGACGCGCAGCGCCGTGGCCGCGCCCCCCGGCCAGTCGGCCTGCATGGCCTCCAGCAGATCGCGGGTCTGATGGCCCACGCTTTCCAGCGCCGCGCGGGCAAATTCCGCCGGACCGGAATTGCGGGTCAGACCATAGATTGCGCCCCGACAATCGGGCCGCCAATAGGGCGCGCCAAGGCCGGTAAAGGCGGGCACCATCACCAGCGCCTGCGCCGGGTCGGCGCTTTCGGCCAGCGCCTGTGTGCCCCCCGCATTGTCGATCACCCCCAGCCCGTCACGCAGCCATTGCACCACCGCGCCCGCCACGAAGATCGAGCCCTCCAGCGCATAGGTGCTTTGCCCGTTCAGGCGATAGGCAACCGTCGTCAGCAGCCGGTTGCTAGAGGCCACCCGCGCGGCCCCGGTATTCAGCAGCGCGAAACAGCCGGTGCCATAGGTCGATTTCATCATGCCTGGGCGGAAGCAGGCCTGCCCGACCGTCGCGGCCTGCTGATCGCCCGCCACACCCCGGATCGGGATCGCCGCGCCGAAAAGATCGGGTTCCGTCACGCCGAATTCATCGGCGCTGTCACGCACTTGCGGCAGCAGCGCCATCGGAATGTCCAGCAAGGCGCAGATCTCTGCGTCCCATGCGTTGCGGCTGATATCGAAGATCAGTGTCCGCGCGGCGTTGGTGGCGTCGGTTGCATGGACCTTGCCGCCGGTCAGGTTCCAGATCAGCCAGCTGTCGACCGTGCCAAAGGCCAGCTCGCCCCGCGCCGCGCGGGCGCGGGCATCGGGGATGTGATCCAGCAGCCATTTCAGCTTGGTGCCCGAGAAATAGGGGTCCAGTAGCAGCCCGGTGCGCGCCGCAATCAAGGCCTCATGCCCACCTGCGCGCAGGTCATCGCAGATCCCCGCGCTGCGCCGGTCCTGCCAGACAATGGCACGGTGCAGCGGCTGGCCGGTGGCCCGATCCCAAAGCAGGGTGGTTTCGCGCTGGTTGGTGATGCCAAGGCCCGCGACCTGCGCCGCGCCGATCCCGGCGCGGTCCAGCGTCTGGCGCACCGTCTGCACCACGGATGACCACAAATCGCCCGGATCATGCTCCACCCAGCCCGAGGCGGGGAAATGCTGTGCAAATTCCTGCTGGGCCGAGGCGATCGGGCGCAAGGTCTGGTCGAACAGGATCGCCCGGGACGAGGTCGTGCCCTGATCGATGGCAAGGATATGGCGGGTCATGCGATGCCTTCTTTATCGGGGCCTCCTGTCGGTGCCCGTCCACAGCTTAGCGATGGAAGGGCGCGCCGGAAACCGTCAGGCCGCAACCGTCCGGCCGCGCGCATTCAGGCCGCGCGCGCCGCCAACTGGTCGATATGGGCGGCCAGCCGCGCGCGCTGTGCCTCATCCAGATGCAGGCCCAGCTTGGTGCGGCGCCACAGGATGTCTTCGGCCGTGCGGGCATATTCGTGCCGCATCAGCCAGTCGACCTCCGCCCCGGTCAGAGTGGCACCGAAATCCTCACCCAGATCCTCCATCACCTCGGCGCCTTGCAGCAGGGCAAAACTGTCGGTGCCATAGGTCCGCACCAGCCGCGCGGCATGGGCGGGCGTCAGGAACGGGAAACTGGCGCCCAGACGCGCCCGCAGATCGGCCACACCATCGACCGGAAAGTCGCCGCCGGGCAGCGCAACGCCCGCCGTCCAGTCGCCGCCCGCCGCTGGAAAGAAGCGTGCCAGCTTTTCCAGCGCATGTTCCGCCAGACGGCGATAGGTGGTGATCTTGCCGCCAAAGACATTCAGCAGGGGTGCCCCGCCTTCATCTAGGCTCAGCACATATTCGCGGGTGGCGGCGGTCGCCGAACTTGCCCCGTCATTATACAAGGGGCGCACGCCAGAATAGGTCCAGACCACCTGATCGGGGGTGACGGGTTTCGCGAAATACTGGCTGGCGAAGGCGCACAGATAATCGCGCTCCTCATCCGAACAGCGGGCATCCAGCGGGCTGCCCTGATGGTCCTTGTCGGTGGTGCCGATCAGGGTGAAGTCATCTTCATAGGGAATGGCAAAGATGATACGGCCATCGCTGCCCTGGAAGAAATAGCAGCGCTCGTGATCGTAAAGTTTCGGCACCACGATATGGCTGCCGCGCACCAGCCGCACGCCTTCACGGCTGCGGATATGCGTGACATTGCGGATCACATCCTCGACCCATGGCCCGCCGGCATTCACCAGCGCCCGCGCCTGATACTGCGCGCGACCCTCTGGCCCCTCGACAGTGATCTGCCAAAGATCGCCCTGGCGCGCGGCCTCCACCACGCGGCTCCGGGTCAGGATACGCGCGCCCCGCGCCGCGGCATCGCGGGCATTCAGCACGACAAGGCGCGAATCCTGCACCCAGCAATCGCTGTATTCATAGGCCAGCCGGAAGCCCGGACGCAGCGGCCGCCCGGCCGGATCATCGGCCAGATCCAGCTTGGCCGTGCCGGGCAGGATCTTGCGACCGCCGAGATTGTCGTAAAGGAACAGCCCTAGTCGGATCAGCCAGGCAGGCCGCCGCCCGCGCATCCAGGGCATCACAAGCCCCAGCAGGCGCGAGGTGGGCGTGTCATTCTCGAACCGCATCGCCGGGTCATAGGGCAGCACGAAACGCATGGGCCAGCTGATATGCGGCATGGCACGCAGCAGGGTCTCGCGCTCGGCCAGTGCCTCGCGCACAAGGTGGAACTCGAAATATTCCAGATAGCGCAAGCCGCCATGAAACAGCTTGGTCGAGGCCGAAGAGGTACCCTGCGCCAGATCGCCCTGTTCGGCCAAGAGGACCGACAGCCCGCGCCCGGCGGCGTCCCGCGCGATGCCGCAGCCATTGATGCCACCGCCGATGACAAAGAGGTCGATCACCCCTGCCGGAGCCGCTTCTGACACCCTGACCTCCCGCCCGTTTTCTGTCTGTCCTGAGGCTTCACGGTTAGCAACTTCGGGGCACCGATCAAAGCCAATTTTCGTTTCACTTCGATTTTCACAAATATGTAACAAAAACGCGCATAGATGGCGGGGTAAGCCGCTGCCTGTGGGCAGGGTCATGCAGTCCGGCCCTTGCGTCAGGCGGGGTCCTTCGTAAACTCTGGCCAGGCGCGCCGTGGCGCGATCCACAATGAACCCGCGAGGCTTTTCCGGTGGCGCTCAGCATCCGTCAAAATGAAATCCTCGAACTTGCCCGCAGCGAGGGCCGCGTGCTGGTAGAGGATCTGGCGCTGCGTTTCGACGTGACGCTGCAAACCATCCGCCGCGATCTGGGCGATCTGGCCGAAGCCGGGCTTCTGGACCGGGTGCATGGCGGCGCGGTGGCCCGCACCGGGATGGTCAATCTGGGATATGAGGCGCGGCGCCGGATGAATGCCGAGGCCAAGGCCGCAATCGGGGCCGCCTGCGCCGCGATGATCCCCGATAATTCCAGCCTGATCCTGAACCTTGGCACCACGACCGAGGCGGTGGCACAAGCCCTGCTGCACCATTCCAATATCACCGTGGTCACCAACAACATGAATGTTGCCAATATCCTGCTGGCCAATCCGGGCTGCGAGATCATGGTGGCGGGCGGGGCCTTGCGCCGATCAGATGGCGGGCTGGTGGGCGAGTTGACCACCCAGTTCTTCGAGCAGTTCAAGGTCGATTACGCGATCATCGGGGCCTCGGCACTGGATGCCGATGGCGATCTGCTGGATTTCGATCTGGCCGAGGTGCGGGTCAGCCGGGCGATCTTGCGACAGGCGCGCGAGGCGTTTCTGGTGACCGATCATTCGAAGATCGGACGCCGGGCCCCGGCGCGGATCTGCAGCCTGTCAGATGTGACCCGCGTCTTCACCGACCGGCCGCTTTCGGACGATCTGACGCGGCGCTGCACCACCTGGGGCACCGGCATCACGATCTGTCGTTAGCCGGGGCCGTCGTCAGGCGTCCATCTCGGCCAGCAGGGCCGCATGGCGCGCAGTATAGTCGGCGCGCACCAGAACCGGCGCGCGCAACTCGATCGCCAGCGCGCGGATCAGATCGGGCTTCTGGCGGCCAAACAGCCGCGTGGCCTCTGCCGCCTCGAACCCCGCGATCTGCACGGCTTCCAGCCAGGCGGAAACATTGTCGGCGGCCTTGATCGCCTTCTTGATCGCCGCAGGCAGCGTGGCAGGCAGACCGAAGCGCAGATGGATCGCCGCCATCAACCGGGCATCCATTTCACCATAGGCGGGGCCAACGGCGGATTTCACCGGGCTGATCATATCGCCGATCACATATTCCGGCCCGTCATGCAGCAGGGCCGCCAGCCGCCAGCGCGCCGCGATGCCCGGATTTTGCAGCGCGAAGATACGCTCGACCAGCAGCGAATGTTCTGCCACCGAATAGGGAAAATCACCCTTGGTCTGGCCATTCCAGCGCGCGACGAAGGCAAGCCCATGCGCGATATCGTCAATCTCGATATCCAGGGGAGAAGGGTCCAGCAGATCCAGCCGCCGCCCCGACAGCATCCTTTGCCATGCCCGGGGGGCCGCTCCCCGATTGTTTCCCAAAACCGCCATAATTTGGACCAAACGCACCCGATAGATTGCCGCAAGAGCATCAGAGTGCTATTTCAGCGCCAAAGAAAAAAGGCAAGGAGTGCGGCGAATGCCGAAGGATTACATCGTCAAGGATATCGGGCTGGCGGAATTTGGCCGCAAGGAGCTGGATATCGCCGAAACCGAGATGCCGGGCCTGATGGCCTGCCGCGAGGAATTCGGCAAATCCCAGCCGCTGAAAGGCGCGCGGATCGTCGGCTCGTTGCACATGACGATCCAGACCGCCGTGCTGATCGAGACGCTGACCGCGCTGGGCGCGGATGTGCGCTGGGCCTCGTGCAACATCTTCTCGACCCAGGATCACGCGGCGGCGGCGATTGCCGCGGCGGGTGTGCCGGTCTTTGCCGTGAAGGGCCAGACCCTGACCGAGCATTGGGATTATCTTGACCGTTCGTTCATGTTCCCCGAGGGCGCGAACATGATCCTCGACGATGGCGGCGACGCCACGCTTTACGTCCTGTTGGGCGCACGGATGGAGGCGGGCGAGGATGTGCTGGCCGTGCCGCAATCCGAAGAGGAAGAGGTCATCAAGGCCCAGATTCAGAAGCGGATGAAGGAATCCCCCGGCTGGTTCGCCAAGACCAAGGCCGCGATCAAGGGCGTCTCGGAAGAGACCACCACCGGCGTGCATCGCCTTTACGACCTGCACAAGAAGGGCCAGCTGCCCTTCCCGGCGATCAACGTCAATGACAGCGTCACCAAGTCGAAATTCGACAACAAGTATGGCTGCAAGGAATCGCTGGTTGATGGCATCCGCCGCGCCACCGACACCATGATGGCCGGCAAGGTCGCCGTGGTCTGCGGCTATGGCGATGTGGGCAAAGGCTCTGCCGCCTCGCTGCAGGGCGCAGGGGCCCGCGTGAAGGTGACCGAGGTCGATCCGATCTGCGCGCTGCAAGCCGCGATGGACGGGTTCGAGGTCGTCCTGCTGGAAGATGTGGTCGACAGCGCCGATATCTTCATCACCACCACCGGCAACCGCGACGTGATCCGCATCGAGCATATGCGCGCGATGAAGAACATGGCGATCGTCGGCAATATCGGCCATTTCGACAACGAGATCCAGGTCGCCTCGCTGCGCAACCACAAATGGACCAATATCAAGGAACAGGTCGACATGATCGAGATGCCCTCGGGCAACAAGATCATCCTGCTGTCGGAAGGCCGCCTGCTGAACCTCGGCAATGCGACCGGCCACCCGTCCTTCGTGATGTCGGCCAGCTTCACCAACCAGGTTCTGGCGCAGATCGAGCTGTGGACCAAGGGCGAGGATTACGCGCCCGGCGTCTATATCCTGCCGAAAGCGCTGGATGAGAAAGTGGCGCGCCTGCATCTGAAGAAGATCGGCGTGAAACTGACCGAACTGCGTGCAGATCAAGCTGAATATATCGGCGTGAAGGTCGAGGGCCCGTTCAAGGCCGAGCATTATCGTTACTGATGTGACACTTTGACCGCCGGGGGCCGCATCAGATGCGGCCCCTGCGCTTTGTAACTAGCGCATTTTCAGCTAGTGTTGAGTGATTATCGCGCCGCAGAGCGCAACAGGGGCAATGAGGGAAACCATGACCGAGCAAGTTCAGGAAGAAAGCAAACGCGACAAACTCCGGGGCCGCCTGCTGGCGAGCCTGCCGAAAGGTGCCCGCGTGGCCGAGGTCGGCGTCTGGGAAGGGGCCTTCTCCAAACGCATTCTGGAAATCTGCGAGCCGGTCGAGCTGCACCTGATCGACCCTTGGCTTTATCAGCCGGAATTTGCCAATACCGGCTTTGGCCGCAAGAAGAACGAAGACCTGATGGAAGTGAAATATCAGGACGTCTGCAACGCCTTCAAGGATGATCCCCGGGTGAAGATCCACCGCGCAATGTCGGATGTGGCATTGGCGGCGCTGCCCGATGCCTCGCTGGACTGGGTCTATCTCGATGGCAACCACAATGCCCCCTTCATCGACAATGACATCGCCCAGGCGCTGCTGAAGGTGAAGCATGACGGCATCATCACTGGCGACGATTTCAACTGGATGGCAGATGCCTCGGGTGCGCCGGTGAAACGCGCGGTCGAGGAGATGGTCGCGAAACTTGGCGATCAGGCGACCCTGACCCTGATGGCCAATCAGTGGATCGTGAAGCTGAACCGCCCGGCACCCTGAGACCCGCTGGCGACAGCCTTCCCCCATATTTTGTTGGGGGGAAGGCGCGACGATTATTCCCTTTGTCCATTGCAACGCATGGCCTAGTGTTGCCGCCGTGATAGCGGCAGCACGCCAGCCAGAACATTAACGATAAAAGCGAGGGATTTGCAGATGAGCAAACGTCAGGCTCTGATCGAGAAATATGCGGGCGATCTGCGCGACAAGTGCAAGGTGGAACCGGATATGGCCCTGTTGACCAAGGTGACCATCGGATGTGGTCCCGCAATTTATGACGCCGATGCCGAAACCGTGGCGGCCAGCCAGGAAAGCGAGATCGAGACGGTCAAGCGCAACTTCCTGATCAAGAAGCTGGGCCTGGCCGATGGCCCGGAACTGCTTGAGGCGATCAATGCGGTGATCGACATCTATGGCCGGTCGGAGCGCAACAAGTATCGCGCCGTGGTCTACTATCTTCTGACCAAGCATTTCGGAAAAGAAGCCGTCTACGCCTGATCGGGATTTGCCCGCAAGGCAAAGCGCCCGCCGGAAACGGCGGGCGTTTTCATGCGCGAAGCCTGACCTGAGCAAGCAGGTGTCGCCCCCTGCAGCATTGTCGTGCAGCATTGTCGTAAAATGCAACGAATTGAAGATTTGGCGGAATCATCGTTCCGCGCTAGACCTAGATCAACGGCAGGACGCCGGGGACCTTTTTCAGAACACATGCGGTGCTTGGGGAGCATGTGGGGTGGATGAAGGGTCCCGCTATGGGGTCGGGGCCCTTCATTTTCTACGTCGCACCTTACGGTTCGATCCCACCCAAACGGCAAACGATCTCCCATTCTGCGCGCGTCACCGGCTGGACCGACAGGCGCATGGATTTCACCAGCGCCATATTCTCCAATCCCGGCTCAACCTTGCAGGTTTCCAGGGTCACGGGCCGCAAAAGCGGCCGCACGGCGCGGATATGCACGCAATCCCAACGCGGATCGTCGGTGGTGCTGTCTGGTGCCGATTCCGCGCTGACCTCGACCACCCCGACAATCTCTTTGCCGATATTGGAATGGTAGAAAAAGCCCAGATCGCCGATCCGCATGGCCCGCATATTGTTGCGGGCCTGATAGTTGCGCACGCCGCCCCATTCCTCGCCCGCAGCACCCTTGGCGACCTGCTGCTCCCAGCTCCAGCTGTCCGGCTCGGATTTGAACAGCCAGTAGTTCATCCGATGACCTTTTTCCATTCGGTGATCTGCACATGCTCGAACAGACCTGCCTTGGCATAGGGGTCATTCGCCGCCCAGTCGCGGGCCTGATCCAGTGTCTCGACCTCCAGCACGACAAGCGAGCCGCACATCTCGCCCGCTTCGTTCAGGAAGGGCCCGGCCATTTCCACCACGCCGGAGGCCTTGATGTGATCCAGATGGGCGGCACGGTTTTCCAGCCGGATCGGCAGAGATTCGGCCTTGTCCTTGCATATAAGCGCGACGCGCATGGGCTACTCCTGTTTCAGAGGGCGGTTCAAAAGGTTCTGCATGGCATCAGCCACGCTGATCTTGCCGTCGGCAAGCGCGGCCACCATGGTGGAGATCGGCATATCCAGCCCATCCGATCGGGCGATCTGCGCCACCGCGCGGGCGGTCGCGGCACCTTCCACCGTGGTGGACAGATCGAACGCCTGCCCCGCGCCCAGCGCGAGGCCATAGCAGAAGTTGCGCGATTGCTGCGAGGTGCAGGTCAGCACCAGATCGCCAAAGCCCGACAGCCCCGCCAAGGTCTCGGCCCGGGCGCCGCGCGCCAGCGCAAAGCGCAGCATCTCGGCATAGCCGCGCGTCATCAGCGCCGCCCGAGAACTATCCCCCAAGCCCGCCCCGATCACCGCACCCGCGGCGATGGCGATCACATTCTTCAGCGCGCCACCCAGCTCTGCCCCGATCACATCGCATGACCGATACAGCCGCAGGACCGAGGTCGACAGGTTTTCCTGCAACTGCTGGCCCAGCACCTCATCTTCGCAGGCCAGCGTCAACGCGGTGGGCAAGCCGCGCGCGATATCGGTGGCAAAACTTGGCCCCGTCAGCACGGCGGGCGATGGCCCGGCAAGGCGCGCCAGAATCTCCACCGGGCCAAGGCCGCTGCGCAGATCAACCCCCTTGCAGCAGGCCACCAACGGGCGGTGGCGCAGGCGCGCGCCCTGTGCATCGATGAATGACGCCAGTTGCTGCATCGGCAGGGCCAGAAGCACGATCTTGGCCACATCGGTCGCATCCAGATCGTTTGTCACCTGCACCGCCTGCGGCAAGATCAGATCTGGCAGCTTGCGGATGGTGCGATCGGTCTGCGATCGCCCCCACAGCACCACCGGCCCCTCACGCCCCAAGGTGGCGGCCAGTGCTGCGCCAAATGCCCCGGAGCCCAGCACTGCAATCGTCATGCCTTAGCCCCCTTCTTGCCCGATCCCAGCAAGGCGGGGCTGGTCTGGTCCAAAGGCCAGCGCGGGCGTGCCGACAGGGTCAGATCATCGGCCCCCGATTGCTGGAACCGCTCGATCCCGGCCCAAGCGATCATCGCGGCATTGTCGGTGCAAAGCGGCAAGGGCGGCGCAAGGAAGCGCACGCCCTGTTCGGCACAAACCACCTCCAGCCGGGCGCGGATCTCGCGATTGGCGGCAACGCCCCCGGCGACCGCCAGCACGGAAACCGGATGATCGCGCAAGGCACGCCGGGTTTTCTCGGCCAGCACATCGGCCACGGCACGCTGGAAGGCCGCGCAAAGATCGGCACGATCCTGACGGCGCAGCCCCCCCAGGCCAGCCATCAACCCGTCCCGCGCGCGCAGCACGGCGGTTTTCAGGCCAGAAAAGCTCAGGTCATAGCCCGGCCGATCCAGCAACGGACGCGGCAACGGGATGCGTTTGGCATCGCCCGCCTCGGCCTCGGCCTGCACGGCGGGGCCACCTGGCTGCGGCAGGCCCAGGATCTTGGCAACCTTGTCAAACGCCTCGCCCGGCGCATCGTCGATGGAGCCACCAAGACGGGTATAATCTTCCGGCCCGTCCACGCGCAGAAACTGACAATGCCCGCCCGAAACCAGCAACATCAGGTAGGGAAATGCAATGCCGTCGGTCAGGCGCGGCGTCAGGGCATGGCCCGCCAGATGGTTCACGCCGACCAGTGGCAAGCCGGTCGCGGCCGACAGGCCCTTGGCACACATCACCCCTGACAGCACGCCGCCAATCAGCCCCGGCCCGGCGGTGACCGCGATGCCGTCCAGATCGGCCAATGTCTTGCCAGAAGCCGCCAAGGCCTCGCGCACGCAGATATCCACCCGTTCGGCATGGGCGCGGGCAGCAATCTCCGGCACGACACCGCCAAAATCGGCATGAAGGGCTGTTTGTCCCTGCACCACGGAAGAAAGGATGACCGCCACACCATCCGGCCCCCGCTGCACCAGCGCGGCGGCGGTATCGTCGCAACTGCTTTCGATTCCGAGGAAGGTAAGGCTCTGTGACATGGCTCGCGGTTGTAACGGGGGCATGGTGGAGGTAACACCTGACACATGGTCAGGCAATCCCGTCCCGGTCCGCTGCCCGCGCAGATCCTGCTGACCCGCCCCTTGGCGGAGGCAGAACGCTTTGCCGATCTGATCCGCGCCAGCAGCCCGGCGCCTGCGCCGGATATCCTGATCTCACCGCTGCTCGCGCCGGAATTCCTGTGCCCGTCCCTGCCAGATCGCGCCTTTTCGGCGCTGGTCCTGACATCTGCGACGGCGGTAGAGGCCTTGCGGCATCTCGGCCCGCCCCGGGCTCGCCACGCCTTCTGTGTCGGCCCGCGCACGGCGGACGCCGCCCGCGCCTTCGGCTTGCAGGCGATCTCGGCCGATGGCGATGCCGAGGCGCTGCTGGACCTGATCCTGCATCACCGCCCCCCCCCGCAGCTCTTGCATCTGCATGGCGAAGAGACGCGCGGCGATCTGGCCCGACGCCTGACCGATGCGGGGATCGAGACCCTGAGCCGTGTGATCTATCGCCAGAACGCGCAGCCGCTGTCAGACGCCGCACGATACATGCTTGCCGGTGTTGCCCCGGTTGTGCTGCCGGTTTTTTCGCCACGTTCCGCCGCCTTGCTCGCCGCCGCCTTGCAGACACAACCTGCCCGTGCGCCGCTGCACATTGTCGCGCTTTCGCAAGCAACCGCAGTCGGTTTTGCGGGTTTCCCTCTGGATTCGCTGACGATCGCAGCACAGCCCAATGGCAAGGATCTGCTTGCGGCGCTGCTGGCGCGGATTGCCTGAGGGCACTGGCCCCTCAGTCGGGTTGAACGCCGGGGGGTGGAGTGATTAGCTGTGATGACAAGTGCAAGGAAGGATAGCGGTATGGCAGAAAACGAATCCAAAGACGTGGAGCCCGTGCTGCAACCCGAGCCGGATCAGCCGCTTCCCCCGATACCAGACACTGAAACGCCCCCTGTCATCGCGCAGGAGCCTGATCGCAGCGGGATGGAACGCCCCGAATCGTCCGTCATGGATGCTGACACCACACCGCCAGCAAAAAGCCGTTCCGGCGGGTTTGGCCGCTTTTTAGGCATCTTGCTGGGTGGCGTGGCCGTGGCCGGGCTCGGCTATGGTCTGGCCGTCTATGGCACCCAGCAGGGCTGGACCCTGCCAATGCTGCAAAAGCCCGCCTCTGCGGCTGAACTGTCTGCGCTGCACCAACAGGTTGAAACCCTGACGGCCCGTCTGACCGAGCTGGAGGCCCGCCCAGCCCCGGCCCCCGCCGCCGCGCCCGATCTGACCCCGCTGGAGGATCGTATCGCCGCGCTGGAGGCCCGGCCCGTAACGGAGGCTGGCCCCGCCGTTGATCTTGCGCCCCTGCAGCAGCGCCTGAATGCGCTGGAGGCCGAAGTTTCAAACCTGCAACCCACTGATGATGCAGCCATTCAATCCGAGATTGCGGCGCAGATTGCCAGCCGGATGGACGCGGTCAAGGCCGAGGCTGGAGCGCTGACCGCCGAGGCCGAACGCCGCGCCGCCGTGATCGGACTGCAAGCCGCGCTGACCAGCGGTCATGGCGTGACCGAGGCGCAGGCCGCGCTGGAGGCCACAGGCATCCCGCTGCCCGAACCCGTCACCGCCTATCTGGCCGACCCCGTCTCGCTTGCCGGTTTGCAAGCCAGCTTCCCCGATGCCGCGCGCGCGGCCCTTGCCGATGCGCGCAGCGCCGCGCGCGCGGATGGCAGCGTGACCGACCGGATGGCGGTGTTCCTGCTGAACCAGACCGGCGCCCGATCCGCGACCCCGCGTGAGGGCGATGACCCCGATGCCGTGCTGTCGCGCGCCGAGGCAGCGCTGGCTGCGGGCGACCTGGCGGCCGTAATGCCGCTGCTGTCCGGTCTGCCCGAGGCCGCACAACCCGCCCTTGCAGACTGGCAGGCTCAGGCCGGGCGTCTGATTGCCGCGCAGGCCGCGTTGGCGCAACTGACATCCGCGGATTGAGGAGACTGAGATGGTCTGGACATTGATCAAGGTCCTGCTCTTCGTGACGCTGGTGGCGGCGGCCACCTGGGGTGCCACGCTTCTGCTGGAAACCGGCGACGGGTTGCGCATCACGGCGGCGGGTTATGAATTCACCCTTGGCCCGTTGCAGGCGGTGATCGGCGCGATCCTGCTGGTGATCGCCCTGTTGCTTTTGATGAAGATCGTTGGGCTGCTGCTTGCCATCCTGCGCTTTGCGGCGGGCGACGAGACCGCGATCTCGCGCTATTTCGACCGCAACCGCGAACGCAAGGGCTATGCTGCGCTGGCAGACGGCATGGTGGCGCTGGCCAGTGGCGAAAACCGCATCGCTTTGTCGCGGGCCTTGAAGGCCGAAAAGCTGCTGGGGCGGCCCGATCTGACCAATCTGATGGTGGCCCAGGCAGCCGAGGCTTCGGGCGATACCAAACGCGCCGAACAGGCCTATAAGGCGCTGCTCGATCATGAACAGACGCGCTTTGTCGCCATTCGCGGGCTGCTAAGCCAAAAGATCGCCGAAGGCGATCGCGAGACTGCGCTTAAGCTGGCCGAAAAGGCCTTTGCGATGAAGCCGCGCCATGGCGATCTGCAAGATGTGCTGCTGAAACTGCAGGCCGAATCGCAGGATTGGAAGGGCGCGCGCAGCACGCTGGATGCGAAACGCCGCGCCGGTGGGCTGACCAAGGATGTGTTCCGCCGCCGCGACGCGGTATTGGCGCTGCAAGAGGCCCGGCAGGTGATGGAAGATGGCGCAAGCATCGAAGCCCGTGAGGCCGCGATTGCCGCCAACAAGCTGTCGCCTGATCTGGTGCCCGCCGCCGCGATGGCGGCGCGCGCGCTTGCAACCTCGGGCGATACGAAAGGCGCAACCCGCGTGCTGCGCAAGGCGTGGGAGGCGCAACCGCATCCCGATCTGGCAGCAGCCTTCGCCGATATCGAACCCGAGGAAAGCCCGACTGACCGGCTGAAACGCTTTCGTGTGCTGACCAGCATCCACCCGGAAAACCCGGAAACCCGGATGCTGGAAGCCGAGCTGCAGATCGCCGACGAGAATTTCCCCGCTGCGCGCCGCGCGCTTGGCGATCTGGCGGAAAAGCATCCGACCGGCCGCATCATGGCGCTTCGCGCCGCCATCGCCCGTGGCGAAGGTGCCGAGGAATCCGAGGTCCGCGCCTGGCTGGCCCGCGCCCTGACCGCACCGCGCGGTCCGCAATGGTGCTGCGACAAGTGCCACGCCATCCATGCGCATTGGGGGCCGATCTGTGACAATTGCGGCGGCTTCGACACGCTGAGCTGGCGCGAGCCCCCGGCGGTCGAAACCCTGAGCCCGACCGGCACCGAGATGCTGCCCCTGCTGGTCAACCCGCCGACACCACACCCCGCGCCCCCGCCCGAGGTGGTCGAGGAGGAGGAACCGATCGACCTCGCCGCCATCGCCCGGCGCGCAAATTAGGGCTACACAAGCCGCAACTTGGATGCTATCAGCGCACCCATATTCGCAATCGGGCCTGCCCGGCGCGCATATGGGCCGCTGTAGCTCAGCTGGTAGAGCACGTCATTCGTAATGATGGGGTCGGGGGTTCGAGTCCCTTCAGCGGCACCAGTTCCTTTTTGGAGCGAACTCAAAATGGCCGCCCTTCGGGGCGGCTTTTTGCGTTTCCGCCCTGGTCGTCAAACTGGCTGGTGAGCAGCCCTTGCCGTCTCCTGCCCCCTGCCCCGGGATGCGGGATGCGGGATGCGGGATGTTGGCACCACCTTGACCTTCACCCCTATTCGTAACATATAGAATTACATGAGACAGGACAGCCGCCTTTCCTCGGTCCTTCACGCCTTGCTGCATATGGCAGAGCAGGACGGACCGATGACCTCCGAGGCGCTCGGGCAATGCCTGGGTGCCCATCCCGTCGTCGTGCGCCGCACCATGGGCCTTTTGCGAGAGGCAGGCCTGGTCTCGGCCGAGCGGGGCCATAACGGCGGCTGGCGTATCGCTGCGGATCTGGAAACCGTCAGCCTGCGCCAGTTGCATATCGTGCTCGGCGAGCCCGCGCTTTTCGCGGTCGGCCATCGCAACGAGGCACCGGAATGTCTGGTGGAACAGGCGGTGAATGCGGCGCTTGAGGGCACCTTTGCGGAAGCGGAGGCCCTGCTTATGGCCCGGTTTGCCGATGTGACGCTGGCCGATCTGGCCCGCGATTTTGCCCGCCGTCATGCCGAGAGGCGGACCAGACAGGAGTAGGACCATGCAGGATGTGATCGTGATCGGGGGCAGCTACGCCGGAATGGCAGCCGCCCTGCAACTGGCGCGTGCGCGCCGCAAGGTGTTGCTGATCGATGCTGGCCAACGCCGCAACCGTTTCGCCAGCCATGCCCATGGCTTTCTGGGGCAGGATGGCGTGCCGCCCGCCCGGATCTGGGAACAGGCACAGGCGCAGCTTCTGGCCTATCCGACCATCGGCTGGCAGTCGGGCAGCGCCCTGACCATTCGGGGCGGCAAGGATGATTTCCATGTCGATCTGGCCGAGGGCGGTTCGGCGCAGGGGCGGCGCATCCTGCTGGCGACCGGCGTGGTCGACGAACTGCCAGATGTGCCGGGCCTTGCCGAACGTTGGGGGCAAAGCGTGTTCCATTGCCCCTATTGCCATGGATATGAGTTGGATCAGGGCCGGATCGGCGTCATCGCCACCGGGCCGATGTCGCTGCATCAGGCGCAACTGCTGCCGGAATGGGGCGAGATCACGCTTCTGACCAATGCCGCCCTGCAACCGGATACCAATCAGCGCGCGGATCTGGACCGGCGCGGCGTGCGGATCGAGGAGACCCCGATCACCCGGATCAGCGGCCTTGCGGATGTGGAGCTGGCGGATGGCAGGGTGCTGGCTTTTGCCGGGCTGTTTACGGCGACTCGCACCCGGCCCGCTGGCCCGCTGGCCGAAGCCATTGGTTGTGACCTGATGGAGACTCCGCTGGGCGTGCAGATTCGCACCGATGACAGCAAGGAAACCAGCGTCCCCGGCATTTTCGCCTGTGGCGATGCGGCGCGCGTGCCGCATTCGCTATCGCTTGCGGTGGGCGACGGGGCTTGGGCAGGGGCGCAATTGCATCGTGCGCTGGTTTGGCCGGACTAAGGACCGATACCGCAGGCCATATTCGGCCGCCCAAAACAGGAATCCGGCGCGAAAAACCGCGCCGGACCGGGGCTGGCACATCCGCGCCCAACCATGAGTCAGCGGCGGCGCTACCGGATCATCTGGAGCACGCGCCCTTGCGTCGGTTTAGCCGGGCTGATCCGTCAGATGGGCGGCCAGATGGTGGATATGTTCGGTGCCGATGCCGCAGCAACCGCCGATGATGCTGGCTCCCTGCGCGGCCCAGCCTTTCGCCCAGCCGCAGTAATGCGGCGGATCAAGATCGGCCCGGATGGATGAGACCGTCTCATTCGCGGCGCCGTCATCGTCCTGCGATTCATCAAAGGCATTGGCATAGACACCAAGCGCCAGATCCGGTGCCGCAGCACGGGCGGCGACAAGGGCCGCGCCCATCACTTCGGGGCGCGAGCAGTTGAACAGCATCGCCTCCGCCCCCAGTTGCTGCGCAACAAGCGCAGCTTCGGCGACGGTTTCGCCGGACCGCAGTTGCGGCGCAGGCATTTCAGCCGGCTCCACATCATCGCGCAGGGTGAAGGACAGCCAGAGCGGTTTGCCGGTCTGGGCCACGGCGGCGGCGGCGGCGCGGGCTTCGGCAAGGCTGCTTTGAGTTTCAGCCAGCCAAAGGTCGACATGCGGTGTCAGCCCATCGACCAGCACACCCAGATATTCCGCTGCCAGCTCGGGCCGGAGCAGTTCCGGCTGATAGGACCCGAAGACCGGCGGAAGTGAACCTGCAACCCGCACGCCCGTGCTTTCACCCACTGCCTGCCGCGCCATCCGCCCTGCCAGATCGGCCAGACGCGCCCCGTCGCTGTGGAAACGCTCTTCGCCGATATGGAAGGGCACCAGGGCATAGGAGTTGGTGGTAATCACCTGCGCACCCGCGCGAATATAACCCTCATGCACACGAGCCACGGTTTCCGGTGCCTCGATCAGCGCAAGCGCCGACCATTCGGGCTGGCGGAAGGGGGCACCGCTGCGTTCCAGTTCGCGGCCCATGCCGCCGTCAAGGATGGTGATCATGGTGTTTAGGCCTTTCCTGCCGCAAGGCTGTGAAAGCCCGCGACGTCCTGAGTGATCGAATAATCGATATGATTGCGCACGGCCGCCTCTGCCTGATCGGCGCTGCCGGTCAGCAATGCCTCAAACAGCGGCTGATGCTCTGCGACAAGGGGATTGCGGCAGGGCCAATGGCTTTCCGACCAGCGGTAAAGCCATTCCATCTTGTCGGCCAGAAGCGCATGGCGGCGGATCAAATGTTGATGCCCGGTCTGGGCCACAAAGCTGGCATGGAACCCCAGATCCGCCGCCACGCGCGCATCTGTGCCTGCGTCATTGGCACGATCCAGCGCAGCAAAGGCCGTCTGGATCAGATCGGTGCCGAGGTCATCGCGCTTTTCGGCCAATATGCGCGCGGCCAACCCTTCATAGGCCGATCGCAGACTGTAGATCTCCCAGATCGCCTGCGCATCAAGCACCGCAACCTTCCAGCTTGAATAGGGTGTGCGGGTTACCAGTTCCTGCGCCTCAAGCGTGAACAGGGCCGAACGCACCGTGCCGCGCCCGGTGCCGATCTGTTCGGTCAGCGCGAGTTCGGTCAAAGTGGCCCCGGGGGGCAGATCGCCGCGGATCACCGCCTCGCGCAGCCAGTCGGTCGCCTGATCCTGCAGACTTTTCCTCTCGATCGGCTGGCGCATCGCGCGGGCTCCTTCAACGGTTACGATCGAAATGGCTGGACAGGAAAGCGCGTGCGCGATCGGATTTCGGGGCACCGAACACCTCGGCAGGCGTTCCATCCTCTTCGATCTGTCCGTGATGCAGGAACACCACCCGCGAGGAAACCTCGCGCGCAAAGCCCATCTCATGCGTGACGATCAGCATGGTGCGCCCCTCGTCTGCCAGCGCCCGGATCACCTTCAGCACCTCACCGACAAGTTCGGGATCAAGGGCGGATGTCGGCTCGTCGAACAGGATCGCGCGCGGATGTTGGGCCAGGGCGCGCGCAATGGCCACCCGTTGCTGCTGGCCACCCGACAGATGCGCGGGCCAGGCGTCACGCTTGTCCGTAAGCCCCACTTTCTCCAACAGCGCCATGGCTTCATCGGTTGCCTCGGCGCGGGAGCGCCCCTGCACGAACAAGGGGGCCTCGATCACATTTTGCAAGACGGTGCGATGCGGCCAGAGATTGAAGTTCTGGAACACAAAGCCAAGATGCCCGCGCATCCGTCTTGCCCTGGCCTCTTCGGCGCGGGTCAGCCGCCCACCCTTGGGGCTAAGGCTGTCAGCCCCGACCGAGACAGTGCCGCTGCCGGGGATCTCCAGCATCGGAATGCAGCGCAGCAGCGTGCTCTTGCCCGAGCCGGACGCGCCGATGATCGAGATGACATCCCCGTCATGCGCGGCGAGATCGATGCCGCGCAGCACGTCGTTCGCACCAAAGTTCTTGCGCAATCCGGTGACGGAAAGGGCCGGGGTCTGGCCCGGAGTCAGAGCTGTCACGGGGTCGTCCTTCCGAATTGCCAGGGCGACAGGCGGGCCTCGGCCCAGGCGCTCGCCCGCGTCACCAGCATCGAGATTGCAAGATAGATCACCGCCGCGCAGAGCAGGATTTCCACCGCCCGCCATGTTTCCGAAATGGCCGCACGGGCGATGCCGGTCATATCCATCAGCGTGATGGTCGAGACCAGCGCCGTGGCCTTGAGCATGGAGATGATCTCGTTTGAATAGGCGGGCAGGGCTTGACGGATTGCCAGTGGCAGGGTGATCCGGCGCAGGATCGCGACACGCGACATGCCGGAAACCCGCCCGGCCTCAACCGCGCCTTTCGGCACCGCACGCAGGCCGCCGCGCAGGATTTCCGAGGTATATGCCGCATCGTTCAGGATCAGCGCCAGCAGCCCGCACCAATAGGGCTCGCGCAGGAAGGGCCAGAGAAAGCTCTGCCGGATGAAACCAAAGCCCGCCAACCCATAATAGATCATGAAGATCTGGATCAGCAGCGGCGTGCCCCGGAACAGGAACACATAGCTGCCCGCGACCGCCGCGCCGATCCGGCTTTGTCGCATCAGATTCAGCAAAAGCGCAAGACAGCCGCCCCCCAGCAAGGACAGAACCCAAAGGTTCAATGTCAGCGGCAAGCCTTTGAGGATGCTTTGAAACATCGAAGACAGGAACGTCAGATCCATTTCAGAACCCCGCCCCATGATGGCCGCGCAGGCTGCGTTTCTCCGCAAGCCGGAACAACTGGTCTGACAGGGTGGTGATGATCAGATAGATCACGGCACCCGCAGCATAGAAGAGGAAATGCTCCTGCGTGGTGCCGGCGGCCACCGAGACCTGGCGCATGGTCTCAACCAGACCCGTCACGGAAACCAGTGCAGATTCCTTGATGACGGATTGCCATTGATTGCCCATTCCGGGCAGCGCGGTGGTCATCGCCTGCGGGGCGATCACCCGGCGGAACAGGGTGAGGCGCCCCATGCCGACCACGCGGCCCGCCTCGATCGTGCCCTTGGGCACCGCCTGATAGGCTCCGCGCAACACCTCGGACTGGCCCGCTCCCGAGATCAGGCCGATGGCCAGCATCCCGGCGACAAAGCCCGAAATGTCGAAAGGCCCCGGGAAACCCAAGGCGGTTCCGATGGCCGCCACCACCTGGCGGCCGCCGAAATAGAACAGATAGATCACAAGGATATCGGGCACGCCGCGCAGCACAACGGTATAGCCCTCGGCCAGCGCACGAACCGGGCCGTTGCCCGCAACACGGCCCCAGGCGACCAGCGTGCCCAGCATCAGCCCGCACAGAAAGGCCGCAACCGATACGGCAAGCGTCATGAGCCCCGCCCTGAACAGGACGAGGCCCCAGCCATCAGGGCCGAAGCCCAGAAGTCCGATATCCCCCATGCGTCAGAGCTTGGGTGTGACGTTGATGCCGAACCATTGCTGCGACATGGCCTCAAGCGTGCCGTCATCCGACATGGATTTCATCGCCGCGCTGATCTTGTCGGCCAGCTCGGCATTGCCCTTTTGCACCACGATGGCCGCGCCGCGCCCCATCACCCCGCCTGCGAAGGCAGGCCCGGTGGTTGCAGCGGTTTCAGCATTCTTTTCAAGGAAGGCCGAGATATTGGTGACCGAAGCCATGGCCGCATCCAGCCGCCCATTGGTCAGATCCTGATAGACATCGGGGCCGTTGGGATAGGTGCGGATGGTGACGCCGCGCGGCGCGAGGTATTTCTCAAGGAAATCCGCCTGGATGGTCGAGACATGGACGCCCACCGTCTTGCCTTCCAGCACCGCGGCGATCGCGGCAATCGCCGCTTCGGTCGCGGCCTCGTCATCCAGATCGACCGAAGTGCCGCCGCCGGGCAGCTCAACCCCGCTTTCCTTCAGCACCGCGAAGGTAGACCCGCCCGTGGTATAGGGCAGCGCGAAATCGACCACCTCCAGCCGCTTTTCGGTGATGGTGACGGAATCGATCACGGCATCATATTTGCCATCGATCAACCCCTGGATCATGCCGTCCCAAGCCTGGCTGATCAGCTCATATTCAAAGCCCGCGCGTTTCGCGATCTCGGCCAGCATATCCATCTCAAAGCCGTAAAGCGTGCCGTCGGGCTTGGTCATGTTGAAGGGCGGGAAGGCCCCCTCGGTCGCGAAGACCAGCTTCTTGCCCTGCGCAAACAGGGGCACGCCAGAGGCAAGGGTCGCGGCGGCGGCAAGACCGGCGCGCAGAAAGGTGCTGCGGGTGATGTTCATGGTGATCCTCGGTTTCGTCAGGACAGGAGTTCAACGGCCATGCGGGTCAGGGCAATGGCGCTTTGCGCGATACAGGCTTCATCGGGCTGGTAATCGGAATTGTGGACGCGGTCATCGCGGCCCGGCTGGCCCGAGCCAATGAAGATCTGGACCGAAGGAATGCGTTCCGAGAAATAGGAGAAATCCTCGGCCCCAAAGGTGCTGCCGGGTTCGACCTGAACCGGCACCCCGAATTGCAGACCAAGCGCCGCGGCGGTGCGGTCGATCATGGCATCGTCATTCATCAGGGGCGGCGCGCCACGCACATATTCCACCTCGGCCCGGACGTTCAGCGCCAGGGCCGCGCCCTCACAGATCCGGCGGAACGAGGCCTCGGCCAGATCGCGCGACTGCGGCGAGCGGCAGCGCACCGTGCCCTCGAACATGCAGGTGTCAGGGATGATGTTCTGCGTGGCACCGCCCGCGATATGACCCACCGTCAACACGGCCGAGAGCGACGGGTCCATCTCGCGCGAGATGACGGTTTGCAATTGGGTGATCATATGCGCCGCTGCGACGATCGGGTCTATGGCGGCATGGGGGCGGGCGGCATGGCCGGATTTGCCATGCACCACCACCTTGAATTCATCACTGGAGGCGGTGCTGGCCCCCCGGTTCAGCGAAATCGCACCTGCGGGATGTTCGGGACGGTTGTGAAAGGCGATGGCCATGTCCACCCCATCCGCCGCCCCATCGGCAACCATGGCGGCAGCCCCGCTTTCCTGCGTTTCTTCTGCGGGTTGGAAGATCAGCCGCACCGTGCCCGCCAGCTGCGGCGCGATCTGCACCAACGCACCGGCCGCGCCCAGCAGGGCCGATGTATGCAGGTCATGGCCACAGGCGTGCATCTTGCCCGCAATGGTCGACGCAAAGGGCAGGCCGGTTTCCTCATGGATGGGCAGGGCATCCATATCGGCGCGCAGGATCAGACAGGGACCGGGCCGCCCGCCCTTGATTTCCGCCACAACGCCGGTGCGGCCGACGCCGGTCTGCGGCTGCAGGCCCATTGCGGTCAGCTCATTCGCAACGATCCCGGCGGTGCGCACCGTCTCAAACCCCACTTCGGGATGGGCGTGCAGATCCCGGCGGATCTCGATCAACCGCGGCTCCACCTCACGCACAAGGTGTTCGATCAGGGTAGCGGGGTCGTTGGGTCGGTCGTTCATCTTGCAAGTCTCGGCATGACAGCGGCTTTTGATCGTTCGGCCATACGTCATGGAACTGTAATCTTGAGTCAATGATCGATGATCGACAATCGGCCATTAAGGACCATTTTTGCTGTGCCATGCCGGGATGGCAGAAGAATTTCCGCGAAACCCATGTGGGCTCTCATCCCCCGAAATGCGCATTATGGCGATGCGCGCGGTGAGACGGGGCTTTGAGGCCCATGGACCCCAAAAGTTGCACCATGGCGGCAACGCCTTCTGGTCGTCGCAGGGGACGTGTCGCAATCGGCCAAACCCAACCCGCCCTCGACCATGGGTCGGGCCACGCGGGCAAGTATGAGACCCCCGGCAGCCACAGCAAACGCGGCCATGAGCCGTGCCGTGATCCCCGTCGGGGCATATCTGGTGCGTCAAACGGCGGCACGAATTCTCGTTAACGGGCCAAGTTTCATGCGCCTCATGCCCTGTTAAGACATCGGAAAACCCTGAATGTCAGCGCCGGGTCCCGCACGGTCCACCCCGCTGCCGGACCTGAACATCTAGCTGTTGGCGACAAGATCGGCCAGCGCGGCACCAAGCGGGCGCATGGGATCAGCAAGATCCAGAACAAGGCTCAGATGGTTCAGGCCGGGTTCCACCCGCAGCACGCATGGGGCTGGCAGCAGGCTGGCCAATTCATGGGCCTGATCGTGAAAAGGGGCGGTCTCGGCCTCGCCACGGGTCAGAATGCGGGGCAGGTCAGGCCGATGCACAGCGTCGCGCGGTGCCCAGAGGGCGGCTTCTTCTGTGGTCATTGCCGCCTCGTTTTTCAGGAAGCTGCCGGGAATGCCGCCAAGGTCATAGATCCCGCTGGCCAGCAGCAGGCCGCGCAAATCCGGCAAGGAGGGGGGCTGGAGATCGCCCCGGGCCCGGGCCGCAAGCAAGCTGGCAAGATGGGCCCCCGCCGAATGGCCCGACGCGGTAAAACGCGCCGGATCCGCACCGAAGGCAGCCGCCTGCGCCTGAATCTGCAGCGCCGCGCGGCGCAGTTGGGCCACAATCGCGCCCAGTCTGGTCGCAGGCATCAAATCATAGGTGACGATTGCCGCGATGCCGCCTGCGGCCAGAACCGGGGCGGCGACAAGGTGATGCACATCCTTTTCGCCCGCCCGCCAATAACCGCCATGGATGAACATATGGATCGGCGCGCCTTGCCTTGGGCGGTCCGGCAAGATCAGGTCATAGGTCTGCCGCGGCGTCGGACCATAGGCAATGTCCGCCCGCAGATCGCGCCCTTTGACAAAGGCACGGCTGCGGGCAGCGGTTTCAGCCATGATGGCATCAAAATCGGGGATGAAGGCCCGGTTGTAATAAAGATCGGTCATGGCCCGCCCCCCTTTGAAAACGCCGGTTCAGAGTTCGACGGCGTAGTATTTCGGCTCGGTGAACTCCAGAATACCGTGAACACCACCCTCGCGACCAAGGCCGCTTTGCTTGACGCCGCCGAAAGGCGCGGCGGGGTCCGACATCAATCCGCGGTTGATCCCCACCATGCCCGTCTCGATCCCGCCCGCGACCCGCATCGCGCGGGAAAGGTCGCGCGAATAGACATAGGCCGCAAGGCCATATTCGGTATCATTGGCCATGCGGATCGCCTCTTCCTCGGTCTCGAACCGATAGATCGGAGCGACCGGGCCGAAGATCTCGTCATGGGCGATATCCGCCGCCGGATCGACATGTTCAAGCACCGTCGGCGGGTAGAAAAAGCCCTCGCGTTCCAGGGGTGCGCCGCCGGTTGTGGCGCGGGCACCGCGCTTGATTGCGTCCGTGACCAGTGCGTCGATCTTGGAGACGGCTTTCGCGGTGATCATCGGGCCACATTGCACGCCCGCCTCATAGCCCGAACCGATCTTCAGCGCAGCCATGCGTTCGGTCAGCCCCTTGACGAAGGCGTCATGGATGCCCGCCTGCACATAGAAGCGGTTCGCGGCCGTGCAGGCCTCACCGGCATTGCGCATCTTTGCGACCATCGCGCCATCAAGTGCAGCATTCAGATCGGCGTCATCCATCACCACGAAAGGCGCATTTCCGCCCAATTCCATCGAACAGGAGACGACAGTCTTCGCGGCTTCGGCCAGAAGCCCACGCCCAACGCCCGTCGAGCCGGTGAAGGAAAGTTTGCGCACGCGCGGATCGGCCAGCATTGCATTGGTCACCTGGCCAGGCTGGCGGGTGGTCAGCACATTGACCACACCCGCAGGAACCCCCGCCTCGGCCCCAAGTCGCGCCATGGCATAGGCGGTCAGCGGCGTCTCGGACGCGGGCTTGAGGATCACGGTGCACCCAGCCGCCAGGGCGGGGCCGATCTTGCGGGTGGCCATCGCGGCAGGAAAGTTCCACGGCGTGATGAGCACCGAAACCCCAATTGGCTCATGATCCACAAGGATCTTGTGTGAACCTGACGGTGTCGGACGGAACTCGCCCGGGATGCGCACCGCCTCTTCGGCATACCAGCGGAAGAATTCCGCCGCATAGCTGACCTCCCCCCGCGCATCCGGCAACGCCTTGCCATTTTCCAAGGCAATCAGCGTCGCAAGTTCTTCGGCATGATCTGTCATCAGCACGAACCAGCGACGCAAGATCTCGGCCCGCTGGCGGGCGGGGGTCTTGCGCCAGTTGGCGGCAGCGGCATGGGCAGCCTCGACCGCGGCCATGGCATCCGCGACAGAAGCATCCGGCACCTCGGCCAGCACCGACCCGGTCGAGGGGTTGATGACGGGGATGCCAGAGCCGCCAATCCATTGGCCATTGATGAAAAGCCCGTGGGCGTGAAGGGCGGGGTCGGCATAGCCGGTCGGTATCATGGTCAGAATCCTTGTGTCAGGCAAGCGCAGCAAGATCGCCGGTGAACGCGGCACCGATCAGGCGGCGCATATCCTCAAGCGGCAGTGGGCGGGGGTTGTTCTGGATCAACCGGGCGATACCGATGCTTTGCTCGGCCACCTCGTCGATACGGTCTTCCGTCAGGCCAAGGTCACGCAGCGTGACGGGGATGCCGATCCGGGCGAACAGCGCCGCGATGGCCGGGATCACCGCGGCGCCGCTGGCCAAGCCCGTCACGCCAGCGATCTGGTCCAGCTCTGAGGCGATGACAGGGGCGTTCCAGGCCATCACATAGGGCATCATACAAGCAACACCTGCGCCATGTGCGGTATGTGTCAGCGCGCCGACCGGATACTGGATCGCATGGGCGGCAGCGGTTCCGGCAACGCCAAAGGCCAGCCCGGCAAGCGTGGCCCCCATCATCACCCGGGCGCGTGCCTCGGCATTGTTGCCGTCGGTGCAGGCCGTCTCCAATCCCTGCCAAAGCAATGAAATTGCCTGCAACGCGAAATGGTCGGACAGGGCGTTCTTGCCGACAAAAACCCGGTCCTGCGCCAGCCCCGGCACAGGGTCGCGACGGATGGCCGTAAAGGCCTCAAGCGCATGGGTCAGTGCATCGGCACCTGCAATGGCGGTCAGGCCGGGGGGGCAAGTCATCGTCAGATCGGGATCACAGATGGCCGCCGTCGGGATCAACCTGGGCGATGATATCCCCACCTTCAGGCTGCGCGCACTGTCGGACAGCACTGCAACCGGCGTGACCTCAGACCCGGTGCCGGCCGTGGTCGGGACCGCGATCAACGGCATGACCGGGCCGGGCACCAGATATTCGCCATAATAATCCTGTGGCCTGCCGCCATGGGTCAGCAGCAAGGCCAGGCATTTCGCCATATCAAGGCAGGAACCGCCACCGATACCGATCACCAGATCAGGGGCAAAATCACCGGCAGCCGCAGCGGCGGCAATCGCCGACTCGACCGGCACATCGGGCAGCGTCCCGGGCTCGATCCGGGTTTCAAGCCCGGCGACTTTAATTCGAGCCACCATATCGCCAAACTGCGCATCCGCCGCCAGCCGCGCATCCGTCACGATCAGCGCGCGCTTGCCCAGCCGTGCTGCAATTCGCCCAATCGCCGCCCGCTGGCCGGTGCCGAAGACCAATTCCTGTGGGGCCCTGATCGTTCCAAACTGCTCCATCCCTCGTCCCTTCCCTGTTCCCTCTGCGGCGCGATGCGCCGCGCGTTCTGTCTGTGCCAAGTCAGGCGGTTCGCTGCACGGCATCCGTATGAACATACCATCCACCTTTCGTTGCGTGTCGGCCCTTCAGGGCAATCTCTGCCCAGCTGGAACGACTGGGCGTCGTCCACGCGATCATTCGGCCTTGCCACCGCCATTCCGCTAGGATGCCGCAAGCTGTTGTTATTGCTTTACTTTGCAGTCGATCCTGCAAGGTTCTGACAGAAGGGCGCGCCGATCTCGGTTTCAAAATATCGTATCCTATAGGATATAGTGTTTGACATACGATATCCTATCGGTATGAGTTTTGCCTGTGTCAAGTCGAATGATCGGGGAGGAGAGGTCCATGGCGGCAACAGCGGAACGGTCTGAGAAGACTGCCGGTATCCGCCCTTCCAGCATCGTGGATGGCGTCTATGACGGAATCTATGAACGGCTGATGTCGCTGGAGATCCCGCCGGGTGCCCGCATCACCATCGACGCCTTGGCGCGCGACATGGGCGTCTCCCAGACCCCCGTCCGCGAAGCCATGAGCCGGCTGGAGCGCGAGGGCCTGGTGCGGAAGGCGCATCTGATCGGATATTCAGCGGCCCCGCAGCTGACGCGCAAGCAATTCGATGACCTCTATGCTTTTCGGCTGCTGCTGGAGCCCGAGGCGGCCGCCATTGCCACCCGCAATCTGACACCGGAACTGCTGGCGGTGCTGGAAGAGGCCGCCGCAGATATGGGCCATGGCGAACCGCCGATGGATCGCAACAGCCGCTATTCCCGCTTTGCCCGGACAGATGCACATTTCCACGACGAAATCGTTCGCATCGCCGGAAATGAGGTGATCCGTCACGCGCTGGCCGATCAGCACATCCATCTGCACATCTTCCGCCTGATGTTTCACACCCGCGTCACCCAAGAGGCGCTTGGCGAACACGAAACGTTGCTTTCCGCCTTCCGCGCAGGCGATGCCGACGCCGCGCGGGCAGCGATGGCGGTTCATATCGAGCGATCGCGGGATCGCCTGCTCGCGGCCTTCGAATGACCGCGCCCCTTCCCAAAACCTTGACAGGTGACCCTGCCGCCCCGGTCGCGCTCCGCGCCGAAGGGCTGGGAAAGGCCTATGGGCCGATTACCGTCCTCTCGGACATCACGCTCGATATCGTTGCCGGCGAGGTCCATGCCATCATCGGCGAGAATGGCGCAGGCAAGTCGACGCTGATGAAGCTGCTATCCGCCCATGTGCAGCCCAGTCTGGGCCATCTGAGCATGGCGGGCCAACGCGTCGATTTCCCCGATGCGGTCGCGGCCGAAGAGGCCGGCGTTGTGCTGGTCCATCAGGAGATCTTGCTGGCCCCGGATCTGACCGTCGCGCAAAATCTATACCTTGGGCGTGAACTGGGTGGCTGGCTTGGCGTGGATGATCACCGGATGGACGCCCGCACGACCGAGGTGCTGGCCTCGATCGGCGCGCATTGTGGCCCGCGTGACCGGGTTTCCGATCTGCCACTGGCGCAGCGCCAACTGGTGCAGATCGCGCGGGCGCTGCTGGATGACCGCAAGGTCGTGATCTTTGACGAGCCAACCGCCGTTCTTGCCAATGACGAGGTGGCGGCCCTGCTGGATGTGGTGCGGGGTCTGCGCGATCGCGGGGTCGCGGTGCTTTATATCTCGCACCGGCTGGATGAGGTCGAGGCGCTGGCCGATCGCGTGACGGTGCTGCGCGACGGGCGGATGATCGGCACATGGGCTGGCCACGATCTGAGCCAACGCCAGATGGCCGAGCTGATGGTCGGGCGCGAGCTGGAGATGCTTTACCCGCCGAAACGCCCGCCGGTCACAGCCGCCCCCATTCTGGTGGTCAGCGATCTGGAGGTGGATCACGGCGCGGTCCATGCGGGCCTTACCCTGCACCCGGGCGAAGTTCTGGGCATTGGCGGCATGATCGGGTCTGGTCGGACCGAACTGTTCGAGGGGCTGATGGGTCTGCGCCCCGCACATGCGGGACGGATCACCATGGCGGGTCAGGACATCACCCGCCGTTCGGTGCGCGACTGGATGGCGGCGGGGCTGGTCTATCTGACCGAAGACCGTAAGGGAAAAGGGCTTTTGCTCGATGAGCCGATGGCCCGGAACCTGACCCTTCAGGCGCTCGATAACGTTCATCCGGGCTTCGTCACCAAGGCCCGCAACGAGATGGCGCTGCTGGAACGCAGCGTGGCCGAATATGACATTCGCGTGCGTTCCCTCGGGCTGGAGGCCGGGCAGCTGTCTGGTGGAAACCAGCAGAAGCTGCTGCTCGCCAAGGTCATGCTGGTGGACCCGCAGGTCATCATCATCGATGAGCCGACACGCGGCATCGATATCGGCAACAAGAGCCAGATCTACGATTTTATCGACAGTCTCGTGCGGGCGGGCAAAGCGGTGATCGTGGTGTCTTCCGAACTGCCGGAGCTGGTCGGACTTTCGGACCGCGTTCTGGTGATGCGCATGGGCCGCATCGTCGCGGAACTACATGGCGACCGGATCACCGAACAGAATGTCGTCTTTGCCGCAACCAGCACAGAGGCGGGCGATCAGCGCGAGACCGTCGCAAATCAAACCAGGCAGGAGGAGCCATAAATGACAAGTGCGACGTCCACACGCGCGACGCCAGAGCCCGGGCGGCGCATCCGCTGGGCCGATATGGGTCCGTTTCTGGCGCTTGCGCTGGTCATCGTGATCGGCACGCTGATCAATTCGAACTTCGTCTCGGGCACCAATATCGCCAATGTCGTGACGCGGTCGGCCTTCATCGCGATCATCGCGGTCGGCGCGACCTTCGTGATCTCTTCAGGCTGCCTTGACCTGTCGGTCGGCTCGATGATGGCCTTTGTGACCGGCATCATGATCCTGACCATGAACCGGCTGGAACCATCGATGGGTGCCAATGCGATCCTTGTGGGTGCAGCTGTCGGGCTTGTCGTCGGTGCCGCTTGCGGGCTTTTGAACGGGTTGATCGTGACCTTGGGCAAGATAGAGCCCTTTATCGTCACGCTCGGCACGATGGGCATCTTCCGTGCGCTGATCACCTGGCTGTCGGATGGGGGCTCCATCCCCATCGCGCGCGAGCTGCGCGACCCCTACCGTCCGGTCTATTTCGGCAATCTGTTCGGTGTGCCGCTACCTGTTGTCATCACCCTGATCGTGGTGCTGGCCGGCGCATTCATCCTCTATCGCACCAAATACGGTCGGCGCTGCATGGCAGCGGGATCGAACTCCGACGTCGCGCGGTTCTCCGGGGTCTCTGTCGCTTGGGTGCGAACGCTGGCCTATGTGATCCAAGGGCTTTGCGTGGCCATCGCCGCCATCTGCTACATCCCCCGCCTCGGCGCGGCGACACCCACCACCGGAGCCCTGTGGGAACTTCAAGTCATCACCGCAGTCGTCATCGGCGGCACCTTGTTGCGCGGCGGCAAGGCCCGGATCTGGGGGACCGTTGCGGGTGCCCTGATCCTCGAGGTCATCGCCAACCTCATGGTGATGTCCAACTTCGTCTCCGAATACCTCGTCGCCGCCGTGCAGGGGGTAATCATCATCCTCGCCATGCTGGCCCATCGTTTCATCAGATAACCGCCCGGGAGGGGCGGAGCATTTCAAAAGGGAGGAACTATCAATGACACTCATCTCCAGACGTGCACTTGGCCTGTTCTCGGCCGCAAGCATCATGGCCCTGTCTGCCGGCGCGGCGTTGGCGCAGGATAAGGTCACGATTGCCGTGTCGATCCCCGCCGCAACCCATGGCTGGACAGGCGGCGTGGTCTACCACGCCGAACAGGCAGAAAAGGAAATCGAGGCCGCCTTTCCGAATATCGACGTGATCGTGAAGACCTCACCCTCGGCCACGGCACAGGTGTCTGCGCTGGAGGATCTGTCTGCCAGCCAGAAGCTGGACGCGCTGGTGATCCTGCCCTTCACCTCGGAAGAGCTGACCGGCCCGGTGGAGCAGGTCAAGGCCAACGGCACCTTCATCGCCGTCGTCGCTCGCGGGCTGACCGATCCGTCGATCCAGGATCTTTACGTTGCCGGCGACAACATCGCCGTCGGTGCCAATACCGCGAAATGGATGGCGGAAAAGCTGGGCAATGAAGGCAAGATCGTTGTGCTGCGCGGCATCCCGACCGTGATCGACGATGAGCGCATCCAGGGCTTCACCGATGTGATGAAGGGCACCAATATCGAGATCCTCGATATCCAATATGCCAACTGGAACCAGGACGAAGCCTTCAAGCTGATGCAGGACTACCTGGCCAAGTATCCGCAGATCGATGCGGTCTGGGCAAATGATGATGACATGCTTCTGGGCGTGCTGGAGGCCGTCAAACAGTCGGGTCGGACCGATATCAAATATGCCCTTGGCGGCAACGGCATGAAGGATGTGGTGAAAATGGTCATGGATGAGAATCCGATGACCCCGGTCTCCACCCCCTATCCGCCGTCGATGGTCAAATCCGCGATCTATATGGTTGCCGGACAGTTCAACGGCCAGGCCCCGATGCGGGGCAGCTTCAAGCTGGATGCGCCGCTGATCACGCCGCAGAACGCCGACCAGTTCTGGTATCCCGACAGCCCGTTCTGATCCCTTTCGCCGGGTGCGTCCGCGCGCCCGGCCTCTGCCACCAAGCCGATTTGAGGAGACCACCATGGCCGGCAAGAAGATCCTGATGCTTTGCGGTGAATTCACCGAAGAATATGAAATCTACGTCTTCCAACAGGGGATGGAGGCCGTCGGCCATACCGTCCACGTCATCTGCCCCGACAAGAAGAAGGGCGAGATGATCCAGACCAGCCTGCACGATTTCGAAGGCCATCAGACCTATATCGAACGCTTCGGCCACCTGGCCGAGATCAACAAGACCTTCTCCGAGGTCGATGTGAACGAATATGATGCGGTCTATGCGGCGGGCGGCCGCGGCCCGGAATATATCCGCACCGACAAGCGCATTCAGGCGATGGTTCGCCATTTCCACGAAGCCGGCAAACCGATCTTCACCATCTGCCATGGTGTGCAGATCCTGATCGCTGTTGACGGCGTGGTGCGTGGCAAGAAGGTTGCGGCACTTGGCGCATGTGAGCCGGAGGTGATCCTGGCGGGCGGCACCTATATCGATGTGAAACCGCATGAAGCCTATGTCGACGGCAATATGGTCTCGGCCAAGGGCTGGACCGGGCTTGCCGCCTTCATGCGCGAATGCCTGAATGTGCTGGGAACCAAGATCACCCATAGCTGAAATGGCGCAGGGCTTCGGGGGGCGGGGACAGCGCCCGCACCCCGATGCAACTCCTGTTCACTGGTCACCCGGTGATTCCGCATGGGCACCCGGATTTGATCTGCGGCATTGCGGCCCTTGGCCGGACACTGTGCCCAGATCCGCAGCCCCGTCCGCTTTGACGGCGCGGCGGACGATGCAGCCGCCACGGCCTCTGCTTCGATAAGGTGTCCCATCGCCTGACTTTCGACCATCAGCCTGCCCGCATCCCCCCTTATTCCAACTTGCAGGGAATGGGTCCAGGGCAGGCCCGTTCGTGGAAAATTGCCCGTGCTTTCTCGCGGGACGAAGCGTGACCGTGGTCGCGGCCGTGCCATGACCCGGTTCTGACAAACTTCCTGTCACCCATTGATGCGGGCCACCCGCTCAGGCCGCCAGGCTTTGGGACCTAGGACCCACGCCATTCATCAACCAGCAGATCGCGGAATCGGGTGGCGGCGGGGGAAAGCGGCGCGCCACGGCGTTCGACGATGCCAATCGTGCGCGAGACGACCGGATTCTCCAGCTTGACGGTCGCGATCAAGGGATGCTCGTGCTGCGGCGTCGCCAATTTGGGCAGAACCGAGATCCCCAACCCCGCCTCGACCAGCCCCAGCGAGGTGGACAGGTGGTTCACCTCGTAAAACCAGTTCAGCTCCAGTTGCAGGCCTGTCGCGGCCAGCGCGTGATCCAGCACGGCCCGGTTGCCGGAGGATTTCGAAACCCCGATCAACGGGTGCCCGACCAGCTCGGCCCAGGGCAGCGTCTCGCGCCCGGAAAACGGGTGGTCGCGGTGACAGGCCAACACGAACGGGTCTTCCATCAGCGGTGTGAACAACAGATCATCGCGGGTGGCACCGGTGATGTTGATGCCAAATTCGACCTCGCCATTCGCCACGGCATCAAGGCCCTCATTCGCAGACAAATCCATGATCCTGAAACGAATTCCTGGATACCTCACATTGAACTCCCGCACGACGCCCGGCAGGAAGTAGAAGGCGGCCGTAGGCACCGAGGCCAGCCGGACCTGCGTTCGGTGCCGCCCGCCAAGGTCGGAAATCGACAGGATCGATTCCTCGAATTCATCGACCAGCCGCCGGACCAAGGGCATCAATTCACGCCCGACCTGCGTTGGTGCGACGCGCCGGGTGGTGCGTTCGATCAACTGGGCACCCACCGCCTCTTCCAGCGCGCGGATGCGCCGCGACAGGGCGGGCGGGGACAGGTTCAACAGCTTTGCTGCGGCATGGAACGAAGAAAGTTCCAGCACGGCAAGAAAGGCCTTCAGATCCAGAAATTCAAAATTATTCCGCATGTCGAAATAATGGATCAATTCTTTGCAATTCACAACACAGATGTTTCCCGGCATTTGAAGGTGAGACGGCGGTGAACCCCGCCGGAGGGAAAGACCGACATGGATGATCTGTTGCGCATACCGTGCGTCCTGATGAGGGGCGGCACGTCCAAAGGGCCATTTTTTCTACGCAGCGATCTGCCGGCAGATCCTGCGCAGCGCGATGCGCTGCTGATCGAGATCATGGGATCCGGTCACCCGCTGGAGATTGATGGAATCGGCGGTGGCAATCCGCTGAGTTCCAAAGTCGCCATCGTGGGGCCCGCCAGCCGCGAAGGCGCGGATGTCGACTATCTTTTCGCCCAGGTGAAGGTCGAGGAACGCCTGGTCGATACTGCCCCCAATTGCGGCAATATGCTGTCGGCCGTCGCCGCCTTTTCGGTGGATCGTGGCCTTGTGCAGCCGGGACAGGCGGAAACGCGGGTCCGGGTCCATAACGTGAATACCGGCAAGATCATCGAGGCGCGCATCCTCACCCCCGGCGGGGAACTGCGCTATCAGGGCGATGCGGTCATTGACGGGGTGCCCGGCAACGCAGCGCCGGTCTATCTTGCTTTCATGGAGGCAATCGGTGCCAAGACCGGGCGGCTTCTGCCCTCGGGGGCACCGCAAGAAGTGATTGACGGGGTTCCGGTTTCGCTGATCGATGGCGCGACGCCGGTGATGATCGCCCGTGCCGAGACCTTTGGCCTGACCGGATCGGAAAGCCCGCATGAGCTGGACCAGAACACCGCCTTCATGGCGCGACTGGAGGCGATCCGCATCAAGGCCGGGCAGCGGATGGGGCTGGGGGATGTGTCGCAATCGGTGCTGCCCAAGCCCGTGCTGATCGGGGTGCCGCAGCAGGGTGGCGATCTGGCGGTGCGCTATTTCACCCCCTGGACCTGCCATTCGGCACTGGCGACCACAGGTGCCGTCTCGGTCGCAGTTGCCGCGACGCTGCCGGACAGCATCGTTGGCACCGCCTTGCCGGACCTGCGCAGCCCGACCGATCTGACATTCGAACACCCGGCCGGCCGCATGGCTGTCCGCGTGGAAACCAACGCGGAAACGGGCGAGCCCGTTGTCTTCGTGACCCGCACCTGCCGCCGTCTGTTCGAGGGCGCGGCACTGGTTCGGCGCAGAAACTGACCGGAGGCCGCAGCAGGGGCTGGACCTGCGGGCACAACCGGAATTCTTTGTTCTAGGGAGGAAATGACATGCTGAATTTCAATCGCCGTGCAGCGCTGGCATTCGGGGTTGCACTGCTGACATCCACGAGCCTGCCCGCGCTGGCGCAAACCTATCCTGACAAGCCGGTGACGCTGGTGGTCTCCTATGCTGCCGGTGGTGGCACGGATGCCATTGCCCGGGTCTTTGCCGCGCGGCTGGAAAAGGCTTTGAATGGCCGTGTCATCGTCGAGAACCGCCCCGGCGCTGCCGCCAATATCGGCACAGAAGTTGTCGCCGCCGCCGAGCCCGATGGCTACACACTGCTGATCGGCAATCAGGGGCCGATGGCGGTGAACCCCCATCTCTTCAAGCTGAAATACGACCCCGCCGAGGCGCTGGATCCGATCGCCATGATCGCCGATGCGGCCCTTGTCATCGTCGTGGGCCCGCGCCTGCAGGCAAAATCCATGGCTGAACTGCTGGAAAAGGCCAAGGCAGGTGAATTGGTCTATGGCTCCGCCGGCAATGCCTCGGCCAGCCATGTCGCAACGCTGCTGCTGGGCCAGACTGCGGATATCAAGCTCAAGCATGTGCCCTACAAGGGTGCGGGCCCGGCGGTGAATGATCTGGTGGGCGGCCATATCGACTTCATGGTCACGACCATCCCTTCGGTCATCGGACTGGTCAATGACGGCACGCTGACCGCTTTGGCCGTCACGGGATCCGAGCGTTTCTCGGAACTGCCCGATGTGCCGACGGTGGCGGAATCCGGGCTGCCGGGCTATACCGCATCCGCCTGGTATGGGCTGCTTGGCCCCAAAGGTCTGCCGCAGGATGTGCGCGACAAGCTGGCCGCAGCGACGACCGAAACCCTGTCGGACCCGGAATTCATCGCCAAACTGAAAAATGACGGCGGCGTCCCCTCGAACCTCGTGGGCCAGGCCCTGGCCGATTTCATGGCCTCGGAACGCGCCCGCTGGGGTGAGGTGGTCAAGGCCGCCGGCATCAAAGTGGAGTAACTGCAATGAGCCATGAAACAAGTGGGGGGCCAACGCCACCCTTGGCCTCTTCCTTTTTTCTGGGCCGTGAACAGCTTGCCGGGCTGAGCCTGATTGGCTTCGGGCTTTTTGCCCTCTATGCAAGCGCCGATCTCCCCTTCTTTACGCAAGGGGGGGTCGGGTCTGGCCTGATGCCACGCTCCCTTGCCGTGCTGATTGTCTTTCTCGGGATCGTGCAACTGGTGCTGACTTGGCGCCAGCCCGCAGAATCCACGGGTCGCTGGCCGATCCGTGACATGATGCCGGTGCTGATCGGCATCTTCCTTTTCGCCGTGACGATCCGGGGGTTCGACTTCGGTGCCTTCCGCATCCCGGTTCTGGGGATGCTGGTCGCCACCCCGCTATCGATCATCTGTTCCGGCCTTGCGGCCAAGGATGTGCGGCCGGTGGAACTGACGATCTTTGCCATCACGCTCACCGCGATCTGCATCGGGTTGTTTCGCTATGCGCTGGCCCAGCCCCTGCCCGTCGCCCCTTGGCTGATCGGATACTGACATGATGGATGTTTTCTACAATCTCGGCCTCGGCTTCGCGGTCGCACTGACGCTCAAGAACGTCTTCTTCTGCTTCGTCGGCTGTCTGATCGGAACGTTGGTCGGCGTGCTGCCCGGCGTCGGGCCGGTGGCCACCATCTCGATCCTGCTGCCGGTGACGCTGGCGCTGGATCCGACCGGGGCGCTGATCATGCTGGCCGGGATCTATTACGGTGCGCAATATGGCGGATCGACCACGGCTATTCTGGTCAATATCCCCGGCGAGGCGACCGCCGTGGTCACCGCGATTGACGGGCATGAAATGGCCAAACAGGGCAAGGCCGGTGTGGCGCTAGGCCTGGCGGCCATCGGATCCTTCATCGCGGGCACCATCGCCACCATCGTGATCGCCGCACTTGGCGTTCCGATGACGAAAATGGGCCTTCTGTTCGGCCCGACCGAATATTTCTCGCTGATGGTGATGGGTCTCGTCTTTGCGGTGGTGCTGGCGCATGGCTCTCTCACCAAGGCGGTGGCAATGATCCTTGTCGGCGTGCTGCTGTCCTGTGTCGGGGCCGATATGGAAACCGGCCGTGAGCGGATGAGCTTTGGCCTGCATATGCTGACCGACGGGATCGAATTCGTTGTGCTGGCCATGGGCATCTTCGGCTTTGCAGAGATCTTCAAGAACCTTGCCGATCCCGAAAAGCGCGATCTGGTCAAAGGCTCCATCGGGCGGCTCTGGCCAACCTTGCGGGAATTGCGGGAGAATATCGGCGCAATCTTGCGGGGCACCGGCATCGGGGCGATTCTGGGTGTTCTGCCCGGCAATGGTGCGATCCTTGGCCCCTTTGCCAGCTATGCGGCGGAAAAGCGCATCTCGAAGCGGCCGCAGGATTTCGGCAAGGGTGTGCCCCAGGCGGTCTCTGGTCCGGAATCGGCGAATAATGCCGGGGCGCAGACCTCGTTCATTCCGCTGCTGACGCTGGGCCTGCCGCCCAATGCCGTGATGGCGCTGATGGTGGGGGCCATGATGATCCAGGGCATCGTGCCGGGGCCGCAGGTCATTGACCGCAACCCCGAACTGTTCTGGGGCCTGATCGCCAGCATGTGGATCGGCAATCTGATGCTGGTCATCATCAACCTGCCGCTGATCGGGCTTTGGGTCAAACTGCTGTCGGTGCCTTACCGGCTGCTGTTCCCGGCCATTGTCGCCTTCTGCTGCATCGGGCTGTTCTCGATCTCGAATGACGCGGCGCAAGTGATGATGGCGGGCGTGCTGGGTCTGGTCGGATTTGCGCTTTACAAGCTGCAGTTCGAGGCCGCGCCACTGGCCCTTGGCTTTGTGCTCGGGCGGTTGCTGGAAGAAAAGCTGCGTCAGGCGCTGATCATCTCTGATGGCAGCATGATGACCTTTGTCAGCTCGCCGCTTTCGGCCTTCCTGCTGGCAATCGGGGCTGTGGCGCTTTGCTTTGCGGTGCTGCCATCCATCCGCAAATCGCGCGAAGACGTCTTCAAGGACGCCTGAGCCGATCCCCCGTGACCGAGATGGCCGCGCAATCTGCGCGGCCATTTCCATTTCCCAAATCAACAACCAGTTTGGTCGCGGCAAAGCCTAGGGATTTCAGCTTCTTGCACCTTATGTATCCCACGGTATACAATACATGGCGATACGGGCAAGGAAACCTGTCATGCTGCCTTCTGGCCTTGGCTTTCCCCTTTTCATGCGCTGCGTGACCGTTGCGCTGGCCGTGGCCGGTGCCACGCTGTTCTGGTTGGCTGGTCTGCCTTTGCCCGCACTTTTTGGCGCGATGGCGGCCTGTCTGCTGGCGGCGCTTGCCGGTATCCGCCTCAAGGGGGCGGGGCAGATCTCGATCCTGGCGCGGGCCATTCTGGGTGTCGCGATCGGTGCCTCGATCACGCCCGAACTGGTACTTCGCATTCCGCAGATTGCGGGCAGTCTGGCGCTGGTGCCGGTCTACGTGCTGCTGATCGGTCTGATTGGCGTGCCCTTCTTCCGGCGCCTTGGCTATGATCCGGTAACCGCCTGGTATGCCGCCATGCCCGGCGGTCTGGGGGACATGCTCTCACTGGGCCAGGACGCCGGGGCCGATGTGCGGGCCCTGTCCCTGATCCATGCCACCCGGGTGCTTGTCCTTGTCAGCGCCGCACCCCTGATCCTGACGGGGCTTTATGGGGCCAGCCTGACCGGCACCGTCGGCGCGCCGCTGCGCGACCTGCCAGTGACCGAACTTGCACTGATGGCGGCGGCGGCCCTGCTTGGCTGGAAAGGCGCAGAGCGTCTGGGTCTCTTTGGGGCCTCGATCCTTGGGCCGATGATCGTCACGGCGGTGCTGTCGCTTGCCGGGCTGATCCATTCCCGCCCGCCCGCCGAGGCAATCCTTACGGCGCAGCTTTTCATCGGCATCGGCATCGGTGTGCATTATGTCGGCACCACCTTGCGCGAAATGCGCGGCTTTGTGCTTTCAGGTCTGGCTTTCGTGCTGATCCTGGCGGTTCTGGCCACCATCTTTACCGAACTGGTCACGCTGACCGGGCTTGCCGAACCTATCGAGGGCTTTTTGTCCTTCGCGCCGGGTGGGCAGGCCGAAATGACGGTGCTTGCGCTGGTGGTCGGTGCCGATCTGGGCTTTGTGATCGTGCATCACCTGACCCGGATGGTTCTGGTCATCATCGGTGCCCCGATTGCGGCCCGTCTTTCCGGGATACGCCGCCGCGCGGATTGACCCCCCCGCCCGAACAGGGAAATGCCCGGCACGTTTCCGCACCGGGCACCCTCCACGCTGCTGCCCGAGAGAGAGGGGCACCTTGGGCGAGCCGCGCATTTTACGGCAGCACCCTCAACCGAAGGCGCGGCGCTTTTCCGCAGCATAGCGGACCAGAGCGAGGCCGCGGAAAATGCCATGCATGAATTTTCCGTAAGGCATGGTGATGAAGAAGCCGAAGACAAAACCCAGATGCAGCGCCAGCATGGTGCCCATCAGCGGGGTGGCCCGCAGGAACAGAAGCGCAAGCCCGGTGACCCCGGTCAAAAGCAGCATCACGATGAAGGCCACATCCATGCCCTTCCGGCTTTCATCCATCAGCTGCGGATCGCGGCGGAACTTGGCCATCAGCAGGCCGATCGGGCCAATGGTGATGCCAATGCCACCCAGCGTGCCCAGCACCACCGGCAGATCATACCACGGATAGGGGGCATCCCAGCCCATCAGGTAATGCCACAGGGTTCCGACCGAGGTTGCCGCAAAACACAGCATGAAACCGTAAAAGGTCAGGTGGTGGTAAAGCCGCCGATTGTCATCGGGCTTGTCGCTTTCGGCCATGCAGCCGACGCCGCCACCGTCCAGATATTTCAGCGTGGCCGCATCATGGGCCCCGCCCGCCAAAGCCTGCGGATCGCGCAGCGTCGACGACGGCTCGCCGATATCGCGCCAGAAATTGACGCAGGACATCACGATGGCCAGCACCGACCACAGAAAGGCCGCGCCAAAGATCGCAACCATCGTGTTATGCGGCATGATCTTGTAGAAGGCACCGGGGCCGGTATGCGTGCCGAACATCACCGCAGGATCGTGCCATGCGGCAAAGCCGATGACAAAGGCCGCGACGGACAGCGCCGCAATCAGCGTCACCATCAGCCCGTTGCGCCGGAACATTGGCGCAAGGAACCCCGGCCAGACATAGCGCGCATAGCTGTCATTGCGCACCTCGGCCAGAACCTTGGGCACGTTCACGTCAAATTCATGCGGCGGTGCAAACTGGCAGTCAGAGTTGCAGGCACCGCAGTTGTGGCACAGGTTCGCCAGATAGGTCAGATCCCCCGCCGAAAAGGCGCGGCGCATCTCCATCGCGGGAAAGACAGCGCAAAGCCCTTCGCAATAGCGGCAGGAATTGCACACTGTCATCAGCCGTTCTGCCTCTGACAGATGCGCCTCGTGATCGGCATTCACCGGCCTTGCTTTGCTGTCGGGGAAGCGGAATTCAACGGCTTGCATGTTTGCCTGCTCCTTCTCCGGCGATGCGCCCGAAGACGCTGCCGATGGTCATACCAATGCCTGCCGCATAGCCGCGCCCCAGCACATTGCCGGCCATGATTTCACCGGCAGCCCAGATGTTTTCCGCCCGCCCGCCATCGGCAAGCTGCACCCGCGCCTCGGCGTCCACCTTCACGCCCAGATAGGTGAAGGTGATGCCGGGCCGGACCGGATAGGCGTAGAACGGGCCTTGCTCGATGCGGCGCGCCCAATTGGTCTTGGCGGGTTCCAGCCCCTCGGTATGGCAGCCGTCAAGGATCGTGTCGTCGAACTGCCCCGGCTGGACGGCGGCGTTGAATCCATCGACCGTTTCGCGCAGCCGCGCCGGATCAAGGCCCAGCTTGCCCGCCAGATCTTCGATGCTTGTCCCGGTGATCGGCGGAAACAGCGACGGCATGAACAGCTTCAGCGCGCGCGCATCAAAGATGATATAGGCGATCTGGTCGGGTTGCGCGGCCACCAGCCGCCCCCAGATCGCATAGCGTTTGGGCCAGATATCCTCGCCCTCGTCATAGAAACGCTGACAGTGTTTGTTCACCACGATCCCGAAGACGACGCAGTCCAGCCGGGTGATGATGCCGCCATCATATTTCGGCGCGCGGGCGTCGATGGCCACGGCGTGGCATTGGGTCGGATCGCCGATCTGGGTCATGCCCTTGCCGATCAGCGTGCGCAGCAGGGAACCCCGGTTATAGGGCGTGCCCCGGATCAGGAAGTTTTCGGCGATCTCGCCCCAACCCTCTTTCAGCCAGTCGATATTGGCCTCGAACCCGCCCGAAGCTGCAACCAGGCCCTTGGCCACCAGCCGGCGTTTGCCGTTCGGGGTGGTCACTTCGGCGGCGACAAAGCGTGGACCGTCCATCTCCAGATCGGTGACTTCGGCCTCATAGGTCATATGGACGCCAAGGCCCTCGGCCGTGCGGTAAAGCGCGCTCAGCATCGCACGCCCGCCTCCGAGAAAGAAGGAGTTGGTCCGCCCAAGGCTGAGCGTGCCACCCAGCGAGGGCTGGAACCGCACCCCCTGTTCCACGATCCAGTTCAGCATGTCCTTGGATTGGTGAATCATCATCCGGGCAAGGTTTTCATCGGTATTGCCCTGCGTTACGCGCAGCAGGTCATCGAAGAATTCTTCCTCGGTATAGGGGCCGGAAAGCGTTTCGGTCGCACTGTCATGGGCGCAGCGCATATTGCGGGTATGGCGGGTATTGCCGCCGCGATAGAAGCGCGGTGCCTTCTCGACAATGGCGACGCTGGCCCCTGCCCGGCGGGCGGCGATGGCCGCGCAAAGGGCGGCATTACCACCCCCCGCGATGACCACATCGTAGGTTTTGTTGAAGTCGACGGGATGTTCCATGTCAGAAAATCCAGACACTTTCGCGCGGAATCCGGATGGGTGACGTCGCATCCCCGACCGCGCTGTCGGTCAACACGCGCAGGCTGTGATTGCCGATCCGATAGACATGTTCCCATTTCTCACCCAGGAACATGGTCGTTGTGCGATGCATCTCGACCGTGTCACGTTCTCCGGGGACGGCCAGGCCCAGCTTGTCCATCCGGCAGATCGCCGTCCCGCCTTGCCCCACCGTGACCGGCTGGCCCATGCGGCCCGTGACCTGCAATCCGTCGCAATCCAGCGTGGCAAAGCCGTCGCCTGCCGCGATCACCTTGCCGGCAAGGCGGACATTGTTGCCGATGAAATCGGCGGTGAAGAGCGTCGTCGGGCGATTATACAGATCCTCGGGGCTTCCCTCCTGTGCGATCACACCGCCATTCAGCAGCACGATCGTGTCGGCAATCGCCAGCGCCTCGATCTGGTCATGGGTGACGATGACCGCCGCGCGTTCTTCGCGGGTAATCAGCTCTTTCAGGAAGGCCCGTGCCTCGTCGCGCAGCTTGGCGTCAAGGTTCGACAACGGCTCGTCCAGCAGCAGCACCGCTGGATCATAGGCCAGCGACCGCGCAATGGCGACGCGCTGCTGCTGACCACCCGAAAGCTGCGAAGGGTAACGTTCGTGCAGATGCCCAAGGCCCAGCACCTCCAGCACCTGGCCCACCTTGCGGCGCACTTCGGCATCCGCGACTTTGCGCAACCGCAGACCATAGGCGACATTGTCAAAGACGGTGCGGTTCGGCCAAAGCGCGTAGGACTGGAACACGAACCCCAGACCACGCTTTTCCGCCGGCAGATCCAGATTGCGACTGCCGTCGAAGACTTCCTTGCCCGAGACCGAGACACGGCCCTTATAGGCGCGTTCCAGCCCGGCGACCGTGCGCAGCAGCGTGGTCTTGCCAGAGCCAGAAGGCCCGAGCAGCGCCGCGATCTGGCCCTTCTCCACCGCAAAGGAGGCGCCTTTCAGCACTTCGACGGCACCGTATTTCAGGTGAATGTTTTCTACGACCAATTCAGGCATCGAGACGAACTCCGAGACGCAGGGCGAGCGCGATGCCGCCCGCAATGACAAGGGTGTTGACCACGGCCAGTGACGAGGCCACGTCGATATTGCCGCCATTCCAGAGGCTGACGAGCATGGTGCCCATGACCTCGTTGCCCTGGCCCATCAGGAAGATCCCGGTGGAATATTCGCGGGCATAAAGCAGGAAGGCCAGAAGCCAGGCCGCCAGCAGGCCATGCTTGGCCAATGGCAGGATCACGTCGCGGGCAACGCGGGCCTGACCGGCACCGGTGACATAGGCGGCCTCTTCCAGCTCTCGGCCGACCTGACCGAAGGAATTGGAGACCAGCCGCAGCCCGAAGGGCAACCAGACCAGGGTATAGGCGACCCACATCGCCACCAGCGAGGCAACCCAGGGCTTCAGGAACGGAACAAACAGGAAGATCCAGAACACGACCAGACCGGCGACAATCCCCGGCATGGCGCGCGGCAGCAGGACAAGAAAATCCAGCACGCGCGTGCTTTTGGCCTGCGAACGGTGGCTGGCCAGCCCGATCAGCGCATAGACACAAAGCGATGCAAAGCCGCCGACAAAGGCAAGAAGCAGCGTGTTGACGATGGACCGGCGGATCAGCGGCAGATCGGCCAGCTTGTGGTAATTGTCAAAGGTCAGCACGTCGCGGATCGCCACCAGCGGGCCCCATGTGGTGACAAAGGACCGCAGCGCGACGCCCGACAACGGCAGCAGGACGACCGCATAAAGCCAGATCATAACCCCAGCCAGCGCAACCCATTTCCAAGGCCCCAGCGGCACGGCATGGGATCGCGTCGCCTTGCCGCCGATGGTCGAATAGCGTTGCGCCGAGCGCAGCATCCGCCGTTGCAGCATGACCAGCGGCAGCGTGACCAGCATGATGAAGATCACCACCACAGCCATCAGCTGATAGGCCGGCCGGCCGAGCAGGGTGTTGAACTTGTAAAGATATGTTGCCAGAACCAGCCGCCCGTCCTGATCGCCCAAGACATAGGGCAGGCCGAACAGCTCGAACCCAAGGAAAGCCACCAGCACCGCACTGACCGCAATCGAAGGCCAGACCAGCGGCAGCGTCACCTTCATCGCGACGGTCAGCGGCGCGCCGCCTGCGACGCGCGCGGCCTCTTCCAGATCGGACGGCACGGTGCGCAGCGCGGTTGCGACATAGATATAGACATGCGGCACATGGGTCAGCGCGACCACCAGCACCAGCATCGGCATGGAATAGACGTTCCAGAACGGCGCGCCGAAGGTCTGTTGCCACCAGGTCGACCAGAAACCCGAGGGCCCGATCGACACGATATAGCCAAAGGCCAGAACCATCGGCGACATGAACAGCGGCAGGAAGATTGCAGGTTCAATCCACCTGCGACCGGGCATATCCGTCCGCACCATCAGAAAGGCAAGCAGCGACCCCAGCGGCACCGCGATCACGACCATGCCCGCCGACAGGATCACCGTGTTCTGCAAGGCATCCCAGAATCCAGGATCGCTGAGCACAAAGCTGTAGGTATCTGCGGTGGGATTGGCGCGCGCACTGAAAAACGCGTCGGTCAGGAAACTTTGCCACAAGATCAGCCCGACCGGGGCAAGGATGAAAAGCGCCGTCAGAAGGACGATGTTGTTCCGCCAGAGATCGCTGCGCATGGGCTTACTTACCCGCCTTCAAGGCATCCGCCCATTCGCGGAAGAAGGCCAGACGCGCCATCGGCTGGATCGCATCCAGAAGCTCCGGGCCGATGCTGACTGGCTTGAGCAGGTCGCCATGTTCCGCGGTCAGACCGGCAATGGTGGCCGGGCCCTCGACATCTGGGCGGATCGCGAAAAGATGCGCCTCGTTGCCGACCACGGTCTGACCGCGATGCGACAGCAGGTAATCCATGAAGACCCGCGCCGCATTGGGGTGGTCGGCCTGTTCGGTGATGATCGCAAGCCGCGACAGCACCACGGTAAAGTCCTGCGGCACCACCACCTTGACATTGGGGTCACGCGCGGCGCGCAGATAGGCATAGGGGCCGATGATATTATAGCCGATGGCATGTTCGCCGGCACTGATCTTTTCCAGCATCGTGCCGGTCGAAGTGTAGAATTTGGCATCCACCGCGCCAAATGCCGTCACCAGCGGCCAGAGCTGGTCGCCGTTCTTGGCATCCTCGTTCACCGCGAAGAATCCAAGCCCCGAGCGTTCCGGGTCATAGGTGGCAACCTTGCCCTTCATCTCGACACGGTTTTCCGTCAGCCATTTGGCAAGGCCGTCCCGGGTGGTGGGCATCTGGTCATCAGCAATGATCTTGCTGTTGTAAACCATCACCACGGGCTCAAAGGTGGTGCCGTAGATCCGGTCGTTATACGACGCCCATTCCGGGATAGCCCCCTTTTCGGGCGAGCCATATTCCGCGGCAATCCCGTCCTCGACCATCTGGTATTGCAGGTCCATTGCCGAGGACCAGACGATATCGGCCTTCAACGCATCTGCGGCGGCCTCGCTGCTCACGCGGCTGAACAGGTCTGCGGCCTTGATCTCGATGTAATCGGCGCGGATCTTTGGATAAGCCTTGGCGAAATCCGCAAGGATCGCCTCGACCGCTGCATGTTCGGTATTGGCATAAATCACCACCGAACCCTCTGCCTCAGCTTTGGCGATGATCTCGGCGTAATCGGCCGGATAGCCTTCGGGGATCTGTGAAAAGGCAAGTGTCGGAAAAAGCGCGGCGCAGGCATACGCCGACAGTCGGCCAAGGGCCGTTACTTTCGGATGCGTCATGGTGTCCTCCCTGGCGAAAGCGGGGTCGAATCGAAATGAATGCTCTCGTGCGATATTGCATATTAGTGTATACAATAAAAAACAACAAAATTCACGCCTGTGGTCATCGCCCTGCCGAAAGGCTATGAAAGTCTGACAAGAGCGATGAGGAACCAAACCAATGAGCCAGTCGGCTTCGCTTGCAACCCGCATTGCAGGGCTGGATCTCGAAGCCGCGCCGGGCACCCGTGGCGCGGGGCTGTCAGATGCGGTTCTTTCGGCGCTCCGGCAGGGCATCCGCAGCGGCTTGATCCAGCCGGGGGATCGGCTGCGCGAGGAAGAGATCGCCGAACACTTCTCGGTCAGCCGCACGCCGGTGCGCGATGCCTTGCGGCGCCTGCTGGAGCGTCGTTTCCTTGAGGTTTCGGGGGCGCGCGGGCTGATGGTGCGTCGGCTGGACCGCGCGGAAGTGTTCGAACTTTATCAGATGCGTGAAATCCTGGAAGGCACGGCCGCCCGCTTTGCCGCCGAGAACGCAAGCCGCGCCGAGATCGACCTGCTGACGGATCTGCATGGCAAGTTCGAGGCGGCGACAGATCCCGCGGAATGGCAGCGGCTGAACAAGCAGTTCCACGAAACGATTGCCGGGGCGGTGCGCAACCGCTTTTTCCACAGCCCGCTGGACGAGTTGCAGGATTTTCTGGCCCTGCTGGGACCCACGACCTTTTCGGTCATCGGCCGGGCATCCCCTGCTGCGGCTGAACATCAACGGATTCTGGACGCCATCGCCCGGCATGATCCCGACGCAGCGGAAGCCGCGGCCCGCGACCATATCCGCAGCGCCTTGTCGACGCGCCTCAGGATGCTTGCGGCATGAACGGTATCATTGCGATGCCCTTTGCTGCGCCCCGGAAATTGTAACCTCCGCGCCTTCCTTCGCCTTTGCGGCATCCATCCTGTCGCTTGACCACGCGATCCATGCGCCGGAAGGGCAGGATGTCAAAGAAGGGGTGACAGGCCGCCGCCGGGCAGGTCACAAATCCTGCGCTGACAGAACGCGCGGCATCGCGTCAAAGGCGCGCCTGGCCCATACGCCGGGGTTGATCGCCGAAGACGGCCGATCATTCGGCACCCCTGCCCCAAGGGCATAGCATCAGGAAGCGCCACCAAGGTGCTGTGAAGATCGATGGCACCTTCCCCCGGCATCAGTCGTGTCGCATGGCTTGGGCCAACGCGCGGGATGCTTCGGCCTGACCCGAGGGAACAGCCCCGCCTTGATCTGGCCACGCGGAATGGCACCCCCCGCCCCGGTTGATCTGATCGCTTCGGCACCGCCATTCGGGCCAAGCGCAATCATCACCGTGACGCCGAGGGAAAGCCGCCCCCCCTGCCAGCGGCAGCGCAAAGAAGATGAAGAAGACCTGCACCAGGAAGGGTGTGTGCGGATCAATTCGACAAACACGACAACCAGCGCGACGCCAAAGAGCGTGCCTGCCCATCGGACCGCAACGCCGGCGTTCCCCATGACCAAGGACCGCAACATGCCGCCGACCGCCACGCCCGGCATGGCCTGCGTCCCCTGCACAAACTCTGGCCAGCGGCAAAGACCACGGCGAAGTCCGGTTTCGCGTCAATTCCCCCTCGCCGGGCCGCGCCTCGCCAATCATCCGGCCGGACATCAGGCCGCGGCCCGCCTCCCTCGTCTTTTCAGGTATCGCCCTGCCGACCGCCCTCCTCCGGGCGGGCCGTCAGGTCAGCCCCTGCTCTTTCAGATAGTCACGCAGGTTGGTTGACGTTCGGCGCAAATGCTCGCTCAGCCGGTCACAGGCATAATCGATGTCGCGCGCCACGGCTGCCTGCGCAATCTCGCTATGCTCCATCATCACATTCCTGTCCCCGGCTCTCTGCCGCAGAAAGATGCGACGGTATCGGTCGTGCAGGTTCAGCAGACAGGAACAGAAATCCAGCAGGATCGGCTTGCCACCCCCCGCAAGCAGGGTCAGATGAAATTCGCGATGCGCCCGCTCCCACCCTTCAAGCGTTTCAGGGCGCGCCGCATCGCGCTCGGTCCGGTTCATCAGGTGCAGGCTGCGCATGACCTGCCCCTCCCAGTTCACGTCACCATGCAGCATCGCCTCGCGCAGCGCCCGGGTTTCGAACTGATCGCGCAGGCTGGCCAACACACTTGCCGCTGTTGGCACCGGGCTGAAAAAGGGGCAGATCATCCTTGGCGGCTCATTCACCCGGCCAGTCAACGTCACCGCGGGTGACGTGATCCAGGCAGATTATGGCCCCTGCGGCACCATCGGCGTCTCATTTGTCTGATCATTGCGCAAAGGAATATCCGATGGAAATGCCCCGGAACCACTTCAAGGCTGCGCTGATGGAAGGCCGATCCCAGATCGGACTTTGGTGCTCGCTGCCCGGCTCCTATGCCGCCGAGGCAGTCGCAGGCTCGGGCTTCGACTGGCTGTTGTTCGACACCGAACATAGCCCGGGCGATCCCTTGACCGTGCTGCCCCAGCTTCAGGCGGTCGCACCCTATCCGGTTTCGGCCATTGTCAGGCCTGCCAGCAATGACCCGGTCCTTATCAAGCGCTTCCTGGATATCGGCGCACAGACCTTGCTGGTGCCCTATGTCCAGGACGCCACTGAGGCCAAGGCCGCGGTCGCCGCCATGCGCTATCCCCCCAAGGGCATTCGCGGCGTCTCGGCGGTGACCCGCGCCACGCGCTTTGGCCGCGTCTGTGGCTATGCGGAGCGCGCTGAAGATGAGCTATGTCTTCTGGTTCAGGTCGAGACCCGGCAGGCTCTCGACAATATCGAGGAGATCGCGGCGGTGGATGGCGTGGATGGCATCTTCATCGGTCCGGCAGATCTGGCGGCAAGCATGGGCTACAACGGCCAACTCGGGCACCCGGCTGTTGTGGCCGCTGTCGAGAACGCGATTGCGCGCATCCGTGCGGCGGGCAAACCGGCAGGTATCCTGACCGCCGACACCGCGTTCGCGACGCGCTGCCTGACGCTTGGCACAACCTTCACGGCGGTTGGCGCGGATGTGGGTATTCTTGCCCGGCAGAGCGAGGCGCTGCGCAAAGCCTTTGAGACAAGGGGCGCATGATCACCGCAGCCCAAGCCTTGCGAGGTCGCATCCGGTGACGCCGATCCCGCTTGCCTGCCTGTGCCCTGTCGGGACTTGCACCGGCCGACACCGTGCGGCTTGCGGCGAACATGGCGAAGGCCCGCATGATCTTTGAACACATGATACTTGAACAGCGGTCGGGCTAATTCGTCGGGCCGGTTGCCGATCCGGTCGCCGATCCGACCGATCGTCTTGCCGCGCTGACCGGCCTGGAAGTGGCCGTTCCGTCCTTCGCTTCAGGCGGTGCCATTCCCAGCCGCCCCAAAGGCTGGAATCTTGCCGTGCTCGCCGAAAACCCGGCGCGTCGACAGGTTAGCCAGTCTTCGAAATCGCGCGCATCCAAGCCATATTGGCCTGTCACTCCGACCATCCGGCGATCATCTGTGCGGATCCCGATCAAGAGGGGAGCCGCATTGCCACCGCCACGGGCGCTCCATATGAAACCCATTGGCAGCTGCAACCGTTCCCGCGCCCGGATTATCCCCATGCGACACCCCGCCACCTTGGTGCGGGGGCACCGCCGTCACCGCGCTATCCGCGTCAATGGCAGCAGGACTGCCCCGCAGTCGCGCGGCGAACCGGATTTCCTCCATGCTGGCCGCTTTCCAGACAGCAGGCTGGGGCCGCCCCTGCCCCTCAGTCGCTGACCACTGGTGACATCAACAGCGTCTTGATCGCGCCGGACAAATCCACGGCATTGACCGGCTTGGCAATGCAGGTGTCAAATCCAGCGGCGATGTAATCCGCCACCTGATGCGGCATCGCATTGGCGGTCACCGCGATGATCGGCACATTACGTTCCGCATCATTGCCCTCCAGCCGCCGGATCTCCTCCAGCGCGGTCGGGCCATCCATGATCGGCATCGCGATATCCAGCAGCACCGCGTCAAATTCCTGCGTCTTCCAGGTGTTCACCGCCGCCAGCCCGTCTTCAACGGTGGTCACCTCGGCGCCACAGCTTTCCAGAATCAGGCGCATCACCATGCAATTCGTCGGATTGTCATCCGCCACCAGCAGGCGCGCCCCGCTCAGATCGGATTTCTGCGACCCCGTCGACACCTCGACCTCAGCCTCCTGCACCACCACATCGTTCAGGGGCAGGGTCACGCGAATGGTCGTGCCCTCGCCCGGCACCGAAGAAGCATCGATCGTGCCGCCCATCATTTGCACCAAACGCTGGGTGATCGCCATGCCAAGGCCGGTGCCACCGAACCGCCGCGAGATCGTGCTGTCGGCCTGGGTGAACTCTTCATGCAGGCGGCTCAGCTGTTCGGGGGTCATGCCGATGCCGGTATCCTGCACCTCAAGCACCAACGGTTTGCCCGCCCGCCCGCTCAGCCGGACAGTCACCTCACCCTCCTGGGTGAACTTGATTGCGTTGCTGATAAGATTGTTCAGGATCTGCTGGAAGCGCAGCGGATCGCCGCTGCGATGACCGCCGGCATTGCTGCCGATCAACAGATCCAGATCAATATGTTTCTCTGCCGCGACATGGGCATGCAGGTCATGGGCGCGCTGTGCCACTTCCACCGGATCAAAAGGCACCTGTTCCATTTCCAGCTTGCCGGCCTCGATCTTGGACATATCGAGGATGTCGTTCAGAATGGTCAACAGCAGCGTGCCGGAACGGCGGATCGTGCCGATCATCCGCTTCTGCTCGGGCGTCTGCAACATGCCCTCCAGAATCTCGGCCATGCCCAGAACGCCATTCAGCGGCGTGCGGATCTCGTGGCTCATGTTCGCAAGGAAGGCGGATTTGGCCTTGTTCGCATCCTCGGCCTTGCGGCGCGCCATATACAGCTCGGTCACATCGGCACCGACACCGCGATAGCCAAGGAAGCGGCCCTCAGCGTCAAAGTTGGGGGCACCGCTGATGCGGAACCAGCGTTCGTCGCCCGGAACCATCATCGGCGCGCGGAACACGAAATCCTGGAAGGGCTCGCGCCGCCGCTGCAACGCATTCAGCCCTTCCCAATCCGCGCTTTCCTCGGCCGCGGGGTGCCGGCGCATCCATTCCAGGCTGGTCAGGCCGATCATCTCGTCGACGCCGGGCCCGTTCCTGGCCCAGCTTTCGGTGCGGGAACGATAGACATAGCGCAGATCGGCATCTTGTTCCCAGAACCAGGCCTCTGACACCGCTGCAATGTCGTAAAAGCGATCTTCGGCCGACTGGCGGTCGATCAATGCCTGTTCCAGCGCCGCCTTGGCCACCACCAGCGCCTCTTCGCGGGCCTTGCGTTCGCTGATGTCGATCTCGATCCCGGCCATGAACAGCGGCTTGCCTTCCGGGTCGCGGCGCAGGATCTGGCTGCGATCAAGGATCCAGACCCAATGCCCGTCGGCATGGCGCAGCCGGTATTCGGTTTCGATCATGTGATCGCCGCGTGCCTCGGCAATGTCGAACAGTGCCTCGGTGCGTTCCAGATCATCGGGATGCACATGATCGCGCCAAAGCTGATAGGTCGGTTTTTCCGGCATATCGGCAAAGTCCAGACCGATGATACGCGCCCAATGTTCGTTATACTGGCTTTCATTGGTGCGCACGTCCCATTCCCAGGTCGCCAGACGCGCAGATTCGATGATGTTGCGGCGACGCAGCTCAGCCATGCGCAATTCGCTGATATCGGCATGGGTTTCCACCCATTCGCCCATTTCGGTGCGCGTCACGCTGATCTGGATCACCCGGCCATCCGGCAGGCTGGTCTCTCGTCGGATCGTGCCCGTAACAGGCACATGTCGCATCTGCTCCAGCCAGGGGTCCTCGCGGCCGACAGCATCGGGAAACTGGCCAACCGCCAGCCCATGTTGCAGGATTTCCTCCTGCGGCACACCCGGTCGCAGCATCGGGGCAAGCGCCGGGTAAAGTTCCTGATAGCGGCGATTATAGAGCGCGAGGCGGTTCTGCGCATCGTAAAGCGCAAAGCCCTGTTCCACCGCGCCCAGCACCCGGACAATTTGCTGGCGCGCGGCGGCCAGTGCCTGCCGTTCGATCTCGGTCGCGCGCGAGATTTCGGCGTCATGGCCAAGCTTGCGCTGCGCCAGCGCGACAAGCGCCGATCCCAACGACAAAATCAGCGCCTCGTGTTCAGCTACACAGGATAATGCCGATGCGGTGCCCTGCAGAACCAGAACGCCCTCCAGCCCCCGCCCCGATACCGGCAACTCACGCGCCGTCACAGCCGCATTGCCGTCACGCTGGTCCTGCCAATTGGCCAGCAGCATCGCATTGCCTTCATGCTTGCAGGACAGGCTGACCGAGGACAGGTCAAGCGCCGCGCCAATCTTGGTCACGGTGCCTTGCAGCGCCTCGTTGGCCTCGTCACGGCTTGCAGCAGCCAGGGCGCTGAAGGCGTCCAGTGCCACCTGCAGGAAGTGCGTGCCCATTCTATCCTCCTTGCCCGGAAAACCCGCTCACAGACGGTGGCCGCGCAAGTCTGGCACGGCCTGCCGGTCAAAATTCCGGCCCCTCTGATATGCGGGAATGTCCTTCGCGATGCGGCCCAAACCGGGCCACGTTACAAAACCTGTTGTGCCGACTGTCCCACCCTGCAGGACCGCCATCTCTGCTTTCGATGCGCGGATCCAGGTCCGGCCTGCATCGAAGCCCCCACGCCCTGTCAGGCACCCGGTGCCATCGGCGGCACCGCACCACCCAGCAATTTGCGGACGGTCGCGACAAACACCTCACCCGAGATCGGCTTGGGAAGCAATGTCTCCAGCCCGAAGGCCGATGTCCGGCTGCCCGGTGCGGAGATGGCCGCACTCAGCCGCAAGATCGGCGTCTCTGAATTCCGCGTGCGGCTGGCACGCAGATGCCGGACAATCCTGTCCCCCGTCACAACCGGAAGATTCTGATCCAGGATGAGAAGATCAAACGGATTTGTCAGCACCTCTTCCAGCGCTGCCCGCCCATCGCCCACCACCGTCAGATCCACGCCAACTGCCTCTTGCAGCAGGCTGGCATAGATCTGCTGACTGATCTCATCATCTTCTGCCAAAAGAACTTTACGCTGCATTGCCGAAACCTACCCACCCAAACCCGGACAACAACCAGAAACGTTAACGTCGTTTTATGCGTACAATCTGCGATCACTATGGCATAAACTTGGCATATGTCAGAGAAATTCTAAGTCACCGCGCCTCATTCCTTCCCTAAGGGAAGCTTGGCGGCAACACCCAATGTTTTCTGAAGATCGCGCAGGCTGTAGGGCTTGAGCAGGTAGCCGTCAAAATCCAGCTTCAACAGTTCGGCACCATCGCTGGCAAAGATCTCGCCCGTCACCGCAACAACACGGGTTCGCCGCAATCCTCGCGCTTTCTCGATCTGGCGGATCAGTTCCAGCGCGGTGCGGCCGTCCATCACCGGCATGGTCAGATCCAACAGGATCACGTCGTAATGCTGCCCTGCAGCATGGGCCTCTTCCCATTTGTCCAGCGCGCGACGCCCGTCCTCGGCCAGATCCAGCGAAACCCCAAGCTGCGACAACATGCCCGACAAGACTTCGCGGTTGGTGGCATTGTCATCGACGCCCAGCACATGCAGCGAAGATCCGGTGGAGGGCGGAACCACGCGCTCCGCGGGCGCGGGCTGCGGCGCGGCCAGGCTGCGCGCCGGCGCGGCCTCGGGCACGGCTTTCGTCGGCGCGATCACCGGCGCGGATCCATCCACCATCGCCAGCGGCAAGGTCACGCTGACCGAGGTGCCACGCCCCTGCGCCGATTCGATGCTGACGCTGCCACCCATCTTCTGTGCCAGCTCCCGCACGATCGAAAGGCCAAGGCCGGTGCCGCCAAAACGCCGCGTCGTGCCGACCTCTGCCTGTTCGAAACTGTCGAAGGCGCGCGCGGCCTGTTCCTCGGTCATTCCGACGCCGGTATCGGACACCCGCACCACCACGGGCTTACCAACGCGACACGACACATTCAGCCGCACCTCGCCCTGTTCGGTGAACTTCATCGCATTGCTCAGCAGGTTGTGCAGGATCTGCCGGATGCGATGACCATCGCCCATGCGCGGCACGTCGCAGCCCGACGAGCTGAACACCTCGAACTCCAGACCCTTTTCCTCGGCCTGCACCGCATAGGTTGCCGCAAGCTGCGAGATGATCTCGCCCAGCACGATCGGGGCATGTTCCAGTTCCATCTTGCCCGCCTCGATCTTCGACATGTCGAGAATGGAGTTCAGCACCGCCAGCAGCGTCGCCCCGGATTGACGGATCGAGGCGATCATCTTGCGCTGCCCCGGATCGGTGATCTGCATATCCAGCACCTCGGCCAACCCCAGAACGCCATTCAGCGGCGTGCGGATCTCGTGGCTCATATTGGCAAGGAAGGTGGATTTTGCCCGGCTCATTTCCTCTGCGTGCAGCAGCGCCTTTTCCAGCGTCTCCGTCACCGCGATCTGTTCGGTGATGTCCCAGAACGAGATCACCACATTGCGGTGCCCATCCCCGCCATCCACCGGAGAGACATTGCCCGTCAACACCCGCCGCGTGCCATCCGGCCAGCGCACTGCATATTTCACATCGCGCACCGGCCCCCCGGCCTTACCGACCAGCTCGAACGGATATTCGTGACTGGCCAGCCGTCGACCGTCGACATGTTCCAGCCGCCATGGGGCTTCGCCGTCGCGATTGCCGTTGCGCATCCCCGGTTCCAGATTGAGGATCCGCCGCGCCTCGGTGTTGCAATAGATCAGAATGCCGTTCTCGTCATAAAGCGAGATCGCCGCCACGCTGCTTTCCATCGCGCTGCGCAACTGCGCCTGGCTGGCGTCAACCTCGCGCTCCAGCCGTTTGCGCTCACTGATATCCAGATGCACGCCGACCATATGTTCGGGATTGCCATCGACATCACGTTGCAGGACCTGCCCCCGCGACATGACCCAGACCCAATGCCCCTTCTTGTGCAGCAGACGCATTTCGAATTCGAACACGCCGGACCCAAAGCCCGGCAGATAGACATTCCGCTGCTCGAAAACATCGCGATCATCCGGGTGGATCAGGTCGATCAGGGTGGCAAGCGGGAAGCTGCGCGGCAGCTCGTCGCCGCGGCCAAGGATCTGCGCCCAATGGCCGCCGGTGGTCATCTGGCCCTTGCGCACATCCAGCTCCCATGTGCCGACCTGCGCGCCGTTCATGATCGAGACCAGCCGTCGCCGCGCCTCGTCGCGCTCTTTCAGAACCGAGACCAGTTCCTGGTTCATCGAATCCAGCGCCTCGATCTGGCGGCGGCGCGCGGTCACATCGATGCCGATGCCGATCAGGCTGCCATCCGAGGTGCGGCTGTGCACCCGGCGCAGCCAACGTCCGTCACGCAGTTGCACCTCATCGGCGTAATAGGGTTGGCGATAGGCCGCCAATTGCTCATCCAGCCATTCCTCCAGCTCGCTGTCGTCCTTGGGCGAGTTGAAGAACCCCTCCGATGCGCCCCGCCGGAACAGCTCACGCAGGGTGATGCCCGGCTCGATCCCCTTGGCAAGCTCCGGGAATTGCTTGCGGAAGGCGGGGTTGCACAGCACCAGCTGTTCGTCGCCGTCAAACACCACCGCCGCATCAGGCAACGCGTTGAGCGCGCTTTCCAGTTGGCGATAAGAGGCTTCGGCCCGGCGCGCCATCGCTTCGGTCGCGGCTTCCTGCATCTTGATATGGGTCACATCGGTCTCGATCGAGACCCATCCCTCGACCTGACCGTTTTCGCCGGTCAACGGCAGAACGTTGAAATCAATCCAGTAACGGTTGCCATAGCGATCCTGGTTGATGGTCTGGCCTGTGAAGGCGCGTTGCTCCTCCAACGCCGTCTCCAACCCATCCGCCGCGCCCTGATCGCTGTCATCGCAGCGCACCAGCGATTTGAAGTCACGGCCCCGGATCTCTTCATTGCTCCAGCCGCTGCGCCGTTCAAACGCGGCATTGACCCATTGCACACGGCCTTCGATATCCGTGAAAATCGCAAGGTTGCCCATGGATTGCACGACCCGGCGCAGACGCAGCATTTCGGATTGCAGGGCCCGGCGGCGCGAGATGTCGCGCACGATAAAGATCGCGCTCGGCTTGCCCTCAGGCGTGGTCGCATCCTTGCGCGACCCGCTCAGCTCAAAGGTGAAATCGCCCGTTGGCAGCTTCATCGAATAGATGACATTCTGCACCCGGCCCTGTTCCAAAACCGTATGCAGGGCTTTCGTCGCAATCGCCTGCACCGGCTCGGGCAGCACTTCGGCCAGTGTCTTGCCCTTCATTTCCTCGGGCGGCCGCGCCATCAGATGCGGCGGGCCGGCATAAAAGCCGGTATAGCACGCGTCAGCATCGACCTCGAACATCAGCTCGGGCATGGCATCCAGGATCGCGGTCAGGCGATGGATCGCCTCGGTCTGCTGGGTCTCGCGCGCGCTACGCTCCAGCAGCATCAGCGTCAGCGCCATCAGTTGCAACACGCCCGAGGTGCAGCGGCCGGACAGGTCTGCCGCCTCGACCAGCAGAACCCCGCGCAGACGGCCTTCCTGCATCACCGGCAACAAGGTGCATTGCGCAATGCCCGCCGCCAGCAACTGCGCCCGCGCCTCAAGATCGGTCGGCAGCGCAGCGGTGTCGGGCAGGCTCACCGGGCGGCACGCCTCCAACTCGTCTATCCACGGCAGGACCAATGTTCGGCAATCGCCCGACATGGCCATGGCCGCGCCGTCGCCATGGCTGGCCTGCAATGTCGTCTGGTTCTCGGGTGTCGAAATGCAAAATAGCCAGCACCTTGCGCTGCCCACCTGAGCGGAGGCCCGCGCCAGCGCCCGTTCGATGGCCGGCCCGATTTCATGCGCCGGTGCGCGCAGCAGATCGCCAAAGATCGATAAAATCTCGGAATCTTCGAGCATCCGGTCCCTCTTTTTTTCATCCTGTTTAGTCCGCATGGACGGCTGCTGACCGATTTCGTCCATGCGGTTGCAAATTGCTTCTCATCAACTCAGGGTTGCTTCAAGCAAAATCGTGTAAGATGCATCGCGCAAAACACAGCGGCCCCCGCCGCTGGGACGGCGGAGGTCACCCTTGCCGGGCCATTGCAACAGGCGCACAGGACAAGCCGCCCGGAACGACCGGACCGCCTTGCGACTGGCCAACTTGAAAGAACGGACTCAGGCGGACAGTTCGACCAGCACCGCATCAAGGATCGGGGCACCCTGACGCCAGGCCAGAGCCAGCCCCACTTCTTTCTTGCGGAACGCGATGGTCACACGGTCCAGTTCCATCGCCCGCAATCCGAGGGCCGGAAATCCCAGGGTCAGCGCCACGCCCGCAATCTTGTGGACGATTTCACCCATGGCCAGAAAGCTGGCCTCGGGGTCACGTCCCTGTTCGATGCGGTTGCGCAGTTCGATCAGGTCTTTTGCCCGCGTCGCATTCAGCGCGATGAACCTGTCGCGCAGAGGCGCAAGCGACGGCGAAATATCGGCCATGGCGGTCATGCCCATTTGCGGGCAGGCATCGCGATCGGATGATGCTCCACCGCAGCGATTGCCCGCAGCAGCAGATCATCGCCGTTGCGCAACCGCGAGAACAGCGTCTTGCGCACCATCGCCCCCACCGCGACATCCGGCGTCGGGATACGGTCGGCCAGATAGATGCCGCTGAATCCTTCCAACCCGATATTGATCGCGTCCTGGATCGCAGATTGATCCACCCGGCCCTGTTCGCCGGTCAGCACCGCCACGAAATTGCCGTTCCCGGCATAGGCGATCAGCGCCGAGGTCGATTTCAGCGCATCTTCGATGCAGGACGACACATCGCCCAGCATGTTCATGAAGGCAACCGGGGTCGCCGCGCTGTAAATCGTTGCAGCATTCTGGATCGAGATTGCAAAGGCCGATGCAGTGTAGCTTTCGCGCAGCCCCAGGCTCAGCAGATAGTTTTCCAGCGCAAGATATTCGATCAGCCGGTCATAGCCTGGGATCACCAGCTTGGTGCTCAGATCGAATTGCAGCTCGACCATGCCATCGGCAGCCGCCGCGCGGTACTCCAGCAACGAGGTGCGCAGCTGCTCTTGCACGAGGCGGGCAAGCATCGCCATGCGTGCCTTCAGCTCCACCACGTCGAGCGGCTTGTTCAGGTAATCGGTGGCCCCGGCATTGAAGGCCGCATCGATATAGCTGCGATCCGACATGGAGGTGACCATCATGATCGGAACGCGGTTGTATTTCGGCATGGAGCGGATCATGCGGCACAGCTGCACGCCATCGGTGCCGGGCATACGGATATCGAGAAGGATGCAATCGAACGTGTCTTTGCTATGCTCGATCTCGCGAAGCGCAGCCTGGGCCGAAAAGGCCGGAGTCACGTCGTTATATCCAAGTTCGCCAAGCGCAACTTCGAGAATTTCGACGAAGATCGGTTCGTCATCCACAGCGAGGATTTTCATGTGGCAGCCCTTTCTGTGACGTGGGTCTGGCCGCGCGTGACGCACATTGCCATTCCACGTTTCAACTACAGCGATAGTTGTGCCGGATCGTGGTTAAAGTGTGGCACCACTACGGCAATACCGCCATGTGTGCGGCAGCGCAGGCCAAGGGCAAAACCCAAGGAAAATGCCCCGAATTTCTTGCCGTAAGCGCCGTGTAAGGATCGACGTTCATGGCTTCCGTCAGCGATCCCGGACGGAGAAATGCCATGTCAAGCAAGCCCATGCGGGCCCTGCGCACCGCTGCCATCGGGCTTGGCCTGACCTGCGCGGGGCTTGTGCTCTGGCCGGTCTGGCTACAGGCCAATGACAACTTCCACATGGTTAAAAATGGCGTGCTTTACCGCTCGGCGCAGCCCGGTCCGGGCGATCTGGCACGGGCGGTGCAGAATCACGGCATTCATAGCGTGCTGAACCTTCGTGGCGCGCAACCTGACGCAGAATGGTATCAGGTCGAACGGCGGGATGCGGCTGCCCTTGGTCTGCAACACGTCGATTTCGCCATGTCGGCCAGCCGCAAGCCCGACCCGCAGGATGTGGCCGCTTTGCTGAAGGTGATGCGCGATTTGCCGAAGCCGGTCCTGATCCATTGCCGCAGCGGATCGGATCGCACCGGCTTTGCCGCGGCGCTGTATCTCGCGGAGCTTGCAGGTGCCGACAAAGAAGTGGCAGAGCGCCAGCTATCCTTTGCCTATGGCCATGTCGGCATCCCGATGCTGTCGGCGGCCTGGCCGATGGATCAAGGCTGGCAGGAGGTCGAAGCGCAGCTGCCTCCCGCCAGCTGATCAGCGCGCCCCCCAAGTATCGCTCAGGCGATAGCCTTCAGGCCAGGGGTCGCTCGGGTCCAGCATGTGCTGATGGATGCCGGTGATCCAGCCCCGGCCGGAAATCTCGGGCAGGATGGCCGGAAGGTCACCCACCGTCGTGGTGCCGAGGATGCGGCCCGAAAAGGTCGACCCGATCAGCGACACGGCGGTCAGCCGGTCTTGCAGCCCCATCTGTCCGCGCGCATGTAGCACCGCCATCCGCGCCGACAATGCGGTTCCGGTCGGCGACCGATCCACCTTGCCGGGCTGGATCGCCACCGCGGCCCCGGCGCGCAGTTCATGCCCCTCGCGCGTGACCGGCCCCGCAAACAGGCAGAACGAGAAATGCCGCCAATCGGGGTTGGTCGGGTGGTGAAAGCCCAGCTGCTCGGTCGCGGCATTGGTGATCTTCACGCCGAGCTTGGCGATATCATGCGCCTCGTCCGGGGTCAGCCCAAAGCCAAGCGCGGGCGCATCGACAAAGACAAAACTGTCACCGCCATAGGCCGTGTCCACGGTCAGGGTGCCCAGCCCCTCGACCTCCAGACTGGCATCTAGATTGGCGGCAAAGCTGGGCAGGTTCTGCACATAGATCCGCTCGGCCTTGCCATTGCGGCATTCGGCGCGCACCCGCACCAGCCCGCCCGGTGCCTCAAGCACCATATGGGTTTCGGGTTCCGTCATCGGGATGATGCCCGCATCCAGCAGCACGGTGGACACGCAGATCGAGTTCGACCCCGACATCGGCGGGGTATCCTCTGGCTCCATGATGATCCAGGCCGCCTGCGCCTCGGGGTGTTTGGGCGGCACCAGCAGGTTCACATGGCGAAAGACACCGCCACGCGGCTCATTCAGCACGAAATTGCGCAGCGTGTTGTCGCGCGCGATCCAGCGCGACTGTTCCCAGATCGTGTCGCCCGGTGGCGGGGCCACGCCGCCCACGATGACATCGCCCACCTCGCCCTCGGCATGGGCGGAAATCACATGGATGGTTTTGCTGCTGCGCATCGGATCATTCCAGCCAGAGGGGAAGCCTGCGGGGGGCCTGGCCGGTGACGGCGGCGGTCGCGCAATCGGCCAGACTGCCGAAACGCACGGCGCGGCCCGACAGGCCTGGCCCGTAATGAGCATATTTGCCAGAGTTCGTCATCAGCGCGCGAGTTCCCGGCGGAAAGACAGGTTCCGAGATCGAGCACCAGCACAGATCCGGCAGGACCTGCACGCCCGATGCCTCCAGCGCCTGAAGCGTGCCCTCGGCGCGGGCCTCGGCCATCACCTGCCGTCCGGCGGTGACGATGGTGGCAATGGTGGTGGGGCGCCCCGCCAGGGCTGCAGCCAGCGCGCGACATTCCAGCAGCGACGCATGTGGGCTACCGACCGCGACCAGTTCCACTCGTTCCGGCCCCTCATTCAGCAGGCGCCAGCCTGCGGCCATGTCCGCTGCGGTGATGCGGGCATAATCGGCATCCGGGGCGATGCGATCCGCCTCGGGCGTCACGCCCTCGATATGCAGCATCGGCGCGGCAGAGGTGGTGCCAAAGGCCGCGCAGACCGCCTTCAGGTTTTCCGGCGTGGGCCGCCCGGGCGCGAGGCCCCGCAGCAGCGGAATGCGGTCAGGGGCCGCCTTGCCCGCCAGATATCCGATCAGCGGCCAGAAGCTGTCATCAATCGCCATCGGCAGATCGACATCGATGATGCGCCGCGCCTGACGCGGGCCATCCAGATAAACCCCAGACAGGGGCGCGCGGCCGGTCAGCGCAATGCACAGATCCAGAAAATCCGGGTGTTTTGCCGTGCGCGCGCCCAGCACCGTATTGGCATAGATCACCGCATTGGATTCCGCCCAGGCAATCGCCTCGCCCTCGACCGGGGCGGTATCAAGAAGATAGGGCGAACAGGTGAAGGTCGGCTGGCAGCCCATGCGCACATAGGCATCGGCCAGACGCTGCGCCGGGCCGCCAAAGCTGGGCGGCACGCCCTGCTCCCGCCAATGACCATGATCGACCGAGATCGCGTTCATCGTGGCCGGGATGCAGATGCGCGCGCCCATATCGGCCATCTTCTCGGCGAAGGTCAGATTGGCGGGGCTGGCATAGATACAGCCATCAATATGGCCCTGCGTCACGTCGATCAGCCGGGTCGCGCCCTGATTGGCCGCCATGGCGCAGATGATGCGCATGGCTTCCTGACAGGCGACGCCCTCAGTGCCGTCCAGCATGGCGCGGTCCTGATCCGTCAGATCCAGCGTGGTGGTGGCAGGGGGGGCGACCGGGATCACCAGATCGCCCGCCGTGATGGAGGTATCGGTGATCACCGCACTTTGCGCCTGCGCCAGCTCTGCCCAGGCCTCGGGCGTCAGGCGCAGGACCGGCAACGGCACGTTGAACATGCCGCCCGCGATCAGGGCGCCCAGCGTCACCACATCCTCGGGTTCGGAAAACACCAGTGCCGCCGGCGCCACCCCGTTCAAGGCCATATCCAGTAAAACCCCCGACCCGGTGCAGGAGCCCCGGGTAGAGGGCATCATCAGAATAGCGCCGCTGAGGGATCGGCCATGCAAGGGGTGGTGCACGTCGATCACCCGCGCGGTGGCCGGATCGACCCCGCCCCAGAAGGATAGCGGTTCAAGACTAGCGATGATGGGGCCTGCGGCAGCCCCCGTCAGGATGCTGCGCGCGCGATGGGTCATTTTACGACAAAGCCATGCGCATAGGGATCGCGATCATCGATGAAAATGGTGTTGATGCCGGTCTGCCGCGCCCATCCCCCGATCGAGGGGATGATTGCGGGCTTGCCCGCCACCGTCACCGCAGCCTCGACCCGGCCCTTGAAGATCGAGCCAATGATCGATTCATGCCAGAACTCGTCCCCAACCTTCAGCTTGCCCTTGGCGGCAAGCTGCGCCATGCGGGCAGATGTGCCGGTGCCACAGGGGCTGCGATCAATCGCCTTGTCTCCATAGAACACGGCATTGCGGGCATGTGCACCCTCCACCGTCGGTACGCCAGTCCACAGAATATGGCTCAACCCGTTGATCGCCGGATGTTCGGGGTGGATGAATTCGTATTTGGCATTCAGCGCCGCGCGCAGTTTCGGGCTGAACCCGATCAACTCGCCTGCGGTGAAATCGGCCATATCGCGGAAATTCTTCTGCGGCTCCACAATGGCGTAGAAATTGCCGCCGTAAGCCACATCCACCACGATCTCGCCCAGCCCCTCCACTTCGGCCGTCAGGCCTTCGGCATAAAGGAAGCCCGGCACATTGGTCAGGCGCACTTCCTCGACAAAGCGGCCTTCCTGGCGATAGGTGATATCCACCTTGCCCGCCGGGGCGTCGATGGACAGTTTACCCGGCTCGCGCGGCTGGATCAGCCCGTTCTCGATCCCCATCGTGATGGTGCCGATGGTGCCGTGACCACACATCGGCAGACAGCCCGAGGTCTCGATGAACAGCACCGCCACATCGCAATCGGGGCGGGTCGGCGGATAAAGGATCGAGCCCGACATCATGTCATGGCCGCGCGGCTCGAACATCAGGCCGGTGCGGATCCAGTCAAACTCGCGCAGGAAATGCGCGCGCTTTTCCAGCATGTCCTTGCCCTCCAGTCGCGGGCCACCGCCCGAGACAAGACGCACCGGGTTCCCGCAGGTATGCCCGTCGATGCAAGAGAAGGTATGATTGGCCATGATGGACCTCAGAAGCGTTGCGGAGAGAAGGGGGTCAGGTCGATGGCGGGGGTGGCCCCCGTCATCAGATCAGCGACAAGGCGGGCGGTGCCCGCCGATTGCGTCAGGCCAAGATGGCCATGACCAAAGGCATAGGTCACGCGCTTGGTGGCGCGCGCCGCACCGATGGCGGGCAGGCTGTCGGGCAGCGACGGACGGAAGCCCATCCATTGCACACCGCCCGCAGGTTTCAGCCCCGGCAGGAAGCCTTGCGCCTTTTTCAGCATCGCCTCGGAGCGTTTGAAATTCGGCGGCATGTCCAGCCCGCCAAGTTCCACCGCGCCACCGACACGGATGCCGGTCGACAGGCGGCTGACCACGAAACCATGGCCGCCAAACGTGACCTGCATACGCAGATCAAAGGCGTCTGACGGCAGCGTGGTGTTGTAACCGCGTTCGGTTTCAAGCGGGATCCGGTCGCCAAGGCTGCGGGCGATGCGATGCGAGAACGCCCCCGCCGCCAGCACGACACGATCCGCCCGCCGGGTGATGCTGTCGCGACACACAAGTTCCACGCCGCTGTCTTGCGGAATCAGGCTGTCAACCTCGGCCCGCTCAAGCGTGCCACCATTGGCGCGGAAGCGATCCGCCAGTGCAATCGTGTAAAGTTTGGGATCGGCGATGGAATACCAGCCGGGCGTGAAGGTGCCATGGGTGAAGCGCGGCGCAAGGCCGGGCTGCAACGCGGCCATTTCCTCGGCCCCTATATGGCGGAACTCGATGCCATGGTCGGCGCGCGCCTTCCAGCCGGGCAGCGAGGCATTCAGCTCGGCCTGGCTTTCATAGACCTGCAGATTGCCATCCTTGCGTAGCATCGGCAGCGTGCCGGTGGCCGCAAGAAACGGCTCCAGCTCGGCCTTGGACAGATCCATCAGCGCCGTCTGCGCCACCGTCGAATGCGCCACACGCGCCGGCGAACAGGCGCGCCAGAAGCGGAACATCCAGGGCGCGATCTTCAGCGCATAGGAAGGCGGCACCGACAGCGGCCCCAGCGGGTCCAGCAACCATTTCGGCGCTTTCTTCAGGATCCCCGGCGAAGCCAGCGGCAGGATATCTGTAAAGGCGAAAGCCCCGGCATTGCCTGCCGAAGCCCCGGCTGCGGGCCCCTCACGGTCGATCACCGTGACGGAAAGCCCGCGTGCCTGAAGGGCGAGCGCTGCGGAAAGCCCGACAACGCCCGCTCCGATGACGATCACATCGGTCTTGCTGGTCATAATTCCCTCAATGGGCCCTCAATGGGTGGCGGCCAGGAACTTTTGCAGCTCCGGGTCTTTCGGCGCACCGAACAGCTCTTCCGGCGGGGCGATCTCTGCCATCACACCCTTGTGGAAGAAGGCCACGCGGTCGGAAACCTCGCGCGCGAACTTCATCTCATGGGTGACGCAGATCATCGTCATGCCCTCGGATGCCAGCATCCGCAGGGTATCGAGCACCTCGCCCACCAATTGCGGGTCCAGCGCCGATGTCACCTCGTCGAACAGCATGTAGTTCGGCGACATGGCCAGCGCGCGGGCAATCGCCATGCGCTGTTGCTGCCCGCCCGACAGACGCCCCGGATAGACCGAAAGCTTGTCGCCCAGCCCCACATGCTTGAGCTGCTTTTCAGCTTCGGCCGCGGCCTCGGCCTTGGAGCGTTTCAGCACCTTCACCTGCGCCAGCATGACATTTTCCTGCACCGTCAGATGCGGAAAGGCATTCCATTGCTGGAACACGATGCCGATCTTTTCGCGCAGCTTGTTCAGGTTGGTGCCCTTGGCATGAACCTCGGTGCCATCGACCTTGATCCGACCGGAATCGATCGGCTCCAGCCCGTTGATGCAGGTCAGCAGCGTCGATTTCCCCGAGCCGGAGCCGCCGATCACCGTCAGCACCTCGCCCTTGGAGACGGTCAGGTTGATACCCTTCAGAACTTCCAGCGGACCAAAGGATTTACGGACATTTTCGATCTCAATCATTGGACCACCGTTTTTCGAGATAGCCGCCGAAACGGGCAATGGGGAAGGAGATGAGGAAGTAGAAAAGCCCGCAGATCATCAAGAGCAGCAGGGGTTCCTGCAGGCGGGTGATCAGGATCTGCGTGTTTTTCAGAAGCTCCGGCACCTGAACGATATAGACCAGCGCCGAATCCTTCATCACGCCAAGCGCGAGGCCGATCCAGGACGGAAGCGCCACCCGCGTTGCCAGCGGCATGACGATGTTCCACATGTCCTGGCCCCAGCTCATGCCAAGCGATCGAGAGGCGCGGCGCAGGTTTGCAGGCACCGCCTCGATGCCGCCGCGCACGATTTCCGAGCAATAGGCGGCGGTATACATGGCCAGCACGCCACAGGCGACTGTGAAGCCCGAAACCTTGCCGATCTTCAGCGTCGGCACCAGGATCATGTTCACGAAAGCATTGGCCAGGATCAGCTGGATGAGCAGCGGGATCGAGCGGAAGACATCCAGCACAAAGGTCAGCGGCAGCGCCCACCAGGGGCCAAGCTGATAGCGCAGCACCCCGAAGATGATGCCCAGAATGGTGCCAAGAGACACCGCAATCGCGGTGACCAGCAGGGTCATGCCGGCACCTTGCGCCAGCAGCCAGAGGTCGTTTGAGGTTAGTCCGGTGTTGAACATTGCTGCGCGCCCCTCAGTAACGGAACAGGCGCGCGGCAAGCAGCCGGGCCGACACGGTGATCACCTTGGTGATCACATAGAAGATCACGGCGGCGATGGCGAAATATTCAAAGGTGCGGAAGGTCCGGTCGGTCAGCGCCTTGGTCACCCCGAACAGGTCGGTATTCATCGCAACGACCGCACCAAGCGAGGTCATCAGGATGGCCCAGACCATCTGGTTGGTGATCGGCAGGAACGAAATGCGCAACATCTGCGGCATTACCACATTGGTGAAGGCCTGCCCCTGCGACATGCCCAGCGAGCGTGCAGCCCGCGTCTGGGTCTCGGGGATGGCTTTCAGCGCACCGCGGAAGTTTTCGGCCAGATAACCCGCATTGTTGAAGGCGATGCCGATCAACAGCGACAGGTAGGGCGACAGATGGATGCCAAAGCCCCCAAGCCCGAAATGGACCATATAGATCTGGAACAGGGCCGGGGTATTGCGCGCCACCTCGACCCAGGTGCTTGCCACACCTGACAGCAGCTTGTTGCCCGAGCGCCGGAACACCGTGAGCAAAATGGCGATGGTGATGCCGATGGCCATCGACAGCAGCGCGATCTGGATGGTGACCCAGGCACCCTCAAGCATCTGCGGCAGCGATGCGAAGGCCTGGTTCCACCGGAAACTGTAATTGAACATGAACCGCCTCTCTTCCTGGAACGGAGAAGCGGCGCGAGGTTTTCCCCCGCGCCGCGATAAAGGCGGGACGCTTAGCGGTAGACGCCCGGGATGGTCAGGCTGGCGGGCTCACCCTCGCCGACCCATTTCTTGTAAAGCTCGGCATAACGGCCGGTGCGGACCTGCTGGTTGACGAACAGGTCCATGAAGTTGATCAGGCCATATTCTTCACGCAGGGTGATCAGTGCGACATAGTCCGGCACCATCGGGGCCTTGTCGACGATCTGGATGCCCGGGAAATTGCCGGTCTTCACATTGGCCTGTGCCACTTCCATGGTGGACACGGTCGCGTCCAGCTGGCCCTGGCTCAGCGCCAGGAAGACGTCAGCCTGGTTCTGATAGGGACGGAACTCGCCCGCGCCCCAGGATTTGACCTGCTCTTCCAGCCAGATCGCCTCATAGGTGCCAGCGGTGGCGCCCACGACCTTGCCCTTCATGCCATCGGCGTCGGTGATGCCCGATTTCTCGCTGGCGACAACGGCGTTCTCAAAGGCATAGTAGGGGATCGAGAAGCCAACGGTCTTGGCACGTTCCAGCGTGTCGGAAGTCGAGGCCACCGCCACATCGACCGAACCCGACATCAGGGCCGGGATACGCTCGGGGAAGGTGGTTTCGACGACCTCGGGCTTGACGCCCAGAGCGGCAGCCAGATCGCTGCAATAGTCAACATCGAACCCGATCGGGTTGTTGCTTGCATCGCGCGAACCCATCGGCGGGAAATCAAGCACCACGGCGCAGCGCAGCGTGCCCGAAGCGATGATATCGTCCAGCTTGTCGGCCTGAGCCGTGGTGGCAAGGCTGGCAGCCAGCGCAATACCGCCGAGCGCAATCGAAACTTTCATGCAGAGTCTCCCTTGGTTCAGTGCCCGAACTAACGATTCGGATCGTTTTCCAACGATAACACTATAAGCATCGGGTTCGAGTTTAAATACAAATAATATACAACTCGTATTCCCGCAGCGTCAGATTGACGAAATCCCATGCAGGATCCCGTCAATCTGCTTGGTCAGCGCGCGGTTCAGCCGCGTGCGTCTTCCGGCAACAGGTCTTGTGGCAGGTTCTGATACGAGACCGGCCGCAGGAAGCGGCGGATCGACAGGGTGCCGACCGATGTTGCGCCGAAATTGGTCGAGGCCGGGTATGGCCCGCCATGAACCATGCTGTCCACCACTTCGACCCCTGTGGGGAAACCATTGACCAGAACCCGGCCCGATTTGCGCTCCAGGATCGGCAACAGACCCTGGGCCGCCGCCAGATCGGAACTGTCCATATGCATGGTGCTGGTCAATTGGCCCTCAAAGCCGCGGGCCAGTTCGCGCATTGCCTCGACCGAGCCCACGCGGACCACCAGACCCAGCGGCCCGAAGACCTCCTGGCTCAGACCGTGATCGTTCAGGAAGGCGTCTGCCGTGGTCTCGAACAGGTTGGGCGAGACGGCGCGGCCGGTCGATTCCGTTTCCAGCACGCTGTTCACGGCATTCGAGGCCACGAAACGCGCCTGACCGTCATTATAGGCCTTGGCGATGCCATCGGTCAGCATGGTTTGCGGCGCGACCTTTTCCAGTGCGGCTTTGGTCGCGGCGACAAAGGTGTCGGCATCCTTGCCATCCAGCACCACCGCGATGCCCGGATTGGTGCAGAACTGCCCCGCCCCCATGGTCAGCGACCCGGCCCAGCCAGTGCCCAGTGCCTCGGCCCGTGCGGCCATCGCCCCCGGCAGCATGAACATCGGGTTCACCGAACCCAGTTCACCAAAGAAGGGGATCGGTTCGGGGCGGGCGGCGCAAAGATCGAACAGCGCGCGACCACCTGCAAGGCTGCCGGTGAAGCCCACGGCCTTGATGAACGGATGCTGCACCAGCGCCTCGCCAACCTGACGATTGCCGCCCTGGATCAGACTGAACACGCCTTTCGGCATACCCGTTTTCGCGATCGCGGCGTGGATCGCCTCGGCGATGATCTCGCCGGTTCCGGGATGGGCGGAATGGCCCTTCACCACCACCGGGCAGCCTGCGGCCAGGGCGGCCGCGGTGTCACCACCGGCGGTGGAAAACGCCAGCGGGAAGTTCGAGGCACCGAAGACTGCAACCGGCCCGATCGGGCGTTGCAGCATGACAATCTCGGGGCGCGGGGCCGGTTGACGATCCGGCAGGGCGGCGTCGACGCGGTGATCCAGATAGGCACCCTTGCGGATATGATCGGCGAACAGGCGCAGCTGGCCGGTGGTGCGGCCGCGCTCGCCGTTCAGGCGGGCTTCGGGCAGGCCGGTTTCCTGGGTGCCGATCTGGGTGATCGCCTCGGCGCGGGCTTCGATTTCGTCGGCGATGGCGTCCAGAAACGCCGCACGCTCGGCCCGGCTGGAATAGCCATAGGTCCAGAACGCCTCTTCGGCGGCGTCGCAGGCCCGGTTCACCAGATCCACACTGCCCAGCGCGAAGTCATGCGCCGGCCCATGCGCGGGCGCGGAGGTAAAGGTAGCAGCGCCGCCCACCCATTCGCCTGCGATCAGATGCTTGCCGTGCGGGGTGAAAGTCATGTCGGGCCTCATGTTCATGCGTTTGGTTGTTCGGCTTGCGGGAATCAGCATATTGCCACGCGGCATTGCTTGAAACCCCGTCATCTTACTGCATACTTTGTGTATGCAAATTGCTCAACCCAAAGACAGAGAGGCCCCGGCATGTCCGAGAAAACCGTCCTGAGTATCGAGACACTGACCCGGCTCACCGAAGAAATCTTCCGCAAGGCCGGGGTATCGCCCCTTCAGTCAGCGGCGGTTGCACGGGTGATTGTGGCCGGAGAACGGGACGCCTGCAAGTCGCATGGCGTCTATCGGATCGAGGGCTGCCTGCGCACGCTGAAGGCGGGCAAGGTTGAGCCATTGGCGGTGCCCGAGCTGATCGACGATGGCAGCGGGGTGATCCGGGTGGATGCAAAGGGGGCCTTCTCGCCCGCGGCCTTTGAACTGGGCGCGCCGGTTCTGGCGGCACGCGCACGGGAACTGGGTGTCGCGGCATTGGTCATCAATTCCTGCCTGCATTTCTCGGCGCTCTGGCCCGAGATCGAGGTGCTGACCGGGCACGGCCTGGCCGCGATGGCAATGTGCCCCAGCTATTCCGCGGTTGCGCCTTCGGGCGGCACCACGGCACTTCTGGGCACCAATCCCTTCGCCTTCGGCTGGCCGCGAAAAGATACCACGCCTTATGTCTTTGATTTCGCAACCAGTGTCGCCGCGCGCGGCGAGATCGAGCTGCATCGCCGCGCGGGCAAGTCATTGCCCGAAGGCTGGGCGGTGGACGCGGACGGCAAGCCCACCACCGACCCGGAAGCCGCATTGCAGGGTGCCCTGCTGCCCTTTGGCGCGCATAAGGGCTCTTCGATCTCCACCATGATCGAATTGCTGGCAGCGGTGATGATCGGCGATCTGACCAGCCCCGAGGCGCTGGATTATCTGGGGTCGATGTCGCTTCTGCCGCATCATGGCGAACTGATCCTGGCCTTCAGCCCGGAACGCTTTGCGGCCGGTCGGACCGACCCCTTCGCCCGTGCCGAAGTGCTGTTCGAGGCAATCAGCGGTCAGGGTGCCCGCCTGCCTTCGCAACGCCGCTTTGCGGCCCGCAAGACAGCAGAGGCCAATGGCATCACGCTGACAGCGGAGGAGATGGAAATGCTGGAGCGCCTGCGCGCCGGCGGGCTGGATGCGGTGACCTGACGCCACAACTGGGAAGTTCATCCTGCCATGGTCCAAAAGGCGCAGCTTGGAACCGCGGTGGCAGGATGGGCGCGCGGGCCAGGCCCGCTCAGGCAAATAAAGCGGGGGGCTACCCCCCCGGCTGCGACGTTCCCCGCGATATTTGCGGGCCGAAAATGAGCCGGATCTGCACGCAAAAGGCCCCCCGCCGCAGCGGAAGGCCCTTCTGTCAGGGTGGTGGCCCCGGTCGTTCTTGCAGCCGCAATCAGGCGTATTTCTGCGCCTCGGTCTTGGCCGACCAGTCGGCAAACCAGGCATCGAACAGCGCCAGTTGCGTCTCGATGAAGCCGCGCTGGCTCGGCGACAGCTCGTCGGTTTCGTTGAAGTGCAGCTTGTATTCCGGGTTCCCCTTCAGCACCATCATATGCTTGAAGAACAGCACGAGGTCGGGGCCGGCATCGACGGTGGCCAGCACCAGCAGCGCCTCATCCAGCTCTTTCGCCAGACGGCGGGCGGTCGCGTCGCCCTTGGCGGCAGCCTGGCTCAGCGCGGTCAGCAGCAGCACTTCTTTCGGCAGGACACAGCCGATGCCGGTGATCGCGCCGGTCGCGCCGCAATTCACGAAGCCATGATAGACGGCGGTATCAACGCCGATCATCAGGGTCACGCTGTCATCCTTGGAGGTGATGTGCTCGGCCGCATAGGACAGGTCGGCATTGCCGCCAAATTCCTTGAAGCCGATCAGGTTCGGGTGCTCGGCGCGCAGCGCGAAGAACAGGTCGGCGCGGGTCGCAAAGCCATAATAGGGGCTGTTATAAATCACGGCAGGCAGGTTCGGCGCAGCCGCCAGGATCGCCTTGAAGTGGTTCTTCTGGGCGGCGATGACATTGCCCCGCGACAGGACGCGCGGGATCACCATCAGGCCCTGTGCGCCAACCTTGGCGGCATGGGCGGCGTGTTCCACGGCGATCTTGGTGTTGACGGCGCCGGTGCCGACGATGACGGGAACACCCGCTTTCACCAGACGCTCCACGCCCTCCATGCGTTCGGCATCGGTCAGGAGCGGCCAATCCCCCATGGAGCCGCAATAGACCACGGCGGACATGCCCAGGCCGATCAGCTCTTTGCCCTTGGCAACCAGCGCATCGAAATCGGGCGTGCGGTCAGCCTTGCAGGGGGTCATCAGGGCCGGGATGGTGCCGGTGAAAATGGTCGAAGTCATCTTTCTCTCCTCTGTGACGGCCACGGCTATGCTGCGGGGCACGCGATGCGGGTTGGCGCGAATCTCTGCGTCCTTTCCTACACAATACCTATTGTATTTTATTTGTCGACAAGAAATCCGCACGCAAAGAAAAAGGCGCGCAGCACAGGGCCACGCGCCTTCTGCAAGCAGGTTTGGGGCGGTTCAGATCGCGATGGGCATCCGCCGGTCGCGCGCCACGAAACTTTGGATCTGATGCACGATCTGGTCGGCATGGGCCGTGGCCAGCCGATCTGCGGTGGCAATGTCACGGGCAGCGATGGCCGCGATCATCTGGTCATGCTCTTCGACAAAACGATAGGGCAGACGATCCTGATAGGAGGAATAGTAAAGCCGCAGGATGCGCCGCCCCTCATCCAGCAGGCGGAAGAACAACGAGGCGTAATAGGGATTGCGCCCGGCTTCGGCGATGGAGGCATGAAAATCGCGATTGGTTGCGATCATCGCCAGTGCATCCTGTGCCTCGACCGCCGCCGCAAAACGCGCCTGATGGGCGCGGATGATCTCCAGATCCGCAGGATCGTGATATTCCGCCGCCAGACGCGTGGTCATGCGATACATCAGCGTCAAGGCGTCGAAGAACGTATAGAGGTTCATGAAGTCGATATGCGCCACGATGGTGGAGCGGTTGGGCAGCGTGGTCACCAGCCCCTCGCCCGCCAGCCGCACCAGCGCCTCGCGGATCGGTGTGCGCGACATCGACATGCGTTCCGACAGCTGCACCTCGTCAATCGGGCTGCCGGGCGGCAGAACCAGATCAAGGATCTCATCACGCAGGGTGTCATAGACGTATTTCACGCCGGATCCGCGCTTGCGATCGTTGCTTGCCGTTTCCTGTGCCTGTGTCATGCCAACCCTCTTGTCTACATGAAAAATACTTGAAGACGGGTTCGGGTCAATGACTCGATTGCAACCGGGCCGCGATAGCGCGGCGACCGGCGCATTTTCGGGCAGGCAGCGCGGGGTCAGCGAATAGAGAAACCGCCATCCACCATCACGGTTTCGCCGGTGATCATCGCGGCCTCGGCGGAAGACAGGAACAATGCGGTCGCCGCGATCTCCGCCGGTTGGGCAAACCGGCCAACCGGAATTTCGGCCCGCGCCTTCACGCCTTTTTCCCCAGACCAGCCGACCAGCGCCATCGGGGTTTCCACCACCGTCGGCGCGATGGCATTCACCGTGATGCCAAAGCCCGCCCATTCCAGTGCCAGCACGCGGGTTTGCAGGATCAGGCCCGCCTTGCTGGACCCATAGGCGGCATGATCGGCAATCGCGATCACCCCGGCCTGGCTGGACACATTGACGATCCGCCCGCGCCCCGAGGCCTTGAGGAAAGGCAGTGCCGCCGCCGACATCAGCCATGGCGCACGCAAATTGATGCGCATCGTCCGGTCCCAGGCCTCCACATCCGTGGTGTCGGCGGGAAAGACGATGCCCAGCCCCGCATTGTTCAGCAGGATATCGATGCCCATTTCGGCACCGATCTGCGCCACGGTATCGGCAATTGCTACCGGATCTTCCAGATCCAGCCGATAGGCGCGGTGCTGCGGTCCAAGGCGTGCCGCCAAATCATCCGCCGCGCTGATATCGACCAGCGCCAGGCGGGCGCCCGCAGCGGCAAAGCGTTCCGCCATGGCGGTGCCGATGCCGCCCGCAGCGCCAGTAATCAGCACGCTCAATCCGCTCAGATCCGTCATCTTGTCCTCCCGCAAGGCAAAGGGGCGGCCCGGATCATCTGGCCGCCCCATCTGTTCAGATATCGAAATTGGTCGGCAGCACGATCATGTCGCGGATCGTGACATTGCGTGGCCGGGTCAGCATGAACAGGATCGCATCCGCCACCTCGACCGGCTCGATCAGGCTGCCATTTTCCTTGGCCTTTCGCAGATTCTCTTCCGGCCAATCCGCCAGCAGGGCTGAAACCACCGGCCCGGGCGACACCTGCCCCACCCGGATGCCCTTTTTGTTGAGCTGCCGCCGCATGGTCTGCACGAAACAGGTGATCGCCCATTTGGACCCGGAATAGACCGGCTCCCACGGCACCGGGAAATGGCCTGCAACCGAACAGGTCACGAGGATGTCGCCGCTACCGCGTTCCGACATATGCGGGATCACGGCATGGACGTTTTTCATCACCGCATTGACGTTGAGGTTCAGCATACGGTCGATGGTGGCCGGATCGGTTTCCACCAGATCGCCGCCGATATAGGTGCCCGCATTGCAATGCAGGATGTCGATATGGCCCACCTTGGCGAGAATCTCGGGGATCATCGCGTCACAGCTGGCCGCATCCAGCAGATCGGTGCGCTGCGCCACCGCCTTGCCGCCAAAGCGGGTCACCAGCGCCTCCAATGCGGCAGCGTCGCGGTCCACCATCACCACGGTCGCGCCTGCGGCAATCAGCGCCTCGGTCGTGGCAAGACCAATGCCCGAGGCCGCGCCGGTAATCGCCGCGATCTTGCCTGTCAAATCCAGTGCCATAAGTGTCTCCAGCCTGTCTTGGCGATATCAGTGGGTGAGGTAGCCGCCATCGGCGACCAGAACGGAGCCCGTGACGTAGCTTGCAGCATCAGAGGCCAGGAACAGCGCGCAGGTCGCCATCTCGTCCGGCTGGGCAAAGCGGCCCATCGGCGTATTCGCCGACCAGACCGAGCTCCATTCCGTATTGGCGATGCCGCCCTTGGTCATGTCAGAGACCACATAGCCCGGTGCCAGCGCGTTCACCCGGATGCCCTTGTCGGCATATTCAAAGGCCATGGTCTTGGTCATCTGGTGGATGGCGGCCTTTGACGAGTTATAGGCCACCTGCAATTGCGGCTTGTTGGCGACATAGGCCGAGATAGAGCCGATATTGACCACCGCACCGGACCCTTGCGCCAGCATCGGCTTCACCGCCGCACGGGCGATGCGGAACGGCGCCATGAGGTTGGTGTTCATGATATAGGCAAGCTGGGCATCGTCGAATTCATGGAAATTGCCGTTGGCCGCGACGCCTGCATTGTTCACCAGCACATCCAGCTTGCCAAAACGCGCAAGGGTTGCCGCCACGATCGCATCTGGGGCCGCCTCCTCGGTCACATCCGCCGCGATCCAGTCATAGGTATCTGGCGCGCTGTCCAGCAGGGCACGCAGCGCGGGCGTCTCGCTGCGGCTGGTCAACATGCATTTCGCCCCTGCCTCACCGAACAGCCGCGCAATCGCCAAACCGATACCGCGATTGCCGCCTGTGATCAGCGCCACCTTCCCATCCAGTCTGAACCTGTCCAACATTCTCTCTCTCCCTGTCTCGCGGACCTGCGCCGCCGGACCAGCGGGCACGACCGGACAGGCCGCGTGCAGGTCGTCGCGCCGCCCCATCCGGCTTCGGTCCGTCTTCATCCTGTTTCCTGCACCGCAATGCGGGCCAGCCTTGAAGGCCTGCAAAAGCGGGTGACTCGCGTCACATGGCGAGATTGTTACATTTGCATACTGATTATTACAAATGGAAATTCATCGGATTTTTCGGCCCGGATCCGCGCATGAAAAAGCCCGCCCGAAGGGGCGGGTTTCAGGCCAAGGACCACAAGAAGGCGGGCCTCAGGCAAGCGTGCCACAGTCAGCGGTATCAGCCCTCACGCGCAAGAACCGCTTCGGCGGTCACGTCATCGGTGATCAGCGTATTGGCCAGACCGCGCTGCAACACGGCCCGGATAATCTCCACCTTGTGGTGCCCCGAGGCGACAAGGATCCGCGTCGGCACCCGCTCCAATGTCTCCAGGGTGATACCGATGCTGCGCGCGTTCAACGGGTTGTCGACCTCGCGCCCCTGCGCATCCAGAAACCGCCCGACGACATCGCCCACGGCACCGGATGCAATCAAATCCTGCGGGTCTACCTCAGACGGAAAGCCCTCAGACACCAGATAGGATTTGGGCGATACATCGCTGCATGTCAGGATCGCCGCGTCCAATTGCTCGAACTTGGCGAAATGGTCGCGAAACTGCGCCTGCGACAGAAACAGATCGCGATCCACGCCATCGGACAGAAAGTTCGGCGCGGCCAGCAGGGAATAATTCGCCCCCAACCGCTCCGCAAAACCGGAGGCGATCCCGAAGGAGTTGAACTTCGCCCCCCGCGCCGTGCCCCCGAACATGGAGATCACCTCAAGCTCGGGGTAGCTTTGCCGCGTCATGTTGCTGATCGCGCATTGCAGCGTCATGCCCCAGGACACGCCGATCTTGCGCCAGGCCCCGGTTTCAAGCTGCCGGGTCAGATAGCTGGCCAAGGCCACCCCGGCCGGAAAGTGGAAATCGTAATGCTCGCGATCCGCAGGTGCGATCATCGCCTGCTCAAGCCCATAGGTCGCGACCAGCTTTTCCTGCAATTCCAGGCGCGGCAGGAAGGGTGATTCAATCTGGATCTTCACCATGCCGGTGGACCGCGCGCGCTGGATCGCCTGATTGACGCGCAGCCGCGTCACCTGCATCCGCGCCGCGATCTCGGCTTGGGTCATGCTGCTGACATAGTAGTGCCAGCAGACCTCGCTTACGAAGGCGTCCCCGTCGTCGACCTTATCTCTGGCCATCTGTCACTCGCACCCTCGCTTGGCTTGTCAGGGCAATCTAACTGTGCAGGGCCGGTCGCATCCAGCCCCCGGATGCATTTTTACATATGTTCTATACTTCATACATATGAAAATAACACTTGAGTGAATCGGAATGCATTTGTAAGAAAGTAGCGGGGAGGGCGAAGACGGCGGGAAGAGCGTCGTCTGTCCCAAAGCACCAAACCAAAAACTGGGAGGAGAGAAATGAGCTTTATCAGCAAGCTCGGCGTTTCCGTCATCGCATTGGCGGTTTCCGCCACTGCGGTTTCCGCCGAATCCAGCAATGCGGCCTTCTGGGCCGAAGCCGGCAAGGCCTATCAGGGTGTCACCCTGCATGGCGTCACCGAATCCACCCCGCCGTCCAACTATGTGAAGGATGTGCTGGCCCCGGAATTCGAAAAGCTGACCGGCATCCGCGTCGACATCGAGACCACCTCGTGGGACCAGATGTATGACAAGGCCATCAAGGACATGGAGGCCGGGACCGGCATCTATGACATGGTCTATATCGAACAGGATATCATCTACGCCTATCTGTCGCGCAACTTCCTGGTCGATACGACCCAGCTGCTGAAAGACAACCCGGCCCTGAAGGCGCCGACCTATGACGAGGCGAACTTCACCACTTTCGCCAACTATTTCCGCGGTGAGAACGGCGATCTGTTCGGCATCCCGATGGAGGCCTTCATCAAGGTCTATCTCTATCGCACCGACCTGTTCAACGACCCGGAGGTGCAGGCCGCCTTCAAGGAAAAGACCGGGCGTGACCTGAAGCCCGCCACCACCCATGCCGAATATACCGAGATTGCAGAGTTCTTCACCCAGTGGGGCAAGGATCACGGCGGCGATCTCTGGGGCACCACCGCGCAGGCCCATACCGGCCACGCGGCATCCTGGTACGAGTATTTCGAGTCGATCGCGCCGACCTTCGGTGTCTATAACTGGGGTATCGACGCGAACAACAACTACGCCGCAACCGTCGCCAATGGCGGCCAGATGAACTCGGATGCGGCAAAGGCCGCGATGAAATACTGGCTGCATCTGCGCGACATCGCCCCGCCGGAATCGGTGCAATCGACCTGGACCGAGGTGGCCACCACCTTCGCCGCAGGCCGCGCGGCACAGGGCCTGGTTTACGGCGAAAATGCCGCCTGGATCGCCTCGGATGAAAGCAAGTCGCGCGTTGTCGGCAAGGTCGGCGTCGCCATGCCCCCGATGGAAGCCGGCGTGATGGCCGATGCCGAATCCGGCAAGGGCTATGTCGGCTACTACGACGGTGGTGCTTTCGGTCTGCCGATCACGTCGAAGAACAAGGAAGCGGCGATGCTCTTCCTGCAGTTCATCGCGCAGGACGAGGTTCAGGCCGATTGGGCGCTGGCAGGGTCGCGGATCACCAATAACGCCACCTATGACGATCCGAAGGTCCAGGAGCTGGATGCCAAGCTGAACGGCTACTTCACCATGCTGCGCGATCAGGGCAAACTGTTCGCCGGTGCGCCGCCCTACCCGTTCCACGCCCAGCTGCGTGAAGCGACCGCGCCGATCTTCTATCAGATCCTGACCGGCGCCATCGATCCCGACAAGGGTCTCGATATGATGGCGGAGAAGTCCGAAGAAGAGCTGAAAGCCCTCGGCTACCGCAAGTAACCCCGCCTCCCCGGGGACACGGGGTCGCCGCTCCCATAGGCGGCCCCGACCACCTTTTCTCCTGACATTTCGGGCCGGCACCAATGATCGGCCCCGACGCGCCACTGCGATACCGGAGGATCGCGCCATGCATCCCAACAAGCTGGGCTGGCTTTTGCTTGCGCCCACAATGCTCATTCTGTTCCTGTTCGGCGTGGTGCCGTTCTTCTATGTGATCTGGGTGTCGTTCCACCAATGGAACCCCTTTGCCGCAGATCCTTCGATGATCTTCAACTGGGCATCGAACTATCGCCAGTTGGTCTTTGACGCGCAATTCATGGCATCCCTCGGCGTGACGCTGGCCTTCGTGTTCTTCGCGGTGCTGTCGGAACTGGTGATCGGCTATCTGCTGGCACAGGCCTTCATGAAGGATTTCCCCGGCAAGGCTTTCTTCCGCACCATCCACACCCTGCCGCTGATCATGGCCCCGATCATCGTGGGCTCGATCTGGAAGCTGATGACCACGCCCTCGATCGGGATCATCCCGAGCCTCTTGGACAGCTGGTTCGGCTACAACCTGAATATCGGGCAGAGCGCCATGGCCGCCTTCATCACCACCGTGGTGATGGATATCTGGCACTGGACGCCCCTTGTCACCCTGTCGCTGATCGCGGCGCTGGTCTCGCTGCCCGCAGACCCGTTCGAACAAGCCCAGATCGACGGTGCCAACAAGCGTCAGATCTTCTGGCACATCACCCTGCCGATGATCCGCCCCGCCATTATCGCCACCGTCTTCATCCGATTGATGGATGCGATGCGCACCGTGGACGAGGTGCTGATGCTGACCGGCGGCGGTCCGGGCTCCGCCACCCGCTATGTCGGCGTGCATATCTTCAAAGAGGTCTTCCCGCGCACGAATTACGGCTATGGCTCCGCCATTTCGGTGATCGTCCTCTATCTCACCATCGTGGTCTGCTGGCTGCTTTATGTCGGCCTGATCGCGCCGCGCAACACCAAGAAGGGCTGATCAGATGAAGCGATCCAATCCCTGGCTGATGGTCCTGTTCTGGGTCATCATCAGCTTTCTGACCCTGTTCCCCATTTACTGGCTGTTTGTCATCTCGGTGAAACCGGCGGTCGATCTGTTCTCCACGCCAGATATCTGGCTGACCAAGGTCTATTGGCAGAACTATATCGATGTGCTGAACGACCGCACGCTGCGCGGCTATATGATGAACTCGCTCATCATCTCCAGCGGCAATGCCGTCCTTTGCACCACGCTGGGTTTCCTGACCTGCTATGCGCTGTCGCGCTTCAACCTGCCGGGCAAGGAAAGCATCTTCTTCTGGACCATCACCAACCGGATGGCCCCGCCCGCCGTGTTCCTGCTGCCGATGTATCTGTTGCTGACGCAGGTCTACCGGGTGGGCGATTTCGCGCTGGCCGATACCCGGATCGGCATGATCCTGGTCTATTGCACCTTCAACCTGCCCTTCGCGATCTGGACCTTGCGCCCCACGCTGGACGGTATCCCGCGCGAGCTGGATGAGGCCGCCTATGTCGATGGCGCAAGCCCGCTGCGGGTGATTGTCGAGGTGGTCTTTCCGCTGGCGCGGCCGGGTCTTGCGGTAACACTGATCCTGACCTGGGTCTTCGCCTGGAACGAATACCTGCTGGCCGCGACACTGACGAATTTCAACGCCCGCACCCTGACCACGGGCCTGTCGGAATATGTCACGACCACCGGCACCGAATGGGGGATCATGGCCGCGATTTCGGTCTTTACCCTGATCCCGGCCCTGATCGTCTTCAGCCTGGTGCAGCGCCATATCGTGACCGGCCTGACCTTCGGCGCCGTGAAAGGATGATGACCATGAGCACCCAAGACGACGATATGCCGCTCGCCATCCTGCACACCGACGAGGATCACGGCCCCGCGCCCGAGAAGGCAGGCTTCCTGCCGATCGAGACCAACTGGTTTGACCGGGTCTTCATCTCGGTCGTGATCTGGGTCGCGCTGTCGCTGTTCTGGTTCCGCTTCATGGAACCTGCGGGCCTGACGATCTGGATTTCCAACGCCATCGCGCTTGCGCTGGCCTGTCTGATCGTCACCCGGGGCTGACGCGAAAGCCAAGAAAGGAACTGACTATGGAAGCCCTTGTTCTTGAACGTAAAGACGAGCTTTCGCTGCGTGACTTCCCGCAGATCGACCGTGACGAGGCCGTGCTGGGGCCACGCGATGTGCGCATCAAGCTGCACACGGTCGGCATCTGCGGGTCGGATGTGCATTACTACACCCATGGCCGGATCGGCCCCTTCGTGGTCAATGCGCCGATGATCCTGGGGCATGAGGCCTCGGGCACGGTGATCGAGACCGGATCAGAGGTCACAACCCTGAAACCCGGGGATCGCGTCTGCATGGAGCCGGGCATCCCCGATCCCAATTCGCGGGCAACCCGGCTGGGCCTTTACAACATCGACCCGGCGGTGCGATTCTGGGCGACCCCCCCGGTGCATGGCATCCTGCGGCCGACCTGTGTTCACCCCGAGGCCTTCACCTTCAAGCTGCCCGACAATGTCAGCTTTGCCGAGGCCGCGATGGTGGAGCCGCTGGCGGTGGGCGTTCATGCCGCCACCAAGGCGCGCATCCGCCCCGGCGATATCGGTGTGGTGCTGGGGGCCGGGCCCATAGGCCTTGTCACCGCGCTGTCGGCGCTGGCTGCGGGCTGTGCCCGGGTCTATGTCACCGATCTGGCCGAGAAAAAGCTGGAGATCGCGGCCAGCCTCAGCCCCGCGATCATCCCGGTCCATGCGGCGCGCGAAAGCATCACCGACCGCGTGAAAGCGGAAACCGGGGGCTGGGGTGCCGATGTGGTGTTCGAGGCGACCGGCGCGCCCAAGGCGGCTGCGGGCGTGTTCGAGCCGCTGGCACCGGGCGGCTGTGTCGTGATGATCGGCGGCCAGCCCGATCCGATCAGCTATGATGCGGGTGCTGCCATGGTGCGCGAGGCACGGGTGGAAAACATCTTCCGCTACGCGCATGTCTTTCCGCGCTGCGTTTCCATGCTCGCCTCCGGGGCCATCGACGTGAAACCGCTGATTACCCGGACTTTTGACTTCAAGGACAGTGTGCGTGCCTTCGAGATCGCCGCGTCGGCCCCGCCGGCCGATGTGAAAATGCAGATCGAATTGCCGCAATAAGGGGGCCCGCTATGGCTGATGTGAAAATCAAGAATGTGATCAAGCGTTACGGCGCGGTTCAGGTCATGCATGGTGTCAATGTCGATATCGGACATGGCGAATTTGTGGTGCTGGTCGGCCCGTCGGGCTGCGGCAAATCCACCCTGCTGCGGATGCTGGCCGGGCTGGAAGAGGTCAGCGATGGCACCATTTCCATCGGCGACCGGGTGGTGAATGACATCTCGCCGAAAGAGCGCGACATCGCCATGGTGTTCCAGTCCTACGCGCTTTATCCGCACAAGACCGTGGGCGAGAATATCGGCTTTCCGCTGCGCATGGCCAAGCGCCCCAAGGAGGAGATCGACGAGAAGGTGCGCCATGCGGCAGGCATTCTGGACCTGACCCACCTTCTGGACCGCTACCCCAAGCAGCTTTCGGGCGGGCAGCGCCAGCGCGTGGCCATGGGGCGTGCCATTGTCCGCGATCCGCAGGTCTTCCTGTTCGACGAGCCGCTTTCCAACCTGGACGCCAAGTTGCGCGTCACCATGCGGGTGGAGATCAAGGAGCTGCACCAGCGGCTGAAGACGACCATCGTCTATGTCACCCATGACCAGATCGAGGCCATGACCATGGCCGACAAGATCGTGGTGATGCGTGACGGACGGGTGGAACAGATCGGTGCCCCGCTCGATCTTTACGACCGGCCCGGCAACGTGTTCGTTGCAGGGTTCATCGGCTCTCCCTCGATGAACTTCCTGCGCGGCACCATTGCCAGCACGGGCGGCGTGAAGGAATTCGTGTCGGAAGCCGGTCTGCGTCTGCCCGTCCCCCCTACGGCGGCAACCGAGGGGCAGGCGGTGGTCTATGGCATCCGCCCCGAACATATCGGGGTTGGTGACAACGGCACCCCGGTTTCGGTGGTGGTGGTGGAACCCACCGGATCCGAGACCCAGATCTTTGCCCGCGCCGGGACCGATCTGGTCAATGCCGTGGTGAAGGATCGCGTCCGCGCCAATCCGGGCCAGCAAATCGGCTTTGTGATTGATCCGGCCAATGTGCATCTGTTCGATCGCCAAAGCGAACAGCGGATCTGAGGGCAAGGCAGGTGCGCCGCGCGGTCATCTTCGATCTGGACGGCTGCCTCGTCGACAGCGAACCCCATTCGCTGGAGGCGCTGGCCGCCGAGATGCGCGCCATCGGCATCCATGATGCCACGTCTGAGGAGATCGGCGCGCGTTTCCTTGGCGTTTCGCTGTCGGTGATCCGCGCCTATGTTGCCGGGCGCGCGGGCAGTCCCGTGCCGCCCGATTTCGACGCAAAGGTAGAGCGCCGGTTGTTTGCCGCTTACCGCGATCACCTGCGCCTGATCGACGGCGTGCCGGACCTTCTGGCGCGTCTGCAAGCTGCAAACATTCCCATGGCGATTGCCAGTGGTGGTTCGATCCCCCGTCTGACTGAGACCCTGCGCATCGCGGGTCTGGATCGGGTGTTTGAAGGCCGCGCCTTCAGCGCCGATCTGGTGCCCCATGGCAAGCCCGCGCCGGATCTGTTCCTTCATGCCGCAGCCGCCCTGGGGGTCGATCCCGCCGATTGCGTGGTGCTGGAGGATTCGCCCCATGGCATCGAAGGGGCCCGCCGTGCAGGGGCCCGCGCCGTAGGGTTTGTCGGCGGCAGCCATCTTGCCGGGCACAGGCAGGCCCATGCCGATCTGCTGCGCGCCAAGGGGGCATCACGGGTGCAGGCAGATATGAACGGCATGTTCGAGCTGCTCTGCGCCTGAGGTCACAGTTTCAGATCAATCAGCGCCTGCCGCATCACGCCTGCATCGGCGTCAATCCCGGTCCAGTATTTGATGCCAATCACACCCTGATTGACCAGCATCCCAAGACCATCCGCCGTCACACAGCCTCGCGCTGTGGCGGCTTTCAGCAGGCGTGTCAGCGGCGGGTTGTGGATGCCATCCGCCACCACCATGCCGGGGTGCAAGGTCTCGAGATCAATATCCGGCAGGCCGTCCACATCCGGGAACAGACCGATGCTGGTGGCATGGATCACGATATCGGTGCCCGCGGGGATGCGGAACATACCTTCCCAGGGCGCATATTCGGCAGTGGCGGGCGTGTTCTCTGACAAGAGACGCGCCACCTCCTGCCCGCGCGCGGCGCTGCGGTTCACCACGGTGATGCGCGCAGCCCCGGCCAGCGCCATTTCCACCGCCACAGCACGCGCCGCGCCACCGGCCCCGAACAGCACCACCGATTTGCCGCGCGGATCGGTGACCGCCTGCAAGGCCTTCACGAAGCCCTTGCCATCGGTGTTTTCCCCGATCAGCTGATCGCCGCGCCGCACGATGGTGTTCACCGCCCCGATCAGCCGGGCGGATTCCCCCAATCCGTCCAGATGCTGGATCACCGCCACCTTGTGCGGGATCGAGCAGTTGAAGCCGCGCCAGCCCATGGCCCGCGCACCGCGCACCGCGTCACCAAGCGCATCGGGCGCCACCTCGACATTGATATAGCGCCAGTTCAGCCCGTGATGGCGAAAGGCGGCCTCGATCATCGCGACCGTCGGGTTTTCCGCCGCAGGCATGGCGAAGGATCCGGTCAGCGGGCTCAGGAAATCATGGGTCATGGATGGCTCCTCAGGCGGCAGCGGCGTGCGGCCAACGGGTTTGCAGATGGCTGCCCACGCGCAGCGCCTGCGCGGCGATGGTCAGGGCGGGATTCAACGCCGCCGATGACGGAAAGAACCCGGCATCGACGACATAGAGATTGGGATGGTCATGCGCGCGGCACCAGCCATCCAGTGCGGACTGGCGCGGATCATCGCCCATCCGCACCGTGCCGCATTGATGCGAGGGGGCCTCGATCCCGAAATGGTGCTGCAAGACCAGCGGGAACATGCTGCGCAGCAGGCGACGCACATGACGGACAAAGCGCAGATGCGGCGCGCGGTCGCCGGGGCGATAATCCACCTCGACACGGTCGCCTTCCAGCAGACGCACGCGGCTTTCCGCCACCGGCAGATCCTCGGACATGCACAGGATGTCGATGCTGTGCCGTCCCAGAAGGTTCGCAGCAAAGCGCGGCACCCAAGGATAGGCACCACCAATCATCGGCCCCTGAATGTTGCCCAGCATCTGGATATTGCCACGCGCGGCCCGGTCCTGCGGCAGTCCGTGATAAAAGTCGTTGATCGACAGGGTCTTGGGGAACCGCGTGTCATTCACCCCGAAGGGGTGCAGCGCCATCAACCCGGTCAGGTGATGGTTCATCAGATAGCGCCCCACCACACCGGAGCGATTGGCAATTCCCTGCGGGTTCTGCGCATTCGCAGAGCGCAGCAGGATCAGCGCCGAATTGATCGCGCCCGCACTCAGGATGAACAGGGGTGCATCGATCCGCAAGGTCTCGCCGCCGCGGCGGATTTCAGCGGCGGTGATCCGTTGGCCCGCATCATCGGTCAGCAGCCGCCGCACCTCTGCCCCGGTCCAGAGCGTGACATTGTCCCGCCCCAGCAGCGGGCGGATCAGCCGCATCTCGGCGTCACCCTTGGCCCCAAAACGGCAGGCAAAGGCATCGCAAGTGCCGCAGCGCCGGCAGCTGCCGCCGGGGCCAAGATCCACCGCGGATGGCATGTGAAACGGCCGCAACCCCCGCTTGGCAAACCGCGCCGCCAATCCGGCAATCAGCGGCTCATGCGGGATGGCAGGATGGGGATATGCTTTGCGCGGCGGCTCGGTCGGGTCATCTCCGGCATGACCGCGCACGCCAAAGATCGCCTCGGCCTGATCGTAGAATGGCGCGAGATCGTGATACCCGAGAGGCCATGCGGGCGAGGTGCCATCTTCATGCGGGACCGCCTCGAAATCGCTTTCGCGAAAGCGGAACATGGCGGTGCCGTAGAATTTCGTATGGCCACCGACATAGTAATATTGCCCCGGACGATAGCGCCGCCCGGTCTGATCCTGCCATTCATCGCGGGTTTTATAACGCGCTTGCACGAAGACCGCCTCGGCATCCGCATTCTGCGGCTCGTTCGGCAGAAAATCCCCGCGCTCCAGGATCAGGATCTTGGCCCCGGTTGCAGCCAGTTGCCGCGCCACCGCGCCGCCTCCCACGCCGGATCCGATGATCACCACATCGGGTTTGATGGTCACTGTTTCCATGGCTGCCCCCTTATCCCATATGCAGGGTATCTGCGGACAGGTGGCCCGCACCATTCCCGTGGGCCGCAACTTCTTGTATGATAGCCGCATCGTCAGTGGCCACTCGGGGCGGTATCATCATGCAACCATGGTTTGAAACCGTCGCTATTCCGCCGGATCGGTCATGGCTGCTGTTTGACCGGCAATTGCCGGAATTTCCCTTCAACTGGCATTATCACCCGGAATTCGAGCTGACGCTGACAGTCAACAGCCAGGGAATGCGCTTTATCGGCGATCACGTCGCGCGCTATGGCGACGGCGATCTCGTGCTTTTGGGGCCGAACCTGCCACATGCCTGGCAATCGGAGCGTGGCTCTGCCGAAGGCATCCATCGCGCCATCGTCTGCTGGTTCACCCGCGACTGGATCGAGGCGCTGATCGCCCTTCTACCCGAAATGCATCTGCTGCGCCCGCTGCTCTCCGAGGCCAGTCGGGGGCTGGAATTCGGCCCGGATCTGACCGCGCGGCTGAAGCCACGGTTGCTGGCACTTGGCAGCTTGCCCCCCGCCGGGCAGGTGCTGGAATTGCAGGCGATACTGATCGAGATGGCCCAGACCGCGGAACGGCGCGCACTGTCCTCGGGCGAGATCCGGACCGGCGAGATCGCCCGCGACCGCCGCCGGATGGAGCGCGTCCTGCAATGGCTGCACGAGCATTACCGACAGCCCCTGCGGTTGGCGCCGCTATGTGATCTGGCGCATCTGACACCCAGCCAGTTGCAACGCATCTTCCGCCGCAGCACGCGGATGACGATCAGCCAATATGTCGGGCAATTGCGCATCGGGCAGGCCTGTCAGCTACTGGCACAGACCGATCACCCGATGGCGCATATCGCGCTGGAATGCGGCTTTTCGGATGCGGCGCATTTCGCCCGGCAGTTCCGGCAGGCGCGCGCCATGACCCCGCGCGACTATCGCGCGGCATTGCGTCTTCGGGCCAAGCCCACAAGATGATGGGCCGCCCGCATATCGCGGACGGCCCACTGGCGCGCTAGATCCCGTTGGTATGGGGAACGGGAAACCTTAGAACGGGCTATCCGGGAAGTAGAAACGCTCAGCGTTTTCCGGCGTGATCAGGGTCGAGCCGATGATGAAGCGGCCATAGACCGGCGTCTCCGAGACAAAACGCAGCGCGGTCAATTCGATCGCCGCCGAAATCAGCGCCGGCGGATAGGTGACATCGACCGGCACTTGCGGGTCCTTGTCCATGACCCGCTTCACGATCTCTTTCATCCCGGCACCGCCGATGATCCACATTTCCTTCTCGCGGCCGGCCTGTGCGATGGCCTCCATCACGCCGATGGCCATATCGTCATCGGAGGCCCAGACTGCGTCGATCTTGGGATATTTAGACAGGTAATCCTGCATGACGGTAAAGGCGTCATCCCGGTTCCAGTTGCCGTGTTGCTTGTCGAGGATCTCGATGCCCGAGCCCTCCAGAGCTTTTTCGAAAGCGGCAACGCGCTCATTGTCGAGCGTGGTCGGGATGCCGCGCAGCATCACGATCTTGGCCCCCGAGGGCAGATTGGCCCTGAAATATTCGCCCGCGACACGGCCGAAGGCGGTATTGTCACCGGCCACGAACAGGTCTTCGATGCCCTCGACCGACAGGCCACGGTCCACCACGGTCACCCATTTTCCGGCATCCTTCACCGCCTTGACCGGGCCGGTCAGCGGCTCGGATTCGAAGGGCAGCACGATCAGGCCGTCGATGTTGCGGGTGGCCAGCATGTCTTCGATATCATCGACCTGCTTGCCCGGCTCGCCCGCGGTGGCCAGCACGAATTTCACGTTGGGATAGGTGGCTTCCAGACGTGCGATGGATTGTTGCGCGTGCCAGTTCAACCCGCCCATGAAACCATGCGTCGCCGAGGGGATCGACACGCCGATGGTATAGGTCTTGTCCTGGGCCTGGACCGCCCCGACGGTTGCGGTGGCCATGGCAAGTGCGGCGGCGGCACCAAAGAAATGTCTGCGTTTCATTCTTTCTCTCCTCCCAGATTACCGCCCTTCGGCGGATGATTTCCCGCGTTGCAGCACAACGGCGAGCACGATGATAACCCCTTGGATGGCCCCGTTCAGATAGGGCGAAACCAGATCGGCGAGGTTCAGGATATTGTCGATCAGGCTCAGGATCAGGACGCCGATCACCGTGCCCCAGACCCGGCCAAAGCCGCCCTTCAGCGCGGTGCCCCCGATGATGACGGCGGCAATCGCCTCCAGTTCCCACAAGAGGCCGGTGGAGCCGGAGGCCGAGCCAAGCCGCGGCACATAAAGGATGGTGGCAAGGCCGACCAGCAGGCCAAGGATGACATAGGTCATCAGCTGCACCCGCTCCACCTTCACCGCAGAATAGCGCGCGACCTTGTCATTCGATCCGATCGCCTCGCAATAACGGCCATAGCGGGTGTGGCGCATCACCACCTCGCCCAGAACGGCGATGATGGCGAAGACGATGATCGGCCATGCAATACCAAACAGGCCATCATAATAGACCGGACGGTAGAATTGCCGCGCCTCGAAATTCAGCGACAGGGTGCCGCCATCGGCGATCCAGGTGACCAGACTGCGAAATATCCCCATCGTGCCCAGCGTCACGATGAAAGGTTCTATCCCGACCTTTGTAATCAGCAACCCGTTGCCAAGGCCCGCCAGCAGCCCCACCAGCAGCGCAACGCCCATCCCCGCCAGCACCAGCGGCACGCCGATGCCAAGGCTGGGGATCATCGCATTCATCGCAAGGATCATCATCCCGGCAATGAAAGCCGCCATGGAGCCGACCGACAGATCCAAGCCCCCCGAGGTGATGACAAAGGTCATCCCCACCGCAATCATGCCAATAAAGGCTGACCGCGCCAGCACGTTGGTGATATTGCCCGAAGACAGGAAGTTGGAGTTCAGAAAGGCCCCCAGGACAACCAGCAGCACAAGGGCGGCCAGCGGTCCGAGGGTGGATAGGGACAGGTTACGCATCCTCGTTGACCTTTTCGCTCGTGCCCATGACCAGCCGCACCACGGCGGTTTCGGAAATCTCGTCGCCCTCCAGCACCCCCGCCACGCGGCCCTGCCGCATGACCAGAACCCGGTCGGACAGGCCAAGCACCTCTGGCATGTCGGAAGAAATGACGATCACGCTCAGCCCTTCGCGGGCGAGACGGTCGATGAAGTGATAGATCTGGCTCTTGGTGCCGATATCGATGCCGCGCGTCGGTTCATCGATGATGACCACCTGCGGCTCGGGTAGCATGGTCTTCGCCAGCAGCAGCTTTTGCTGATTGCCGCCGGACAGATTGCCCACCGCCATCTCGCGGCTGGGGGCGCGAATGTCGAAATCGCTGATCGCCTTGTCCAGCGCCACCTCTTCTTGCGGGCGCGAGATCAGCAGGCCGCCGAAACGATCCAGCGTCGAAAGGGTCAGGTTCTGGCGCAGGTTCTTGGCCAACAAAAGCCCGCGTTCCTTGCGATCCTCGGTCAGATAGGCAATGCCGCGCGCCGCGGCATCCGCCACTGAACGGATACTGATCGGGGTGCCATTGCGCAGAACCGTGCCATGATGGGGGCGCAGCCCCATCAGCCCTTCGGCCAGTTCGGTGCGCCCCGATCCCACTAGGCCGGAAATGCCCAGAACCTCGCCCCGGCGCAGCGTCAGATTGATGCCCTCAACCAGTGGCGGCACCGCGAAATCGCGCAGCTCCAGCACGGCGGGGCCAAAATCCTGCCGGCGCGGCGGGAAGATGTCGTTCAGGTCGCGCCCGACCATGGCGGTCGCCATCCCGTCTTCGGTCAGCTCACCGCGCACGGCTTGGCGCACCACGGCCCCATCGCGCAGCACAGTGATGCGGTCGGCCAGATAGGTGATCTCTTCCAGCCGGTGCGAGGTGTAAAGCAGCGCGACGCCTTGCGCGCGCAGCCGGTCGATCTGGCGAAACAGCACCTCGACCTCACGATGGGTCAGCACGGCTGAGGGCTCATCCATGATCAACACCCGCGCATTGCGCGACAGGGCCTTGGCGATCTCCACCATCTGACGGTCCGAGACCGGCAGATCCCGGATCCGGGTATCGGGGCTGACCCGGCATTCCAGCTGATCCAGCAGAACCTGCGTGTCGTCGCGCATCGCCTTGTGATCGAGGAAGAAGCCACCTTTTTCACGGCCAAGCCAGATGTTCTGCGCCACGGTCAGATCCGGGGCGAGGTTGAACTCCTGGTGGATGACCACGACCCCCATCGCCTCGGCCTCGGCACCGCTGCGCCAGGGGGCGGGCGCGCCATTCAGCAGCACCTCGCCCGAGGTGGCGCCCAGATAGCCGCCAAGGATCTTCATGATGGTGGATTTTCCGGCACCATTCTCGCCGATCAGGGCGTGAACTTCGCCAGGCATCAGCGCGAAATCGATCCCGTGCAGGATCTCGATCGGGCCAAAACTTTTCTTCACGCCCTGCAGGGCAAGGGCGGGCACTGCCCCCGTTGTCACAGCAGCACCCAGGACGCATTGCGTTTGGCAGATTGCACGCAGGCTTCGACAAAGCGCATTCCGCGCAGCCCGTCCTCGATGGTCGGGTAGATCACACCTTCGGGTTTGGGCTGCCCGGCATCAAAGGCGCGGATCGCGCGCGCAGCTTCGGTGTAGATCGTGGCGAAGGCCTCCAGATAGCCTTCGGGATGGCCACCCGGAATGCGAGTCACACGTTGCGCATCAAAGCCCGCGCCCGCGCCACCCCGGGTGATCAGCCGCTTGTCCTGACCAAAGGGGGTGAACCACAGCCGGTTCGGGTCTTCCTGCGACCATTCCAGCCCGCCCTTTTCCCCATAGATGCGCAGGCGCAGCCCGTTTTCATTGCCGGGTGCCACCTGACTGGCCCAAAGCGTGCCCTTGGCACCGCCCGCATAGCGCATCATCACATGGGCATTGTCGTCCAATGGCCGCCCCGGCACGAAGCTGGTCAGATCTGCCGCCAGCGCTTCAGGCTCCTGCCCTGCGACAAAAGCCGCAAGGTTATAGGCATGGGTGCCGATATCGCCCAATGCACCGCCCGCCCCCGAACGCGCCGGATCGGTGCGCCATTCAGCCTGTTTTGAACCACTGGCCTCGGCCGCCTCGGTCAACCAGTCCTGAACGTATTCCACCTGAACCAAGCGGATCTTGCCCAGCTCGCCCGCAGCCACCATGGCGCGGGCCTGACGCACCATTGGGTAACCGGTGTAATTATGGGTCAGGATGAACAGCGCCTTGGCCTCGGCGGCAACCTTGGCCAGCTTGCGCGCCTCGGCCATGGTGGCGGTCAGCGGCTTGTCGCAGATCACATGGATACCGCGCTTCAGGAATTCGATTGCGGGGCCTGCGTGCATATGGTTCGGGGTCACGATGGCCACGGCGCGGATGCCATCCTTCAGGCGAGCCTCCCGGGTGGCCATCTGGCGGTAATCGTCATAGATCCGGGCCGGATCCAGGCCCAGTTCCGCCCCGGACGCACGCGCCTTCTCCGGCGTGGAGGACAAGGCCCCCGCCACCAGACGGAACTCGCCGTCAATGCGCGCAGCGATCCGATGCACGCCACCGATGAAGGCGCCCTGCCCGCCGCCGACCATCCCAAGATTGATTGCTGTCATGGTGTTCAGACCTCCAGCCCGAGGATGCGCCGATTGGTCATGCGATCGGTGCCTGCATCGGCAAAATCATCAAAGGCTTTTTCGGTGACGCGGATGATATGATCCTTCACGAAGGCCGCGCCTTCCCGGGCCCCGTCTTCGGGGTGCTTCAGGCAGCATTCCCATTCCACCACCGCCCAGCCATCAAAGCCGTATTGCGTCAGTTTGGAGAAGACGGCCCCGAAATCAACCTGCCCATCACCGAGGCTACGGAAGCGCCCGGCCCGGTTCACCCAGGACTGGAAGCCGCCATAGACGCCTTGCCGCCCCGTCGGATTCAGTTCCGCATCCTTCACATGGAACATGCGGATCCGCTCGTGATAGATGTCGATATGGGCCAGATAATCCATGTTCTGCAGCACATAATGCGACGGATCATACAACATGCAGGCCCGGGCGTGGTTGCCGACCCGCTCCAGAAACATCTCATAGCTGATGCCATCATGCAGATCTTCGCCGGGATGAATCTCATAGCAGATATCAACGCCCTGATCTTCCGCATGGTCGAGGATCGGCAGCCAGCGCCGGGCCAATTCGTCAAAGGCTTCCTCGACCAGTCCTGCGGGGCGCTGCGGCCAGGGATAGACATAGGGCCATGCCAGCGCGCCAGAGAACGAAACCTTCCGATCAAGCCCCATGCGGCGCGAGGCCGTCAGCGCCTTCTTCACCTGATCCACCGCCCAGGCCTGACGCGCCGTCGGATTGCCACGCACCTCTGGGGCGGCAAAGCCGTCAAACATCAGATCATAGGCCGGATGGGTCGCGACAAGCTGGCCCTGAAGATGGGTCGACAATTCGGTGACTTCCACCCCGGCCTCGGCACAGATGCCCTTCACCTCGTCGCAGTAATCCTGCGAGGTGGCGGCAAGATCGAGGTCGATCAGACGGCGATCCCAACTTGGGATCTGCACCCCAATATAGCCGATATCGGCCGCCCATTTTGCTATCGCAGGCAAAGAGTTGAACGGTGCCACATCCCCCGCAAATTGTGCAAGAAACAGGCCAGGCCCCTTGATCGTCTGCATCACACCCCTCCCCCAAGGCATAATGTAATCGGTTGCAACAAGGATAGACAGACGATGTAATCGGTTGCAAGATAATTCTTGCGCTGAAATGCGCGCGGCATCGGAAATGGCGATTGAGGGCCGCGCCACGGCGTCCTAGAAGAGACGACATGAAGCACGACCGGCCAAAACTTCGCGATGTTGCCCGGCTGGCGGGGGTCTCTACCGCCACGGTCAGCCGTGCCCTGTCCAATCCCGATATGGTCAGCGAAGACACCCGTGCCGCCGTTCATGCCGCGATCGAGGCGACCGGCTATCGGATGAACCTTGCCGCGCGCAACCTGCGCCACCAGCGCACGGGCGGCATTGTGGCACTGGTGCCCAATCTGGCCAACCCGTTCTTTTCGCAGATTCTTTCGGGCATCGCATCGGTTCTGGGGCCGGCGGGCTATAACCTTCTTGTCGCCGATACGACCGGCGCCGGCCCCGACCTCTTACTGGACTATGCCGAGCCGTCGCGCGCCGATGGGCTGATCGTGCTGGATGGCAATTTCCCCATGGTCGCGCTGGAACCCGGGCGGGTGCCCGTGGTGCAGGCCTGCGAATGGGTGCCGGGCCTGCCTGCCGCGCGGGTCAAGATCGACAACCGGGCGGCAGCGGGGGTTGCGGTCGGCCATCTGCTGGATCTTGGCCATCGCCGCATCGGCCATGTCACCGGGCCGGCGAACAACGTGCTGACCGAGGCGCGGATTGGCGGCGTGCGCGACAGGCTTGCCGAGGCAGGCCTGCCCTTCCCGGATGAGGCCGTATATCAGGGCGATTTCTCGCTCGATTCCGGGCGCCAGGCGGCTGGTCAATGGCTGACGCAACCGCGCGACAGCCGCCCCACAGCCGTATTTCTGGCTTCTGATGCGATGGCTTGTGGCTTTATCGGCGAAGTGCAGCGCCATGGGCTTTCCGTGCCCGGCGATGTATCGGTCGTTGGTTTTGACGATATCGAACTGATCGCCCATATCGCGCCGCCCTTGACCACCATTCATCAGCCGCGCGCCGAAATCGGGCGCCTGGCCGCGGAACGCCTGCTCGCACAATTGCGCGGCGAAAGTCAGGCAGATGGCGACACGATCCTGCCGGTGGAATTGCTGATCCGCGCCAGCACCGCGCCGCTTGCGATCTGATCGCCCATATCTGCCAATTCTGGTACGGCGCTTCCTGCCGGTTTGAAATCGCACCTGCCCAATTTGTGGGCAGACGCAATTCTAATGGACAACCTTCCCCGCGGCCCCAGTCCGAGCGCGACAAAGATCGCCGCGATCAGATCGCCAGATCTTCGGGCGAACGCCCGGCATTCAGCGCCGCCTCATACCAGCGCGGCTTGCGCCCGCGACCCGACCAGGTCTCTGACGGATTTTCGGGATTGGCATATTTTGCCGTTGCGGCCACACGCTTGCGTGTCACCGGCGTGCCCAGAAGTTCAGACAGGGTGAAGCCCATCTGGCGTGCCCGGTCTTCAAGCTCAGCCACGGCTTCTTTCTTTTTACGATCCTCGTAGGAAGCGATTGCTTTTGCCACCTGCGATTGCAAATCTTTAAGCTCTTTCAACGAAAGTGCATTGAGGTCCATCCGTTAGTCCCTTTCCGGATCTGCGCCTGAGACAATCATTGTCTTTATTTCACGCGCATTGGACCTGCAATTATATGCGCATTGCCCGATCAGGACAACTTATTTGGGGCCGCGCTTTGCCAGGATCCGCTGCAAGGTGCGCCGATGCATATTCAATCGCCGTGCAGTTTCAGAAACATTGCGGTCGCACATTTCATAAACACGCTGGATATGCTCCCACCGCACGCGGTCTGCCGACATCGGGTTTTCCGGCGGCGCAGGCAAGGCCTCGCCCCGCGCCAGCAAGGCATTTGTGATCTCATTGGCATCGGCGGGCTTCGACAGATAATCAATCGCGCCGATCTTGACCGCCGCCACGGCAGTCGCAATGGCACCATAGCCGGTCAATACGACAATGCGGCAATCGGGGCGACGTTCGCGCAATGCCTCCACCACATCCAGACCATTGCCGTCTTCCAGACGCAGATCGACCACGGCATAGGCCGGTGGCCGCGATTGCGCGATGGCCTTGCCCGCAGCCACGCTTTCGGCGGTGTCGGGCTGGAAACCCCGCTTCTCCATCGCGCGCGCCAGCCGTTTCACGAACGCCTCATCATCATCAACCAGCAGAAGCGAGCGGTCCGACCCCAGATCCGGCCCCAGATCCATTTCCAGATCATCGCCCATCATCAATTCCCTTCAAGGTCCCGTCATTTTGCGAAAACCCTAGGCCCGTTCTGGGGCAAGGTCAATTTTCCCGCCCCCGGACCGTTGCAGATCGCCCCGCAACACCCGATCCTGGGTTGTGGCGGGCATTGGCGGCAACGCGGCGCATTGATCCGTTGTCGCCCGACCATTAGGCCAGGCATCATCAGTTGTTACGGGACAGGCACCATGCCGCACAGCATTCGATCCGACCTGCCGCAAGTCGCCGATGAAGGCGTGCTGCATCTGCGCACCCTGATCCTGATCCGCTGGGCCGCGATCACCGGGCAGATCGTTACGCTGTTGATCGCGCATTCCGTGTTCGAAATCGGCTTTCCGCTGGGGCTTTGCGCGCTGGTCGTTGGTGCCTCGATCATCGTCAATCTGGTGCTGGTTTTCCTGTTTCCCGAAAGTATCCGGCTGAATGAACATCAGGTTTTCCTGACCCTGATGTTCGATCTGGCACAGCTTGCACTCTTGCTCTGGCTGACAGGCGGTCTGACCAATCCGTTCATCCTGCTGATCGTGGCACCCGTCACCATTTCGGCCACCGCGCTTTCGGCCCGCGTCACCTTCTTTCTTGGCTGCGTCGCCATTGTCTGCGTCTCGGTCCTGTCGGTGACCTATCTGCCGCTAACGCTGCCTGAGGGGCGGCATTTCAGCCTGCCAAGCCTGTTTGCCTTTGGCTTCTGGCTTGCCGTTGTGATTGGCATTGCGTTCCTTGGGGCCTATGCCCATCGCGTCTCGGCCGAGATCCATCGGATGCAGGATGCCTTGCTAGCCACCCAGATGGCGCTGGCAAGGGCCCAAAAGCTCACGGATCTGGGGGGGGTAGTGGCTGCTGCCGCGCATGAGCTGGGCACCCCGCTGGCCACGATCAAGCTGGTCAGCACAGAGATGATGGACGAGCTGACGGGCGATCAACGCGCCGATGCCGAACTGATCCGCGATCAGGCCGATCGCTGCCGCGAAATCCTGCGCGGCATGGGCCGCGCCGGGCGCGACGATCTGCAACTGCGTCAGACCACGCTGGATGCCCTGCTGCGCGAGGCGGCAGAGCCCCATATGGGACGCGGCAAGCAGATCGACTTCCAGATCCTGCCTGCCGCCCCCGCCCAGCGCCCGCCACAGGTGCAGCGTCACCCCGAGATCATCCATGGCCTGCGCAACCTGATCCAGAACGCGGTGGATTTCGCCGACAGCCAGGTCTGGGTCAGCGCAGAATGGGGTCCGGCGCGTCTGCGCCTGCGCATCAGGGATGATGGGCCAGGCTATCCGGCTCAGGCCATCGGTCGCTTGGGCGAGCCCTTCATGCGCAACCGCAGGTCCAGCGAGCCCAACCTGCGCCCGGGCTATGAGGGGATGGGGCTGGGCCTTTTCATCGCGAAAACCCTGCTGGAACGCACCGGCGCCCGCATATCCTTTGCCAATGCCAGCGGCGAGGGCAGCACCGGCGCCATCGTCGAACTGGTCTGGCCGCTGGAGCGGATCGTGGCAGCTGACGGTCCCTTGGGACAGAACCCTTTGAACGCCTAAGGTGGTTACAGGGTTGCTTAACCCTACATTAACCTTCTCGCCGCAAGCTGATCGGAACCAAGACCGGCTTGAGGACCAACATGATCGCCTGGGCACCCTCCGTCATGCTAGTGCTGACCTGTGGCCTTGTCGCCCTTGGTAGCGTCTTTGTCCTGGCCGCCCTGCAACAGCGTGCAGATCCCCAGAATGGCACGATCTTCCTCGACCGGATCGGAGGCACCTGTTTCCTCTTCGATCAGGATATCCTGCTGGACGCCACCCCGCAGGCCCGGGCGCTTCTCTCGCAGGGGGCCACATCCGGCACCGCTCAGCAGCGCCTTCTGGCCTATCTCTTGCCCCGCTTTCCGGGTGTCGAAACCCAGCTTGCGCAGCTGGAGGAAGAGGGCGCGATCCAGATCACCGCCGCCCAACCCGATGGCAGTTGGCTGACGCTGGAGGCTGAATTGCGCGGGGGCATCACCCGTCTGTCACTTCAGCAATCCGAAAGCGCCAGCCTCACCGGCGGTCAGGATCTGCTGATCCAAAGCAGCATCCGCAGCGAACTGGGCCAGGTGCGCCAGGTCCTGCACGCGATGCCGCTGCTGGTCTGGCGCGAATCTGCGGAGGGAGAGATCACCTGGGCCAATGGGCAATATCTGGACATGCTTATCCATCGCCTTCCGGCGGGGGAGGATCTGGCCTGGCCATTGCCGCCGCTGTTTGATGCGGTGCCACCTGGGCAGGATACCATTCGCCAGCGCCGCAAACTGACCCAAAATGATGGGGCGACGCGCTGGTTCGAGGTGTCGGTGACCGAAGCGGGCGATACAAGGCTGCATTTCGCGCAGCCGGTCGATGCGCTGGTGCAGGCCGAAACCGCGCTCAGCGAATTTACCCAGACCCTGACCAAAACCTTTGCGCATCTGCCCATCGGGCTTGCGGTATTTGACCGGCAGCGCCAGCTTGCGCTGTTCAACCCGGCCTTGCTGGATCTGTGTGAATTGCCGATCGATTTCCTGTCGTCACGGCCCACGCTTTTCGCCTTTCTCGATGCGATGCGGAGTCGCAGCATGATCCCGGAACCCAAGGATTATCGTAGCTGGCGCAAGCAGATGGCCGATCTGGAACAGGCCGCAGCCTCGGGCATGTATGAAGAAACATGGAGCCTGCCTTCCGGCCAGACCTATCGCCTGACCGGCCGACCGCATCCCAATGGGGCGCTGGCCCTGATGTTTGAGGATATCTCGACCGAGGTGTCGCGCATCCGCCGCTATCGCGCCGATCTGGAATTGGGCCAATCCGTGCTGGATGCGGTGGACAGCGCGATTGCGGTCTTTGGTGCAGGCAACCGGCTGGTCATGGCCAATAGCCAATATTCAACCCTTTGGGACCACGACCCCGGCGGCACGCTTGATGCCGGAAGCCTGGCCGCCATCGCCGATCACTGGCGACAAAACTCTGCCCCAAATCCATTCTGGGCCGAGGTTGCAGAATTTTGCGACAGCGCCCGGCAAGGCGATACGCTGATGGGTGAGGTGCGGCTGCTGGATGGGCGGTTGGTGCATTGCCGGGTGCTCAAGCTGCCCGCCGAGGCCACGATGATCCGATTTGACACCGCCCTGCGCGGCGAGGCGCGGCACGAACCCTATTATGCCGATGCCCATCTGCAGCTGGAATTCGACGCCCTTCTGAAACGCGCCTGACCGCTATCGGGGCTTGCATCTCGGCTTGCGGTGGCGGGCGTGGCGGCTAAAACTGCCCGCATGTTGGATGACGGTCTGTTCCTGCCCGATGATGCGGCAACCTCTGCCCTCGCCGCCCGGTTTGCCGCGCGGCTGGCACCGGGTGATGTGCTGTTGCTTTCGGGCCAGATCGGTGCCGGCAAAACCCATTTCGCCCGCGCGCTGATCCGCGCAAGGCTGGGGGCGGATATCGAAGTTCCCTCGCCCAGCTTCACCCTTGTGCAGACCTATGAAGATGCTTCGGGTGATATCTGGCACGCCGATCTCTACCGGCTCGCGCATCCCGATGAGGTGATCGAACTGGGGCTTGAAGCCGCTTTTCGCGATGCGATCTGCCTGATCGAATGGCCGGATCGCCTGGGCAGTCTGGCCCCCGAGACCGCGCTGCATCTGACGTTCAGCCTTCAGGGCGAAGGACGTCTGCTGCATTTCACGCCCGCCGACCATCCTCTGCTGAAAGACCTTCTTCCATGAACCGCCGCGCGCTTTCCGACGCCTTTGTGCAGCGCGCGGGATGGGGTGCCGCCCAGCGCGGCTTTCTGGCCGGCGATGCCTCGGATCGCAGCTATGACCGGCTGCGCCTTGGCCCAAAATCCGCTGTCCTGATGGATGCCCCGCCCGGCAAGGGCGATGATCCCGCCGATTTCATCGCCATGGCGCGGCATTTGCGCGGCCTTGGCCTTTCGGCACCCGCGATCCTTGCGGAAGATCTGAGCAATGGCTTTCTGCTGCTGGAGGATCTGGGCGATGCGATTTTCGCCCGCCTGCTGGAGCGTGATCCCGCGCAGGAACCCGCGCTCTATCACGAGGCTGCCGGGGTTCTGGCGCATCTTCAGGCCAGCCCCGCGCCAAATGGCCTGCCCGATCTCAGCGCCCATGACTGGGCCGCAGCTGCGGGGTTCGCCTATGACTGGTATCGTCGCGGCGTCACCGGGTCAGTGGGCGATAGCGGCCCTTTCATCGCAACGCTGACCGGATTGCTGCAACGCCACGCCGACGGGCCGCGCGTGCTGATCCTGCGGGACTATCACGCCGAAAACCTGCTTTGGCTGCCAGACCGGCAGGGCCTCGCCCGCGTCGGATTGCTGGATTTCCAGCTCGGCCAGATGGGGCAGCCCGGCTATGATCTGGTCTCGTTGCTGCAAGACGCCCGCCGCGACGTGCCAGCGGCAATCGAAATCGCAACACGCGACGGGTTCCGCGACCGGATCGGGGCTGGATCCGCCTTCGACGCCGCCTATGCGGTGCTGGGCGCGCAGCGCGCCCTGCGCATCATCGGCATCTTCGCACGGCTTTGCATGTTTGGCGGCAAACCCGGCTATCTGGCGCTGATCCCGCGGGTCTGGGGCCAGCTGCAACGCAATCTTGCACATCCCGCACTTGCCCCGCTCGCCACCATCTGCGCCCGTGACCTGCCCGAACCCACACCCGAAAATCTGAACCGGATCAAAGCCCTATGCCCTATCCCCGCGCCCTGATGCTGTTTGCCGCGGGCTTTGGCACCCGGATGGGGCCGCTGACCGCCAGCCGCCCCAAGCCGCTGATCCCGGTCGCCGGGCGCACCTTGCTTGATCACGCTCTGGATCAGGCCCGCGCCGTGCCGCTGGACCGGACCGTGGTCAATGTCCATTATCTGGCCGACCAGATCCGCAGCCATCTGGCAGATCGGCCAGAGATCCTGATTGCGGATGAGACCGCCGAAATCCTGGAAACCGGCGGGGGCCTGCGCGCGGCAAGGCCCTTGCTGCAATCCGACCCGGTTTTCGTGATGAACAGCGATGGCGTCTGGACCGGGGCGAACCCGTTACAACAGCTTCTGACCGCCTGGCGGCCCGAGGATATGGACGTGCTGCTGCTGCTGCTGCCCGCCGGGCAGTTTACCGCCCATCGCGGAACGGGGGATTTCCTGATGGATGCGCATGGCCGGATCAGCCGGGCCAAGGGACAGCCCGGCTTCAGCTATATCGGTGCCCATATCAGCCGCACCGATCGGCTGGATGAAATCCCGGATCGCGCCTTTTCGCTCAATCGGCTCTGGGATGATGCGATTGCGCGCGGCCGCGCCTTTGGTGTGCTGCATCAAGGCGGATGCGCCGATGTCGGTCGCCCCGAAGGCATTGCCGAGGCAGAGCGGCTGCTGGCCGATGTTTGACGCATCCTCGCCCCGACTATACGCCCTGCCGCCCGGTATCGACTTCCCGCGCGAATTGGTGCGCGGCTTGCAGGCCCGCATGATCGGGCAGCCGCCCGAGGCGATGGCGCGGGTCACGCTGTTTCTGAACACCCAGCGGATGCGCCGCCGTGTGACCGAGATCCTGACGGCAGAGGGCGCGCATTTCCTGCCGCGCCTGCGGCTGGTCACAGACCTGTCCGCGGAAGGCGCGCGCTTTGGCATCCCCGCCGCCGCGCCGAAACTGCGCCGTCGGTTGGAACTGATGCAGCTTGTCCTGGGCTTGTTGGACGCGCAACCCGATCTGGCACCACGCGCCGCGCTGTTCGATCTGGCCGATAGCCTGGCGGGGCTTCTCGATGAAATGCAGGGCGAGGGTATCACGCCGGATCAGATTGGTGCCCTTGATGTCTCCAACCATTCGGCGCATTGGGCGCGGACACAAAGTTTCATGCGCATCGTCGGGCCGTTCTTTGCCGACGAGGCCAATCCCGATCCGCAGGCCAAGCTGCAACGGGTGATCGACGCGCTGCAAACCGAATGGGCGGCGCGCCCGCCCGCCGATCCGATCCTGATTGCGGGTTCGACCGGATCGCGCGGCACCACCTTGCGACTGATGCGACTGGTCGCCGCGCAGCCCCAGGGTGCGATCATCCTGCCGGGCTATGATTTTGACCAGCCGACCGCGATCTGGGCGGGCATGTCGGACGCGCTGACCGCCGAGGATCATCCGCAATACCGCTTTCGCAAGATGATGGATGTGTTGGGCCTTGGTCCGGGTGACGTTGCGCGCTGGACCGCAAGCGCCGCGCCCTGCCCGGCACGCAACCGGCTGATCTCGCTGTCGCTGCGCCCCGCACCCGTCACCGACCAATGGCTGAGCGAGGGCCAGCACCTGACCGATCTGACCGGGGCTTGCAAGGATCTGACGCTGATCGAGGCCGACAGCCCCCGGGATGAGGCATTGGCGCTGGCACTGATCCTGCGTGACGCCGCCGAAAAGGGCCAACGCGCGGCGCTGATCACCCCAGACCGCACCCTGACGCGGCAGGTTGAGGCGGCCCTCGACCGCTGGGGCATCACGCCTGACGATTCCGCCGGGGTGCCCCTGCCTCTCAGCCCACCGGGGCGGCTGCTGCGGCATATTTCGGCTCTGTTCGGCCAAAAACTGACCTCTGCGGCGCTGCTGACGCTGCTGAAACACCCGCTGACCGCCTCCAGCACCGGGCGCGGAACCCATCTTTTGCTGACGCGCGAGCTGGAACTGTCGCTGCGCCGCAATGGCCCGCCCTTTCCGACGCCGGACAGCCTGCGCCAATGGGCCAGCACCCGGAAAGAGGCCGAGGCGGCCGCTTGGGCCGAATGGATCATCACTGCCACCGACGGGCTGGAAACCCTGCTGCCACGACCGCTGCCGGATCATCTGGCGCATCATGTCACACTGGCAGAAACACTGGCACGCGGGCCATGGGGCGATGGCAGCGGCGGCTTGTGGGACAAGGCCGCGGGGCAGGAGGCCGCCCGCGTCATTGCCGATCTGCGGCAAGAGGCCGGGGCAGCGGGCGTTCTGGCGGTGCATGATTACCGCAATCTGTTTGATTCCGTGCTGCAAACCGGCGAGATTCGCGAGGATCGCGGGGCCCATCCCGGCATTATGGTCTGGGGCACGCTGGAGGCGCGCGTCAGCGGTGCCGATCTGGTGATCATGGCGGGGCTGAATGACGGCTTGTGGCCGAAACTGCCCAGCCCCGACCCTTGGCTGAACCGCAAGATGCGCAAGGATGCGGGTCTAAGCCTGCCCGATCGGTTGATCGGCCTGTCGGCGCATGACTATCAACAGGCCATCGCCGCCCCCCGCGTCGTGCTGTCGCGCGCGCGCCGCGATGCGGAAGCCGAGACCGTGGCGTCGCGCTGGCTGAACCGGCTGACAAACCTGTTGGACGGCTTGCCGGATCAGGGCGGGCCACAGGCGTTGGCTGCGATGCGCGCCCGAGGACGGGATTGGCTGCATCTGGCCGACCGGCTGGAACAGCCTGCCGCGTCAATGCCGCTGGCTCCTCGTCCCTCTCCGCGCCCGCCGGTTGCGGCGCGGCCGCGCGAATTGGCGTTGACCCGGATCGCCACTTTGATCCGAAACCCCTATGACATCTATGCCCGCTACATCTTGCGGCTATTCAAACTGGAGCCCCTGCATCGTGACCCAGATGCACGACTGCGCGGATCCACCCTGCACCGCATTCTGGAAAGTTTCGTGCGCCAACCACGCCCGGCCGACCCTGTTGCGGCGAAGGCACTTCTGCTGCAAGTAACTGAATCGGTGCTGGCGGATGACGTGCCTTGGCCCGCCGCGCGGTTGTTGTGGCAGGCGCGGATGGCGCGGGCCGCCGATTTCTTTCTGGCCCATGACGGTGCCGATGGCGGTGTGCCGGTCATGCTGGAAGAAAAGGGCAAGACCCGGCTGGACGGGCTGGATTTCACCCTGTCCGGCACGCCTGACCGGATCGACGCCCTGCCCGACGGGCGGCTGCATATCATCGACTACAAAACCGGCACGCCCCCGACCGAGGCGCAGCAAAAGACCTTCGACAAGCAGCTCTTGCTGGCGGCCTGCATGGCCGAACAGGGTGGGTTTCGCCAACTTGGCCCGTCCGAGGTGGCGAGGATCAGCTATGTCGGGCTGGGCAGCAGCCCCAAGATCGTCTCGACCGCGATGGAGCCCGATCTGATCGCGGGCACCTGGGCCGATCTCCATCGCCTGATCGGCAGATATATGGTGCCGGAGACCGGCTATACCGCCCGAAGGGCCATGTTCGAGACGCTTTTTCCCGGCGATTACGATCATCTGTCGCGTTTTGGCGAATGGGAAATGACCGATGCGGCGCAGCCCGTGACCTTATCGGAGGCAAGACGTGACGATGCATGATGCCTCCTCGCGCCAGGTGACGGCAGCCCGTCCGGGCTGGTCGACCTGGCTTTCGGCCAATGCCGGGTCGGGCAAGACCCGGGTGCTGACCGACCGCGTGGCGCGGCTGCTGCTGGCGGGTGTCGATCCCGCGCGCATCCTGTGTCTGACCTATACAAAGGCCGCAGCATCAGAGATGCAGAACCGGCTGTTTGCCCGGCTGGGAGCCTGGGCGATGAAACCCGAAGCCGCATTGCGGCAGGCCCTGGAAGAGCTCGGCGAAGGTGCCGATGTTTCACAGGAAACATTAGCCGATGCGCGGCGGCTGTTTGCCCGCGCCATCGAGACGCCGGGGGGCTTGCGGATCCAGACCATCCACAGCTTCTGTGCGTCTCTGTTGCGGCGCTTTCCGCTTGAGGCGAGGGTGTCGCCGCAATTCACCGAGTTGGACGACCGCGCCGCCAAATTGCTGCGCGAGGAGATCATCGAGGAACTTGCCGCCCAGATCGCCCCCGATGTGATCGCCGAAATGGCCGCGCTTTATACCGGCGAGGATTTCGGTCAGTTGGCAGCCGAAGTGGCCGCGCATTCCGATCTGCTGTTGCCAGCCAAATCCGCCGCCGAGGCGAAGCAGGCCTTTGGATTGCGCGGGGATGACAGTGCCGAAACCCTTCTGGCCGAGGTGTTCCTGGGGGATGAGGCCGCCTGGATGCCGGATGCGCTGGAGATCATCGCGCGCGGCAAGGCGACCGATGTGAAACTGGCGGATCGCCTGGCCGCGCTGAACTTCGCCCAACCCGATCTGGGCACATTGTCTGCGCTGGAAGGGCTGTTCCTGTTTGGTGCCAACACCATGGCACCCTTTACCGCCAAGACCGAAACCCTGCCCACCAAGGACACCCGCACGGCACTTGGCGACCTGCTTGGGGAACGCCTTGCCAACCTGATGCGGCGGGTTGAGGCCGCGCGCCCGCGCCGCACCGCCCTGCTGGCCTCCGAGCGGATGCGGGTGCTGCACCGCTTTGCGGGTGCCTTCCTGCCGCTTTATGAGCGGCGCAAGATGCTGCGCGGGGCGTTGGATTTCGACGATCTGATCGCCCGCGCCAAGGCGTTGCTCACCGATCCTGCTGTGGCGCAATGGGTGCTGTTCCGGCTGGATGGCGGCATCGACCATATCCTGGTCGACGAGGCGCAGGACACCTCGCCCGACCAATGGGCGGTGATCGAGCTGCTGGCGCAGGAGTTCACCTCGGGGGCCGGTGCCCGCGATCTGGATCGCACGATCTTTGTGGTCGGCGATCAGAAACAGTCGATCTATTCGTTTCAGGGGGCCGATGTCACCGGCTTTGCCCGGATGCGCGCGCAGTTCCAGAGCCAGTTGGACACCATCGGCGCCCCGTTCCAATCGCTGGAATTGAGGCATTCCTTCCGGTCCTCCCCGGCCATTCTGGATCTGGTCGACCGCACCTTTTCCGAAGCGCTGCATCCCGATCTGGGCGGGCCATCGGCGCATATCGCCTTCAACGAAGACATGCCGGGACGGATCGAAATCTGGCCGCCGATCGAACCTTCTGCCAACCCCGAGGATGAGGATTGGGCCGATCCGGTCGATCTGGTGACGGGCGAACATCACGCCGCCGAACTGGGCCGTCGCGTGGCCAGCCGCATCGCGGAGATCCTGGCCGCCGGCACGCTGATCCCGGATCGTGGCACCATGCGCCCGGTTCATGCCGGCGATATCCTTATTCTGGTGCGGCGGCGTTCCCCGCTGTTCACCGAGGTGATCCGTGCCTGCAAGGCGGCAGGTCTGCCCATTGCCGGGGCAGACCGGCTGCATCTGGGCGGCGAGATGGCGGTGAAGGATCTGATCTCGCTTCTGGCCTTTCTGACCATGCCGGAGGACGATCTGGCGCTGGCGGAATGCCTGCGCTCGCCCCTGCTGGGGCTGGATGAGGCCGGGCTTTACGCATTGGCGCAGCCCCGCAAGGGGTACCTGTGGGAAGCATTGCGCAACAACCCCGATCACACTGAAATCGTCTCTATCCTGCAGGATTTGCGCAATCACGCCGATTATCTGCGCCCGTTTGAACTGCTGGAACGCGCGCTGACCCGGCATGACGGGCGGCGCAAGTTTCTGGCCCGTCTGGGCGCCGAGGCAGAGGATGGCATTGACGAATTGCTGTCACAGGCCATGGCCTACGAGCGCAGCGATGTGCCGAGCCTGACCGGATTTCTGACCTGGCTGCAATCCGACGACGTGCAGGTGAAGCGCCAGATGGAAAGCGGCGGGCGCAAGATCCGGGTGATGACCGTGCATGGTGCCAAGGGGCTGGAGGCACCCATTGTCATCCTGCCCGACACCGCCGATACCCGCGCCAATGATCGCGACGAAATCTATCCCTTTGGCGAAACGGCGCTTTGGCGCACGCCGGCTGCAGAAAGCCCCGAAGCGGTCACCTCCTTGCGCCGCGAGCGGGCGGATCGCGCCAAGGCAGAATCGACGCGGCTGCTTTATGTCGCGCTGACGCGGGCGCAAAGCTGGCTGATCGTCGCGGCGGCGGGCAATCTGGCCTCGCAGAAGAATGGCGGTGACAAGGACCCGGCGTGGTATGACCTGATCCGCAAGGGGGCGGAGGCGCTTGGAGCGCAACCGGGCAAGGATGGCGTGCTGCGCTATGCGTTGGGCGATTGGCCGCTAGGGGAAAGCGTCTCTGATACGGCGGAAACGGCACCCGATTCCGCCCTGCCTGATTGGGCCTTGCGGGCGGCCCCCCTGCCCGATCCAGGGCTGAAACCGCGCAGCGCCTCGGCGCTTGGCGGGGCCAAGGTGCTGCTCTCGGACAATGAACCCGAGGAGGGCGAGGCCGCGCGCCTGCGTGGCACCATGCTGCATCTTCTTTTGGAGCATCTGCCGGGGATCGCCCCCACCGATTGGCCCCCGATCGCAGAGCCGTTGGTGCCGGATGCCGCCTTGCGCAAGGAATTGCTGGCCGAGGTGAATGCGCTGCTGGCGCAGCCCGAACTGGCCGCGCTTTTTGCGCAGCCAGCCCTTCTGGAAGTCTCGGTGACAGCGGAATATGAGGGCGAGCGGCTGGTCGGCACCATTGACCGGCTGGTCCTGACCGCGGATCGCGCGCTGATCATCGATTACAAATCGAACCGTCTGGTGCCCAAGACCGAGGCGGAGGTGCCCGAAGGGCTGCTGCGGCAAATGCGGGCCTATGCCCATGCGCTGCGGCAGATCTATCCGCACCACCAGATCGAATGTGCCATCCTGTGGACAGCGCAAGCTCAGTTGATGCCGATTGCGTCAGTATGAGGCGAGAAAGATTTCGACCTCTGATCGCGCAGGAATGGCCTGTGCGGCCCCCGCGCGCGTGACCTGCAGGGCAGAGGCGGCCGAGGCCTGGCGCATCGCATCCTCGCGCGTCATGCCAAGGTCAAGCGCCGCGGCCAGCGTGCCGATAAAGGTATCGCCCGCGCCAGTGGTATCGACCGGATCCACCTTGAAGGCAGGCACGAAAAGCGGCTCTGATCCGGCAGAAATCCACTCTGCACCCTTGGCACCCTTGGTGATGATGCAATCAAGCGGCGGCAGCGCACCAAGCGCCGTCCGCAATTGTTCAGCCTCGCCCTCATTCATCACCAGAAGCGAGACATGTGGCAGGATGGCCTGCACCGCATCAATCTCGAAAGGGGCGGCGGAATAGATCACCCTCAGGCCCCGCGCAGCGGCCAGCGCCGCAGCCTCGGCTTGGGCAGAGGTTTCATTCTGGATCAACAGCGTATCGCCCGGCTGCGCCACCGCCAAGGCGGCTTCGACCATCCCGGCGGTCAGGGCCCGATTGGTGCCAGGATAGATCACGATGGCATTCTCTGCCGCCGGATCGACATTGATGATGGCGTGGCCGGTTGCCATATCCAGCACTGACAGCGCAGCAAGATCCACGCCGTAACGGCGCAGATCATCGCGAACCCAGTCACTGTTCGGCCCGATAGCCCCGATATGGATGACATGGGCACCTGCGCGGGCTGCCGCGACCGATTGATTAGCCCCCTTGCCGCCGAGCCCCTGATCATAGGCCAGCGCAGACAGCGTCTCGCCCGGGGCGGGCAGGTGCGGCACGCGGTAAACATGGTCGATATTGATCGAACCCAGATTGTAAATCGTCATGCAGCCCCTCCCCGGATCTCAGCCGATCTTGCAGGCGGCCAGCGCCGCCATGTTCAGGATATCGTTCACCGTGGAACTGGTCGAACAGATCTGAATCGGCTTTTTCACCCCGGTCAGGATCGGGCCGATTACAGTGGCCCCCGCCATTTCCTGCATCAGCTTGATCGAGATCGAGGCCGAATGCCGGGCCGGAACGATCAGGATATTGGCCGGGCCGGACAGGCGACAGAACGGATATTGCGCCATGGCACGCGGATTGAGCGCAACATCCACCGCCATTTCGCCATCATATTCGAAATCGACCTTCATCGCGTCCAGCACACGAGGGGCGCTGTGCATCTTGGTTGCACGTTCTGAAACCGGATAGCCGAAGGTAGAAAAGCTGACGAAAGCCACGCGCGGCTCAAGCCCCAGCCCGCGTGCCACGCTGGCGGAGCGGATCGCGATCTGGGCCAGATCCTCGGCCTCGGGCCATTCATGGACCAGCGTGTCCGAAATCAGAACGATCCGCCCCTTGTGCAGCAGGGCCGTCACGCCCACCGCCCCATCAGCGGCCTTGGCGTCAAACACATGGTTGATCAGGCTCAGCACATGCGCCGATTTGCGGGTGGCCCCGGTGACCAGACCGTCGCCATGGCCATGCGCCAGCATCAGTGACGAAAAAACGTGCCGATCACGGGTCGCCAGACGACGGATATCGTGATCGTCAAAGCCCTGCCGTTGCAGACGCTGATAGAGGAAATCCTTGTATTGCTCCAGGTGGCGGGAATTGCCGGCATTCACCACCTCCAACTCGCGCACAGCATCTTGCAGGCCCGCCGCCTCCAGCTTTTCGCGCACATCGCTTTCGCGACCGACCACCAGCGCCTTGCCGAGACCGGCGCGCTGATAGGCAACGGCGGCACGCAACACGCGGGGGTCATCGCCTTCGGCAAAGATCATCCGGGCCTGTGCGGCCCGCGCACGGGCATGGACGCCTTGCAGGATCGAGGCGGTCGGATCCATCCGCGACTTCAGGCTCAGCTCATAGGCATGGAGATCGATGATCGGGCGGCGCGCCACGCCGGTATCCATCCCGGCCTTGGCCACCGCAGGCGGGATCACATAGATCAGACGCGGGTCGAACGGCGTCGGGATGATGTAATCGCGCCCGAAAGACAGCTTGCGGCCATAGGCCATCGCCACTTCATCCGGCACATCCTCACGCGCAAGCAGCGCCAGCGCCTTGGCGCAAGCGATCTTCATCTCGTCATTGATCGCGCGGGCATGGATATCCAGCGCGCCGCGGAACAGATAGGGGAAGCCCAGGACGTTGTTGACCTGATTGGGGTAATCGCTGCGGCCGGTTGCCACGATGGCATCGGCGCGCACGGCATGGGCCTCCTCCGGGGTGATCTCCGGGTCGGGGTTTGCCATGGCGAAGATCACCGGATTGTCGGCCATGGAGGCCACCATCTCCGGCGTCACCGCCCCCTTGGCCGAAACGCCCAAGAAGACATCGGCCCCCATCATCGCCTCTTCCAGAGTGCGGGCATCGGTGCGCGCGGCATGGGCCGATTTCCACTGGTTCATGCCTTCGGTGCGGCCCTGATAGATCACGCCCTTGGTGTCGCACATGATGCAATTGTCATGCTTGGCACCCATCGCCTTGAGCAGCTCAAGGCAGGCGATGCCGGCGGCACCGGCACCATTGAGGACGATCTTCACATCCTCGATCTTCTTGCCGCTGATCTCCAGCGCATTGATCAGGCCTGCGGCGCAGATCACCGCCGTGCCATGCTGGTCATCATGGAAGACCGGAATATCCATCATCTCCTTGAGGCGCTGCTCGATGATGAAACATTCCGGGGCCTTGATATCCTCAAGGTTGATGCCGCCGAAGGTCGGGCCCATCAGGCTGACCGCCTTGATGATCTCTTCCGGGTCTTCGGTATCCAGCTCGATATCGATGGCATTCACGTCCGCAAAGCGCTTGAACAGCACCGCCTTGCCTTCCATGACCGGCTTGGAGGCCAGCGCCCCAAGATTGCCCATGCCGAGGATCGCGGTGCCGTTTGAGATCACCGCAACCATGTTGCCCTTGACCGTATAGTCATAGGCTGTCGCCGGATTGTCGGCGATGGCTTGCACCGGCACGGCAACGCCGGGGCTATAGGCAAGGCTCAGGTCGCGCTGCGTCGCCATCGGGGTCGAGGCGACGATATCGTATTTGCCCGGACGCGGCTCAAAGTGGTAAGCAAGCGCCTCCTCGGCGGTGATCTTGGTCTTGGACATCAGGGGGCCATCCTGTGGGAGTTCTCAGCCGTCTTAGCGCCCCCTTCCCCGTCTGCCAATTGCGGTTTGGCGCTTTTCCCGCCCAAAGCGGTTTTGTAGGGTCAGCGAACCGATGGAGGGTGATGCGTGACCGACGATGCCGTGACGCCGATGATGGCGCAATATCTGGAGATCAAGGCCGGCTATGCCGATGCGATCCTGTTCTATCGGATGGGCGACTTCTACGAGATGTTCTTTGACGACGCGGTGGCGGCGGCCGAGGCGCTGGATATCGCACTGACGAAACGCGGCTTTCATCTGGGCGAGCCGATCCCGATGTGCGGCGTGCCGGTTCATGCGGGCGACGGCTATCTGCTCACGCTGATCCGCAAAGGGTTTCGCGTGGCGATTGCCGAACAGATGGAAGACCCCGCCGAGGCCAAGAAACGCGGATCGAAATCGGTGGTGCGGCGCGATGTGGTGCGGCTGGTCACCCCCGGAACCCTGACCGAAGACACATTGCTGGAGGCGCGGCGCCACAATTTCCTTTGCGCCTTTGCCGAGGTGCGCGACGAGGGCGCACTGGCATGGACCGATATTTCCACCGGCGAATTGCGGGTGATGCCCTGCCCCCGCGCGCGCCTGTCGCCGGAACTGGCCCGCCTTGCCCCGCGTGAGGTTCTGGTCAGCGAAGCGCATGAACAGTCTCTGCACGGCCTGATTGAAGATCTGGGGGCTGCCGTCACCGTGCTGGCGCGTGGGTCATTTGATTCCACCGGATCGGAAAAGCGGCTTTGCGCATTGTGGCAGGTTGGCACGCTGGAGGCCTTTGGTGCCTTTGAGCGGGCGGAGCTTGCCGCCATGGGCGCGCTGGTCGATTATCTGGATCTGACGCAACGCGGCAAGTTGCCCTTGCTGCGCCACCCCCAGCGTGAGGCGCTTGGCGGCGCGATGCAGATCGATGCCGCAACCCGGCGCAATCTGGAAATCACCGCCGCGCTGTCGGGCGGGCGGGCAGGATCGCTTTTGGACACCATCGACCGCACGGTGACCGCGGGCGGCGGGCGCCTGCTGGAACGGCGGCTGTCTTCGCCCTCGCGCGATCTGGCGATGATCGAGGCGCGCCATGACGCGGTGACCCGGCTGCTGGAGGATGCCCGGCTGCGCGACGATCTGCGCGAGGCCCTGCGCCGGGTGCCGGATATGGACCGCGCGGTCTCGCGCCTTGCCTTGGATCGGGGCGGGCCGCGCGACTTGGCTGCGGTGCGAAATGGGTTGCAGCAAGCGGCATTGATTGCGTCGCGGATCGCAGGGTCAGCCGAGGGCCTTCTGGCGCAGGCCGCATCGGGCCTGACTGGAAATGATCAAATAATTTCCCTTTTGAAACAATCTATTGCTGAAGATCCACCGCTTCTGGCGCGTGATGGTGGCTTCATTGCCGAAGGATTTGACGCCGATCTGGACGAGACAAGACGCCTGCGCGATGAAGGCCGCGGCGTGATTGCTGCCATGCAGGCCGACTATGCGTCACAAAGCGGCGTGCAGAGCCTGAAGATCAAACATAATAATGTGCTTGGCTACTTCATCGAAACCACGGCAACGCACGCGGAAAAGATGCTGGCGCCACCGCTGAACGAGATCTTCATCCATCGCCAGACCACGGCCAATCAGGTGCGCTTCACCACGATCGAATTGAGTGCGCTGGAGACCCGTATCCTGAACGCGGGCAACCACGCGCTGGAGATCGAGAAACGCCACTTCGCAGATTTGCGCGCCGCCGTTCTGGCCGAGGCTGGCCGGATCGGCGTGGCAGCTGCCGGTCTGGCGGAACTGGATGTGGCGGCGGGCTTTGCCGACCTGGCCACATCGGAAGATTGGGTGCGGCCGCGGGTCGATGCCTCGCACGCCTTCAACATCGAGGGCGGTCGGCATCCGGTGGTGGAGCGCGCCTTGCAGCGGCAGGGCGTGCCCTTCATCGCCAATGATTGCGCGCTGACCGGAGAAAGCGTGCCAGCGATCTGGCTGCTGACCGGCCCGAACATGGCGGGTAAATCGACCTTTCTGCGGCAGAATGCGCTGATCGCCCTGCTGGCCCAGGCGGGGTCCTATGTGCCGGCGCGACGCGCGCATATCGGGCTGGTAAGCCAGTTGTTCAGCCGTGTCGGTGCCAGTGACGATCTGGCGCGCGGGCGATCCACCTTCATGGTGGAGATGGTGGAGACCGCGGCGATCCTCAATCAAGCCGATGCGCGGGCGCTGGTGATCCTGGACGAGATCGGGCGCGGCACCGCCACCTATGACGGGTTGAGCATCGCTTGGGCGACGCTGGAGCATCTGCATGACGTGAACCGCTGCCGCGCGCTGTTTGCCACCCATTACCATGAGATGACTGCGCTGGCGGGCAAACTGCCGGGGGTGGAGAACGCCACCGTCGCCGTGAAGGAATGGGAAGGCGAGGTGATCTTCCTGCATGAAGTGCGGAAAGGCGCGGCGGATCGCAGCTATGGCGTGCAGGTCGCGCGGCTGGCAGGCCTGCCTGATCAGGTCATCGAGCGCGCCAAGGTGGTGCTGGAGGCGCTGGAGGCCGGCGAGCGCGCGGGTGGCACGCGGCAAAAGGCGCTGATCGACGATCTGCCGCTGTTTCGAGCCGCAGCCCCTGCCCCGGTGAAAGCCGCGCCGAAGCAATCGCCGGTGGAAACCGCCCTGCGCGCGGTGAAGCCGGACGAATTGACCCCGATGGCGGCACTTCAACTGGTCTATGAATTGAAACAGGCGCTGGCGGAATAGCCAGCGCCTGCGCGTTCATCCGGGTGGAGCGTTCAGCCTGCGGTGTTGGAGCTGACCCCAACCTGCGCCGGGCGCAACAGGCGGTCATGCAGCAGGAAGCCTTCGGTCAAAACCTGAATGATCTGCCCCGCCTTGGTGCCGGGCAGCGGGGCCTCGAACATCGCCTGATGCTGCTGCGGGTCGAAAACATCGCCGACCTCAGGCACGATCGGCGTCACACCATGCTTGCCCAGAACCGAGATCAGTTCGCGCATCGTCAGCTCCACGCCTTCGATCAGGGCAGCGGATTGGGCACGGTTTTCCTCCGTCACCGTCGCAAGGGCGCGGCGAAGGTTGTCATGGACCGGCAACATATCGCGGGCCAGCTTGGAGCCGCCATATTGCTCGGCCTCGCGGCGATCCCGCTCGCCGCGCTTGCGGGCATTTTCCGCATCTGCCAGCGCCCGCATGAAGCGGTCGCGCAGGTCATCCCGTTCTGCACGCAGTGCCTCCAGCTCATCGGCACCGATGAACTCTTCAAACTCTTCCAGGTTCAGATCCTTCGATCCATCCTGATCCTGCGCCATATTCCTCGTCCTCTCTTCGCTTCGTCACCGCCCGCGGTCGGACACCATCCGACCGAGCAGCTGCGCCGTATAATCCACGATCGGAACGATCCGCCCGTAATTGAGGCGAGTCGGCCCGATCACGCCCACGGCACCAATGATCTTCCGATCAGCGTTCATATAGGGAGAGACCACCAAAGAGGAACCCGAAAGTGAAAAGAGTTTGTTCTCGGAGCCGATAAAAATGCGCACCCCATCGCCCTGCTCCGTCAAGTCGATGACATCGGCAATATCCTGTGTGCGTTCGAGATCATCGAACAGGTGGCGGATGCGCGTCAGCTCTTCGAGATCGGCGGAACCATCCAGCAAATTGGCACGGCCACGCACGATCAGCCGCTCGCTCGGCTCGCCCGCATTTTCCCAGACGGCCAAACCGCGTTCCACCAGAGCCCCGGCCAGGCTGTCAATCTCGCGGCGGCGCTGTTCGATATCACGGCGGACGGAGCCGCGCAGATCCGAGAAGGTGCGCCCCTCGGCCAAGGCATTGAGGAAGTTCGCCGCTTCCCGCATCGCTGAGGGCGTCAGACCGGGCGGCGGGGTGAAAAGGCGGTTCTCCACATGGCCATCGGCAAAGACCAGCACCACCAATGCCCGATCCTGCGCCAGATGGATAAACTCGATATGCTTGATCGGTGCCTCTTCATGCTTGGGGGCCAGCACGATGGAGGCACTGCCGGTCACCCCCGACAGCACCGCGCCCACGCGATCCAGCATCATGTTCACATCCGGCGTCGCCGCATCCACCGTGGCATCGATCCGCTCACGATCGGCATGGGCGACCGATCCGATTTCCAGCAGCCCATCAACAAACAGCCGCAGGCCAAGCTGCGTGGGGATCCGCCCTGCCGAGATATGCGGGCTACCCAGGAGGCCAAGATATTCCAGATCCTGCATCACATTGCGAATGGTCGCCGCGCTGATCCGCTCCGAGAAATCGCGGGTCAGCGTGCGCGAACCCACGGGATCGCCCGAGGTCAGATAGCCCTCGACCACACGGCGGAACACCTCCCGCGAGCGGGCATTCATCTCAGTCAGGAGTTGCGGCGTATCCATCATCTTCTTGCCCGGGCCACGGCTCTGCCCCAAATGTGGGTGGTGGCTTCATCTGCGTCAATAACGGTTGCACTCGCAAGACCGCGATGCGTATTTGATCGGGAAATTGAACTTGAGGAAAGCAAGATGCGGCCGTCCGGACGGAAACTCGATCAACTGCGCAATGTCAGCATTGAAACAGGTGTCACCAAACATGCAGAGGGCTCCTGCCTGATCCGCATGGGCGATACCCATGTGCTTTGCACCGCGACCATCGAAGACAAGGCCCCGCCCTTCCTGAAGAACACCGGGCTGGGCTGGGTGACGGCGGAATATGGGATGTTGCCGCGCGCCACCAATAGCCGCACCCGGCGTGAGGCGGCAGCGGGCAAGCAGAGCGGCCGCACCCAAGAGATTCAGCGCCTGATCGGCCGGTCGCTGCGCGCGGGCGTCGATCGTTCGGCCCTGGGCGAACGTCAGATCGTGGTGGATTGCGATGTAATCCAGGCCGATGGCGGCACCCGCTGCGCCTCGATCACCGGCGGCTGGGTGGCGCTGCGCCTTGCAGTGAACAAGCTGCTGAAGGCCAATCTCATCACCAGCGACCCGATCATCGATCATGTGGCGGCGGTGTCCTGCGGCATCTATGCCGGGCAGGCCGTGCTGGATCTGGATTATGCCGAAGATTCCACCGCCGGGACCGATGGCAATTTCGTGCTGACCGGATCGAAGCGAATGATCGAGGTGCAGATGTCTGCCGAAGGCGCGACCTTCAGCCGGGCCGAGATGGACGAGTTGCTGACCCTGTCGGAGCTGGGCATCGAGGCGCTGGTGGCAGCGCAAAAGGCGGCGATCGATGGCCGGGCGTAAGTTCACGGGCGACCAGCTTCTGGTCGCCACCCATAACAAGGGCAAGCTGGAAGAGATCGCCAAGCTGCTGGAACCCTATGCGCTGCGCGTCAGTTCGGCGGCGGAGTTCAACCTTCCAGAGCCGGTGGAGTCGGAAACGACCTTCATCGGCAATGCCCGCATCAAAGCCCATTCCGGGGCGCAGGCGACCGGCCTGCCTACACTTGCCGATGATTCCGGCCTGTCTGTCGCCGCGCTTGGTGGTGCCCCCGGCGTCTATACCGCCGATTGGGCCGAAACTCCGCAGGGGCGCGATTTCCCGATGGCGATGGCGCGGGTCTGGTCAGAGCTGGAGGCGCTGTCTGCGCCCCTGCCCCGGCTGGCCAGCTTTCACTGCACGCTGGTCATGGCCTGGCCGGACGGGCATGACGAGGTGTTCGAAGGTGTGATCAAGGGTCAGATCGTCTGGCCCGGCCGTGGTGATCAGGGCCACGGCTATGATCCGATCTTTCAAGCTGATGGCCATACCGAAACCTTTGGGGAAATGGACCGCTGGCAGAAGAACGAGATCAGCCATCGTGCGGATGCGTTTCGCAAGCTCATTGAGGGATGTTTCACGTGAAACATTCGGGTGCGGAAGATTGGCAGAATGCGGGCTTTGGCCTTTATTTCCATTGGCCCTTCTGCCAATCGAAGTGCCCCTATTGCGATTTCAACAGCCATGTCAGCGCGCAGATCGAGCAGGATAGCTGGTGTGACGCCTATCTGACTGAGATCCGACGCCTTGGGGATCTGGTGCCGGACCGCATCTTGCAAACCGTCTATTTCGGCGGCGGCACCCCGTCGCTGATGCCCCCGAAGACGGTGGAGCGCATTCTGGATGCGGTGCAATCCACCTGGCGCATCGCCAATGATATCGAGATCACGCTCGAGGCCAATCCGACCTCGGTAGAGATCGACAAGCTGACCGGCTTTCGCAGTGCCGGGGTGAACCGTCTGTCGCTGGGATTGCAGGCGTTGCGTGATGAGGACCTGCGCCGTCTGGGTCGGATGCACAGCGCCGCAGAGGGATTGCGCGCGCTTGAGGTCGCCGGTTCTGTCTTTGCCCGGCACAGTTTCGACCTGATCTACGCCCGGCAGCACCAGAGCCTTGTCGATTGGGAGCAAGAACTGCGCGAGGGGTTGAGCTTTGGCGCAGACCATATGTCGCTCTATCAGCTAACTGTCGAGGACGGCACAGTCTTCGGCCAGCGCCATGCGCGCGGCATGTTGCACGGGCTGCCGACCGAGGATCTAGGTGCCGATTTCTTCGACCTGACACAGCAGATCTGCGAGGACGCCGGTCTGCCCGCCTATGAGGTGTCGAACCACGCCCGGCCCGGCATGGAATCGCGACATAACCAAATCTACTGGAATTCCGGCGATTTTGGCGGCATTGGCCCCGGCGCGCATGGGCGGTTGACGATTGGCGGCAAGCGTATTGCCACAGCTGCCGAACGCAGCCCCGCCGTTTGGCTGGCACAGGCCAATAGCGGCACAGTGCAGGATATCGATCATAGCTTGGGCAGCGAGGAAATTGCCGTGGAGTTCCTGCTGATGGGGCTGCGGCTGCGCCAAGGCATATCCATGCGGCGCTTTACCGAATCCAGCGGCATGAGCCTGCCCGAGACCGCGATCATCGAGCTGGAAGAGCTCGGCATGGTGGAGCGTGTGGATGATATGCTCAGGGCGACCGCTGCCGGTCGCCCCCTGTTGAACGCCATCCTGCGCAAGCTGACAGAAGCGCTGTAGTGCCTCAGATCATGTCGCGACGCGCCAGCGATAGCGCGTTGCAGAGGAAATCCAGATCATCGAGCGAGTTGTAGCGGATCGACAGAACCCCCGCCTCGCCGCCTGGCTCATGCCGGATGGTGACACCCATGCCGAGATTGGCTGACAGGTCGCCCTGCAACGCCCGTGTATCGGCATCAACCTCGGGTCCTGTGGTGCTACGACCGCCGCCAGTGGACCTTCCACCACCCTTCGGCGCGGGCTTGCCAGCCTCATCGCGCACCAGATCCTCTGTCGCCCGCACACTCAACGCCTGATCGATGACTTTCTGTGCCAGTTCACCCGGATTTTTCGCGGTGATGAGGGCACGGGCGTGACCTGCCGACAGCTTGCCCTCCACCACATGCGCCTGCACATCTTCCGGCAGGTTCAGCAGGCGAAGCAGGTTCGCGATATAGGAACGGCTTTTCGACAGCGCTTCACCCAGACGTTCCTGGGTATGGCCGAACCGATCCATCAATTGCCGAAACGCCAGCGCCTCTTCGATCGGATTCAGATCAGCGCGCTGGATATTTTCGATGATTGCGACTTCCAGCACCTCGTGATCGTCAAAATCACGAATCAACACCGGCAGTTCATGCAGTTGCGCCATCTGCGAGGCGCGCCAGCGGCGCTCACCCGCGACGATCTCGTAATGCCCTGCGCGATCCGCAATCGGCCGGACGATCAAGGGCTGCAAGACGCCCTTGGCCCGGATGGAGGCCGCAAGATCATTCAGATGATCGTCCGAGAATTGCCGACGCGGCTGGTTCGGGTTGCGATGCAGCTTTTCGATGGGCAGCATGTCCGGGCGCCGGCGCGGCGCGGCCGCCGCTTGCTCGGGCACCTCCGCGACGGCGGGTGAGAGGTTGATATCTGCCATCAACGCGGACAGACCGCGCCCCAACCCCCGGCGCTCTGGCTTGCGATCGGTCATGCGTTCTCTCCCTCACTGCGAAACCTGGTCCCGGCGCGTGCCGCGATCTCTGTGGCAAGCGCGCGGTAGGCCTCGCTCCCCTTCGATGTCGGGTCATAGGACAACACCGGCAACGCAAAAGAAGGTGCCTCGCTGACACGAACATTGCGCGGGATCATCGTGGTGAAAACCAACTCACCCAAGGTTTGCCGCACGTCATTTTCCACCTGTTGCGACAGGTTATTGCGACCATCATACATCGTCAGCAGCACACCTTCGATGCGCAGGTTGGGATTGGCGCTTTCCCGAACCGTGCGAATGGTCAACATCAATTGCGACAACCCTTCCAGCGCAAAGAACTCTGCCTGCAGTGGAATCAGCACCGAATGCGCAGCGCAAAGTGCGTTCACCGTCAACAGATTGAGCGATGGCGGGCAATCGATCAAGATATAGTCAAGCTCCAGCCCGTCAATATCGCGATCCCGCAAGGCATCATGCAGCAGGAAACTGCGCTTTTCGTTCGATACCATCTCAATATCTGCCGAGGCCAGATCGGCATTGGCAGGACAGACCAACAGGTTCGGAATCACCGTGGTCTGCACCGCGCTGCTGACCGGCATATCCTCCAACAGAATATCATAGCTGGTCACGCTGCGCTGTGCGGCTTCGACGCCCAGGCCGGTCGAGGCATTGCCTTGCGGATCCAGATCGACGATCAGCACCTTGGCACCAAGCGCCACAAAGCCGGCCGCAAGGTTGATTGTGGTCGTCGTCTTGCCCACGCCACCCTTCTGATTGGTGATCGCGATGATCTTCGGCAGGCGCGGACGCGAAGGGTCAGACATGGCGTATCTCACTCAGGATCAGGATTCGGGCTTCGGCCTGGGTCAAGCTTGTCACCTCTTTCAGATCGAAGTGCCAGCGCTTTCGGGCGTCAGACAGCTCTTGCTCGAAAGTCGCACCCTTTGGAAAGATGGCCTGGCCATCTGGTGCAAGATGGCGATGTGCAAATCCACAAAGTACATCCAGCGCCGCAAGTGCCCGGGCCGAAATGACATCGGCACCCTGCGGTGCCAGCGTCTCGATTTTTTCCGTCGCAACCTTTACCGGCAGATTCAGCTGTCGCGAAACTTCGCGCAGAAAGGCTGATTTGCGCTGATCGACTTCGACCAGCGTCACACGCGCCTGTGGCGCGATCTCACGGGCAAGGATGGCAACCACAATTCCAGGCAGGCCACCACCCGACCCGAGGTCAACCCAATGCCTCAAATCCGGCTGGATCAGCGGTAAAAGCTGTGCCGAATCCAAAATGTGACGATCCCACAGGGCATCCAACGTTGATTTTGCCACCAGATTGACCACCGGGTTCCACTTACGAATCAGCCCGGCATAGGTTTCAAGCTGGTCCAGTGTTTCACGTGAAACATTGGCAAGCAAATTCTGCATCGTCATCAATCGGCCACCTTGCGAAGCGGCGCTTTCTTCAGATGTGCCAACAACAGCACCAGGGCGGCGGGTGTCATGCCCTCGATCTTCCCGGCATGGGCAAGGCTGCTGGGGCGCAGGCGATTGAGCTTCTGCAAAAGTTCCCCGGACAAGCCCGAAAGCGCCGCATAGTTGAAATCCGCAGGAATCAACATCGCCTCATCGCGCCGCAATGCCTCAACGTCATTGGATTGGCGTTCAGAAAAGCGCGCGTAAAGAGCATCTATCTGAACCTGCGTCTGGATATCCGCCGGAAGCGCCGCAAACTCTGGCACTGTCGTGGCAAATTGCGCCGGCTGAACCTCGGGATAGGTCAACAGATCAAGGGCCGTGCGTCTGCCGCCATCCCGGCTGACCTCGATACCGATCTCGCGCGCCTCACCCGGTGTCAAGCTGACGCCACGCAGCAAATCGGCACCGCGTGTAACCTGCGCCATCTTATCCTCCCAGATCGCTGCGCGCTCCGGCCGCACGCAACCAAGGCGCATCCCGAGCGGGGTCAGGCGCTGGTCCGCATTATCCGCCCGCAGCGTCAGTCGATACTCAGCGCGCGAAGTGAACATGCGATACGGTTCACTGACACCAAAGCCGATCAGATCGTCGATCATCACACCGATATAGCTGTCTGTCCGGCTGAATGTCACCGGATCGGCGTCGCGGACCAATTGCACGGCATTCACCGCCGCGACCAGGCCTTGGGCGGCGGCCTCTTCGTAACCCGTCGTGCCGTTGATTTGCCCGGCAAGGAAAAGCCCCGGCAAATGCTTGCTTTCCAGACCCGGCTTCAACGCACGCGGATCAAAATAGTCATATTCGATGGCATAGGCCGGTTGCAGGATCTTCACTGCCTCCAAGCCCCGGATCGACCGCACATAGGCTTCCTGCACCTCGATCGGCAGCGAACTGGAAATGCCGTTGGGATAGACCGTGTGATCATCGAGCCCCTCGGGCTCCAGAAACACCTGATGGCTGTCCTTATCGGCAAAGCGAACCACCTTATCCTCGATCGAGGGACAATAACGCGGCCCGACACCTTCGATATGCCCGCCATACATCGCCGATCTTGACAGATTCTGCCGGATGATCTCATGCGTTGCCGCATTGGTATGGGTGATGCCGCAGCTGATCTGCCGCAGCGCCGGGCGCTTGTTCAGGAAGGAAAACATCACCGGATCGGCATCACCATCCTGCCGATCCAGAATATCCCAGTTGATGGTCCGGCCATCAAGCCGCGGCGGTGTGCCGGTTTTCAACCGCCCGCGCGGCAAGCCAAACCCGGCCAGCCGCTGTGCGAGCGAGATCGACGGTCGATCGCCCATCCGCCCGGCGGCATGGCTGACATCGCCGATATGGATCAATCCGTTCAGGAAGGTTCCGGCCGTCAGGATGACAGCCTTTGCCGCAGTCTCGGCCCCGTCCGCCAGGACCACGCCCGTGACACGATCCCCTTGCTGGATCAGGTCGGAAACCTCAGATTCCAGAATCGTCAGATGCGGCTCAGCCTCCAGTGCGGCGCGCATCGCGATGCGGTATTGCTTGCGATCCGCCTGGGCGCGCGGCCCCTGCACCGCCGGTCCCTTACGGCGGTTCAGCAGCCGGAACTGGATCCCGGCCTGATCGGCAACGCGGCCCATGACCCCATCCAGCGCGTCGATCTCGCGCACCAGATGGCCCTTCCCCAGGCCACCAATCGCCGGATTACAGGACATCGTTCCGATATCCGCCATACGCAGCGTGATCAGCAGCGTCTGTGCGCCCATCCGCGCCGCCGTGGCCGCTGCTTCACATCCCGCGTGACCAGCACCGATCACAATGACATCGAAATGTTTCACGTGAAACACTCCTCATTTCCCGATACAGAATGACGAGAAGATCTCGCCCAGAATATCCTCGACGCCGACACGGCCGATCAGTTGATCAAGGCCCCGGATCGCCCGCCGCACGTCCTCGGCAACCAGCTCGATTCGATCTGGCCCATGCTGTAACTCATCCAGCGCGGATTCCAAAGCCGTCACAGCGCGGGTCACCAGCAAACGATGCCGTTCCCGGATCAGACTGCCCGAACCGGAAATGCGTCTGGCCAGAATCTGCCCGATTTCGGCAACAAGCGCATCAATGCCTTGCCCGGTCCAGGCGGAGATCATCCGATAACCGTGACCCTGTTGCAAATCCGCCTTGCCGATGACGACAATATCCTCGGGCTGCAAATCCATCGGCAATGCCTCTTCGGGCGCGCCAAGAATGATGATGCGTAGATCGGCAGCCTCGCCCCGTGCACGGGCGCGGGCAATGCCAATCGCCTCAATCTGGTCTGCGGTCTCTCGCATTCCCGCAGTATCGAGCAAGGTCACGGGTAGCCCCGCCAGATCCAGGCGGACCTCGATCACATCGCGCGTGGTGCCTGCGATTTCAGAGGTAATTGCAGCCTCTCGCCCCGCCAAAGTATTGAGAAGTGTGGATTTTCCGACATTCGGCGCACCAAGGATCGCAACTTCGAACCCGTCGCGCACCCGCTCGGTCAGCGTCGATTCCTGCAATTCGCGCTTCATCTCGGCGATCAGCCCGATCAGGATCTGCCGCACTTCCGGTGTCACGTCGACGGGCACATCCTCTTCGACGAAATCGATCACTGCTTCCAGCAGCGCCGCTGCCCGCAACAGCCCTGGTCGCCAACCGTCAATCCGTCGCCCCAGGTCTCCGGCAAGCACCCGAAACGCCTGTTTGCGCTGCGCCTCGGTCTCGGCATCGATCAGGTCGGCAAGGCCCTCCACTTGGGCAAGATCCAGACGGCTGTTCTCCAGCGCCCGACGGGTGAATTCCCCCGCCTCTGCCAACCGTAAACCGGGGATTTCACCCAGAACACGCAGCACGGCAGAGGTCACGGCGGTGGAGCCATGGAGTTGCAGCTCAGCGACGTCTTCGCCAGTAAAGCTTTCGCCTGCGGCAAATAAAAGCACCAGACCTTCATCCAGAACCTCACCTTGCCACAAGATCTTGCGTAAGGCGGCTTGCCGTAACGGTGGAAGGCTGCGGCCTGTCAATTGGGCCACAATCCCGTGCGCCTGTGGGCCAGAAAGCCGGATCACGGAAACACCCGCCCGGCCCCTGGCTGTTGCCAAGGCGAAGATCGTGTCCATCACATAACCCCTAGCCTGCGGATCAGGTGTTCATCGAATCGAAGAAATCCGCATTCGATTTGGTCTGTTTCAGCTTGGAAATCAGGAATTCGATGGCATCCGTGGTGCCCATCGGGTTCAGGATGCGGCGCAGGACATAGGTTTTCTGCAAATCGGTCTTCTCGACCAGCAGATCCTCTTTCCTTGTGCCGGATTTGAGGATGTCCATCGCCGGGAAGACGCGCTTGTCCGCGACTTTGCGGTCAAGCACGATCTCGCTGTTGCCGGTGCCTTTGAATTCTTCAAAGATCACCTCGTCCATCCGGCTGCCGGTATCGATCAGCGCGGTAGCGATGATGGTCAGGCTGCCGCCCTCTTCGATATTGCGCGCCGCCCCGAAGAAGCGTTTCGGGCGTTGCAGGGCGTTGGCATCCACACCGCCAGTCAGCACCTTTCCGCTCGACGGCACAACGGTGTTGAAAGCGCGGCCCAGACGGGTGATCGAATCGAGCAAGATCACCACGTCGCGCTTGTGTTCGACCAGACGCTTGGCCTTTTCGATCACCATTTCGGCGACCGCGACGTGCCGGGTTGCCGGCTCGTCGAAGGTTGAGGACACAACCTCGCCCTTCACTGACCGCTGCATGTCGGTGACTTCCTCGGGGCGTTCGTCGATCAGCAGCACGATCAGATAGCATTCAGGGTGGTTGACCTCGACCGAACGCGCGATGTTTTGCAGCAGAACCGTCTTACCCGTGCGCGGCGGTGCCACGATCAGGGCGCGCTGGCCTTTACCGATAGGTGCCACCAGATCGATGATCCGGGCCGAGCGATCCTTGATGGTCGGATCCTCGATTTCCATCTTCAGACGCTCATCCGGGTAAAGCGGCGTCAGGTTGTCGAAATGGACCTTGTGCTTGGCCTTTTCGGGATCATCGAAGTTGATCCGCTCGGCTTTCACCAGGCTGAAATACCGCTCATTGTCGCGCGGACCCTGAATGACGCCTGAAATCGTGTCGCCGGTGCGCAGGCTGAAGATGCGGATCATGTCTGGGCTGACATAGATATCATCCGGGCCGGGCAGATAGTTGGCCTCAGGGCTGCGCAGGAAGCCGAAACCGTCCTGCAACACTTCCAGCACGCCGTCGCCGCCGATCTCCCAACCCTCTTCGGCATGTTCCTTGAGAATGGAGAACATCATCTCGCCCTTGCGCATGGACGGCGCGTTCTCGATCTCCCATTCCTCGGCCATCGCCAGCAGTTCGGCCGGGGTTTTGGCTTTCAGATCGGAAAGGTTCAGGCGTTCAATGGTCATGGATTTGCTCATCCGCAAAGGCCCCTGACAGGGGCTCGGGCATTCTGGTCATCGGGAAATGCGTCAGGCCGGACGGCCCCGCTTGAACGCCACATAAGCGCGCAAGGTGCGAAAGTCAATGAAATCAGAATTTCACGATCACCGAGGCCACGATCACCACCATCAGAAGCGTGGGCAATTCGTTCATCATCCGGTAGCGGCGGCCGCTGAGCGTGTTGTTCCCCGCCGCGAAATCCTTGCGCCGGGCCGCCAGCCACATATGGAACCAGGTCATCGCCAGCACGCAGGCCGCCTTGCTCCAGGGCCAGAGCATCGACCAGTCCACAAGACCCGGGATCATCACCATGCAAAGGCCGAAGATCCAGCTTGCGATCATCGCCGGGTTCATGATCCCCCGCAAAAGCCGCCGCTCCATCACCTGGAACAGCGCATCTGTCTCACTGCCCTTTTTCACCACCTCGCTGTGATAGACGAACAGCCTTGGCAGGTAGAACAGCCCTGCCATCCAGCTGATGACCGAGATCACATGCAGGAATTTCACCCAGAGATAGGATTCAGCGAGAAAGTCGATCATGGCGCATCCCTTCGGCCTGACCCTCCTAAATAATATTAAAGAAAAGAAAAAGGATTGATGATGTAAGGCCCGTGGATAACCGGATATCCGGGGTCTTCCCCGGTTTTGCCCACAGGTGCCGGGCCGGGGATAAGTGCTGTATTCCAGAGGGCGGCAGTTCTAGATCAACTGTCTAAGAATTTGTAATCATGATACTATTTCATGAACTATCCGTCCACAATCGATCTAACCCGATTTTTGGCTTCGTGTGGGTAGGCGGGTTCTCCCCGCGACGGGGGAATCCCTCTCCACAAGTGGACAAGATCCGTGGATGTCTTGACAAGATGGGTGTGGCGTCGGCATCCCCGTTCGAACAGGTTTCGGTCCCGGATCCGGGCGCAGGAACAGAACCGGATTTTCCACAGGGCTTTCCCCATGCCACGTCCCCTTCTGCTTGCCTCTGCCTCCGAGACACGGCTTGCGATGTTGCGCAATGCCGGGCTTGAGGTCACGGCAATGCCCGCGCGTATCGATGAGGAAACCATCCGCCTGGCCCTGGAGGCCGAGGGTGCACATCCCCGCGACATTGCCGATGCCTTGGCCGAAATGAAGGCGCGCAAACTGGCCGACCGTAACCCGGAGGCGCTGATCTTGGGCTGCGATCAGGTGCTGCAATTCGACAATTGTGCCTTCGGCAAGCCCACCTCGCCCGAGGATGCGCTGGCGCAGCTGCGTCTGATGCGGGGCAAAAAACACCAGCTTCTGTCGGCGATCGTGCTTTACGATGCGGGCAAGCCGATCTGGCGTCATATCGGCAGGGCCGATCTGACCATGCGTGACTTCAGTGAGGACTGGTTGCAAGCCTATGTCACGCGCAACTGGGACAGCATTCGCCACTCCGCCGGTTGCTACAAGCTGGAGGAGGAAGGGATCCGCCTTTTCACCTCGGTCGAAGGTGACTACTTTACCATTCTGGGGCTGCCGCTCTTGCCGCTGCTCGGCTATCTTGAACTCAGGGGCTTTATCGAGGCATGACCTATCATCCGCGCATCCCGCTTGCTGGCGTCATTGGTTACCCGGTCGCGCATAGCCGCTCGCCTGCCCTGCACGGGTTCTGGTTGAAGCGTTACGGGCTGAAGGGCCATTATGTGCCGCTGGAGATCGCGCCGGGCGATTTTGAGGCCGCGCTGCGCATGTTGCCGAAAATGGGCTTTGTGGGGGTGAATGTGACGATCCCGCACAAGGAAAACCTGCTGCGCATCGCCGATATCGTGACGGATCGCGCCGCCCTGATCGGGGCCGCCAATACGGTCATCTTCCGCAAGGACGGCAAGATCCATGTCGACAACACCGATGGTCTGGGCTTCATCGCCAGCCTGCGGCAAAGCGCCCCGGATTGGCGCCCGGGGGATGGCCCGGCTGCGGTATTCGGGGCGGGTGGTGCGGCCCGCGCCGTGGTTGCCGCGCTGTTGGAGGTGGGCACGCCCGAGGTTCGCATCGCCAATCGCACGCGTCTGCGGGCCGAAGGCTTGCGCCAGGATTTCGGCACCAAGGTCGTGGTCTATGACTGGACGCAGGCCGGGCAGATGCTGGAAGGGGCTAAGACCGTGGTGAACACCACCGCCCTTGGCATGACCGGCAAGGCCGAATTTGGCGTGCCGCTGAACGCACTGGAACGCGGGGCGCTGGCCACCGACATCGTCTATACACCGCTGAAAACCCAATTTCTGATCGAGGCAGAGCATCGCGGTGCCCGCGTCGTGGATGGGTTGGGGATGCTGCTGCATCAGGCAGTTCCGGGGTTTGAGCGATGGTTTGGCCATAAGCCCGAGGTAGATGAGGAAACCCGCCGCGTGGTTCTTGCGACATGAGGCCATTCCGGCTTGGCCTGACCGGCTCCATCGGCATGGGAAAATCGACAACGGCTGGGTTTTTCGCGCGCGCGGGCCTGCCGGTCTGGGATGCCGATGCGGCTGTGCACAGGCTTTACGCGCCGGGCGGTGCGGCAGTTGCGCCGCTGTCGCAGCTTGTGCCCGACTGCATCCGCGATGGCGCTGTTTCACGTGAAACGTTGAAGGCGGCGATTGCCCAGGATGGCGGTCTGCTGCCACGGATCGAGGCGCTGGTGCATCCTCTGGTAGCTGCCGACCGCGCAGCATTTCTTGAAGCGGCGCAAAGCGATATTGTCGTGCTCGACATCCCGTTGCTGTTTGAAAAGGGCAGCGAGGCGGAAATGAATGCGACCCTTCTGGTCACCGCGCCGCCTGCCCTGCAACGCAAGCGCGTGCTTTCGCGCCTTGGCATGACGGCCGCGCAATATGAGCTGATCCTGTCGCGCCAGATGCCGGATCGTGACAAGCGCGCCCGCGCGGATCACATCATCGAAACCCTGAGCCTTGCTGCCGTTCAGGCGGCGGTAACCGCCCTGATCGCTTATATAAGGGAGGCAAGCGATGCGTGAGATCGTGATGGATACCGAAACCACCGGGTTCGAGCCATCCGAGGGCGACCGTATCGTCGAAATCGGCGCGGTGGAGTTGATCAACCACATGCCAACCGGCAAGGTTTTCCACGTTTATCTGAACCCTGAACGTCCGATGCCGCGTGCGGCTTTTGAGGTGCATGGCCTGGGCGATGATTTTCTGCGCGACAAGCCGCTGTTCAAGCATGAGGCGCAGAATTTTCTGGATTTCGTGGGCGATGCCAAGCTGGTCATCCATAATGCCAGTTTCGACATGAAATTCCTGAACTGGGAATTGCGGGTCAACGGCTTTCCCACCCTGCCCAATGATCGCGCCATCGACACACTGATGATCGCGCGCAGCAAGTTTCCGGGCTCTCCTGCCTCGCTGGACGCGCTGTGCCGCCGCTTTGGCATCGACAATTCGATGCGCGAAAAGCATGGCGCGTTGCTCGACTCGGAAATTCTGGCAGAGGTCTATCTGGAGCTGATCGGCGGGCGTCAGCCCGATCTCGTTCTGGCCCCTGCCAGTCAGCCGGGGCCGCAAAAGACCCAGGCGCAGACCGACAGCGACTGGCGCCCGCGTCCGCGCGCAGTACCGCTGCCGTCGCGGCTTTCAAATGAGGAAGCCGCCGCCCATGAGGCCTTTGTGGCCAAGATGGGCGACAGCGCAATCTGGCTCAAGCGGCGCTAGACGCGAGGGCGTGTGTCCAGCACGCCCTGCCCCCGCGCCGCAGCTTGATTATTGAACGGGTTGGGCTTCGGCTTGCTGCGCCTGGGCGCGGCGGGCGAGTTCCTGGCGATACAGCGCCAGATAATCCACGGTGTCGATGTTCAACGGCGGGAAGCCGCCATCGCGCGTCAGATCCGAGATGATGCGACGGATGAAGGGGAACAGCAGACGCGGGCATTCGATCAGCAGGAAGGGGTGCAGCTGGTCTTCCGGCACGCCTTCGACATGGAAGATGCCGCCATATTCCAGCTCCAGCAGGAACAGCGTCTCTTCGGTGTTCTTGTTCTTGGAGGTGACGCGGAACTTGTTCAGAACCTCATACTGGTTCTCGGCGGCGCGCTTGCGCGCATCCAGGCTGACCGCGACCTGCACGTCAGGCTGCACATCGCCGCCCGCCATGCCCTTCTGGGCCACCACATTCTCGAAGGACATGTCGCGCACGAACTGCGCCAGCACGCTCATCTTCACCTGCGGCGCTGCTGCGGCCGCTCCATTTTCTTCGGACATTTCATACTCCCGCCCTGAGGCTCAAACCGGCTTCTCTCTAGCAGGCTGTGCCGCCTGTCTCAATGCCGCAGTCTTGTTTGGGGCCTGCTGCCGTTTGGCCTGGCTATTCGCGGGTCCAGCCGGATTTGCCACGCGGTGGCGTGTGATCCGGGTCCAGCTCGATAAATTCGCCATCAATCACCACATCGGGTCGGCTGCGCACGCCGAAATCGACACGCGATTTCACCCGCCTTTCCAGATTGCGGCTGATGGCGCGCTGCACATGCGGGATCAGCAGGACAAGACCGATCACATCGCCCAGAAAGCCCGGCGCGATCAGCAGCAGGCCCGCCAGCATCTTCAGCCCTGCACCACCTGCGGGGGCCACGCCCCCGCCATTCATCGCGGCCCGCAGATCCAGCGCGACCTTCTCGCCCGTGCGGCGCAAGACTGCCGCGCCAAGGATCCCGGTCCCTAAGATGATGGCCAGCGAGGCCAGCAGGCCGATCCGGCCGCCAATGGTGATGAACAGGGCAATTTCTGCCAATATCCAGACGATAATCGGGCCAAACAGCCGCATCTTGCCTCTCTCCGCATTCCATGAGGTGGACTTGTCCACACCCCTTCCCTACATAGGGTTTCAAGCCCGACGTTACCACATCCAGAGGTCCGCATGAACGACGCCCTGATCCAACTTCTTGTGCTTGCCGGCATCGCGGTCTTTCTCATTCTGAAGCTGCGTTCGGTTCTTGGCACGCGGGAAGGGTTTGAAAAGCCGCCGCTTGCGACACCGGAGCGCGAGACGCCGCGCAATTTCGAGGTGATCGAAGGTGGGCCCGATCTCGACATCACCGATCATGTCTCGGAGGGCTCCGACAATGCCAAGGCGCTTGCGGCCATGAAGCAGGCCGAGCCAGGCTTTTCCGTCAATACCTTCCTGCAAGGCGCGCGTGGTGCCTATGAGATGATCCTCATGGCGTTCGAGCGGGGCGATCTGTCGCAGGTGCGCAATTTCCTCGCGCCCGAGGTTCTGGAAAGTTTCACCGAGGCCGTGGCCGCGCGTGAGGCGCAGGGTCTGACGGTCGAGGCCAATTTTGTCGGCCTGCGCGAGATGGTGCTGCAAGAAGCCACCTTCAATCCGGCGACCCGCCGCGCCGAAGTGACCGTGCGCTTTGGCGGTGAATTGACCACCGTTGTGCGCAACAAGGCGGGCGAGATCATTGAGGGTTCTGCCACCGAGGTGAAGCGTCAGCGCGATGTCTGGACCTTTGGCCGGACCATGGGTGCCGCCGATCCGAACTGGCAACTTGTGGCCACCGGGGAATGATCGCGCCATGCGGATCCTGCTCGCGGCGCTTCTGGCTCTTTTCATGACCGCGCCCGAGGGAGCCCGGGCCCAGGTTCTGACCTTTGAGGAACTGGACGGCTGGGCCGAGGATGATCCGCGCGACGCGCTGACCGCCTTTCTGGAAACCTGCGACCTGCTGAAAGACCCGCTTTGGGCACCGCTTTGCAAGCTGGCGCGGGATGCGGGTGCCAGCCCGGAAAGTGCGCGCGCCTATTTCGAGATGTTCTATCGCCCGGTGCTGATCGGCAATCCGCCTGCCCTGTTCACCGGCTATTATGAACCTGTGCTGGATGGGTCAACCACCCGCACTTCGCGCTATCGTTACCCGATCTATGCCCGTCCGCCGGAATTGCGCGACGGCACAGCCTTTTTCTCGCGCGCACAGATCGAGGGCGGTGCGATTTCGGGTCGCGGGCTTGAAATTGCCTGGCTTGACGATCCGGTCGAGGTGTTCTTTCTGCATATTCAGGGCTCTGGCCGCATCCGCCTGCCCGATGGCCGCATGATGCGGGTGGGCTATGCCGGCAAGAATGGCCATGCCTACCGCTCGGTTGGCAAGGAAATGGTGCGCCAGGGCACCCATACACCGGATCAGGTTTCGGCGCAGTCCATCCGCTCTTGGGTGCGTTCCAATCCGGGGCCGGGCCATGCCATGCTGGATCACAACCCGTCTTATGTCTTTTTCCGCCGCCTGCCCGATCTTGCTGCCCATAAGGGGCCGATCGGTGCGATGGGGCGGTCGATCACGGGTATGCGCTCGCTTGCGGTTGATCCGCGCTTCAACCCCTTGGGTGCACCGATCTGGATCGAGAAGGATGGTCGCAACCCATTGCGCCGCCTGATGGTGGCGCAGGATACCGGCGGCGCGATCAAGGGCGCACAGCGTGCCGATATCTTCTTTGGCACCGGCGATGCGGCGGGCGATGCGGCGGGCACAGTGAAAGATGGCGGCCGGATGCTGGTGCTTTTGCCCATCGATCTGGCCTATGCCATGAACCCGGAGGGTTAATTGAATGGCCCGCCGCCGCTCCCTGCGCCCGGATGAGGCCGAGCTTTGGCAAAGCGTCGCGCGCACGCTGCGCCCGATGCATGGTGCGCCACCGCTGCCAAAGGCCGAGCCCGAGACACCCATGCTGTTTCCCCGGATCGAGGCACCCGCCCCGCCCGCGCCAAAACTGAACCGTTTCCGCATCGGTGAACGGCAGGATACCGCCCCCCGTCACGATGTGCAGCCGGACCTGGCGGCGCGCCTCGCCACGGCACCGCTGGCGATGGATGCCAAAAGCCATGCGCGGATGATCAGGGGCAAGCTGACACCCGAGGCCCGGATCGATCTGCATGGCATGACCGTCTCCGAGGCGCATCCAGAGCTGATCCATTTTATCCTCAACAGCTGGTCACGCGGCCTGCGGCTGGTGCTGGTCATCACCGGCAAGGGCAAGCAGGGGCCGGATTTCGGCCCGATTCCGATCCGCTACGGCGTATTGAAACACGAGGTGCCGCGCTGGTTGCGCCTTGCGCCGATCGGCCCCTGCGTGTTGCAGGTGACCGAGGCGCATCTGCGCCATGGTGGCGCAGGTGCCTATTACGTCTATCTGCGGCGCGGACGTTAGCGGTTCAGCTCGTTCGCGACGGCGCCCACGGGGGCAAGCACGATCTGGGTCGCGCTTTGCACCGTCAGCACCACACCCGGCAACAGGCCAGTGCGGCCGCGCTGATCCGACAGGAAGGCACTGTTGACCTCTTGCACACGGTTCATCAATTGCAGCAGCGCCGGACTGTTGCCCAGATTGAAATGCCCCGATCCCGCATTATAGGCTTTGGTATCCACAAAGGTGACCTTCAGATCGGCCACGCGCGTGATGTCCTTCAGATTGCCCAGACGTTCCGGCTGTGCGGTCAGCTTGGCGGATAGGTTCAACAGCGAATCGCGATCCGATCCGAAGATCAGGAAGGGCTGCGGCAACGCGCCATAGGCCTTGGCTTGCATCCGGAACACATCGACATCGATATCCGGCGAGATCAGCATGACCCCGGCCATCTTGTTCTTGAGCCGCATATCGCCACGGATCGCGATCTGGCGCAGCGCCTCCATTGTCAGGGCCGAACCCATCGAATGCGCGACCAGCACGATGCGTTCCGCACCGGCATCGGCGGCTTCGGTGATCAGCCGCTCCAGACCGTCGCGGGCGAACATGGAGCTGTCGCGATCCGCGACATAGCCCAGCGGATTGCCCGCGGAGGGCCAGCTGTAATGCAGCGTCACGCCTGGCATATCCAGATCATGGGTCAGTTGCGCGATGCGATACAGGCCTTCGGCAAAGGTGTTGTTGAAGCCGTGAACATAGATCACCGCATCGCGTTTCCCGCGCGGCAGGTCCCGGAACGCGTGGCGCAGCGATTTATGGAACTCTGCAGCGCTGGGATAGATATCGGCTTCGGTGGTCAGAAAATCTTGCGTCGGGTCGGGCTTCGCGTTCTGTCGGGTGAAGGTGATGTCGCCGATCGTGCGCTCCGGCGGGATCGACACCACAAAGCGGGCAAAGCGTTCCTGTTCGGACCGGCTGGCGTCAAAGCGGCCGGTTTGCGGGTCGATGCCGCGAGTCGTGCCGATATAGATTTCCTCGACAGCGCCTACAGCCGCAGCTTCGGGCACGACAATGATATTGCCGCGCGATGAACAGGCGGCGATGGCCAGCAGGCAGACCACAAACAGGATGTGACGCAAGGCAACTCTCCTCCACCCGCGCCCCGGTATCCCTGACACCGGGGCCATCATCGCGACAGTGTTCGCTTATTTCGCGATCTTCGCCAAGTCCGAAGGTTACAGCACATAGCGGCTGAGGTCGGCCGAGGCTGCAAGCGCGCCAAGGTTGGCCTCCACAAAAGCCGCGTTCACCTCGATCATCTCGCCGCTGCGGTCGGGCGCGGTGAAGGACAGTTCCTCAAACACCCGCTCCATGATCGTATATAGGCGGCGCGCACCGATATTCTCGACCGTGCGGTTCACCTCGGCGGCGATCCGGGCCAATGCGGCAATCCCGTCCTCGGTAAAGCCCACCGTGACTGTCTCGGTCGCCATCAGCGCGGCATATTGCCGGGTCAGCGCATTATCTGTCTCGGTCAGGATGCGGACGAAATCGGATTCGGTCAGCGCCTGCAATTCCACGCGGATCGGCAGACGGCCCTGCAATTCCGGCAGCAGGTCCGAGGGTTTGGCGATGTGGAAGGCACCGCTTGCGATGAACAGGATATGATCGGTCTTCACCGGCCCATATTTGGTGGATACCGTCGTGCCCTCGATCAGCGGCAGCAGGTCGCGCTGCACCCCCTCACGGCTGACATCGGCACCCCGCGCCTCGGCCCGCGCGCAGATCTTGTCGATTTCGTCCAGAAAGACGATGCCGTTATGCTGCACCGAATCCAGGGCCGCGGCCTTCACCGCCTCATCATCCAGCAGCTTGTCGGCCTCTTGTCCCAACAGGATTTCATAGCTGTCTGCCACCGTCATCTTCTTGCGGCTGGTGCGGCCGCCAAAGGCCTTGAACAGATCCTGCAGCCCCTGCATCTGCATTTCCATACCATTGCCGCCGCCCATCATCGGCAGCGCCGGGGTCTCCTGCACGTCCAGCTCGATCACGGTCTGGTCGAGCTCCCCGGATTTCAGCTTCTTGCGGAACATCTCGCGGGTCTGGTCGCGCGCATCCTTGCCGGCAATCGCCTCGATCACCCGGTCTTCGGCGGCCTGCAGCGCCCGCGCCCGCACCTCCTCGCGCATCCGCTCGCGCGTGTCGTTCATCGCGGTGTCGACCAGATCGCGGATGATGCTGTCCACATCGCGGCCGACATAGCCCACCTCGGTGAACTTCGTGGCCTCGACCTTCAGGAAAGGCGCGCGGGCAAGGCGGGCCAGACGGCGCGAGATCTCGGTCTTGCCGACCCCGGTCGGCCCGATCATCAGAATGTTCTTGGGGTAAACCTCATCGCGCAGGTCATCGCCCAGCTGCTTGCGCCGCCAGCGATTGCGCAGCGCCACCGCAACGGCGCGTTTGGCATCCGCCTGGCCGATGATGAAGCGATCCAGTTCCGAGACAATCTCGCGCGGGGTCAGGTCGGTCATTTCGAGATCTTCTCTACCGTCAGTTTGCCATTGGTATAGACACAGATATCGGCGGCAATCGCCATGGCACGGCGCGCCACATCCTCGGCGGGCAGATCGCTTTGCATCAGCCCACGCGCGGCGGCGAGGGCAAAATTGCCGCCCGATCCAATGGCGGCCACGTCATGTTCGGGTTCCAGCACATCGCCCGCCCCGGTCAGCACGAACAGGTCGCGCCCGTCGGTCACGATCAGCATGGCCTCCAGATTGCGCAGGTATTTGTCCATCCGCCAGTCCTTGGCCAGATCGACGCAGGCGCGCGCCAATTGGCCCGGCGTTGCCTCCAGCTTTTTCTCCAGCCGTTCCAGCAGGGTGAAGGCGTCGGCAGTGGATCCGGCAAAGCCACAGACCACCTCATGGCCGCCCGCCGTCAGGCGCCGCACCTTGCGCGCCGTGCCTTTGATGACGGTTTGCCCCAGGCTCACCTGGCCATCGCCCGCCACCACAACCTCACCGTGTCGGCGCACCGCCAGGATCGTGGTGCCATGCCATCCGGGAAATTTGTCTTCCGCCATCGGATCCTCCGTCTTGGCCGCAATATGGGCTGCGCGGTCGGGGCGGACAAGGTGCGCCGAGGGCCGCTAGATGTGGTAACGGAACCACAGCAGATTGTGGATTTTTTGCGGCAAGCCGGGTCTGGCGTCGCAGAATGCGCTGCGAGGCCGCATAAATTCTGCATCGCAGAAAATCAAATCTTAGCAGAAGCTGACTTTAGACCTCACTAAATCTAGCGAAACTGCCCCGGTTTCGGGCAAGTCGGCGCTGCCGGGAAATCGGTTCAAAGCATTCTGAATTGAGGAGATTTTAGGGCACCTCGCCAACTAACCCCTAGAATTTGTGTCAGAACGCCGCTATTCCTGTTGGCAATCGGATCCCGAAAAATCGGGACCATAACAACTCCGGGCCGAGCAGCCCGATTTGAGGCGGAGTAGTAAGATGGTTCAGGCGATTGATTTCGCCGTCCGCAATTCTGCGGGCGCGGTTGTTCATGGCACGGCTGGTGGCGGCGGTGCAAACTTCATCCAGATCGGTTCCGGCGAACAGGTTTCCTTGAATCTGTCGCAATCCAGCGTGCTCGGTTACGAGCGTCGCGGCGGTGACCTTGTGGTGAAGCTGGTGGACGGCAATGACGTTACCCTCAGCGGTTTTTACAACACCCAGCCGGGCCATTTGAACCGGCTCTATATCTCGTCCGGCGGCGAGGTGACCGAGGTCATGTTGCAAAATGCCGGCGTCGATGGTCCGATTGTGGCCAGCTATGGCCCGGTGGACGCCTGGAACAAGTTTTCGACCGTCGACGATCTGCGCTTTGAATCGCCTGACGCCTATGCGAATGCCCAGATCTATTCCGACGAACCGGCAGGCATGGGTGCTTTCGCCCCGGGCCTGCTGGGTGCGGGTGGTTTGGGTGCGGCTGCGATTGCGGCTGGCCTTCTGGGCGGCGCGGCTCTGCTTGGCGGCGGTGGCGGCAAGGGTGATGGCGACGGCACCCCTGGCGACGACGATGACGACAACACCCCCGGTGATGACGATGACGACAACACCCCCGGTGACGACGACGACGACAACACCCCCGGTGATGACGACGACGACAACACCCCCGGTGATGACGATGACGACAACACCCCCGGTGATGACGATGACGACAACACCCCCGGTGATGACGACGACGACAACACCCCGGGTGACGACGATGACGACAACACCCCGGGTGATGACGATGACGACAACACCCCGGGTGATGACGATGACGACAACACCCCCGGTGATGACGACGACGACAACACCCCGGGTGACGACGATGACGACAACACCCCGGGTGATGACGACGATGATGATGACGATAACGGCAACGACCATGCGGTGCCGACCGTCGACAATCCGAATGCCGACTACACACTGACCACCAACACCAAGGACCCAAAACTGACCGTGACCGGCACCGGCGAGCCGGGCGATAAGGTTGTGGTCGTTGTGGGCGACAAGACCCAGACCACTGTCATCAATGACAAGGGCACCTGGGGCGTGGTCTTCGAGGGCAAGAACTTCCCGAAAGACGGCGATTACAGCGCCGATGTCACTGTCACCGGCGGTGGCAAGACCTGGAATCTGGACGGCCCCGACTTCCTGATCGACATGACCCCGCCGCCGGTTGCCGCCACCCAGGGCGTGCAAAGCGTGGGCGACGTGGAAAATGCCGCCGAATACAAGGATGGCGTCACCATTGGCGGCACCTCGGAAGCGGGCGCAACCGTCAAGGTCGAGATCAACGGCTATTCGCACAGCGTCAAGGCTGACGCCAAGGGCGAGTGGAAAGTGACCTTTACCACCAGCGAGCTGCAGGATGGCGAGCGCATCTATGATGCCAAGATCACCGCAACCGACCCGCTGGGCAACAAGACGGTCATCAACGAAAAGGTCGTGATCGACACGCTGGTCAATGTCGCCTTTGACGATACCCAGATGGGCGACAACGTGATCTCGGGCGCAGAAAAGGCCGCTTCGGCAGGGATCACCCTGACCGGGACGGGCGAAGCTGGTGCCACGATCACCGTGACCTTCGAGGGCAAGGAACGCACCGCGACCGTGGCCAGCAATGGCACCTGGTCGGTGAATTACGGCAGCGGTGACTTCAAGGCCGGCACCTACGATTCGACCGTGACTGTCTCGATCAAGGACGCGGCTGGCAACACCACCTCGGACAGCCATGTCATCAAGGTGGATACCCAGGCGACCGGCACGATCACCTCCTATTCGACCACCGACAATGTGGATGACCGCATTCTCAACAATGTCGAGGCGCAGGATGGTCTGACGATCACCGGCACCGTCGAGGCGGGTTCCACCGTGCAGGTCTCGTTCGACGGCAAGACCTTCCACGCGGCGACCGTCACCGGCACCACCTGGACTGTCGATATCCCGGCCAATGAGATCCCGTCGGGCGAGAAGCTGGCCAATGTCGTGGTCAAGCTGGAAGATCGCTATGGCAATACCGAAACGCTGAACGACACGCTGCAAGTGGACCGCGTTGTGCGCGACTTCACGGTTGGCAAGTTCGCGGGCGACAACGTGCTGAACGCCGAAGAGCGTGACGCGGGCGTGACGCTGAGCGGCAAGGTCGAGGCTGGCGCAACCGTCTATGTGACCCTTTCCAGCGGTGCGACGGCGCAGACTGTGGCCAACAGCTCTGGCAACTGGTCGGTGAAGTTTAACACCGCGCAGCTGCCCGAGATGGCCAACGGCACGATTGAGGCGTCTGTCTATGCCAAGGATGTGGCTGGCAACTTCTCCTCCACGACCCTGATCCCGATCAAGGTGGATACCGAAGCGCCGGATGTTGCGAACTTTGTCCGCTTCGAGAAGGATGTGGATGGCGGCATGACCAGCGTTCGCCTGGACACCTCTGGTGACTATTCGGCCAACTCGGAAGATCAGTATGCGTTCACCCGTGTCAACACGGATGGCTCGATCACCAAGCTGACGACCGACTCGGCAAATCTGGGTGGCGATACGCTGTTCGAGTTCACCAATGGCAAAGTCCCGGATGGCAGCTATCTGGTGGTGACGGCTGAAGATCGGGCCGGCAACGAATCCAGTTCGCTGATCGTTGTGGACAACAAGGGCGCTGCAAGCGCGATCAATCTGTCGAATGTGGGTCTGTCGGACTTCGACTTCAGCCAGATCGATCTGCGTGAGGCAGCCGGTGCCAAGCTCACGCTGTCGGCCGCTGATCTGAACAAGATCACCGGCCTGGGCGACGAGCTGCTGATCAAGGGCGGGGCTGACGACTACGTCACTCTGACTGGCTTCGGGTCGGCGACCGTCAAGACTGAGGGCGGCTATCACATCTATACGCTGGGCGACACCGTCCTGCGTATCGAGGATGATATCAACGTCAACACCATCTGACGAGGGGGGCACCATGCCCGGCCAAGGTCAACAAGTGTGGTCCGGAGCTTTGCGCTCCGGCCCGGTTGTCGCGCTCACCCTTCTGCTTGCAGGATGTGTGGGTGGCGGATCGGGGGGTTCCAAGTTCGGGTTCGGGTCTTCGACGAACACCGATCAGGCCAGTCTCGCAGCCGGGGGCGGCGTTTCCGCGGCCCGGCAAGACGCCGAAAGCCGGTCTGCCGTCATTGGCGACCTGCTGTCGCGCCAGACCATCCTGACCGGCAATGGTGCCTATGCCCAGATCGCCCAATCGGTGATCGAGGCAAACTCCGGCCCGGCCCGCGCCGAATTGCGTGTGGCCCGGCTGAAAGCCGAAGCTCGGTCGAAAAACTGGCTTCCTTCCATCAAGCCCTCGCTGTCGCTGACCGATCTGGGTGAAACCTTCGCCTCGCTGATCGTGGAGCAGGTGTTGTTTGATGGCGGTGGCCGCAAGGCGGAACGCGCCTTCGCCGCTGCCGATGTCGAAGTGGCCGCGACCTCGTTGGCGCTGGATTACAACCAGCGCGTCTATGAGGGGCTGAACCTCTATATCGTGAAACAGCGCGCGCTGGAGCAAGCAGGTCTTGCGGATCGCGCCGCTGGTCGCATGGCGGAATTTGAGCGGATCGTCACGATCCGCGTCGATGGCGGCATGTCGGATCGGTCGGAGCAACAGGTGATCCAGCAGAAGGCCGCAGAGATGCGTGCCACCGCCAGCAATGACCGCTTCCAGGCGGCGCAGGCAATGGCGGAACTGAACACGATGGCCTCGCGCGATCTGGGCGGCGTCAGTGGTCTGGGCAACCTGCCCGCCGATGCCAATGCACCCGAGCCGCTATCGGTGGTCAAGGCCCGCGCCGAAGCCACCCGCACCCAGGCTGAGGCCGAGGTGGTCCGCGCCGGCTATCGGCCCGGCCTGAAGGGCATCGCCAATATCAATCAGGATGGCGATATCGAAAGCGGCCTTTCGGTCGAGTTCGACAATGCCTTGGGCCTTGGCACCGGGGCCGAGCTGGACGCGCTGGCAATGACCAAAGAGGTCACGGACCGCCGTGTTGCCAAGACGGCGGAACAGGCCAATCGCGATATCGTGGCGCTTCAGCATGAAATTGCGACGCTGACTGCCCGCCAATCCGAAGGGGCCTCGGTTCTGGCCCAGGGGGAAACCACCCTCGCCATGTTCACCGAACAGTTCAAGGTGGGGCGCCGGACCCTGATGGAGCTGGTGAACATGTTTGAAAGCGTGACCGCGATGCAGCGGGAACAAGCCGGTCTGAAATATGAAATTGCCCTCAAGCGTCTGCAGATCGCGCGCGACCGGGGCATCTTGGTCAGTGGGGCAGCGTTGTGAGCAGCGAAAATCGCGTCATCGCCTTTGACATCAATGCCGCAAGAGTGGCGAGCGGACAGCAGGCCAATCGGCCTGCCATGCCCGTTTCTGCGGATGCGGCACCGCAACGCCAGACGGAAAAGCTGCTGGCCCGCGCCCGGCTGACCTCGGTCTATCTCGGGCTGGTGGGTGCAGATACCTCGGTCTCGGATCTGTCGGAACAGATCGAGCTGGCCACCCGCACCAATGATCTGCCCGGCCTGCACGAGATTGCGCGTGCCCTGGGCGGCATGGGCATGGCGGCCCGCGTGGACCGTGTGAAGGATCTGGTGCCCGCGCTTTGGCCCGCCCTTGTGCAGATGACCTCGGGCCAGCTGGTGCTGGTGCTGGGTCAGTCTGAGGACAGCATCACCATCTATGATCCAAGCCTTGCCGACAAACGCTCGGATGTGGCGCTGGAAGAATTTACCGCCGTCTATGACGGGCTGTTGATGCGCGCGCGCCCCTCGATCCAGGCGCTGGAAACCCGCCATATCGAGGATGCCGCGCGTCCGCATTGGTTCTGGGGTGAGTTCCGCAAGTTCAAGCGCCAGCTTACCGAAGTGGCCGCTGGCTCGCTGGTGGCCAATCTGTTGGCGGTCGCCGTCGCGATGTTCTCGTTGCAGGTTTATGATCGGGTGATCCCGCATCAGTCGCAGGCGACGCTGTGGGTTCTGGCCATCGGTGCCATGCTGGCGGTGATGATGGAAGCCTTCCTGAAAATCGCGCGCTCCACCCTGATGGACCTGACCGGCCGCCGGATCGAGCTGGCGGTGCAGGAACGTTTGATGGAACGCCTGCTGGGGATGCGCGGTGGCCCCGGACGCGCCGGGCCGTCGCAGACCTTTGCCGCGATGCGCGAATTCAGCGCGGTGCGCGAGTTTTTCACCTCGACCACCATCGGCACGCTGGCCGACCTGCCCTTCCTGTTCATCTTCTTCGCGCTCGTCGCCTCCATCGGCGGCAGCCTTGTCTGGGTTCTGGTCATCGGTGCCGCGCTGATGGTGCTGCCGGGTATCTTCCTGCAAAAGAAGATGATGGCGCTGACCAAGGACACGCAGGGCGCATCGACCCGCGCGGCGCGGCTTCTGTACGAGGCGGTGTATGAGCATGAAACCGTCACCACGCAGCGCGCGCAGGATCGTATCCGCCGTATCTGGGCCGAGCTGAGCACGCTGTCGGCTGTCAAGAACTCCGACCAGCGGCATCTGTCGTCGATGCTGACCTATTGGGCGCAGGCGATGCAGCAGATCACCTATATCGCCGCCGTGGTGATCGGGGCCTATCTGGTCTTCGCCGGGCAGTTCACGGTCGGCACGATCATCGCCATCGGCATTCTGACCTCGCGCACCCTTGGGCCCCTGTCGCAGGTGGCGGGCACACTGGCACGCTGGGCCAATGTCAAAGAGGCGCTGATCGCGCTGGATGCCATCGCCGATGCGCCGCAACAGGAAGAGGCTGGGCGCCACTATCTGCGCCGCGACAAGATCGCCGGGCATTACGAGCTGCGCAATCTGGAATTCAGCTATGATCCGAAAGCGGCGCCGGTGCTCGATATCGCCGGGATCTCCATCCCGCAGGGCCAGCATATCGCGGTTCTGGGGGCCAATGGTTCCGGTAAATCGACGCTGCTGCGCCTTCTGGCCGGGCTGTTTGACCCGACCAAGGGCCGCGTGCTGATCGACGGCGTTGATCTGGCACAGGTGCATCCGCGCGATCTGCGCCGCGGTGTCGGCTATCTGGGGCAAGATGTGCGGCTGTTTGCGGGCACGATCCGCGACAACCTGAACATGACCCAGCTGGAACGCGATGATGATCGCATGATGGCGGCGCTGGATTTTGCCGGTCTTGGCCCCTTCGTGCGCAACCATCCGCGCGGTCTGGATCTGGAGATCCGCGAGTTGGGCGAGGGGCTGTCGGTGGGTCAGAAGCAGTCGATCGGCTGGGCCCGGCTTTGGCTGCAAGACCCGTCGGTCGTATTGCTGGACGAGCCGACCGCAGCCCTTGACCAGACGCTGGAGGCCACGCTGGTCAGCCGGTTGCAGCATTGGCTGCAGGGCCGCACCGCGATCATCGCAACGCATCGCGTGCCGATCCTGCACCTGACCGAACGCACGCTGATCCTGCAAAACGGCAAGATGGCCGTCGACGGGCCGCGGGATGCCGTTCTGGCGCATCTGAGCAAACAGGCGGGGGCCGGGGCATGAGCGCGACTTATGATGACGATCTGGCGCATGGCAATCGCCGTCCGTCCTATATCATCTGGACCATCGGCGCCGCCGTTCTGGTCTTTCTGATCTGGGCCAGCTTTGCCTGGCTGGCCGAGATCGTCCACGCGCCGGGCACGATTGTGTCTTCGTCGCGGCCGCAGATCATCTCGAACCTCGAGGGCGGCATCCTGTCAGAGATGAACGTGGCCGAGGGCGATGTGGTGGAGCAGGGACAGGTTCTCGCCCAGCTTCAGGGCACGCAATACAAATCCATGGTGGATGATCTGACCGACCAGATCGCCACGCTGGAAATTCGTCGCCTGCGGCTGGAGGCCGAGGCGCTTGGCGTGGTTGAATTCGACGTGCCCGCCGATATCGCCGCCCGCGTGCCCGATATCGTGGCGTCTGAAACCGCGCTGCTTCATGCCCGCCTTTTTGACTTCAAGATGAAGCGCGAGGGCGCAGAGCAGGTTCTGGTTCAGGCCCAGAAAGAGATGGATATCGTTGCCAAGATGGTGGAGCTGGAGGTCGCCCCGAAGATCGAGCTGACCCAGGCCAGCAAGGCCAAATCCGAGGCCGAGGGCCGTCTGAATGACGTGATCACCCAGATGGAGCTGGACCGCGCCACCACCTATTCCGACACGCTGGCCAAACTGGCCACCCTGCGCCAGCAGCAAAAGACCGCGCAGGACCAGTTGACCCGGACCACGCTTGTGGCGCCGATGCGCGGTGTGGTGAACAAGCTGTCGATCACCACCATGGGCGGCGTCGTGCGTCCGGGAGAAGAGATCATGCAGATCATCCCTCTGGGGGACGAGTTGTTCATCGAGGCGCGGGTGAAACCCTCTGACATCGCGCAGGTCCGCAAGGACCAGGAGGCGACGATCAAGCTGACCGCCTATGATTACACGATCTATGGCACGCTGAAGGGCAAGGTCGATTTCATCTCGGCCGATACGTTCAAGGACCCGAACGCCCGCGCGGCCGATGGCGACCCCCATTACAAGGTGACGGTGCGTGTGGATCTGACCCAGCTGACCGAGCGCCAGCGCAGCCTGGAAATCCGTCCGGGTATGCAGGCCGATGTGCAGTTGCAGACTGGCGGCAAGACGGTGCTGACCTATCTGACCAAGCCGCTTTACAAATCGCAGGAAGCCCTGCGCGAGCGCTGATTATCCGGTCAATTTGACCCTTTAAGCCCTGATTCACCCGGAGCCACTAAGTCTGGTTCCGGGTGGGATAGATTTGGGGTGTGTGATGGCCGGCAAGAATACTGCCGCGCCCGTCATCATCAAACGGAAGAAGATCATCAATGGCGGCGGGCACCACGGCGGGGCGTGGAAAGTGGCCTATGCCGATTTCGTCACCGCCATGATGGCGTTCTTCCTGCTGATGTGGCTTTTGGGCGCGACGACCGAAAAACAGCGCAAGGGGGTGGCGGATTACTTCAATCCGACCATCACCATGTCAACAACGGGCAGCGGCTCCGATGTGTTGGGGGGCGACACCTCGATGCAAGCCACGACAAGTGTCTATTCCGGCACCATCGAGCAAAAGGGCCAATTGCCCAATGATGAGATGACGCAGGCCCAGTTACACGAGGCCAAGGCAGACATCGACAAGGCGCTGACCGCATTTGGCGGGGAAAGCATGACGATGGAACGCGCGCTGCGTCATGTCGTGACCCGCGTGACGGATGAGGGGCTGACCATTGAGGTTTTCGATCTGGACGATGTCCCGCTGTTTCGCGCCGATACCGCCGAGGCGCAGCCGGTTCTGGTCGATATCGCAACCGTGGTGACCGAGGCGCTGGCGATCACCCGCAACAGTATCGCGGTGAACGGGCATGTGCGTTCATATCCGGTGACGCTGATTTCCAACCCTGTCTGGAGCCTGTCGGCAGCCCGGGCCGAAACGATGCGCGCCCTTTTACAGCAAAAGGGGATGCCGGCCACACGGTTGCGACGCGTCACCGGCCATGCGGATCGGGTGCCCGTCACCGCCGACCCGCAGGCGATCCGCAACAACCGCCTGGAGGTGGTGTTGTTGCGGCGGGACCGTTGAAGGGGCCGGCCCCGCCCGGATCGGGTGAGGCCGGCGGAGTGGTTCAATTGACCTGCGCCAGCGCGGCATCCATGCGTTCGCGCGCCTTCTTCGGCATCTTGGCCCCTTGCGCCACCGCCAGATTGGCCGGAGCATCGCCCACCTGGATCAGCGCGACCATGCCCATGGCGAAATGCGGGGTGCATTTCACGCCGTAAAGCCCGGCCTCGGTCACTGTCAGCGAAAACTCCTCATTCACCTTGCTTTTGAACGGCTCCACCCCGGCGGGCAGGATTTCCTTAATCGCCTCGACATTGTGGCTCTTGTCGGTCGGGATGAAGTGGATCACGTCGCCCGCTGCGGCTTTCACGAAGGCGGGTTCGAACACCATGGTGCCGGCCTCGCCCTTGTTCTTCATATGGATCTCGATTTCGGCGGCCCCTGCGGCGCTGGCCAGGCCAAGGCAAAGGGCTGCGGCGATGAAGGACATGCATTTCATGCTGATTCTCCTGTGGCGCGGGTCGATATGGCCCGTTGCCCCCGGAGATAGCGCCGTGTCGCGCGCGCCGATTTGACCAAGCGCAAACGCAGGCGAAAAATCTACCCCAGACACAGGATTTATGCCGGGATCTGCGTGGAATGCGCGGGATTTTAGCGATTAGGCAGAAATTAAGTTGCAGCGGTCACTCTGGCGAAGAACGGGATTCGAAGCTCAGAAAGGCGGCCCATGTCCATTTCCTCCGCGCTGAATGCCAGCGTCTCTGGTCTGAACGCGAATTCGTCGCGGCTTGCGACCATTTCCGACAATATCGCGAATGCCTCGACCCATGGCTATAAACGGTCGGTCACCACCTTTGAATCCATGGTCCTGTCCTCTGCGGCGGGGGCCGGGCAATACACGGCGGGGGGCGTGCGGTCGCAGGCGACCCGGTTGATCGATGAACGCGGGCCACTGATCGGCACCTCCAATGCGCTGGATATCGCAGTTACCGGGCGCGGAATGCTGCCGGTGACACGCAGCGCTGCGGGCGTCGGCGAAGGCGGGCTGCTGATGACCACGACGGGTGCCTTCCGCACCGATGAGAACGGCGTGTTGAAAACCCCTTCGGGGCTCGTCCTGCTGGGCTGGCCCGCCAATGGCGATGGCACGATCCCGACCTTGGCGCGCGATTCCGCCTCGGGCCTGGTGCCGGTGGTGATCGATGCCAATCAGCGCGCGGGCGATCCGACCACGCGGATGAAGCTGGGCGTCAATCTGCCCGCCACCGCCACTGCGCCGGGGGCGAGCGGCGATGCGATCCCGCTCTCCGTCGAATACTTTGGCAATCTCGGCACGTCCGAGACGCTGGAATTCACCTTCACCCCGACCGTGGGTGCCACCGCCGCATCCAATCAGTGGCGGCTGGAAATTCGCGATGCCGCCCAGGGCAATGCGGTGGTGGGGGAATATGTGCTGAGTTTTGATGGCAGCCGCGCCGATGGTGGCACACTGTCCTCGGTGACGCAGGTTTCCGGCGGTGCTTATGATGCGGCGGAGGGAACGGTCAGTCTGAACCTGGCGGGCGGCCCTCTGACCCTGACGCTGGGTAAGCTGGCGGATCGTTCGGGCCTTACGCAGCTTGCCGATGCCTTCTCTCCGCTCTCGGTGACCAAGAACGGTACGCCGGTCGGGAAACTGAGCGAGGTGACGATTGATGAGGGTGGGTTGGTTCGTGCGACCTATGATACGGGCTTCACGCGCACGCTCTATCAGATCCCGCTGGCCGATGTGCCCAATATCAACGGCTTGACCGCGCTGGATGACCAGACCTTCCGCATATCCAATGATTCCGGCGCCTTCTTCCTGTGGGATGCGGGCGATGGCCCGACCGGCACGGTGGAGGGGTTCGCGCGCGAAGGTTCCACCACCGATATGGCGGAGGAACTGACAAATCTGATCCAAACCCAGCGGGCCTATTCCTCAAATGCCAAGGTCATCCAGACCGTCGACGAGATGCTGCAGGAAACCACCAATATCAAACGCTGAGGTGTAAGAGATGAGCCTTGCTTCCGCCCTTGGATCGGCCCTGTCGGGGCTTTCCGTCTCCGGTCGCCTGGCCAACCTGGTCTCGACCAATATCGCCAATGCGGCAACACCCGGCTATGCGAAGCGCGAGGCGGAGCTGGGTTCGACCCTTCTGGGTGGCCAGACCTCTGGCGTCACCATCACGGCCTATTTGCGCGATGTGGATGCTTATCTGCTGAACGAACGGCGGGCCGCCAGCGCCGGGCGTGCCGGGGCGCAGGCGGAGCAGGCCTTCCTGACCAAGCTGGAGACGGCCTTGTCAGGCAATCTTCTGTCCGGCGGCCTGTCGGATCGGTTGGCAACATTTGAATCAGCTCTGATTGCGGCCGCGGCGCGCCCGGACTCGGAGTCGTTCTTGGCAAATGTGCTGACCGGGGCACAGGGCATCGTCGATCATCTGAACAGCGCAGAGGCGATGCTGCAATCGGCACGGACCGAGGCGGATGCCGCCATTGCCGACCAGGTGGATCAACTTAACACCGCGTTGCAACAGGTGCAGGATCTTAACACCCGCATTCAGGTTGCCAATGCAGCCGGGCGCGATACCAGCGCGTTGCAAGACCTGCGCCAGAGCCAGATCGACCGGATCGCAGGCATCATCCCCATCGCGCAAATCCCGCGCGAAGGCGGCGTGGTGGCGCTGTATTCGACGCAAGGCGCGCCCCTGGTCGATGGCCGCGCCTCGCGCTTCGATTTTACCCCGACACGCGCGATCACCGCCGATGCCACGCTGCAAAACGGTGCGCTGGGCGGGTTGATCTTGAATGGTCGTCCGATCGGCACGGACGCGGTCGGGCTGGTCGAAGGCGGAAGCCTTTCAGCCGCCTTCGATATCCGCGACCGCCTCGCGCCGGAAGCGCAAGCCCGGCTGGACGGGGTCGCGCTGGAGTTGGGTTTGCGTTTTCAGGCCACCGGCCTTGATGGCACCTTGTCATCCGGGGCGGCGGGTCTGTTCACTGACGCGGGAGCCCGGGCTGATATGGCGGCCGAGGTCGGGCTTGCGGGCAGGCTCCGCATCAATTCTGCCGTCGATCCAGCGCAGGGCGGTGGGATTTGGCGCCTGCGCGACGGAATCGGCGCGGCGAGCCCTGGCAATGTCGGACAAACCAGCCTGCTGACGGCCTATCATCAGGTTCTGGGCCAGTCGGCAGCCGCCATCAGCGCGTCGCTTCCCACCGGCAGTCGAACACTCGCCGGTCTTGCCACGGATCTACAATCCTATGCCGCGCGCCAGCGAGTGACCGCGGACGAAGCCCTGACCTTTGCTGAAGGTCGGCTCGGAACCCTTCAGGCAGAGGAATTGCTGCAGGGCGTAGATAGCGATCAGGAACTGCAAAAACTGCTGCTGATCGAACAAGCCTATGCCGCCAATGCGCGCGTCATTCAGGCGATCGACAGCATGATGAACACATTGTTGGAGCTGTGACATGACCCTGCTTTCCATTGGCGACCTCGCGCAGAGCCTCATGCTGCGGCAAAATCTTGGCTTTGCCAAAAGCCGCATGAACATCTTGACGCAAGAGATGGCCTCGGGTGTCAAGTCCGATCTAGCTGCCGCGCTACGCGGCAATACCGGCACATTGGCTGGGCTCAATGCTGCGATGACCCGGATCGAAGGTTTTGGTCGCGCAACCACCGAACTGAGCCTTGAGGCCGAAATGATGCAGGCAGCCTTGGGTGCGTTCAGCGATCTCGCGACCAGTCTGGCCCTGCCGTTGCAGGCCGCGCAAACTGCTGGCGCGGCGGGATTTGAGGCGCTTGCGCAGGACGCGCGGAACAAGTTCAACACCGCCATAAGCCTGTTGAACAGTGAAAGCGCCGGACGGGCCCTCTTCTCCGGTGCGGCCTCCGATCTCCGGCCTTTGCCGCAGGGCGAGGATGTCCTTGCAATGCTGGGCGCGCTGGTCGCCGGGGAAAGCACAATGAGTGTGATCCGTGACCGGGTCGAACAGTGGTTTGATGATGCCGCTGGCTATGCTGCGCTTTATCAGGGCGCGGAGGCCAGCGGGTCGATTGCCGTATCACCGACCGAACGCAGTTCCGTCGCGATCACGGCGATGGATCCTGCAATTCGTGCAAGCCTGAAGGCGCTGGCCCTTGCTGCGCTCAGCACAAATGGCGCAACGGCGCTCGATGATGAGGGACGGATTGCCCTTGCGGCAGAGGCGGGCGCGCGCCTTGGCGCCTCCGAACAGGCCCGCGCCGATCTACGGGCCGGGCTTGGGGTGGTCCAGGCGCGGCTGGAGGCCGCCGCGACAGGCAACACCGCCGAGAAAACGGCCCTGGGCATTGCGCGCGCTGCACTTATCGAGGCCGATCCCTATGAAACCGCTACGGAGCTGACGGCCGCACAGACACGGCTTGAAACCATCTATGCCATCACTTCGCGTCTGGCGACGCTCAGTCTTGCGAGCTATCTGCGATGATACGGCTGGCCATCTTGTTGTTGCTATGGGCGCTGCCGGCGCAGGCCGGGCCGATCCGCATCAAGGATCTGGTCGAATTTGATGGGGTCCGGGGCAATGATCTCGTGGGCTATGGTCTGGTTGTCGGTCTGAACGGCACGGGCGACGGGATCCGTAACGCGCCCTTTACCGAAGAGATCATGGCCAATCTGCTGGAACGGCTCGGCGTCAATGTCACGGGCGAACAGATCCGGCCCAAGAATGTCGCGGCGGTTTTCGTGACGGCGCGGCTGCCACCCTTCGGCCGAAGCGGGGGCAGGCTGGATGTCAGCGTCTCTGCGATTGGCGATTCAAAAAGCCTGCTTGGTGGCACATTGATCATGACGCCGCTCAATGGCGCGGATGGTCAGATCTATGCTGTCGCGCAAGGCACGGTGATTGCGGGCGGGATTTCAGCCGAAGGCGCGGCGGCGCGGGTGGTGCAGGGAGTCCCGACGGCGGGTCTGATCCCCTCGGGCGCAAGGATCGAGCGCGAAGTCGATTTTGACTTTACAGCGGTCACATCGCTCCGGCTTGCCCTGCGGGAACCCGACTTCACCACGGCGGCCCGCATCGAAACCGCGATCAATCGCGAATTTGGCCGCACCGTCGCCACGATGACCGATGCCGGGACGGTTGCGCTGGATCTGACGCGTTCGAAAATGAGCTCTCCAGCGCATGTCATGCGACGGTTGGAAAACCTTTTGGTGGAGCCTGAAACCCGCGCAAGGGTTGTGGTCGATCAGAGGTCGGGGACCATCGTCATGGGGGCGGATGTACGGATCAGCCGGGTTGCAGTTGCACAGGGCAACCTGACCCTGACGGTCGAAGAGGCCCCGATGGTGGTGCAACCCAATCCGTTTTCCATGGGTGAGACAGTTGTCGTGCCGCGCAGCAATGCGCAGTTGGAGAAAGACCCGGGAACAGGCCTTGCCATGATGCCAGAAACCGCGACGCTATCCGATGTCGTGGCGGGACTGAACGCCCTTGGCGTCGCGCCATATGACATGATCGACATTCTGAAAAGCATCAATGCCGCGGGGGCGCTTCATGCGGAATTCGTGGTGCAATAGGTCGTCAAATTCGATGTGATGAAAATTCACACAAATCGCACTTTTTTTCATCACGCTGCTTCCTGGGTGTGAATGGCACCCATCTCGCAGCGGCCAGTCATTTGTGAAACCTAGGGTGTCATGCAACCTCTTCCTCGAAAGGGGAGGGATATGCTGGATGCCCATCTGCAGGTCGGGTTGCAACGCAGTCGCGGTGAGGCGCGGCTGAGCTTGATCGCGGGTGACAGCAAAGCGCGCATCGCAGATTTGCATCAATCCGGATCTGCCAAGATCATGTTGCCGAACCGGGCGCTGGAAGAGGGGGTCTTTCTCAATACCTCGGGCGGCCTGACTGGTGGCGACAGTCTGCAATATTCTCTCAATCTCGCCCCTGATGTGGCGTTTACGGCAACCACGCAAACGGCGGAACGTGCCTATGCCAGCCTTGGCGATCAGGCTGTGGTCGAGATCGGGCTGGAGCTTGGTGTTGGTGCGCGGCTTGATTGGTTGCCGCAGGAAACCCTGATCTATGACCGTGCCCGATTGCGACGGCGCACGCAGGCAAAGCTGGGCTGTAATGCCCGACTGCTGCTGGCTGAAACGGTTGTTCTGGGCCGTCAGGCAATGGGTGAAACGCCTGACCATGCGGCGCTTCGGGATCTGCGGCGGGTCACGCAGGCCGGCCGGCCGATCTGGTGTGAAAACCTGTGTCTGGATGCAACCAGTCTCGCCGCGCGCTCTGGTCCCGCGCTTCTGGGCGGAGCGCGGTGCTTTTCAACCATTGCCCTGATCGCGCCCGAGGCCGAGGCGCAATTGCCGCTGATCCGTGATCTTTTGGCGGCCGAGGGCGTGTCGGTTGCGGCATCCGCCTGGAATGGGCGGCTGATCCTGCGGCTGACTTCCGAACATCTTTGGCCGTTGCGCCAGCATTTGGCGCGCATCCTGACCCGGCTGCGGGGCAAACCAATGCCCCGTGTCTGGCAGTTGCATGGAGATATCATATGAACCTGACCCCGAGAGAGCGGGAAAAGCTGCTGGTCAGCCTGGCTGCGATGGTGGCGCGCAACCGTCTGGCCCGCGGCGTCAAGCTGAACCACCCCGAGGCCATCGCGCTGATCACCGATTTTGTTGTTGAGGGTGCGCGCGACGGGCGCAGTGTCGCCGATCTGATGGCGGCAGGTGCCGGGGTGGTTGCGTCCGAGGACTGTATGCCGGGTGTGCCCGAGATGATCCATGCCGTCCAGGTCGAAGCCACCTTTCCCGATGGGACCAAGCTGGTCACCGTTCATCATCCGATCCGCTAGGGAGACAAACATGAAACGCATCCTGCTGCCGCTGCTGTTGCTTCCCCATATGGCGCTGGCCCATGGCGGCGCGCCGATTCACAGCCCCTTTGCCTCGGGACTGGCCCATCCTGCAGGCGGGCTGGACCATGTTCTGGCCATGGTCGCGGTCGGCCTTTGGGCGGTGATGATTGGCGGGCGCGCGATCTGGGCGCTGCCGCTGGCCTTTGTGGCGGCGATGATTGCGGGCGGTCTGGCCGGCGCGCTGGGCATTCCGCTGCCGGGGGTGGAGCCGATGATCCTGGCCTCTATCGTGGTGCTGGGGGTGGCCGCCGCGCTGGCGCTGAAGCCGAAACTGACCCATGCCATTATTTTTGTGGTAATTTTCGGCGTATTCCATGGTCATGCCCACGGGGCCGAGGGGCCAGCTACCGGGCTTGCGGCCTATGCCGCGGGCTTTGCCCTGATGACCATGGGGCTGCATCTGGCCGGTGTCGCCATCGGGGCGACCCTGATGCGCTTTGCGCGTGGGGTGCTGCCGCGCGTCTTGGGTGGGCTGACGGCGCTGGGCGGCGTTATCCTCGCGATCGGGGGCTGACATGATCCCGGGCGAGCTTGTTGCGGCCGAGGGCCACCTGATCCTGAATGACGGGGCAGAGGTCACCGTGTTGATGGTGGCCAATACCGGCGATCGGCCGATCCAGGTTGGCAGCCATTACCATTTTGCCGAAACCAATGCCGGGCTCAGCTTTGACCGGACGGCTGCGCGCGGCAAGCGGCTGGATATCGCCTCTGGCACCGCGGTCCGGTTTGAACCGGGGCAAAGCCGCGAGGTGCGGCTGGTGCCCCTGGCCGGTCTGCGCCGGGTCTTCGGCTTCAACCAGCAGGTCATGGGGGATCTTTGAATGGCGGTGAAAATCTCGCGCCCGGCCTATGCCGCGATGTATGGTCCGACCACCGGCGACCGCGTCCGTCTTGGCGATACTGAGCTGTTCATCGAGGTCGAGCGCGATCTGACGATCTATGGCGAGGAGGTGAAGTTCGGCGGCGGCAAGGTGATCCGGGACGGGATGGGGCAAAGCCAGATCCCGCGTGCGGGCGGGGCGGTGGATACCGTCATCACCAATGCGCTGATCCTGGATCATACCGGCATCTACAAGGCCGATATCGGGTTGCGTGACGGGATGATTGCGGCCATCGGCAAAGCCGGAAATCCCGATACCCAGCCAGGCGTCACCATCATCATCGGGCCTTCGACTGATGTGATCGCGGGCGAGGGACGGATCGTGACCGCGGGCGGGATGGATGCGCATATCCATTTCATCTGTCCGCAGCAGGCCGAGGATGCGCTGCATTCCGGCGTCACTACCATGCTGGGCGGCGGCACCGGGCCATCGCATGGCACATTGGCCACCACCTGCACGCCGGGGCCATGGCATATCCACCGCATGTTGCAGGCGCTGGACGAGATCCCGATGAATTTCGGGGTATCGGGCAAGGGCAATGCCTCGCGCCCCGAAGGGTTGATCGAAATGGTCAATGCCGGGGCCTGCGCGCTGAAACTGCATGAGGATTGGGGCACCACGCCTGCCGCCATCGATTGCTGCCTGACGGTGGCCGACGATATGGATGTGCAGGTAATGATCCATACCGACACGCTGAACGAATCCGGCTTCGTGGAAAACACGCTGGCCGCGATCAAGGGCCGCACCATTCATGCCTTCCATACCGAAGGCGCAGGGGGCGGCCACGCGCCTGACATCATGAAGGTGGTCAGCAGCCAGAACGTCATCCCGTCTTCGACCAATCCGACGATGCCCTATACCGTGAACACGGTGGAGGAGCATCTGGATATGCTGATGGTCTGCCATCATCTGGATCGGTCGATCCCCGAAGATGTGGCCTTTGCCGAAAGCCGCATCCGCAAGGAAACGATCGCTGCCGAAGACATCCTGCATGATATGGGCGCGTTTTCGGTGATTTCCTCTGACAGTCAGGCGATGGGTCGCATCGGCGAGGTGATTACCCGCACCTGGCAGACCGCCCACAAGATGAAGTTGCAGCGCGGGCGGTTGGCGGAAGAGACCGGCGCGAATGATAATATCCGCGTCCGGCGTTACATCGCGAAATACACCATCAACCCGGCGATCACCCATGGTCTGTCGCGGCATATCGGATCTGTCGAGGTCGGCAAGCGCGCCGATCTGGTGATCTGGAACCCGGCCTTCTTTGGGGCCAAGCCCGAGATGGTCCTGATGGGCGGAATGATCGTGGTGGCCCAGATGGGGGATCCCAATGGCTCGATCCCGGTGCAGCCGATCTATTCGCGCCCGATGTTCGGGGCTTTGGGGCGCGCCCGGCACATGAGCAGCGCCACGTTTTTGTCAGCGGCGGCGCTGGCAGGCGGGCTCGGGGCCGAATTGGGGCTTCAAAAACGGCTCTATGCGGCGGAAAACACCCGCAAGATCGGGAAATCCGACATGCGGCTGAATGCAGCCACACCCCATATCGAGGTGCATCCCGAAACCTATGAGGTCCGCGCCGATGGCGAGCTGCTGACCTGTATGCCAGCGGTGGAGCTGCCTTTGGCGCAGCGCTATTTCCTGTTCTAATGCAGAAGGCGCGGCACCAGACGGCGGATCGGACAGCCTGGTCGCGAGGTCAGCAGCGGCCGGACTTCTGTGTCATCATCGATACTGTCCCCTTCAGTGTCGGCGGCGCGCAATCGCCGCAAAAGGGCGCGCAGCGCCATCAGTTCCTCTTCCGGGTCGGGTTTCCGCATGAAAGGCCCCTTTCTGTGCAAGACCCGACCACCCTGCGATCCGAAGGTTAACGAATCATGGCACAATTGACCGCGCATCAGATCCGACCGGCAGGCACCTGGTTGCGCGCCGATGGCCGGGTGATCCTTGGCTATGACGCGCGGCTGCTGCGCCGCAAGCGGCTTGAAGCCGAGGATGGCACCGGGTTTCTGGTCGATCTGAAGGCCACGACCGGGGTGGATCAGGGTGACGCGTTCGAGCTGTCCGACGGGCGGTTGATCGTGGTGATTGCCGCTGAAGAGCCGGTGGTGGAGGTGCGGGGTGATCTGCCACGTCTTGCCTGGCATATCGGAAACCGGCACACGCCCTGCCAGATTGGCGCCGATCACCTGGTGATCCGCCGCGATCATGTGCTGGAAAAGATGCTGACCGGGCTGGGCGCGCGCCTGACCCTGCGTGTCGCGCCCTTCCACCCCGAGGGCGGTGCTTATGGTCATGGCCGCACGATGGGGCATGAACATGGGGGCCACGACCATGGCTCACATGATCCTGACGGACAGGCCTTTGGTCTGCACCACCATGGTGACGGCGTGTTTCACAGCCACGGATGACGCGATGGAAGACCGGCTGCGCCTGATACAATGGCTGTCGCCCGCCTTTCCCATCGGCAGCTTTGCCTATTCGCAGGGGCTGGAACAGGTGATGGCGGAGGGCACCATCCGCAATGCGGCGGATGTCGAGGTCTGGCTGCGCGATGTCTTGCGCTTTGGCTCACCGCAGATGGATGCCGTCTTTGTCGCGCAGGCCATGGCGGGGGCGGATCCTGATATGCTGTCGGACCTGATCCGGGCGCTGGCAAGCTCGGCCGAGCGGGATATCGAGTTGATGGAACAGGGCCGGGCCTTTACCGCGCTGATGAGCGAGATCCGCGGTGAAAACGTCTCTATACGGCCCTATCCGGTGGCTGTTGGCCTTGCGCTGCGGGGCTTGGATGTGACGGTGGGGGAGGCTCTGGCACTGTTTCTGCAAGGATCGGCGGCACAGATGATTTCTGCCGCGACGCGGTTCCTGCCGCTGGGCCAATCGCAGGCACAGGCCATTCTGGCGCGTCTTGCGCCCCTGATTGCCGGGATCGCCACCCGGGCCGCCGCCACGCCGCTGGACGAGATCGCGACCTTCACCCCCGGGGCGGATATGGCGATGATGATGCATGAAACGCTGGACGTAAGGATCTTCCGCACATGACAAGCCCGAATGGACCCCTGCGCGTCGGCATCGGCGGCCCCGTTGGTGCGGGCAAGACCACGCTGACCGAAAAGCTGTGCCGGGCCCTGGCGCATCGCTGCTCCATGGCGGTGGTGACCAATGACATCTACACGCGCGAGGATGCCGAATATCTGACCCGCGCGCAGGTCCTGCCGTCAGAGCGTATTCGCGGTGTGGAAACCGGCGGTTGCCCCCATACCGCGATCCGTGAGGATGCCAGCATCAATCTTGCCGCCATTGCCGATCTGCGGGCGCAATTCACCGATCTGGACCTGATCCTGATCGAGTCCGGCGGTGACAATCTGGCGGCGACCTTCTCGCCCGAACTGGCCGACCTCACGATCTATGTCATCGACACGGCGGCGGGGCAGGACATTCCGCGCAAACGTGGGCCGGGTTTGGCGCGTTCGGACCTTCTGGTGGTGAACAAGACCGATCTGGCACCGCATGTCGGGGTGGATCTGGATGTGCTGGAAGCGGATACGCGTCATGCGCGTGGGGCGCGACCTTATGTCATGGCGCGGTTGCGCCATGGGCAAGGTATCGAGGACATCACGAGATTTCTGGAACATGAGGGCGGGTTGCGCCTGGCCTAGCCGCTCTGCGACTTTGCCGTTCTACGACTTTGGTTGAGTTAACCCTACGTCAGCCTTGTAAGCTGTCATTCGCCTGTCATGGTCACCGCTTGAGATCGGCGACAGGTGACCAGAATGTTCGTGACCCCCTTTCAAGCGGCCCGACTGTCAACGCAGACAGGGGTGATGATTGCCGAGGCGCAGATGGTCATTGCCATGCGCCTATGGGGCATGGCCGGGCTGTGGAATGTGACACCGGGTGAAACGCTGCGCATGGTGCAGGAAAAGACCGAGGCCGTGATGCAATCGGCGGCCCTGGCCAGCACCGCGATGTTGCGGGGGCGTGATGGCGGGGCGGTCGCGCTGGCGGCGCTCCAACCCGTGCGCCGCCGCACCCGCGCCAATCTGCGCCGCCTGCAGGCGCGTGGCCCGAAACTCTGATCACCCCAGCAGTTTCACCAGACCCATCGCCACAGCCGGGTTGCCACTGAGCTTCAGCTTGCCGGTGGCCAGCGCCATCATCGGGTTGAGTTTGCCTTTCAGCAGGCTGACAAGATTGTCGCGGCTGAGGCGCAGCGTACAATCGGCCTCCCGATCGGCGGTGGAGGCTGTGCCATTCGCCAGCACGATCACACCCTCTGCGCCGCAATCAAATTTCAGGCTTCCACTGAAGCTGCGGCTTTCCAGCACCTTGCGGATATCTGCGGCGATCTGTTCCATAAAGCCCCTTTCCGGTTTTCACCAGCTAGCGGGGGAGCTTCCCGCGGGGCAATCCGGTCGTCGCGTCAGCCGCAGATGCGCCGTTGCGTCATGTGAAAAAGGCCGCCCCGAAGGGCGACCCTGTCATCACATCAAGGCCGTGCCTTGCTTATTTCTTGGCCACGCGGGCATTGCGCGTCGCGATCAGCTTCAGGCGCAGCGCGTTCAGGCGGATGAAGCCTGCGGCGTCTTTCTGATCATAGGCACCTGCATCTTCCTCGAAGGTCACATGCTTTTCGCTGTAAAGCGAATGATCCGACCAACGCGCCACGGTGCGGGCCACACCCTTGTAAAGTTTCAGCTTCACGGTGCCGGTGACATGTTCCTGCGTCTTGTCGATAAGGGCTTGCAGCGCCTCGCGCTCGGGGCTGAACCAGAAGCCGTTATAGATCAGTTCCGCATAGCGCGGCATGATCGAATCCTTCAGGTGACCCGCCCCGCTATCCAGCGTGATCTGTTCGATGCCGCGATGCGCTTCCAGCAGAATGGTGCCGCCGGGGGTTTCATAGACGCCGCGCGACTTCATGCCAACAAAGCGGTTCTCGACGAAATCCAGCAGGCCGATGCCGTGCTTGGCGCCATATTCGTTCAGGCGCGTCAGCATCGTGGCGGGCGACAGCGCCTCGCCGTTGATTGCGACTGCATCCCCCTTCTCGAAAGTGACTTCGATGAATTCGGGCTCGTTCGGGGCATCCTCCACCGCAACGATGCGTTGGGCAACGTAATCGGGGGCCTCGATCGCCGGATCTTCCAGCACGGTGCCCTCGGACGAGGTGTGCAGGAGATTGGCATCAACCGAGAAAGGTGCCTCACCGCGCTTGTTCTTGGCGATCGGGATCTGGTTTGCCTCGGCAAATTCCAGAAGTTTGGTGCGCGAGGTCAGATCCCATTCGCGCCACGGCGCAATCACATGGATCGACGGGTCCAGTGCCAGCGCAGACAGCTCGAACCGGACCTGATCATTGCCCTTGCCGGTTGCGCCATGCGCTACAGCGTCAGCGCCGTGGCGCTGTGCAATCTCCACCAGATGTTTGGAGATCAGCGGCCGCGCGATAGAGGTGCCGAGAAGATAGAGCCCCTCATAAACCGCATTGGCGCGGAACATCGGGAAGACGAAATCGCGCACGAATTCCTCGCGCACATCGACGATATGGATATTCTCGGGCTTGATGCCCATCAACTCGGCCTTGGCGCGGGCCGGTTCCAACTCTTCGCCCTGACCCAGATCGGCCGTAAAGGTGATGACTTCGCAGCCATATTCGGTCTGAAGCCATTTCAGGATGATCGAGGTATCAAGGCCGCCGGAATAGGCGAGCACGACTTTCTTGGGCTTGGACATGGGCCGCTCCATCGGTTTTGCCTGCGATTAAAGGGAAATCCCCGCAAGAGCAAGCGGTGCCACAGGTTGACAGGGGCGTGAGGCTCTGACTTGAGTGACGCCAGACGCGGAAGGAGTGACAGATGAAGGCCTGGGCAATTTTCGTCCATTCGATCCGGCAGGTTTTCGGCAACTTGCCGGAGGCATTGCATGTCTCGGGCCTGCTGTATCTCGTGCAACTGGCGGTGGCGGTCGGATTGGGCGTGACGCCCGGCAGCATCGACCCGACCGCGACCGACATCACGCCCGACCGCGCGCTGGCCGTTCTGGTGGTCGTGCTGGTGATGCTGGTCTGCACCCTCTGGATTGCGGTTTCGTGGCATCGCTTCGTGCTGCTGGGCGAACGTCCGAATGGCTATATCCCCGCTTTCAATCTGGCGCGGATTGCCGATTATGGGGCCTGGTCGCTGCTGATCGGGCTGGTTGTGGTGGCACTGGCCGCTGTGGTCTTCATTGCGGCGAGCATCCTTCTGGTGTCCACGCTGGGGCAGCAACCCGTCGCTGCCTGGCTTGCGATGCTGATCACGATCGTTGCGGCCTTTGCGGTGCTGTATCGCCTCAGCACGGCGCTGCCGGGTGTGGCGCTGAACCGCAAGACCGGCTTTGCCGATGGCTGGGTCGCGACCACTGGCGAAACCCAGACCGTGCTGATCCTTGCCTTCTTCACCGGGCTGATCGGCATCGTGCTCAGCACGCCGCTGTCGCTGATGTCTCCGGGGTCCATGATCGCAATGCTGTGGGAATTGGCGACGGGCTGGGTGCAACTGATGGTCTCGGCCTCGATCCTGACCACGCTTTATGGCCATTACATCGAGAAACGGCCGCTGGTCTGACTTGCCAATTCCTGTCAGGCGCGGCAAACCCTGTGCATGACCGATTTTGTCAACAACGCCCGCCTCACCACGGCAGCCCTGCGCGACCTGTTTGATCCCACCCCCTTGCAGCGCAACGACCATCTGTCGGCGCGCTATGGAGCCGAGATTTACCTCAAGCGCGAGGATCTGACGCCGGTGCGCAGCTACAAGCTGCGCGGGGCCTTCAACGCCATGCGCAAGGTGCGCGAGGCCGCACCCGAACAGCGTCAGTTCGTCTGTGCAAGTGCCGGCAATCATGCCCAGGGCGTGGCTTATGCGTGTCGGCATTTCGGGGTGAAGGGCACGATCTTCATGCCGGTCACCACGCCGCAGCAGAAGATCGACAAGACCCGCACCTTCGGGGGGGGCGCGGTCGAAATCGTGCTGACCGGCGACTATTTCGACCAGACCCTGGCCGCCAGCCAGACCTATTGCCGCGAGATGGGCGCGCATTTCCTGTCTCCCTTCGATGATGGCGATGTGATCGAGGGACAGGCGAGCGTCGCGGTCGAGATGTTCGATCAGCTGGGCAGCGCACCGGATCTGGTGATCCTGCCGGTGGGCGGCGGTGGGCTGGCCTCCGGCGTCACGCGCTATCTGCGCGAGGTCGCGCCGCAGACCGATTTCCGCTTTGTGGAGCCGTTGGGGGGCGCAAGCCTGACCGCTGCATTGCAGGCGGGTGAGCCGGTGACCCTGCCAAGGGTCAACAGCTTTGTGGACGGTGCGGCGGTGGCACGGCTGGGGGGGCGGACCTTTGACGCCCTGAAATGGGCCGATCCTGCGCAGGTTCTGTTGGCGCCCGAGGATCGCATCTGCATCACCATGCTGGAGATGCTGAATGTCGAAGGCATCGTTCTGGAACCGGCCGGGGCGATGTCGGTCGATGTGCTGCCGGTGCTGGCTGACAGCATCAAGGGCAAGACGGTGGTCTGTGTGACCTCTGGTGGCAACTTCGATTTCGAACGCTTGCCCGAGGTGAAGGAACGGGCGCAGCGCTATTCCGGGCTCAAGAAGTATTTCATCCTGCGGATGCCGCAGCGACCCGGGGCGCTGCGCGAATTTCTGAACATGCTGGGGCCAGAGGATGACATTACCCGGTTCGAGTATCTGAAGAAATCCGCGCGCAACTTTGGTTCCATCCTGATCGGGATCGAAACACGTCAGGCCGCGCAATTCACCCACCTGACCGCGCGGCTGGATCAGGCAGGCTTTACATATCGCGATATCACCGGGGACGAGGCTTTGGCCGAGTTTCTGATCTGATCAAGCAGCCTTCCGGCGGGCCAGTCCTTGAACAAGGGCATGCCGCGAGTCTTCGTAAAGCTGTCGCAGCCCCGCAAGATCGAAGGCGTCACCACACCCTTCGGCACAATGCCGCTCACCGTCCTGGCAGCTCAGCGCCAGCGCGCTCAGCCCGAGATTGAGCGCGCCGCCCTTCAGGAAATGCAGATCTGCACCCAGGTTCGCAGGATCTATGCCGATCCGGGCGATCGCCTCGTCGGTTTCTTCCAGGAACAGGCTTACAACCTCATCAAACCCTTCTTCGCCCACCTCGGCGCATAATTCGTCTACCCTGCTCCAATCGATCATCCCGATCCCCTCTCTGCGTGATCCACCCATCTTCATCATGGGGCAGCTGCCTTAAGAAACGGTTATGCCGACTTTGGATCCGTAGGTGTGAAACGGGGCATTTGATCGTTCACCCTCTCTTAAGCGACGGATGTGCAGACTGTCCGCCAGATCTTCGCGGGGGCAGATGTGCGCTATTCAAACCGGCATGTTCCGAAAGTGGCTCCGGTGGCGCAAGGCCCGCGACGGGTGCTGGTTGTCGATGACAGCCGGGCGCAGCGGCGGGTGCTGACCCTTTCCCTGCAACGCTGGGGCTATGAGGTGTCCGAGGCCGCCTCCGCCGAGGAGGCGCTGCGGATCTGCGCCGCGCAGGCCTTCGATATCGTGTTGTCGGATTGGGTGATGCCCGGCATGACCGGGTTGGAATTCTGTAAGGCTTTCAGAGCCTTGCCGCGTGAAGGATATGGGTATTTCGTCCTGCTCACCTCCAAATCCGAAAAAGGCGAAATTGCAGATGGGCTGGATGGTGGTGCGGATGATTTTCTGACCAAGCCGGTCAATCCAGATGAATTGCGCGCGCGCCTGCGCGCGGGGGAGCGGATCATCGGGATGCAGCACGAACTGATCGAGAAGAATCGGCTGATCGGGGCCACGCTGGAAGAATTGCGCGTGATCTATGATTCGCTGGATCGCGATCTGATCGAGGCGCGCAAGCTGCAACAAACCCTTGTGCGCGAACGCAACCGCCAGTTTTCGGGTGGCAGCGCCTCGATCCTGTTGCGCCCCTCGGGCCATGTCGGTGGGGATCTGGCCGGGTTCTTTGATATCAGCGCGCGGCGGATCGCGGTCTATTCCGTCGATGTTTCGGGCCATGGCGTGGCCTCGGCGATGATGACGGCGCGGCTGGCGGGGCTGCTGTCGGGATCTGCCCCCGATCAGAACATCGCGCTGACCGGCGGGGTTGACGGCAATCGCGGGGCCTGGCCGCCGGAAATGGTGGCCTGGCGGCTGAACCGGATGATGCTGGATGACATCCAGGTGGAACAGTATTTCACCATGGCCTATGCCGAGATCGATCTGCTGACCGGCAAGGTGATGCTGGTGCAGGCGGGGCACCCGCATCCGATGCTAATCCGCCGCTCTGGCACCGTGGAGGAGTTGGGGCAGGGCGGTATGCCGATCGGCCTGTTGCCCAATGTCATTTTTGATCGGGTTGATACCGTGCTGGAGCCTGGTGACCGGCTGTTTCTCATGTCGGATGGCGTGACCGAATGCCCGGATCCTGCGGGTGCGGAATTCGGGGCCGAGGGGCTGTGCCGCTTCCTGCGCGATCATGCGAGCCTGGCCGCACCCGATCTGTTGGAGGCGCTGGTTTGGGCGTTGAACGCACATGCGGGCGGCGGCGACTTCCCCGATGATGTCTCGGGCGTGCTGTTTCAGTTCACCGGGGCGCAGCCGGGATAATGCCTGGCATTCGCGTCAGGGCGTGCCGCAAAAAGGCACGGTCGCCCGCATTGCCCAGCAGGTCATGCGCCTCCCATGCCGGCAGCCAGACCGCGCGATGGCCCGGTTCGGTCGGGGGGCCATGCGGGCGCACCGGGCGGGCCAGATAGATGCTACAGACCTTTTCGGCCCATAGATCATAATCGGGCATGAAGCAGAAACGGCGAAAGGCCCCGAGCCGTCGCTCGATGCGGATGGTCCAGCCGGTTTCCTCCATCACCTCGCGATGCAGGGCGGCAATCGGATGCTCGCCGGGGTCGATGCCACCACCGGGCAATTGAAACTCGGGCTTTGGCGCGGATTGGAAGGTGGTCAGGATCTGATCGCCCTCCAGCAGCACCGCATAGACCCCGGGCCGCCGCTTGTAGCGCTGTCCTGCCCTTACCGCCTCACCATAGCGTCGTATCATACCCTTGGGCCCCGATCTTGCCGTCCCTATATGAACGGGATATGCCAGCACCGGCGCTATCAGGAAACCCCCATGACCATCGGAACGCAGATCGCCTGGGACGATACCGTCCTGCCATTTCAACTTGACCTGTCGGATATCCGCGGCCGCGTGGCCCGGCTGGATGGTGTGCTGGATCAGGTGTTGAAGCAACATGCCTACCCGCCGCAGATCGAGGCGTTGGTCTCGGAGGCCGCGCTTCTGACCGCGCTGATCGGGCAGACCATCAAGCTGCGCTGGCGGTTGTCATTGCAGATCCGCGGCACCGGCGCGGTGAAAATGGTTGCGACCGATTACTATGGCCCGACCGAGGATGGCCAGCCCGCGCGCATTCGCGCCTATGCCCATTTTGAGGCAGACCAGCTGGAACAGGTCGAGAAACCCTTCGATCTGCTGGGCCCGGGCTATTTCGTGATCGTGATCGATCAGGGGCAGGGGATGACGCCCTATCAGGGCATCACGCCGCTGACCGGCGATTCGCTGGCCGATTGCGCCCAGACCTATTTCGCCCAGTCGGAGCAGCTGCCGACGCGCTTTGCCCTGACCTATGGCCAAAGCCAGATGCCGGGGGGCGCCCCGCATTGGCGTGCAGGCGGCGTGATGATCCAGCATATGCCCAAGGCCTCGCCCTTTGTTGCGCATGATGGCGGCTCGGGCGCGGACGGCTTGTTGCAATCCAGCGATATCGTGCAGGGCGAAGAGGGCGACAACTGGAACCGCGTGAACCATCTGCTCGACACCGTCGAAGAGATGGAGCTGATCGGGCCAAGCGTCGCGCCGACCGATCTGCTGATCCGCCTGTTCCATGAGGAGCAACCGCGCGTCTTTGACGCGCAGCCGGTGCGCTTTGGCTGTTCCTGCTCGGCGCAGAAGGTGCGAGATGCGATGTCGATCTATTCGGCCAAGGACTTGCGCCACATGACCACGCCCGAGGGGATCGTGACCGCCGATTGCCAGTTCTGCGGCGCGCATTACGAGTTCGATCCGGCAACGCTGGGCTTTGAGGCCCGGAAGGCAGAGCAGGATGGCGCCTGAGGATCTGGCGCGCCTGCTGGACCCGCCGCGCGCGGGTCTCGACAGTTCGGATTACGATCTGAACCCAGAAATCACCCTGCCGCCCGGGCGCAAGCTGCGGGCGGCAGCGGTCTTGATCGGCATCTGCGATGGGGCGGCGGGGCCGTCTGTCCTGCTGACCAAGCGCGCCTCGGGGCTGAAGCACCATCCCGGCCAGATCGCCTTTCCCGGTGGCAAGATCGAGACCTCTGATGCATCGCCCGAGGCAGCCGCGTTGCGCGAGGCGGATGAGGAGGTCGGACTGGATCCGGCACAGGTTCAGGTCATCGGCCGCCTGCCCGCGCATGAAACCGTGACCGGCTATGCCGTGACGCCGATTCTGGGCCATATCCGCGATGCCTTTGCACCCCGCGCGCAGGCGGGTGAAGTGGCTGAAGTGTTTCAGGTTCCGCTGGCACATCTGTCAGACCGGCGCAATTTCCGCATCGAACAACGTATCTGGCTTGGCCAGTGGCGGCGCTATTACGCTGTGCCCTATGGCCCCTATTACATCTGGGGCGCAACCGCGCGGATGCTGCGCGCCCTGGCGGAGCGGATGGCATGAGAATCGAGGATGATTGGATCACGCGTGGGGGCACCCAAGCCCTGTGCCGGGCGCTTTCACAGACAGGCCATCGCGCGCTGTTCGTGGGCGGTTGTGTGCGCAATGCGCTGCTGGGGGTGCCGGTCTCAGATATCGATCTTGCAACCGATGCCTTGCCCGAAACAGTCTCTGATATTGCCAAAAAGGCCGGTTTCAAGGTGGTGCCCACAGGCATTGCGCATGGCACGGTGACGGTGATTGCCGGTGGCATCCCGCATGAGGTGACAACCTTTCGCCGCGATGTGCAAACCGATGGGCGCCGCGCAGTGGTGGCGTTTTCCGGCCAGATCGAGGAAGATGCGAAGCGGCGCGATTTCACCATGAATGCGCTTTATGCCGAAGCCGATGGCACCGTGATCGATCCGCTCGGCGGGTTGCCTGATCTTCTGGCGCGCCGTCTGCGCTTTGTGGGCGATGCCGAAACCCGCATCCGCGAGGATTATCTGCGCATCCTGCGGTTCTTCCGCTTTCACGCCTGGTATGGCGACCCGGATCATGGGATCGATGCCGAGGGGCTGGCAGCCTGTGCGGCCCTTTCTGCCGGAATAGAGACGCTTTCCGCCGAGCGGATCGGGGCCGAGATGCGCAAGCTTTTGGCGGCGCCCGACCCTGGGCCCGCCGTAGCCGCCATGGCACAGGCGGGGATCCTAGCGCATGTGCTGCCCGGGGCGGATCACCGGGCCCTTGCGCCTCTGGTGCATCTGGAAGCTGATCTGCCGCCACGCTGGCTGCGGCGTCTGGCGGTGCTGGGGGGCGAAGATCCGTCTGATATCTGGCGGCTGTCGCGGGCGGAAAGTCGCGATTTTGGCCTGCTTAGAGACGCATCGCGCGAAGATGGCAGCGCCGCCGTTCTGGGGTATCGCCTGAAATCGCACCTGGCCGCAGATGCGATCCTTGCCCGTGCCGCGATGATCGGTGCCCCGCCGCCGCCCGGCTGGCAGGGCGAGGTTGCGCGCGGGGCGGATGCGCGTTTCCCTGTGGGCTCCGCCGATCTGATGCCCGCGCTGACTGGTGCGGCGCTTGGCGCGCGGCTGAAAGAACTGGAACAGCTCTGGTTCGCATCTGACCTGCGCGCAACCAGGCAGGATCTGCTGGGCTGAACTTTTCCTTCTGCGCAAAAAGGACTATATGAGGCCTCCGCTCTAGGGGAGGCTCTTCGACATGTTCCGCTTTTTTGAAGGGCTGGTTGACCCTTATCAGGCTTATGCGCGCAGCGACACGCCGCCGCGAAAGCTCTGGCCGTTCCTGCGGGATTATATCCGCCCGTTCCGCAAGGTGTTTGCGGCTACGGCGGTGCTGTCGGTGATCGCCTCTGCGATGGATGTGGCGATGATCTGGTATGTCGGGCGTCTGGTCGATCTGCTGAGCCAGGGTGGCCCGGCGCAGGTCTGGGCCGATTATGGCACCGAGATCATTCTGGTCGGGCTGTTCGTGCTGATCGTGCGACCGATGCTGATCATCTCTAACGTCGCACTTTTGCACAATACGATCCTGCCGAACTTTGGCACGATGATCCGGTTCCGCGCGCATGACCATGTGATGCGCCAGCCTGTCGGATGGTTTGAGGGCGATTTCGCCGGGCGGATCGCCAACCGGGTGATGCAGACGCCGCCGGCGGCCGGAGACGCGGTGTTCCAGACCTTCGATGCCGTGGCCTTTGCCAGCGTCACCATGGTCGGTGCCGCGATCATGCTAGCGGGGGCCGATATCCGGCTGTTGCTGCCGATGATTGTCTGGTTGCTGCTTTATGCGGCGCTGGTGCGTTGGACCCTGCGTCGTGCAGGGCCCGCGGCCAAGGCCAGTTCCGACGCGCGCTCGGCGGTGACGGGGCGTGTGGTCGACGCCTATACCAATATCCATTCGGTGAAGCTGTTTGCGCATCACGATATGGAGATGCGCCACGCCACCGAGGCGATCGAGAACGCCCGCACCACCTTCCAGCAGGAAATGCGCATCATCACCAAGATGGATCTCGCGCTGACGGTGCTGAACGGCTTCCTGATCGTGTCGATCACCGGCTGGTCGTTGTTGCTGTGGTATCAGGGCGCGGCAAGTGTTGGCACGGTGGCGGCGGCAACCGCACTGGTGCTCCGGTTGAACAACATGACCTATTGGATCATGTGGGCAACCACCTCGCTTGTGCAGGCGCTTGGCGTGGTGCAGGAGGGGATGGAGACCATCACCCAGCCCATCGGCCTTGTCGATGCGGGCGGTGCCCAGGCATTGCAGCTGAGCAAGGGCGAGGTGAAATTTGAAGGCGTGTCGCATCATTACGGGCGCGGCAGCGGGGGCTTGCGCGATATCAGTCTGACCATCCGGCCGGGGGAACGGATCGGCGTGGTCGGGCGTTCGGGGGCGGGCAAATCGACCTTGGTCAAGTTGATGCTGCGCTTCTATGATTGCGAGGCGGGGCGGATTCTGATCGATGGTCAGGACATCGCCCATGTCACGCAAGACAGCTTGCGCCGCGAAATCGGTATGGTTCAGCAGGATTCGAGCCTGTTGCATCGCTCGGTCCGGGAGAACATTCTCTATGGCCGCCCCGATGCCAGCGAGGAGGCGATGATCGCCGCTGCCAAGCGGGCCGAGGCGCATGATTTCATCCTGACGCTGGAGGATCCGCAGGGGCGCAAGGGCTACGACGCCCATGTCGGCGAACGTGGGGTCAAGCTGTCGGGCGGGCAGCGCCAGCGTGTGGGCCTCGCGCGGGTTATCCTGAAGGATGCGCCGATCCTCATTCTGGATGAGGCGACAAGCGCGCTGGACAGCGAAGTGGAAGCGCAGATCCAGGAGGCGCTATATGGCGTGATGCAGGGCAAGACGGTGATCGCGATTGCACACCGCCTGTCGACCATCGCGGCAATGGACCGCATCGTGGTGCTGGAGGATGGCGGCGTGGCCGAAGATGGCACCCATGCCGAATTGCTGGCACAGGGCGGGCTTTATGCGCGGTTCTGGGCCCGACAATCGGGAGGCTTCATCGGCATTGACGATGCCGCGGAGGAGACGGCGTGAACCTGACCCGACGCCTTGGCGCGCTGATCGACGCCTTCGATCCGGCAGAGGGGCCGCCGCCGCAACAGCTGGGCGCCTTCTTTCGCTGGTCGCTGCGTGGCGCCTGGCACCCGCTGATCGTCGCGGGCGCGATCTCGGCCATGGCGGGCACGACCGAGGTGGTCTCGGCGGTGATCCTTGGCTGGGTGGTGGATGCGGCGGTGAGCGGCGGACCGGCCGGGTTCTTTACCCAGAATGCGGCTCTGTTGCTGCTGTTTCTGGGCTTTTACATGGTGCTGCGGCCGCTTGCCTTCGCGGCCTCGGCCGCGTCAAATTCGATCATTGTCGGGCCAAATGTGATGCCACTGGTGCTGAGCCGGTTGCATCGCTGGACGCTGGGCCAATCGGTCACCTTCTTCGACAATGATTTCGCAGGCCGCATCGCGCAAAAACAGATGCAGGCCGCGCGCGCCACCACCGATGTCGCGACAGAGATGATCAACACCGTCTGTTTCGCGCTGGCCTCGGTGATCGGCTCCGCCATCTTCCTGATTGCGATCGACGCCTGGATTGCGCTTGCGATGATGCTGTGGCTGCTGGCCTATCTGGCGCTGATCCGGTTCTTCTTGCCCAAGGTGAAGCGCAATTCGGCGGCGCGGGCCGGGGCGCGGGCCATGGTCTCGGGGCAGGTGGTCGATACGATCACCAATATCAAGACGGTGAAACTGTTCGCCCATGCCGCGTTCGAGGATCAGGTCGCGCTGAAAAGCATGGAAGTGTTCCGCGAGCGCAGTCTCGAATTCGGCACGATTTCCACATGGTTCCGCTTTTCGCTGATGACGCTGGCGGGGGTTCTTCCGGTGGTGCTGATCGGCAGCACGGTCTGGCTGTGGCAGCAGGGCCACGCCACGGCGGGCGATATCGCGGCGGCTGGGGCTGTCGCGATGCGCATCGCCCAGATGACCGGCTGGGTCAGCTTTACCCTGATGTCGATCTATACCAGCATCGGCGAGGTTGAGGATGGAATGCGCACGCTGGCGCAGCCGCATGTCCTGGCGGATGCCCCGGATGCAATCACGCTGGGGCGGATTTCCGGCGCGATCCGCTATGACGATGTGACCTTTGCTTATGGCCATGGCCGGGCGGGCATCCATGGTGTGACCCTGCATATTCCGGGTGGCGAAAAGATCGGGATCGTCGGGGCCTCGGGTGCGGGGAAATCCACCTTGGTCAGCCTGCTTTTGCGGCTCTATGATACTGAAAAGGGCAGGGTTTCGGTGGATGGCCATGACGTGCGCTCGGTCAGCCAGGAAAGCCTGCGCCGTCAGATCGGCATGGTCACGCAGGAAACCGCGATGTTCAACCGATCGGCCCGGGACAATATCGCCTATGGCCGCCCCGATGCCTCCGAGGCCGAGATCATTGCTGCCGCCACCGCCGCGGAGGCGCATGAGTTCATCATGGCGATGGAGGATCATCAGGGGCGGCGCGGCTATGACGCCTTTCTGGGCGAGCGTGGCGTGAAGCTGTCTGGCGGGCAAAGGCAGCGTATCGCGCTTGCGCGGGCCTTCCTGAAAGATGCACCGATCCTTGTGCTGGACGAGGCGACTTCGGCTCTGGACAGCGAGGTCGAGGCCAGCATTCAGGCGGCGCTGGATCGGGTGATGCAGGGCAAGACCGTTCTAGCCATTGCACATCGCCTGTCGACCATCGCCGCGATGGACCGCATCATCGTGCTGGATCGCGGCCAGATCGTCGAGGAAGGCACGCATGAGGCCCTGCTGGCGAAAGGGGGGCTTTACGCGCGCTATTGGAACAGGCAATCCGGGGGCTTCATCGTCACCGAAGAGGCAGCGGAATGAAACTGACCATCGCCCGGCTGGGCCATCATGGCGACGGCATTGCCGAAGGGCCGGAGGGCACGATCTTTGTGCCGGGGATGCTGCCGGGCGAAGAGGTTGAGGGCGAGCTTTCGGGGAATGTGCTGACGGGCGTGAAGATCGTGACGCCGTCGGCGGATCGGGTAAAGCCGGTTTGCAGCCATGCCAAAACCTGCGGCGGCTGCCAGATGCAGCATGCGCGCGACGGGCTGGTGGCTGACTGGAAGCAGGGCATTGCCGCCGGAGCCCTGGCCGGGCAGGGGCTGGAGGCACCGCTGCGTCCGATCCTGACCTCGCCGCCGCGATCGCGCAGGCGGGCGACCCTGGCCGCGCGGCGCACCAAGGGCGGCACCCTGATCGGCTTTCATGCGCGTGGATCGGATACCATCATCCCGGTGCCGAATTGCCAATTGCTGCATCCCGATCTGATGGCGGCTATGCCCGCGCTGGAGGCGCTGGTGATGGCGGGCGGCTCGCGCAGCGGCACGCTGGACCTGACGGTGACGCGCAGCCTTGCCGGGCCCGATGTCGTGGTGAAAGGCGGCAAGCCGCTGGATGCGGACATGCATCTGCAACTGGCCCGCATCGCCGAGGCGCATGGCCTGTCGCGCCTGACATGGGAAGATGAGGTCGTGGCGCTGCGCGCGGCCCCGATGCAACGCTTTGGTCGCGCGCTGGTGGCACCGCCGCCGGGTGCCTTCCTGCAAGCCACCGCCGAGGGCGAGGCCGCGCTTCTGGCCACGGTGCGCGAGGCGGTGGGCAAGGCATCCCGCATCACCGATCTGTTCGCGGGGTCTGGCACTTTCAGCCTGCCTTTGGCGGAACAGGCCGACATCCACGCCGTGGAGGGCGACGCGGCGATGATGACGGCGCTCGACAAGGGCTGGCGCATGGCGGGGGGCTTGCACAAGGTGACGGTGGAAACTCGCGATCTGTTCCGCCGGCCGCTGGAGCCCGATGAGTTCAAGGGCGTGGAGGCCGTGGTCATTGACCCGCCCCGCGCGGGCGCCGAGGCGCAGACTGCCACACTTGCCCGATCCAAGGTGCCGGTGATTGTCATGGTGTCCTGCAACCCGGTCAGCTTTGCGCGCGATGCGCGGGTATTGACCGCAGCGGGCTATAAGCTCGACTGGGTGCAGGTGGTCGACCAGTTCCGCTGGTCCCCGCATGTGGAGCTGGTCGCGCGTTTCGCATTGTGAGCCCCCGCACAAAGCTGTGATGCGACTGTGCCACCCTGCACCTATGCGAAGCATTCCCGAACGTGCCAAACTGCGTTAAGGGACGGAAAAAAGAAGACTCGGGCAGTTCCATGGCTTTTCTGCGTATTCTCCTCCTCGTGGGCCTTGCCTTCGGGTTGGCCGCCTGCGGTGGTGGCGACAAGAAGTTCCGCACCTATCGCGGGCCTGCGGTGACGACGATTCAGGTCCATAAGGCGGACCGGAAGATGTATCTGCTGCATAAGGACAAGGTTCTGAAGCAGTATGATATCGATCTTGGCTTTGCGCCGGTTGGCCACAAGCAGTTCGAGGGCGATGGCAAAACGCCGGAAGGTGCCTATTACATCACCCATCATAACCCCAAAAGCCGCTACCATCTGTCGGTCGGGGTGTCCTATCCCGATGCGTTGGACCGCGCCTATGCCGCTTCACAGGGCAAGTCACCCGGTGGCGATATCATGATCCATGGCCGGTCGGATTACAAAGGCACCAATAAGGGCGACTGGACCGCGGGCTGCATCGCAGTCACCGACAAGGAGATTGAAGAGATCTATTCGATGCTCCGCCAATATACCCCGATCTATATCCTGCCCTGATCGATCCTGATCCGGCATGACGAAAAAGGGCCCGCGAGGGCCCTTTTGCATATCCGACTGCCCTACCGACGCGTGCGCGGGGCACAACCGGACCGCGCACACGCGCGATGTCACTGGATGGGGGCGCCGTTGCCGTCCATCTCGGAGGTGACGGTGCGGCCAAGCGCGGTCGCGGTCACATTGGCCACCGGGCCACGGGTGCTGTCGCCGGTGACAAGTGTCCACCAGATCTTGCCGCTTGGTTCCTGATACCAGCCGAAGCCCAGCTCATTGGCCTTCGGGTCCATCAGCACGCCCAGCGTATCGGGTTGCGCCGACCATTCCGCCAGTGTCTCCAGCTCCGACTCGTAGGTCTCGGAAATCACCTCGCCCTGCAGGTGGCCGACATAGCCCGCGCGTTGCGCCCGCAGCAGCGGTGATGATCCGTCCGAGCCAAAGTGCCAGGGCCTGCCCTGCGCCGACATGTCGCGCGAATGCGCGGCCGCAGCGGCATTGAGCGCGGCATTATATTGCACTGGCACCAGCCCGCGCGCGGCCCGCAGGGTGTTGAGCGAATCGCTGACCCGCCCGGGGATCTCTGCCGCCTGCCGCTTGTCGATCCTGAAGATCGTCGGCAGCGGGCGCCCATCTGCGCCCAGCGTGGGCGCCGGAGGTTCACTGGAGCAGGCTGCCAACAGAGCCGTCATACAGACGGCCAGAACCGGAAGTCTCGTCATTTATCAAACACCAAAGGCTGCGGACCTGCTGTCTTTAGCCAAAGCGCCGCGCAGGATCAAACGCAACTCTGCGTGAAATCGCCTGATGACACCTGTTTGATTTGCGAAATGGCAACAGTGCAGCTAGAAACCGCCGAAATATCTAGTTGAGGAGATCGGTCGATGTCTGCCGATGCGTCGTTCAAGCCCACCCGCCGGACGGTTCTGGGTGCAGCCGCTGCGGCCCTTGGGGCCAGTGCCCTGCCCGCCCTTGCACAGCAGGCGCCGGTGCGCAGCAATATCGCCAGCTTTCGGATGCTGGATTGGCAGCCCTATTTCCCCGATCTGCAAAAGGGGGCCATGCTGGTCGATACCCAGTCGCGCTGCCTGCATTACTGGTCGGCGGATCAGGCGATCTACAAGCTGTATCCGACGTCGGTGCCGCTCTCGCCGGAACTGACCCGTCTGGGCCGCACCACGATCATCAAGAAGGACCCGGCACCAAGCTGGCGTCCGACACCGTCGATGCGCGAACGCAATCCCGACTGGCCCGCCTTCATCCCGCCGGGCCCGGATTGCCCGCTGGGCACCCGCGCCATGTGGCTGTCCTGGGAATATTACCGCGTTCATGGCACGCATGACACGCGCAAGATTGGCCGCAAATCGTCGAATGGTTGCATCGGCATGTATAATGAACATGTCGAGGAACTGTATGATCTGGTGCAGATCGGCGCACAGGTTCTGTTGATCTGAGGTTGCGCCACGGCGATGATGACGTTTCCCGGTCCTGTCGGCATCGCCTGCAGGGCCGGTCGCATTTCAGGAGCTTGAGAAGATGCAGACCCTTTCCAAGAAGGCCCTTGCCCTTGCCGCCGTGCTGACCCTGGCGGGGCTGCCCGCCTTGGCGCAGCCGGTTGTCGTCGAAGAGGTGGAACAGCCCGTGGCCGTCGCCACCGCGCCGGCCTCGTCAGGCGGGGCGATCGCGGTGCCGCTCTTGGGCCTGCTGGTGCTGGCAGCCGCGCTGGCAAAGTAAAGGGCACGCGCGGGGCCAGATGGCCTCTGGCCCCCCGAAACGGGGACGCGCGACAGTCTAGATCCAGCCGCCCAGATTTTCGCGGATCACCGCCGTCAGCGCGGTGATATGCGCGGGCTCTGCGTTCAGGCAGGGGATATAGGTGAAGACCTCGCCGCCCGCATGTTCGAAGCTTTCGCAGATCTCGCCCTTGATCTCCTCCAGCGTCTCGATGCAATCGGCGCTGAAGGCGGGCGCAATCACGGCGATGCGCTTCTTGCCCTGTTTCGCCAGTTCGGCCACATGCTCCACCGTATAGGGGCGCAGCCATTCTTCGCGGCCAAAGACCGATTGGAAGGTGGTGGTGATCTCTGTCTTGTCCCATCCCAGACGCTCGCGCAGCAGGCGCGAGGTTTTCTGGCATTTGCAGTGATAGGGATCGCCTTCCTCCAGATAGCGTTTCGGCATCCCGTGATAGGATACGACCAGCATGTCGGGGCGATGGTCTAGGCTGGCATAGGCCCGCTCCACCGAGGCTGCGAGGGCCTCGATATAAAGCGGATGCTCAAAGTAATCCGGCACGGTGCGCGCGGCAGGCTGGCGCTTTTCCTGCATCAAGGCGCGGAAGAAGGCATCATTGGCCGTCGCAGTCGTGGCCCCCGCATATTGCGGGTAAAGCGGGAAGAACAGGATCTTTTCACATCCCGCCGCCACCATGGCCTGCACCTTCGACTTGGTGGAGGGATTGCCGTAGCGCATACAGAAATCGACCATCACCCGGTCACCATATTCGGCCTTCAACGCTTCGGCCACCGCATGGGTCTGATCGCGCGTGATCGTCATCAGCGGGCTTTCATTGCGCGCCTGATCCCAGATCAGCTTGTAATTCGCGCCGCTGGTGAAGGGGCGCTTGGTCAGGATCACCAGTTGCAGCAGCGGTTGCCATTTCCAGCGCGGCAGGTCGATGACCCGGTGATCCGAGAGAAACTCGTTCAGATAGCGCCGCATCGACCAGTAATCGGTCGCATCCGGCGTGCCGAGATTGGCCAGAAGCACCCCGATTTTCCGCGGCGGCAGCGCCGGATGATCGGCGGGGGCGGCACTGGTGCCAGCACTATGCGCGTCACGCATGGGTCTCTCCTCAGGCTTCTCCCCCTGAGATAGCGGTGAACCGCCCGGGGTCAACTGTCGTTTTTTGTCGCAGGATCGGTGCCGGTGTCGCGTGCGGCCTTCAGTGCATCTTCCAGCCGCATGGTCGCCGATCCGGGCCTGAGCGGCTTTTGCTGGCTTTCATGCGGCGACCAGCCGGTCAGACAGATCACCTCGAAACTGGCGGGGATACGGCCATCCTCGGTGCCGAAGGCCTGCGCATAGCGTTGTGCTGCCTCGATCATCACGCGGCGCGGGGTAAAGGTCCGGCGGCGTTCATGCAGGGCATTGGTTTCGCCCATGGCCCGCAGATCGGCCATCAGGTGGAACAGATCACGATAGCTTGCCCTGCGCTGGAAACTGTCCGCCACCGGCAGATTGAGGCCGGAACGTTGCAGCAGCGCGCCCAGATCGCGGATCTCGCCCATTGGCAGGACGCGCGGCGACAGGCCGCCGGTCACCGCAATCTCGGCTTCGGCAAGACTGGCACGCAGTTCGTGCAGGGTTTGTCCGCCCAGCATGAAGCCCAGAAACAGCCCGTCCGCCACCAGCGCGCGCCGCGATTGCACCAATTGCCCGACCGGGTCATTCGCCCAGTGCAGCGCCATGGCATGGATCACCAGATCATGCGCGCCGGGTTCCAGATCCAGCACCTCGTCATCGGGCACAATCTTGGCACCGGGCAGCACATTTGCCCAGATCTCGGGGAAGGCACTGATGATGGCAGGCCGCGTAAACTGCCTGTTAACCGGAATCAGCCTTTCCTGAACCTCCAGCACGGCTTCTTCGTGCAGGAACAGCGCATCGCGGCAAGCGCGGCGACGGTGTTGGATCAGGGCTTGGCGGTCTGTCAGCGGCGGCGGGGTCATGCTGGCTCCTTCGGTGTGGCGACCATAGGAGGGCGGGATGAGATTGCAAGCCGCGGTGCAGCTGATTTACCCGCCGCAATGTCTCAGTTGCGATGCGCAGGTGACCAGCGATTTTGGCCTTTGCCCCCAATGCTGGCGCGATACGCCCTTCATATCCGGGCTGGTCTGCGATTGTTGCGGGGTGCCGTTGCCGGGGGATGACCCGGATGAGGTGGTGCAATGCGATGACTGTCTGGCCATTGTCCGGCCATGGTCGCGCGGGCGGGCGGCGATGGTCTATCGCGACAATGCGCGCCGCATGGTGATGGCGTTGAAACACGGTGATCGGCTGGATCTGGCCAAGCCTGCGGCGGGCTGGCTGAAACGGGCGGCAGCACCGCTGTTGCAGCCCGATACGCTGCTCGTGCCGGTGCCGGTGCATTGGCTGCGGCTGATCCGGCGGCGTTACAATCAGGCGGCGTTGCTGTCGGCGGCGCTGGCGCGGCATTGCGCATTGCCGCATTGCCCCGATCTGCTGATCCGCAGCCGCAACACCCATAGCCAGGAAGGGCGCGACCGCGAAGGACGATTTCTGAATGTCGAAGCCGCGTTTCGCCTGAACCCGAAACGCGCCTGGCAGATGCAGGGTCGTCCGGTGCTGCTGGTCGATGATGTCATGACATCGGGTGCCACTTTGGCGGCCTGCACGGATACCTTGTTGGAGGGTGGGGCGGCACGGGTCGATATTGTCGTCATGTGCCGCGTTGCGAAGGAGGGCTGATTGACTGTAGCTTGCGCGGGAAATTGCCCCAGTCGCGGACCCCGCCATGAAAACCGTCGAAATCTATACCACCCCCACCTGCCCCTATTGTCTCGCCGCCAAGCGGCTGCTGACCAAGAAAGGCGTGGCCTTTACTGAAATCGATGTCAGCCGCGACCCGGATCTGCGTCTGGCGATGACCGATCGCGCGGGCGGTCGGCGGACGGTGCCGCAGATCTTTATCGGTGGCCAGCATGTTGGTGGCAGCGATGATCTTCACGCGCTGGATGCAGAAGGTGGCCTAGATCCGCTGCTGGAGGGCTGAGCCTTGCGTTGCGCCCTTGTGCAGCCCGCTGTCAGCGATGGGGCCGGGCGAAACCATGCCCCGGCCCTGGCCCATGGGCGGGTAGCAGCGCCTGCGGCGGGCGTGTTGACGCCAGAGCGCGCCAGCCGTCCCGGTTTCCGCCGTGATTCAGAATGCGCCAGCCCGTTCGGGGGGGCGTGATGTCCGACAAGACCGACGATCTGGCGATCGCCTTGTTTGGCGAACTGTTCATGGCGGATCAACTGGCCCGCAACCGCATCTCCAAGGTGCTGCCGCGCGGGATGGAACTGTCGCATTTCGGTGTGTTGAACCATCTGGCGCGCATCAATGAGGAACGCACGCCCGCACAATTGGCCCGTAGCTTCCATGTGACGCGGGGGGCGATGACCAACACTTTGTCCAAGCTGGAATGGGCAGGCCATGTGCATATTCGCCCGGATTGGGACGATGCGCGGCGCAAATTCGTCGCGATCAGCCCCGCAGGCCGTGCCGCGCGTGATGCGGCGGTGCAGGCCATCGCGCCGCTGATTGGCGATGTGGTGCAGGCGCTGGGTGCCGAGCGCGTGCGCTCTGTCCTGCCGGTTCTGCGCGAAATGCGCACAAGGCTGGAGGCCGAGGACTGAGCCCCGGCCGGACTGGCCGCGCGATCTGGGCGATCAGTTGCTCAGATCGCGGACACGGGTTCCGATGCCCAGCAGATCATAGGCCATGCGCACCGCTACGCTGTTATTGACCAGCGAGCTTTCGGTAACCATCACCACATCGCGATCCTCGATCAGAAACTCGCCGGCGCTGAACAGCCCGTCTGCAGTGGTCAGGTCGATGGCAAAGACGATACGGTCCTTGCTGGGGCCGGTGCCATCGCTGCGCACATGTTTGGCATCATAATCACGCAGGATCAGCACACCGCCCGGATTGGCGCGCGTGTCCTTCAGCCCGCCCGCCAGCGAGGCTGCATCCAGCGCGTTCAGCTTGTCATCGGTGAAGGGGATCTGCGCCTGTTTATTGGTCGCGCCGAGCGACAGGAAATACCGCTCGTCATTTTCAACATAGACCTTGTCGCCGCCGCGCAGGGTGGTGTCGAGGCTGGGCGATTTCATCAGCCGTTTGGCCGAAATCCCATAGAGTTTGCTGCCGCGCATCAGCCGGATCTGCGGGTTGGTCAGATCCTTGGAGATGCCGCCGCCCTGGGCGATCAGGCTCAGCACGGTGAAATCGCGGTCCGGCATCACCACGGCACCGGGTTTCTGCACGCCGCTGATCAAGTCGACCGAGTTTTGCCGCCCCGCCTCATGGCGCAGCTGGACCTGGGCCGAGGGGATGATGGCGCTGAACTTGTCCTGAATCGTGGCGCGCGCGCGATCAGGCGACATATTGGCGATATAGACGCGGTCCACATAGGGCAGGAAGACCTCACCCTCGGGCGAGACGCGGATGGATTTCAACTCCACCACCTTCTGGCCCGCCTGCGCGAGCAGCGAGCTGTCGCCATTGTCCCAGATCGACAGATCAAGCACATCGCCAGACTGGATCTGCGGCGAGGACGGTCCGCGCACACGGTCCAGCCAGCCGGTCGGATTGGGGTTGGCCTTCTTTGGCCAGCTGCTCAACTGGGGCAGGGTGTCGCGATTGACCGGGAAAACCGCAAAGCTGGCATCTTCCTTTTCCGAGCCGCTGATGACCTGTTCGGCGCGCGGCGCACTTGCCGGGCCATCGCCGCAAGCGGAGAGAACGGATATGCCAGCCGAAAGCAGAATAAGCTTTCCGGTTTTCTTGATCATAATTCACTCCGGTCTCGTCACACCTGGCGGGGTGGACATATGCAGCCTGCGCAAGATACTTGGGCGCATTCATAGGTTCAACGCCCAAATGCGGGCCGGGATGGGGATTGGCGGTGATCTGTGTTCTTGGTGCCAATGGCAAGATCGGGCGGATTTTGCAACGGGCATGGGCCGATCAGCCGGTCTTTTGGCAGGGGCGGCAGGGTCAGGTTACCAAGGGCCTGCGCTGGTCGCTGCTGGAAGATGCCGCGCCACCTGCGCCCGCGCCGGATCTGGTACTGATAAATCTGGCCGGGGTGGTGCGCGGAAGCGATGAAGATCTGAACAAAAACAGAGATTTGGCTGCGGCTGCCTGTGATCTGGCGGATCGCTGGCAGGCGCGGCATGTGTTTCATTGCTCTTCGGCGGCGGTTTATGGCGCGGCGGGGCTGGATGGTCTGCTGCTGGCCGAGGATGGTCCTGCGCGACCGATCAGCGGCTATGGCGCGGCCAAATTGGCAATGGAACGGTCGGTCGCGGCGCGGTTGCGGGATGGTGGCCCGGGGCAAACCTGCCTGCGCATTGGCAATATCGTCGGCGCCGATGCGCTGATCGGCAATGGCCGCGCGGGCGAGGATGTGCGTCTGGATCCGGTGCTTGGTCAGCCGCAGGGGCCGCTGCGCTCCTATATCGGGCCCGCGGCTTTGGCGCGGGTGCTGGCCGGTCTGGCCGATCTGGCTCAGCGCGGGGCGGATCTGCCTGCGGTGCTGAACATCGCGGCCCCCGGGCTGGTCGGTATGGCCGATCTGTTGCGGGCGGCGTCGATCCGTTGGCATTGGGGGGCGGAGAACCCGCAAGTGCTGGGGCGGGTCGGGCTGGATACAGCCCGGCTTGAGGCTTTGCTGCCGGGCATTGCGGGCCGCGCCGATGCGGCGGCGATGGTGGCCGAGTGGCGTGATATGGGTCTGGGAGGGCCGCAATGACCCTGTCGAAACGTCTGTTTGATCTGGCGCTGGCCTTTCTGCTGGTGGCGCTCCTGGCGTTGCCCTTCGGCATTCTGCTGATCGTGCTGCTGCTGGTGCAGGGGCGGCCGATCTTCTATGTCGCCGAACGGATGAAGGCGCCCGGGCAGCCGTTTCAGTTGTGGAAGCTGCGCACCATGTCGGTGGTGGCGACGGATTCCGGTGTGTCCGGCGGCGACAAATCCGCCCGCGTGACCCGGATCGGGCGGCTGCTGCGCCGCGCCCGTCTGGATGAGGTGCCGCAGCTTTGGAATGTGATCCGGGGTGATATGAGCTTTGTCGGCCCGCGCCCGCCCTTGCGGTTTTATGTCGAAAAATTCCCGGAGCTTTACGCCGAGGTGCTGAAAAGCCGGCCCGGCATTACCGGCCTTGCGTCGCTGCATTTTCATGCCCATGAGGAATGGCTGCTGCGGCAATGCCACAGCGCGGCCGAGACCGATGCGGTCTATTCCCGCCGATGTGTGCCCAGAAAGGCAAAACTGGACCTGATCTACGCCAAAAACCGCAATTTCTGCTTCGATCTGCGGCTCATTGCTGATACCGGGGGGCGGGTGCTTTTCAAAAAGCTGTTTCGGCTGTAACTCCGTATACAGTGGGACAGTGGCGCGACGCTTCGGCGGGCGCGCTTTTTGGGTTTGGCCGCGATCATTGTGTGTCGGCCGTATAGGGAAGCCATGAAACAGATCCGGACGGCCCTTTTTTCCTTTCAGCTGCGCCTGACCCGGCGCGGCAAGCGCGTCATCTTGCTGCTGATTGACGTGATCCTGCCGCCGGTGGCGCTGCTGGCCAGCCTATTGCTGATGCATAAGGGGCTGGGGATGCTGTCTCAGGTCCCGGCGCTGCAATATTATGTGCTACCCGGTCTGGCGATCCTTGGGGGGCTGGTCTCCTACCAGTTGGGCCTGCCACGCATTCAGCTGAAATCCTATGAAACCGCCGCGATGATGCGCACCGGCGTCTATGCTGCGATCATGACCATCTTCACGACAGTGCTGCTGGTCATGACGGTGCCCAGCTTTCCGCTGGTTGGCGTGGTCACCTATGGGCTGCTGCTGTTCATGGGTTCGGCCAGCCTGCGAGTGGCCCTTCTGGGCATCCTGCTCTGGGTGTTGCGGCAGGGGCAGCCCAAGCATCGCGTGCTGATTTACGGTGCGGGCACAACCGGGGTGCAACTGGCCGCGGCCCTGCGCTCGCATGAGCGGATCACGCCGGTCGCCTTCATCGACGACAATGTTGCGCTGCAATCGACCATGGTGGCGGGGCTGCGCGTGTTGTCGCCCGACAATCTGAAGCGGGTATCAGAACGCTATCAGACCCAGCGGGTGATCCTTGCCATGCCCTCGGTCTCGCCGCCGAAAATTGCGCGGCTGACCCGCAAGCTGCGCGAAATGGGGCTGAAGGTGCAGTCGCTGCCGTCCTTTTCACAGCTAGTCGGCACCGAGGAGCTGATCGACACGTTGAGCCCGGTCAATCCCGGCCAGTTTCTGGGGCGTGAACAGATCGATCAGGGTCTGGCCCGCGCGTCAGAGGCCTATAGCGGCAAATCGGTGCTGGTTTCGGGTGCCGGCGGGTCGGTCGGGTCGGAATTGTGCCGCCAGTTGCTGCGCTACAAGCCCGCGCGGCTGGTGCTTTACGAGGTCAGCGAAGTCGCGCTTTACAACGTGGACCGCGAGCTGCGCGAACAGGCCGAACGGGCGAAGGTCGAACTTGTCTCGGTTCTGGGGTCTGTCACGGATTCCCGGCTGACACGGATGGTGATGCAGAATTACGGCATCAATGTCGTGTTCCACGCCGCCGCCTATAAACATGTGCCGCTGGTTGAGCATAACCCGATTGCGGGCCTTGCCAATAACGTGCTGGGCACCCGCACCATCACCGAAGCCGCGCATGAGGCCGGGGTGGACCGCTTCATCATGATCTCTACCGACAAGGCGGTGCGCCCGACCAATATCATGGGTGCCTCCAAGCGGCTGGCAGAGCTGGTGGTGCAGGATATGGCCAAACGCTCGCGCGGGACGGTGTTCTCGATGGTGCGCTTTGGCAATGTTCTGGGGTCGTCGGGTTCGGTCATCCCGCTGTTCAAGGAACAGATCGCGCGCGGCGGTCCTGTCACCCTGACGCATGAGGATGTGACGCGCTTCTTCATGACGATTTCCGAGGCCGCACAACTGGTGCTGCTGGCAGGGTCGTTCTCGGATCATCAGACCTCGCGCGGGGGGGATGTCTTCCTGCTGGATATGGGCAAGCCGGTGCGCATTCGCGAACTGGCGGTGCAGATGATCCAGGCGGCGGGCTATTCGGTGCGCGACGGCGATCACCCGGATGGCGATATCGAGATCCTGGTGACCGGCCTGCGCCCCGGCGAGAAGCTGCATGAGGAATTGCTGATCGGCGAGGGGCAGTTGACCACGCCGCATAGCAAGATCCTGCGCGCGCGTGAGGAAAGCCTGTCAGAGATCGAGATGGCCTCGGCGCTGCGCGCGCTGCGCACGGCGGTGGCCACCGGCGACCCCGAAGCCGCGCGCGAGGTGGTCCGTCTCTGGGTCAGCGGGTATCAGTGCCCAACCCACACTCAGGCTGAGGCAATCGCCGGACAATGATTCGTGGAAAGTCGCCCAAGCATGATTGTTGATGCAGCGGCTTTCTTTTAAGGTGCCACAAGTTCCGATGTGCAAGGCAGACGACGCATGACCTATATGGCCGCCCGCAAAGCCCGGCTTCTTCTCGCAAGCTCCCTTTTGGCCATTGGGGTCCATCAGGGGGCCCATGCCGAAACCACCCGCGCGCCCAGCCTGAATGGCTATGGTGTCAGTGGGTTGATCGACATGCCCTCAGGCGAGATGCAGCCGGACGGTTACCTGACCATGTCGACCGCCCATTGGGGGCCGATCAGCCGCACGACGCTGAGCTTCCAGATTTCGCCGCGCATGTCCGCGAGCTTCCGATTCCTTGGGATCCGGGACTGGTCGGATTGTATGCCGGCCTGTAATGCCACGACCTTCGGCACCTATTACGACCGCTCCTTCGACTTCCGCTATCAGCTGCTGACCGAGGGGCGCTACATCCCTGCCGTGACGGTCGGCCTGCAGGATCTTGCCGGGACCGGCGTTCTGTCGGGCGAATATATCGCGGCGACCAAGCACATCACCCCGGCGGTGAAGGCAACGGTCGGCCTGGGTTGGGGCCGGTTGGGCAGCCATGGTGCCATCGGTGCGCCCTTTGGGGAGCGCGGCCGGATCGATATCGGCAAGGGCGGCAAGTTCAACTTCGATCAATGGTTCCGTGGCGATGCCGCGCCCTTTGCCGGGGTCGAGTGGCAGATCAATGACAAGCTGACCTTCAAGGCGGAATATTCGTCCGATGCCTATGTGGTCGAAGACAAGCAGCGCGGCACTTTCCGGCAGCGCAGCCATCTGAACTATGGCCTGGAATATTATGTGAACGAGTGGTTCCAGGTCGGCGGCTATTACATGTATGGCAGCGAGGTCGGCCTGACCGCGCATTTCATCATGAACCCCAAGCAGCGCCCGATGGGCAGCATCAAGGATACCGCCCCCGATCCGGTGAAGCTGCGCCCGTCGCGGACCGCTGATCCCGAGGCCTATTCGACCGATTGGGTCACCCAGGCCGATGCGGCACCGATCCTGATCACCAACCTGAACAAGCGCCTGCGTCCCGACGGGATCGAGGTCGAGGCGATTTCCTACAGCGCCGATCGCGCGCTGGTGCGCATCCGCAACCAGCGTTACGACGCCGAGGCCCAGGCCATTGGCCGCGTGGCCCGCGCCATGGCACATGCGATGCCGGAATCGATCGAGACCTTCGAGATCGTGCCGGTGGTCGACGGCCTGCCTGCCTCGCGCGTGACCATGCGCCGTTCTGATCTGGAGCGGTTCGAGAACAGCCCGACCGCGGCGGAATCGATGCGCGCGGCGACGGTCATCTCTGCCCCCGGATCGCAAGCCGGTCTGACCTACGACCCGGAGCTTTATCCCGATTTCACCTGGTCGCTGAGCCCCTATAACCGCATCCGCCTGTTCGATCAGCGCGGATCGCCGTTCAAGATGGATGTCGGCGCGCGCCTTGCGGCACGGCTGGAATTCGCGCCGGGCTGGGTGCTGGAAGGCTCGGCTGTGAAGCGGCTTGCGGGGAACCTTGGCAATATCCCGCCCGCCAAACCCTCGGCCCTGCAAGAAGTGCGCTCAGATGTCGAACGCTATGACGCCAATGGCGATCCGGCGGTGGAACGGCTGACGCTGACGAAATACGCCTATCTTGGCGGTGACGTCTATGGCCGTATCTCGGCGGGCTATCTGGAGCGTATGTTCGGCGGTGTTTCGGCCGAGGTGCTCTATAAGCCGGTCAACAGCAAATGGGCCATCGGTGCCGAAGCCAACTATGTTGCGCAGCGCGACACCGATGGTCTGTTCGGCTTTGGCGAATATGACTACCGCGTCGCGACCGGCCATATCTCGGGCTATTACAACTTTGCGCCGGGTTATCATGCCCAACTGGATGTCGGCCGCTATCTGGCGGGAGATGTGGGGGCAACACTGAGCGTGGACCGCGAATTCGCCAGCGGCTGGCGTGTCGGCGCCTTCGCCACCAAGACCAATGTCTCATCCGAGGACTTCGGCTCCGGCTCCTTTGACAAGGGGATTCGGCTTGAGGTTCCGCTGGCATGGGGCACCGGGCGTCCGGGTCGCAAGACCTATGAGACCACGATCCGGCCGTTTGGTCGCGATGGCGGCGCGCGTCTGGATGTCGAGGGCCGTCTTTACGAGGCGGTGCGCGATTATCACGAAGAAGGCATCGACGCCCAGTGGGGGAGATTCTGGAAATGAGCAGGTCTTCTCTGCTGATCGCGGGCCTGCTGTGCAGCGCCCTGGCTGCCTGTGGCAACCAGACCGAGATTTCGCCGGTTCTGGGGGCCATCACCCAGGCTGCCAAGGGGGCCACCACCAAGGCCAAAGGCCCCGCTGCACCGCCCGCCGAGGTGACGCGGGCCGATCTGGCCCAGCTGAAGGTTCCGGTCATCAAGGGCGAGTTGAAAAGCGGCAATGCCACGTTCTATCTCGTGCCGATTTCGGTGAAGGGCAATGTCCAGACCTGGTCGACCTCGGACAAGCTGACGGTGACCTTCCGCGATAGCGTGATGTCGGAAACCCGGGGATTCGGTCCCGACATCATGCAATCAAGCGGTCCGACCCTTGCACAGCTTCGTTCGGGCAATAGCACGCATCGCCGCAGCTATGTTTATCTGGATGGCGGCGACCAGCTGATCCGCATCAGCTATGACTGCACCGCCCGTTCGGCGGGCCCTGCCACAGTGACTGTGGTAGGGCTGCAACATTCGACCACTCATGTGGTCGAGACCTGCACCGCAAATGGGGCCAGTTTCACCAATGAATACTGGTTCGAAAACGGTGGAAAACTTCGTAAATCCAAAGAGTTACTGGTTTCCGAATGGGGCCATCTCGAACTCGCGCGGGTTATTGACGGTGGCTAGGAAACTGGCTTCCTTTACTAGTCCCGTTATGCTATCGCGTGGGCAATCGCCAATCTCAAGTGTATGGAGAAAACTATGAAAAAGCTTGCTGCTCTCGTCGCCGTTGCTTCGGTCATGTCGACCGCTGCCTTCGCTGGCGGCCCGGTTGTCGTTGAAGTCGAACCGACCCCGGGTGTGGTCGTTGCTCCGGCTTCGTCGGGCTCGCTCGGCGCTGGTGCCGTGGTTGCTGGTCTGGCCGGCCTGGCGCTCGTCGCCGCTCTGGTTGCCAACGACTCGGGCGATCACTAATCGTCCCTGTTGCCTCAGGGCAGCGGATGATACAGGGGGCTCGCGTAAGCGAGCCCTTCTGCTTTTCCGGGGGCTACTTGCCTTCGGGGCAGCACAGGACCGGGGAGATGTCATCGTGAAACGTGGTTTGGTCCGCAGATTACGCCGCATCTTCGTGCGTGCCGGCAATGCCAATCTGGGCATGGCGGCGGCTGGCGTGACCTTTTATGGTCTGCTGTCGATGTTTCCGGGCATCGCCTTCATCATCGCGATCTGGAGCTTTGTCGCCGATCCCGGCGCGATTCGGCAGGAGATGGAGCTTCTGGCCGATTTCATGCCCGCTGACGCCTATTCCCTGCTGCGCACGCAGGTCGAGGCGCTGCTGAGCACGAATAGCAGCGATCTGGGGCTGACGACCTTCATATCATTGCTGGTTGGCCTGTGGTCCGCGCGTGCGGGCGTGCAGGGCATGATGTCGGCCCTGAATGCCGTCCACCACCGCCCCGATCATGGCAGCGTCCAGGGCGCGCTTCTGGCGCTTGTGCTGACGCTTGTACTTGTGGCGGTGGCGCTGACTGCGCTGATTGCCGCGATCATCGTGCCGCTGGGAATCGCGCTGCTGCCGCTCGGGGCGCTGGCCGCAATCACGCTTGAGGCCGTGAACACGCTTTTCGCCCTTGGGCTGGTGGTGCTGGGGCTGGCCCTGACCTATCGCTTTGGCCCGAATCGCGAGGAGACACAGCGTATCCGCCTGCTGACCCCCGGCCTTCTGGTGGCCGTTGTGCTGTGGTTCGCGGTCTCGCGCGGCTTCGTGCTCTATCTCGCGCATTTCAACACCTATAACAAAGTCTACGGCTCGCTTGGGGCGGTGGTGATCCTGCTGATGTGGCTCTATCTGAGCGCCTATGCCATCCTGTTCGGTGCGGCTGTGGACGCCGAAATGGAAGGCGTGCCGGAGAAGGGCCTGCCCCCGGATGATGAGGGCAACAGCGATGAAAAAGGGGCGCCGGTCTGATCCGGCACCCCTCTGTCGATCCTCACGGTCTGACGGTGCCTAAGCACCGAGTCGGTCAGTAATCCTTTTCCTTGAAGATCCCGATGCTGGTGCCGCCATCGGCACCCACCGACCCGCGCAGGGTGATCGAATCGTTGAGATCGAGGTTCAGGTTGATCTTGGCCTGACCATCCCCATCGACCTGCACCTCGGTATAGGCGTTCTGCGAGATGTATTTCCCGGCCTTCAGTTCGGTTTCGCCTTCGGCATTCGTGCTGATGTCCAGATCATCCAGGCCAAAGCCCTTGCGCAGCTTGCCCACGATGCCGTCGCCGCCCTTACCCGCGAGAGTGGCCACTGCAGAGGCCAGCTGTGCCGCCTGGAAGGCCGAAAGCGAGGTCAGGTCGCGCCCGAACAGCAGCCGCGCGAGAACCTCTTCCTCGGGCAGTTCGGGCGAGGAGACAAAGCTCACCTTCGGTTCGCTCGCCATGCCCTCGATCTTCACCGAACTGGTGATGCCGTCGCTTTCATTGGACGCCAAGACCAGAAGATAGGGGTCGAAATCGCCCTGCAATTGCAAGGTCGCCTGGGTGATGTTCAGCCGCTTGCCGAGGATGTCGAGGCGACCGCGCACCAGATCGAACGCGCCGGACGGCACGACATTGGCGGTGGTGCCGCTGACGCGCAGCTCGCCGCCCATCTCCAGATCAAGGCCGCGGCCGCGCACGAAGATGCGTTGCGGGGCGGAGATACGCAGATCCAGCGGATAGGCCACGCTGGTGCCGCCCGATCCGCCGCCGCTGCCATCGTCCAACAGACCTGCGCGGGCGCGGGTGGCGCGCACATCGGCGGGTTCGCCCACATGTTTCAACTCGTCCAGCCCCTGTGCCGCGCCAAAGCTGGTGGATGGGATTTTCAGCTCGGTCTCGTTGAGTACGATATCGCCGCCGATCAGCGCGCCACCGGCCAGCGGGCCGTTGACCGTCACCCTGCCGTTCAGCCGGGTCTGAAACAGTTGCGGATCGCGCAGTTGGACCTGATTGAGTGCGATGTTCAGATCGCCAGCAAAGGGCGCGGCAAGCCCTGCACCGCCGCTGACGGTAAAGCTGCCACCGCTGCTGATGCTGCCATTCAGGTTCAGATTGGCCCGGCCCCCCGCAAGGTTGATGGTGCCGCCCAAGCCATCGATCGAGGCGGGCGAGGACGGATGCGCGATACGCAGACCTTGCAAGGTGATCGCGCCCCCCAGTGAGGCAGGCGCCAGCGGCCCGTTCAGCCGCAGGTCATAGCGCAGGCCCCCCGACACCGTGGTCGGTCGCAGGAAGGCATTGGCAAGCCCCGCTTCGGCCCCGCCTGCAATCGCGAGATTGGCCGAGCCGAAATTGGCCGCCACCCGGCCCCGCACCGTGGTGTCGATGCCGCCGGGGCCGCGCACGGCCAGATTCAGATCATAGCCTTGCCCGTCATCCACGGCGCTGCCGCTGACCGTAAAGCGTCCGGGAAATTCCGGCACCAGCAGGGCCAGATTGGTCAGTTCTGCCTGCAGATCGACCTGGCGATGCGTGCCATTGATCGCGCCCGATGCCTCGGCCCGCAATTGCGGATTGGCGAGCGTCGCCTTGTTGATCTTGATACGCCCGTCAGTCAGCGCCAGATCGGCGGCCAGACGGCTTTCGCCCGCCAGCAGTCGGTCTGCCTCGGGCTGGCCGATGGCAAGGCCGCTGCCGGTGGCGCTGGCGGTCAGGGTGCCGTTTTCCGGCGTGCCCTTGAAGGCCGCCTGCGCGGAAAGGTTACCGCGATAGCTGCCGCCAAGCGCGCGCAGGTCGCGGAAGTTCAGATTGGCGGTCAGGTCATGGCCCGCAGCCGCGATCTTGCCGCTGGCATTCACCGCAAGGCTGGCCGCGTTCACCTCAAGCTTTTGCAGATCGACGGTGCTGCCTGCGAAATTCGCCGCCGCCACGATGGTGGAGGGGCCACGCAGCAGATTGTCGACCTCGGCCACACCCATGGCAAGGCCGTCGCCGGTGGCATCCAGCGTGGCGCTGCCCGCATCGGGCGTGCCGGTGACTTGAGCGCGGCCCTTCATGCTGCCGCGATAATTGGGGCCAAGCACCGAAAGATCGGCGAAATCCAGATCCGCCGTGATGTCGCTGCCCGCTGTCGCAATGGTGCCTGATGCCTTGGCGGTCAGACTTGCGGCCTGCAGATCAAGCCGTTCGAGCCGCGTGCCGGTCTCATCGCGCCGCGCCACCAGATCGATGGTGGAGGGACCCGACAGCAGATTGTCGACTTCGGCTACGCCGATGCGCAGGCCCTGACCCTCGATCTTGCCGCTGGCGTCAAAGGCACCAGTCAGAAGGGCGGTCTGGCCGGAAAGCGTGGCATTGACCTGACCGGCAAGTGCCGGTTGCCCCGCCAGATCGGCAAAGCGCGCAAGGTCGGTGGCGCGCAGATTGCCCTGACCGCCGATTGTCAGCCCGGCTTCCAGCCCGGTGATCTTCAAGCCGCCGTCAAAGGCGTAATCGCTGCCGTTCAGGCGCAGCACCGGCAGGTCGAGATTGTCCTGTCCCTGTTGCCAACGGAAACCGACCTGGCCCGTCAGCCGGTCGCCAAGCGCCTTGGCCAATGCCGCGTCGGTGGGGGCAAGCCCGTCAGTCACGATATCCAGCAGGCCTTCGGCCAGCGGTTTGCCATCGGGTCGGGCAATGGTGCCGCCACCGCTGATCCGGGCATTGGCCGCCTTGAAGTCATCGCGGTCGAGGCCGGTCATAGTGACATCGGCGGTCCAGCGGTCGCCGGCCGTCGCATCGAATTTCAGCGCCAGATCGGCATGGGTAATAGATGTGCGCTGATCGGTGGTCAGCGGAAGAAGCACCGGCTGGCCGTCAAGGCCAAGTTGCCCTGTGACGTCAAAGCGTTGCGGCAGGCCATCCGCGGCCAGTTGTAGCGAACCGCCCAATTCCATCGCGCGGGTGACAAGCTGGAAACTGTCCAGATCCAGCACGCCGGCGGCGGTCTTCTCGCCCTCGGCCTTCAGTTGCACGCTATTGCCAAAGAATTCCGCGTAGTCGGGCAGGAAGAGCGGGGCAAGATCGCCATCCAGATCGGCACCGAATTTCGTGCCCCCACCTTCGGCCATGGCGACGGAAACCTGTCCGGCCAGCCGCTCCGCCCCGTCAGAGGCCAGGGTAAGGTCCGCGGTGTAATCGGTCAGCGGCGCTTCGCCCTTCACCGTCAGTTCCACCGCCGGGGTTCCGGGCAGGCCCATCAGGCTGGCCGCGATGCCTTCGGCCCCTTCAGCGGCCTGCAGGTCGATCTTCAACACCTTGCTGCTATTGGTATAGGCCGCATCCAGCACGATCTTGCCGGCAGGCCCGGTGCCTGTGCGCACCAGATCCAGCTTGGCTTCGCCCTCGCCGCCGGAAAGCGACAGGGCCGCATTCAGCGTGGCCTCGACCGGCTGGCCCAGCACGCTTTCGCCCAACTCGATCCGTTTGGCGGCGACCTGTCCGATATTCACCGAAACCGGCAGTTCCGGCAGGGCAAAAGGCGTGGCTTCGGGTGAAGGCAGGGCGGTTTCGCTTTCACCTGCAGAGGGAAGGCGCGCCAGAATGATTTCTTCCGCGCTGAGTGTATTGACAGAGACCCGGCCCGCGAACAGCGCGGAGCGGTTCCAGTCCAGCACCACATCGCGCAGCGTCAGCCAGATCCCGTCATCATCGGCGATGCTCAACTCGGCAATCGTCGCTTGCGAGGAGAGCGCCCCGGTAAAGCCGGTGATGGTGATCTTGCGCCCGGCCCCAGACAGGTTGTCTTCCAGCAGGGCGGTCAGATAGCTGCGATCATCCTCTTGCGCGCTGGCGGCAAATGGCAGGGCACAAAGGGCGAGAACCAGAATACGTTTCATCAGAAAGCCTGCCCGATACCGACATAGATCTGAACGCCGTCCCCGGTGTCGACGCTGCCCTTGATCGGGGTCGCGACATCGAAGCGGATCGGGCCAAAGCCCGTGGCATAGCGCAGGCCAAGGCCCGCGCCCGCGTGCCATTCGCCATTGGCACCGCCGAATTCGGTGGCACCAACATAGCCTGCATCGGCAAAGGCCACGAGGCCGATGGTCTGGGTGACGCGCGCCCGCACCTCGCCGGACAGGGCTGCAAAGGCCATGCCGCCGATCTTGTCGCCATAGATGCTGACATCATCGACGCCAAGCGACTGGTAGGGTTGCCCCCGCACCGTGCCGCCGCCGCCGGAATAGAACAGATAGTCGCGTGGTGTGGCCAGCAGATCGGATCCGGTCACCATGCCGAATTGCGCGCGCCCGGCCAGCGTCACCGGGCGTTCTTCGCCAAAGGTGACATAGGTGCGCCCGTCCGCCTTGATCTGCGCCCCGCTGTCGGTGATGCCAAAGCCCAGGAAAGGGCGTAGCTCGGCATTGACGAAAAAGCCCTTGTGCGCATCAAGCTTGTCGTCGCGCTTGTCCCAGGTCACGCCGATGGGAAAGGCGATATGCTTGTAGGTATATTCGCTGATCGAATCCGAGATCTTGGCATAGCTGTATTCCAGCCCCGCCTTCGCCGTCAGCTCTTCCGAGAAGTAGTGCGAGAAGCTGGTGCCGAGCGTCATGATATCGGCGTTGAAGTCTTCCTCGTCCAGATGGCCGAACTCGGTCGAGAAGCTGAGGGTGGTGTCCGGCGTCAGCGTGGCCGGGCGATCCACCGTCACGCCAAGTGTGTAGTCGATGCCGCTGGATTGCGCGCCGATATTGGCGATTTCGCCATCGATCTTCAGCCGTTCACCGCCACCCAGCAGGTTGCGATGCAGCCAGTAGCCGGTGAGGTTCAGCCCCTCAAAACTCGCAAGTTCGGCCCCGATGGAATAGCGGCGCAGCTTGTCCTCGACCAGCGTTGCAGTAATGTCGAGGTAATCGGGGCTGCGGATGCCCTCGGCCTCGGTCAGCGATACCGATTTGAACACGCCGCTGCGGCGCAGGCGCTCGGCGCTGCGACGCAGATCCTCGGGATCATAGACCTCACCCTCGGGCAGACCTGCGATCTTGTGGATCCGGCGCTCGCGCATCCGTTCATTGCCTTTGACGATCAGCTTGCCAAAGCGCAGCTTCGGCCCGGGCTTCAGCCCGATATCGGCGGCCAGCGTGTTGGAGCGGTGATCGGCCACCACATTCTGGTCGGCGACTTCGGCCTTGGCATGGCCCACATCGCGCCAGCCATCGACGCCGGTCTGCACCGCCTCGCGGACGACGCCACTTGCCGCGGTCTTGCCGGGGGCGAAATCCTCCGGCAGTTCGGTCTGCGGGGCAAGCGGCGCGACCCGGGTCTGCGAGAATTTGAACTTTGGCCCGGGATCGACAGTGACCTCGATCCGCCCCACCTGCGCGGGGGCGTCCAACGGCGGGATATTCGCGGCCTCGCGCCCGTCTATCAGCACATGGATCACGGGCGCATAATAGCCCAGGCCATAAAGCGTGTTCAGCAGCGGTCCGTATTCGCCTTGTGCTGCGGCAAACAGATCCTCGGCAGAACTACGATCCTCGCGCCGGGCGGCCAGAACCGCCGATGCCGCGCGCAGGTCGGATTTCAGCGCATCCGAATCCGGCCCGGTCACGGTGAAGCGGATCTTGTCCTCTGGCTTGTCTTCGGCCTGCAGGCCTGTGGTCATTGCAAGACCGGCCAGTGAAACGGCGATCACGCCGGCAAAGGGTCGCAAGGAAAAAACAGACACGCGGAAACCCCCTGAACATTCATCGCGCCGAATATCGCAGTTTGGGCGGGCAATCTCAATCCGACACTCCGGCCGGACCAATAAAATCTTGTATCCATCTGATCCTTGGACGCTATTCTTTGTGTCAGCGTCCAAGGATCCCGGCAAAGCGGTGTTACCGCGAACACTAGCCATGGACGCAAGGCCGACAGCGGCTTATGCAAGTGCAGGGATTCAGGGAGGAAACACCGATGTTCATCGGGCTTGATCTTGGAACATCCGGCCTGAAGGGCCTTGTCATCGATGCCGACCAGAAGGTTCTGGCCGAGGCGACTGCGCCCTTGACCGTCACCCGCCCCGCTGAAGGCTGGAGCGAGCAGGCCCCGGCCGACTGGATCACGGCGGCGGAAACGGTGATGGCGGCGCTGGCCGCGAAGATGAGCCTTTCGGCTGTGCGCGGCATCGGTCTGTCGGGCCAGATGCATGGCGCGACGCTGCTGGACGGTGCCGATCAGGTGCTGCGCCCCTGCATCCTGTGGAACGATACCCGCGCCCATGCCGAGGCGGCGGCGCTGGATGCGCGCCCCGAATTTCGCGCGGTTTCCGGCAATATCGTCTTTCCGGGGTTTACCGCGCCCAAGCTGGACTGGCTGGCGCGGCACGAGGCCGAGCTGCGGGCCAAAGTTGCCAAGGTTCTGCTGCCGAAGGATTATCTGCGCCTCTGGCTGACCGGCGAACATGTCGCAGAAATGTCGGATGCGGCGGGCACCAGCTGGCTGGATACCGGGGCGCGTGACTGGTCGGATGACCTGCTGGCTGCAACCGGCCTGACCCGCGATCAGATGCCGCGTCTGGTGGAAGGGTCCGAGGTTTCGGGGACGCTGCGGGCGGAGCTTGCCAGCCGCTGGGGCCTGCCCGCCGGTGTGGTCGTGGCGGGCGGTGGCGGTGACAATGCCGCCTCAGGTGTCGGTGTCGGCGTGGTGCGGGCGGGTGATGCCTTTGTCAGCCTTGGCACATCTGGCGTGCTGTTTGCCGCCAATGACGGCTATCAACCGGCCCCGGAAACGGCTGTGCATACTTTCTGCCACGCGCTGCCGCAGACCTGGCACCAGATGGGGGTCATTCTGGCCGCGACCGATGCGCTGAACTGGTATGGCCGCTTTGTCGGCCATGATGCGGCCGCGCTGACCGGAGAGCTGTCGGGCCTGCAAGCGCCGGGCAAGGCGGTCTTCCTGCCTTATCTGGGCGGCGAGCGCACGCCGCTGAACAATGCCGCCGTGCGCGGCGCATTTACCGGGCTGGAACACGCGACCGACCGCGCGGCGGGCACCCGTGCCGTGCTGGAGGGCGTAACCTTCGCGATCCGCGATTGTCGCGATGCGCTGGCCGCGACCGGCACCAAGCTGGAACGGCTGATCGCGGTCGGCGGCGGCACGCGGTCGGATTACTGGCTGCAAGCCATCGCCACCGCCTTGGGCGTGCCGGTGCTGCTGCCCGAGGCCGGTGATTTCGGCGGGGCCTTCGGTGCCGCGCGTCTGGCGCTGATGGCGGCAACCGGTGCCGGGGCGGAAATCGCGACCCTGCCGCCGATTGCCCGCGCGGTGGATCCTGTCGCGGCACTGTCGGATGCATTTGACGCGGGCCATGCCCGCTACCGCGCCGCCAGCCGCGCGATTTGCGGGATGGAATGAAAAGCGGCCCCAGCTAACGGATTGGCAAGATTCGGGCCCTAGGCTGTCGGAAACGACGCCATCGGAGAATCCGAACCCCATGCCGGTCCTTCTGCTGCGGCTGCTGCCGATCCTGTCGCTATGCTTTGCCGATATGGCCCGCGCCGAGGCCGATCTTTGTGATCGGGCGGCGATGCGGGCAGCATCGGAAACCGGCGTCCCGCTGGAGGTGCTGCGCAGCCTGACCCGGGCAGAGACCGGGCGCAATCGCAACGGCGTGCTGGAACCCTGGCCCTGGGCGGTCAATCAGGCCGGGCAGGGTTATTGGTTCGACAGCGCCGATGCGGCGGCGGACTTTGTGACCGCCCAGCTGGACCTTGGGGTCACAAATCTTGATATCGGCTGTTTCCAGCTGAACCATCGCTGGCATTCCGAAGGCTTTGTCTCGCTTGCCACGATGTTCGACCCGGAGGAAAATGCGGTCTATGCCGCGCGTTTCCTGGCTTCGAAATACCGGGAAAGCGGCGATTGGGTGCAAGCGGCCGGGGCCTACCATTCCGGCACCGAGGAATTTGCCGGGAAATACGAGGCGCGATTTCGCGAGATATTGCAAGATCTTGCTCCAGCCGAGATCCGGCTTGCCGATCTGACGGGGGACGCGCCCGCGCCAAGGGTGAACGCCTATCCGCTGTTGCAGGCGGGTGGCACGGGCGGAACCGGATCGCTGGTGCCGCGCACTGATGGCATGGGATCGCTGTTCGCGAGGGTCCGGTGATGCCCGCAATCTCCATCCGCGCGCTGTATCAACCCACCGTCATGCTGGCGCTGGCCCTGATGGCGGTGGTTGCGATGATGGTGCTGCCGGTGCCGACCTGGCTGCTTGATATCGGCCTTGCAGCCTCCTTCGCGTTGGCGATCCTGATGTTCACCGTGACATTGTTTGTCGAACGCCCGCTGGATTTTTCTGCCTTCCCCACCATCCTTCTGGCCTCGCTGATGCTGCGGCTTTCGCTCAATGTCAGCTCCACCAAGCTGATCATCGGGCAGGGCCATACCGGCACCGATGCGGCGGGCCATGTCATTGAGGGCTTTGCCAATTTCATCATGGGCGGCAGCCTGCTTCTGGGCCTCGTCATCTTCTGCGTGCTGCTGATCGTGAATTTCATGGTCATCACCAAGGGCGCTGGCCGCATGGCCGAGGTCGGGGCCCGCTTCGCGCTGGACGGAATGCCGGGCAAGCAATTGGCGATTGATGCCGATATGGCCGCAGGGGCGATCACCCATGCCGAGGCGCGGCACCGGCGCGAGCAGGAACTGGCAGAGACCAACTTCTTCGGCTCGCTCGACGGCGCGTCCAAATTCGTCAAGGGCGATGCGGTGGCGGGGTTGCTGATCACCGGACTGAACCTTGTTTTCGGGCTCGTAATGGGCATCGTCGTGCATGAAATGCCCGCCGCCCGCGCCTTTGAAACCTATGCGATCCTGACGGTCGGTGATGGGCTGGTGACCCAGATCCCGGCGGTGATCATCTCGGTCGCCTCCGCGCTGTTGCTGGCGCGGGGCGGGGCCTCGGGCTCCATTGATGTCTCGTTTTTCCGCCAGTTGGGTCAATATCCGGCGGCGCTTGGCACGGTTGCGCTGTTGCTCGCGCTGTTTGCGCTGGTGCCTGGCCTGCCTTTTCTGCCCTTCATGGCCGGGGCAGGTGCGCTCGCGGCCGCCGCCACTTACCGGATGCGGCAGCCAGTCCTTGCCGCTCAGGCAGAACCCCCGCCGCAAGATGCGCCGCTTGCCCGCAAATCCATGGGCGATGTGCTGGATTTCGATGAGATCCATATCGAGTTCGCGCCCAATCTGGTGGCGATGGTGCTGGATCCGGCGACCGGGCTTGATGTGCGGATCCAGAACATGCGCAGCCATATCGCCACCAGCTATGGCTTGATCCTGCCCGAAATCCGGCTGACCGATGATGCGCTTTTGCCGCCTGGCACCTACCGCATCCGCCTGCAAGGGGTGGAGCGCGTCCGCGACCGCCTGATGCCGGAACGCGTGCTGGTTCTTCTGTCCGAGGCGCAGGAAGCCCCGCCCGGCATCGATATCCGCGAGCCGGTTTACGGTGCCCCCGCGCGCTGGATCGAACCCGATAATCAGGAAATGGCGGCGCTGTCCGGCCTGACCGTGGTCACCGCGCCTGAGGTGCTGGCGACCCATATGCTTGAAGTCATCAAGGCCAATCTCGCGCGGCTTCTGTCGCTGAAAGGTCTGCGCCGCCTGCTGGATGAATTCGTCAATGTCTCGGATCCCCAACGGGCCGAGGCGAACAAACGCCTGCTTGATGACCTGATCCCGGATCGCGTGCCGCATGACCTGCTGCTGTCGGTGCTGAAACTGCTGCTGGAGGAGCGGGTCTCGATCCGCAACCTGCCCCTCACGCTCGAGGCCATCGCCGAGGCGCGAGGCCTGCCTTCGCCCGAGGCGGTCTGCGAGCATGTCCGCCAGCGGCTGGGCTTTCAGATCGTTGCCGATCTCAAGCGCGCCGATGGCACGATTCCTCTGCTGCAACTTGCCCCGGAATGGGAGCGCACCTTCACCACCTACCAGATCGAAGGCGATCGCGGGGCCCGCGATGTGGCATTGCCGCCGGAGCAGTTCGGCCGCCTCGCCACTGCGCTGGCCGAACGGATTGGTCAGGTTGCCGAAGGCGGCACCCAGGTTGCGCTGGTGACATCATCGCTGCGCAGGCGGTTTCTGCGCACCGTGCTGGGGGCCAAAGGCTTGGCGACGCCGGTTTTCTCTTATGAAGAGATCGGGATGGAGGCGCGCCCCGCCATGCTCGGGGTGATTCCGGCGTGACTCCGTTGCTGGCCCATATTGCCGACCTGGTCGGGCTGAGTGAGCCCCTGTTCCTCGGCTGGTTTCTGGTCTTTCTGCGAGTATCTGCGGCGGTCGCGCTCATGCCCGGCTTTGGCGAGGCCAGTCTGCCCGCGCGGGTGAAACTTGGCGTGGCGGTCGCACTTTCGCTGCTGGTCCTGCCACTTGTGCAAACGGGCCGCGACATCTCCGTTGCGGTGTTGCTCGCCGAAATCGGCATCGGTGTCCTCTTGGGGCTCAGCCTGCGGTTGCTGATCCTTGCGCTGCAAACCGCGGGTGCCATCATCGCGCAGTCGATCTCGCTGGCGCAGCTTTTCGGCGGTGCGGGGGAGCCGCAGCCGGTGATCGGCAATTTTCTCACTCTCGCCGCCATTGCGCTTGCCCTGGCAGGTGGTTTGCCCGCCAAGGCGGTGCACCTGCTCGTGCTGTCCTATGATCTGCTGCCACAGGGCGGGATCCCGACCCCTGGCGAAATTGCCGATTGGGGTGTTAGACAGGTTGCGCAGGGGTTCCGCCTCGCCTTCTCGCTGGCCGCACCCTTCGTCATCGCGTCATTGCTTTACAATGTTGCACTTGGTGTCATCAACCGGGCCATGCCGCAGCTGATGGTCGCCATGGTGGGGGCACCCGCAATCACGCTTGGTGGCATCGCGCTTTTTGCCATTGCCGCACCGCATATGCTGGCAATCTGGCAGCTCGCGCTGGAGCGCAGTCTGACCACACCGCTGGGCAGCACGCCATGAGCGCGGGAGGTGAGGGGGCCGCAGACCGCCCGCATGAGGCCAGCCAGAAACGGCTGGAGGACATGCGCAAGGAGGGCCGGATTGCACGCTCGCCCGATCTGCTGGCGGCCGGGGCCTATGCGGGCTTCGTTCTGGCGGCGACCACCCTCGGCGGGTGGAGCCTGCATCGCATCGGTGCTGCGCTTGTGCCAGCCCTTGACCGGCCAGAGGCGTTAGCCCCTTTGTTGCTTGGCTCATCCCGCGCGATAGTGCCCGGCTTTCTATTGCCGCTTGCCCAGGCGTTGTTGCCGCTTCTGGTGCTGCCTGCGCTTTTTGTTTGCCTGCTTTTGGTGTTGCAGCGCGCATGGTTGGTGACGCCGGCCAATCTGCTGCCGCGTCTGTCGCGTGTTTCCCCCTCGACGATCGCGGCTCAGAAATTTGGCCTGAACGGCCTGTTCGAGTTTTTCAAAAGCAGCATGAAGCTGGGGCTGACGGCGTTGATTCTCGGGGCTTTCCTGGTTCAACGGCTTGATCCCATGCTGGGCAGCCTTTGGCTGGAGCCAAGGGCGGCAATGGGCATCCTTTTGATCCTGTTGCGGGATTTCTTGATTGTTGTCGCGGCGATGGCGGGCGCCTTTGGCGGTGTGGATTATCTCTGGCAGGCCCTCCGTCATCGCCAGCAAGCCCGAATGTCGCGCCAGGAAGTGACGGAGGAGCATCGCGAGGCCGAGGGTGATCCTCAGGCCCGGGCGCATCGCCGCGCCCGTGGCCAGGAGATTGCGATGAATCGGATGCTCCGCGATGTGCCAAATGCAGATGTGGTGATCGTGAACCCGACCCATTACGCCGTCGCGCTGGCATGGGACCGCGGCTCGGGGCGGGCCCCGATCTGTATCGCCAAGGGAATGGACGAGATCGCGGCCCGGATCCGGGAGCGGGCCCTTGCGGCCGGCGTCCCGATCCAGAGCGATCCTCCGACCGCCCGCGCCCTTTACGCCACGCTGGAGATCGGAGACGAAGTCGGACGCAAGCATTACAAGGCGGTGGCCGCGGCCATCCGTTTTGCGGAGATGATGCGCCGCAAGGCGGGGCGGCGCGGATGAAGCCGGATGAGATGCTTGGGCAGCTCGCCCGCTTGGCAGGAATGATTCAGGATCAACGGCTGGAGGCGTTGCGACGGGCGCAAGTGCGTCAACAAGCAATCACGGCACAGCTTGAGGCACTTGACGCGCCATCGGCCTGCGATCTGTCACCGATCCATACGCGTCAGGCCGAGTTGCTTTATGGCCAGTGGGTGGATGCGCGCCGGCAGATTTTACACCAACAACTCGATCAGCAGGGGCTGGTGTGCCGAGAGGCATTGGCGGCCGCCCGTCTGGCCTTCGGCAAGACACAGGTGCTGCAACAGCTTTCGCAGGCGCACATGTCCAGGGGAAAATGACGGCACAACAGGCAATGCCCCAGAAGGGGCATGGTCAGGGCATTCACGCGTGATACGGTTTCAGGAATCGCGTCGGCCGATATCGGTGATCAGCACGTTCTTCACCGTGTCTGGCATCAATTTGACGGCCACATCGCGCAATTGGCGGCGCAGCCTTTCCAGGTTTTGACCATCCGTGAAGGCCCCGCGGAAGCCGCCGGTATTGGCGTGATCAAACATCACCGAAAGAAAGGCGTCACGCAACTTGGGCTCCATGTCATAGACCGTCGCGATGCTGCCGGCCTTTGCTTCGATCGCAAGCGAGATCACCACGATGGATTCGATGCGCGCACCCTCGATCAAGGGGATGATGAACGGGTTGCTCATCTTGGCATATTCATCTGTCTCGGAAGGATCATCGCTGGTCTCATCACCGGGGTCCACGTCAGGGTCAGCCATGGCTGTCGCATCCGGGGGGGGGCGCAAGAAATAACCTGCCGCTACGCCGCTTCCTGCAACCAGCAGCACGACCAGTATGAGCATGATGAGATTTTTCATCGGCGTCAGAACGGCAAGAGGATATCGGCAACCTGCTGGCCATAGCGCGGTTGCTGCACATCGCTGATCTGGCCGCGCCCGCCATAGGAGATGCGGGCACCCGCGATCTTGTCATAGGTGATCTCGTTCTGGCGCGAGATGTCGACGGGGCGGACATAGCCGGTCACGATCAATTCGCGCAATTCGTAATTCACCCGCACCTCCTGCTGGCCTTCGATACGCAACACCCCGTTCGGCAGTTCTTCCACTACGGTGGAGGCGATGCGCAGTTCCAGCTTCTCGTTGCGCGACACGGAACCGTCGCCGCGATAGCTCGAGGCGGAGGACGTCTTCACAGCTTCCGACATACTCGCGCCTTCCGGCAGCTTCTCGTTGAGGCGCTGGGGGATGCCGAACAGGGACGGCACCCCCATCGCGTCACTTCCGGCACGGCTGCGCCCGGTGCTGTTCGAGATCTCTGCGCTATCATCGATCTTGATCACCACGGTCACGATATCCCCGCGTCGCTGCGCCCTTCGCTCCCCAAACAGCGACTCCCGGTTTGAGGCCCAGAGGGAGGACGCACCCGTGGAGGTCTCCGGTGGGAGATCGACCGGAAGAGGTGTCGCATACATGGCATGTTGCTGGATGCCACCTTCAATCGGGGTGAAGTCGGGGGATTTTCCAACCATATCAAGGCGGCCACAGGCCGTCAGGCATAGCAATCCCAGGCAAACTCGTTTCATGGCGGGGCTCATCGATATGGGGCAGGGGGTCATTGTGAATTGGCTATGGCCGCGACGGTGCCGTCAGCACGCACGGATCCGGTGACCGTGCTGCGGGAGGAGAGGTTCATCACGCGAATCATGTCGCCCACACCACCGCGAGCGAGCGACCGTCCCTCGGCCGCGATGCGCAGCCCGCTGACATGGTAAGTGAGCGTGACGATCTGGTTGCGATCGACCAATGCGGGCGGGCCGATTTCATCCATGCGGATCGGACGCCCGGCATAAAGCGTCACCCTGGCTTCCTGCCCGACCACCTCGTCAGGGTTCTGAAACCCGTCGCGCAGATCCTGCGGCACCATGGCGAGATCCGCCGCGGCAATGACGGTCGCGGCGCGGATCGTGCGCGCCGGGGCGACGCTTTCGGCGATGGCGGGCTGTGCCAGCAGGGCAATCAGGATCGGCCAGCGCATCACCGCACCTGTGCGGTGGCCGACAGCATCTGGTCGGCAGCGGTGATGACCTTGGCGTTCAGCTCGTAGCCGCGCTGGGCCTTGATCAGCTCGGTGATTTCGCGCACCGAATCGACGGTGCTTTCCTCGAGATAGCCTTGCCGCAGGGTGCCCAGACCCTCCGCACCCGGTATCGCGACCAGAGCGGGGCCCGAAGCCGCTGTTTCAAGATAGAGATTGCTGCCGATGGCCTCCAACCCCTTTTCATTGGTGAAACCGGCAAGGTTGATCTGGCCCAGAAGCTGCGGCTGCACCTGATCCAGAAAATGGGCATAGACCTCGCCCTGGGCATTGATCGTGATGCTGCGACTGTCGGCCGGAATGGTGATGCCCGGCACGACCTCATAGCCGTCGGAGGTGACGATCAGCCCGTCTGCGGTGCGTTTCAGCCCGCCATCGCGGGTATAGGCCGCATTTCCCGAAGGCAGGGTGACCTCAAGGTAACCACGCCCCTCAATGGCGATATCGAGATCACCGCCCGTCTGCGCCAATGATCCCTGTGCCAGCACCCGCGCCACCGAGGCGGGGCGGACACCAAGGCCCAGCTGCACGCCGGTCGGCAGCATCGTGCCATCCGAGGCCGAGATCGCGCCGGGCCGGGCGATCTGCTGGTAATGTAGATCGGCAAATTCGGCGCGTCGGGCATTGTAGCCCGTCGTCGACATATTGGCGAGGTTGTTGGAGACGACATCGACCCGCATCTGTTGGGCGGCCATACCACTCGCGGCGATCTGCAAGGCTTTCATATCAATCTCCTAGCGGCCAAGGGTCTGGATGACGCCACGCAGGCGCTCATCCTCGCGATCAAGGAAGGACTGGCCCAGTTCATAGGAGCGCTGCACATCGATCATGCGCGAGACCTCGATCACCGGGTTGACATTGCTGCCCTCCAGCTGGCCTTGCAGAATGCGGCCTTCGGCCTGAGGCACCTCGCCGCTGAGGGCTGCAAACAGCGTCCCGCCCTCATGGATCAGCGTATCGGGATCTTCCGGCATCCAGAGGCCGAGCTGGGCCAGCGGCGCGCCATTGGCCGAAAGAGTGCCGTCTGGTGAAAGCGCGATCATCCCGGCATCGGAGGGCACGAAGATCGGGGCCCCGCCTGCATCCAGCAGACGGTAGCCGTCGGGATTGACCAGCTCGCCGGTGGCCGATTGCGTGAAGCTGCCGGCGCGCGTCAGGCGGTTGCCCGCGGGCGTGTCGATCAGAAAGAAACCCTCGCCCTCGATGGCAAAATCGAAACTGCCGCCGGTCATCGAAAAATCCGCAGGTGTCAGGTCGATATTGCGTCCCGCGGCACGCGCCATGGACAGCGACGGCGCGCCCTGCATCCGGTGAACAAATTCGGAAAAGATCACGCCTTCGCGCCGGAAGCCGGTGGTGGAGGCATTGGCAATGTTGTTGGCAATGGCTTGCAATTCCCGCATCAAGCCGGATTGCCGGGTCAGGGTAGTATAGGCGGTGCTGTCCATCTCAGCCTCCGATCATCACGGGAACCAGCTGGTCCTGAAAAAAGCTCACAAGGGTGGCGGTCATGAAGCTCATGCTGACCCAGAAGACGATGAGCATTGCGGCAACTTTTGGCACAAAGGTCAGCGTCATCTCCTGGATCGAAGTGAGGGCCTGAAACAGCCCGATGGTGATGCCCGCAATCAGCGCGACAACCAGCAGGGGAGAGGAGATCTTCACCGCGATCCACAGCGCCTGGCGCAGCAGATCAAAGATCAGCTCCGGGCTCATACCGGCATCCGCAGGATCTCCTGATAGGCCTCCACCACCTTGTCGCGGACGGTCACGACGGTTTCCACGGCCATTTCGCTGGCCGCGAGGGCCTGCACCAAGGCATGTGGGTCGGCTCCGCCCAACATCGAGGCGCGAGCCGCGGCCTCGCCCGCCGCAAGGACGCTGGCGAATTCATCCGCCGCGCCCAAAAGCCCATGCATTCCGGCGGTTTCACCGCCTGGCTGTGCCGGGACCGCGCTTCGCGTGGCGGCATAGCCCTGGGCTGCAAGTGTCGTGCGCAAATCCATTCTGGATCTCCCTTATCTGCGCAGAAGTTCGAACAGACTCAGTGTCATCTGACGTGCCTGATCGAACATCCTGAGATTGGCGTCATAGCTGCGCTGCGCCTCGCGGGCGTCAGCCACCTCGGTCACCAGATCGACATTGGAGCCGTCATAGTGTCCGGTTTCATCGGCCAGAGGGTGGCCTGGTTCGAAGATGCGGGTCAGCGGCGCATTGTCGAGCCGGACCGGCCCGGTCACCACACCTTCCGGCCCATATTCGCCCGCAACCTCTTGAAACGAGGTGACTTTGCGGCGGTAACCGGGCGTGTCGCTATTGGCGATGTTTTCCGCGACATGGCGCAGGCGCCCTGACTGGGCTTGCATCCCACTGGCGGCATAGTTCAGCGATCGCAAAAGGTCCGACATGGGTCAACGTCCTCTGCCAAGGCTGTTGCGCAAAACGGAGGAGGTGCTGCGGTAGATCGCCAGCGCCATCTCATGTTGTTGCCGCAGCTCCACTGCCTTCACCATCTCGGCCTCCAGCGAAACCGTGTTGCCATTGGGCGATGCCGCCCCGGCCACCAGCCGATCATCTGCCATGCTGTCCGCGGCCGGGCCGAAATGACCCGGTCGGGTGCCACGCAGCTGCGTAGTTGTCGCGCGATAGGCCTCGTGGAATGGCGGCAAGTCACGCGCCTTGAAGCCGGGCGTGTCGGCATTGGCAATGTTGCGCGCCACCTCGCCCTGACGCGCGCCGGCATGGGCGGCGAAGGCCTGCGCCATTCTGACGATTTCCAGTTTTTCAAACATCGGGGCTTCTCCCTCGATCACCTTCAGAAAGGCTTAAGGGTGATTCCTTTAGAAAGGGTAATCAGCGAACGAAGAGGAAACATAAGATGTGGGTATTTGCAGGCCTGCAGGCCGAAATCGGCGCGGTGCAACCGGTTCACAGGCTTGGCAGGGTGGTGGAACTGGCGCGCGGCATGGTGGTGGCAACCGGCCTGTCAGGGCTGGCAGTCTTGGGCGACCGTGTGGTGATTCGGGCCGGATCGCGTGTCCTGCCGGGTGAGGTTGTGAAGATTGCGCGCGATCTGGTCACCATCTTGCCGGAAACCGCGCCTGAGGGCGTAGGCATTGCGGATGCCGTGATCCTGGAGGGGGTGCCGTTGATCGCGCCGGATGCGAGCTGGATCGGCCGTATCATCGATCCTTTCGGGCAGCCATTGGACGGGCGTCCCTTGTTCCGTGGCGGGCAGGATAGGCCGCTGCGGGCAAAGGCCCCGGCGGCGGCGCAGCGCAGGCGATTGGGGGCGCGGCTGGCGACGGGGATGGCCGTCTTCGACACCCTTCTGCCGGTTGTGCGCGGCCAGCGGATCGGGCTTTTTGCGGGTTCGGGTGTCGGGAAGTCGTCGCTGCTGGCGCGCTTCGTCCGCGGGATGGAAGCTGATGTGGTGGTGATCGCGCTGATCGGCGAGCGCGGCCGGGAATTGCGCGATTTTACCGAACGAGCCTTGGGTGCGCAGGGGTTGCGGCGGGCGGTGGTGGTGACCGCAACCTCCGACCAGCCGGCGTTGACCCGGCGCCGCTGCGCCTGGACTGCGATGGCGGTGGCCGAACATTTCCGCGATCAGGGGCTGCATGTCCTGTTTTTGGCGGATTCTGTCACGCGATTTGCCGAGGCTCATCGCGAGATCGCCCTTGCCTCGGGCGAGGATGGCAGTTTGCGCGGCTATCCTCCCTCAACCGCGCATATGATCATGTCACTCGCGGAGCGCGCCGGACCTGGCCTTGAAGGTGCCGGCGACATCACGGCCATATTTTCGGTGCTGGTCGCGGGGTCCGATATGGAGGAGCCGGTGGCCGATATCCTGCGCGGTGTGCTGGATGGCCATGTGGTGCTGGATCGACGGATTGCTGAACGCGGCCGCTTTCCGGCGATCGATCTGTTGCGATCGGTTTCCCGCGCGCTGCCTGAGGCAGCGACCCTGGCGGAGAATGCGCAGATCGCGAAGGTGCGCCGCTTGCTTGGCGCGTATGAGCAATCCGAAATGATGGTGCGGGCCGGACTCTATCAACCCGGAAGCGATGCGTTGATCGATGACGCGGTGCGGCTTTGGCCCGCGATTGAAGCCTATCTGGCCGAGGATGCCCCAAACGGTGTGTCAGAAAGTTTTCGGAGATTGCAGGAGGTTGTGCTTGATGATGGCTAGACCCGGCGTGACAGGCCGCCCGCTTGCAGGATCTGCAGGGCGGCAGATCCGCGGGACGATAGCGCGCTTAATCCTTCGGCCATTTCGGCACGGATCAGATACTGCTTCATCAACTTGTCAAGCTTGGCACTGTCGGTGAATTGCGCGGCCTCGCTGCTGCCGAACATCGCCTTGGCCTTGCTGCGCAGGGCCGAGGCCTGTTGGTCGACATTCAGGCTGCCGAAGCTGCTGGGCAGGCCGAAGGCGGTCTGGAACATGGTGCGCAGCGGCTCGGATCCGATGATCTTGAACCATTTGGTCGCGTCGCTGCTGCGCGAACCTGCAAGGTCCGGCAGTTCCCGTTCTGCAAAAAGTGCGATGCGAAATGTGCCATTCGCCTCACCCACGACGGTTTCAAACCGCCGCGCGCGGTATTTCGACAGCATTTCATCGGGAAAGTCCGACAGCTTGTTGCGGGGGATGTCGAAGGTGCCAAAGCTGAACGCCTCGGCCAGTTCGGCATAGCGCTTGTCGCTGAGCTTGTTGGCCAGGGATTTGCTGTCAAGTGTGTCACTTTCCAGCACCTTGCGGATGAAGAAGCGGTTGTTGATATCATCGGACAGGCCGACCGCGCCAAGCGCCACCGTCAGAAGCCGGCGATCCGCCACCAATTCTTCTGCGCTGTTGATGCTTCCGATCTTTGCACGAAAATAGGCCTCATCGCGCTGGCTGACCGGATTGGCATCGACAAGCGCCATCTGCCGTTCCTGCGTCCGCTTCAGGAAGGCCCAGCCTGCATAGCCGGAAAGTGGCAGCGAGATCGTCATGATCGTCTTGCGGCAAACAGCCGCTCCTCGCGCGGAAGAAGGCTGCGCAAGGCGCGGAGCGCCTGATAGGGCTGATCTTCCATGACGGCGCGGCTGGCCAATGTCAGCTGCAACCGGCTGTCCGGGTCGGTCAGCACCTGGCTCAGCTGTTCGATGCCGCGCAGCAATTGCTGGCGGGCATCGGCCGCATCGGCATCACCGGACAGCACCAGTTGCGCGATGTAGCAGACGCGCCGCACCGGGGTTGTCACCTCTTCGGGGTGGATGGCGTCGCGCAGGCGCAGGATATGGGCGTTCGGGGTCATCACGGCAATGCGCGAGCGACGATCCCCGTTTTCGATCACGGCACCATTGATTAAAACCCGTTCATGCGGGCCAAGTTTCAGCACCAACCCGGTCATGCCGCCTCTCCCTCACCACGCAGGCCACGCATGATGGCGGTGTTGATTTCGATCAGGATGTCGACGGAGCCATGGCCCTGCATGACTTTACGGCCATGCTGTTCGGTAAAGCGGAACAGATAGACGATGCGGGCCCGCAAGCCATCGGGCAAGGCATTCTCGGCTTGCGCAACGTCCAGCGCGAAGGCGCGCCAAAGTCGTGTGTTTTCATGCAAGGCAGTGATGAAGCCGGTGAAGTTCCGGTCCTTGTCCTGCGCGGCACGGGTCAGACGTTGGGTGACGCGGGCCAGCAGATCATATTCGATCTGGCGCGCCGAGCGAAGCGGCGTTTCAAGGCGGCCATAGGCGGCTTGCGCGAAATGCTGGGCATTCATGGGGCATCCTTCCGGTATTTGGGGGCCGGTAATTGGGGGCCGGTATAGGCAGCCATGATCGCGGTCCGCGAACTGGAGCAGGATCCGGGAAACCGGAATTCACGATGGCGAATTCACGACGGCAGGTGGGCCCGTGGTGCCTGGGGCAGCACGGGCCGTATCTGTCAGCGGAACAGCGACAGGATCGTCTGTGGTGCCTGATTGGCAATCGACAGCGATTGGATCCCCAGTTGTTGCTGGGTTTGCAGCGCCTGCAACCGTGCCGAGGTCTCTTCCATATCGGCATCGACCATGGCACCGATGCCGGTGGTCAGCGCATCCGACAGCTTGCCGACGAAATCGGCCTGAATCTCGATCCGCTTCTGGGCAGAGCCAAGATCGGCCGAGGCATTGATCGCGGCTTGCAGCATGGTCTCGATCCGGCCAAGAGCATCTGTCGTATTGGTCGTCACATCGATCTGAGACAGCGCGCCCAGACCACCGGCCCCGGCATTGCTGTACTGACCGCTGACCGACAGGTCCTTGGTGCCGTCATTCACGAAGGCAAGCTGCCCGGGGTTTGCGCTGTCGTAATTGACTACCAGCCCATCGATACCAAGCGCGTCAATGGCGTTTTTCAGCCCGACCGCGATCATGTCGGGCACCGTATTGGCCATGGAGGCATTGGCCGTATCAACGTCATTCGCGGTCACCGTATAGCTGACCGAGTGATTCCCGATGCGCAACGCGATCTTGTCGCCGGCAGCCCAGGCATTGGTGCCATCGGCCACAGTGAAATCACCCGTGCCGCCCGCGCCATCCAGCGCCAGCACGAAGGTGTCGCCTGCGGTGGAGGCCGTGCCGGAGGTGGTGAAAACATCGTTGGCGGTATAGGTGCCGAAGGCCAGATCATGCCCGTTCACCGTGATGGACGAGGCGACGGTGCTGGTGCCAGCACGGTCCAGCGAGGCCAGCACGCTCATCGAGGCGGTGGTGCCATTGACGAGGTTCATCCCGTTGAACTGTGCCGCACCGATGACCGACCCGATCTGCCCGGTCATCGCATCGATATCGGCCTGGATCTTGGCGCGATCGACATTCTGGCCCTGCGCGGCCACGATCTTGGCCTTGATATCGGTCAACAGGTTGGTCACCGTTTCAGCAGCTTCGCGCGCCACGGTGACGGTGGAATTGCCGAGCGCCAGCGCGTCGGAAATGCCGTCAAAGCCCTTCACATCCGATTCCATCACCTTGGAAATCGCCCAGACGGCGGCATTGTCCTTGGCGCTGGCCACCGATTTGCCGGTGGAAATCTCGTTCTGGACCTTGTTGAGATTGGCGTTGATGCCCTTCATCGTCTGAAGGGCAACCATTGCGCCGGTATTCGTCAGAATGGACGACATGTCCCTATCCTTCGTGCAGTGCCGACGCTTTGCGTCCGGCAAGAAGCGGTTTGGCTTTCGCGCCCTGCGGTCACCTGTCCGGCACCGCGCCAGCCCGTCATGGGTTGCCCCTTGATTGATGGGGCCGAAGTTCTAACAGAACCCTAATGCGCGAGGTCCGATTATCGCGCATTTGAGGGGTTCTGGCCCCGCATCTCGCTGCGCACTGGCGCGGGGGGCCGGGATCCTTTATCGATGCGGCGGACCCTATCCGCGAGGCCGCCATGCAGATCGTCACCCTTCTGACCAATCCCGAAACGCCGGTGCTGGACCGGATCACGGTGGAGGCGCTGCGCAATGCCTGGGGCGGTGGCGATGCGCGCTGGCTTGATCCGGGGGTGGCGGCCGAATTTGCGGTGCCGGATATGCCCGACAATCGCTGGCAGGTCTGGGAAGACATGCAGAAGCTGCGCGTCGATCTGGTGGTGCAGCCTGAGGCCGGGCGGCGCAAGGCGCTGCTGCTGGCTGATATGGACAGCACCATGATCCAGCAGGAATGCATTGACGAGCTGGCCGATGAGGCGGGCGTGGGGGCCTATGTTGCCAGCATCACCGCGCGCGCGATGAATGGTGAGCTGGATTTCGAGGCTGCCTTGCGTGAACGGGTCGGCCTGCTGAAAGGTCTGTCGGAATCGGTGATCGAACGGGTTTACCGTGACCGCATCACCTTCATGCCCGGTGGCGCGGCACTTCTGGCGACGATGAAGGCCCATGGTGGATATGCGGCGTTGGTCTCGGGCGGCTTTACCGCCTTTACGGCGCGGGTGGCAGAGGCGCTTGATTTTGACGAAAACCGCGCCAATACGCTGCTGGCGGCCGATGGCAAACTGACCGGCGAGGTCGGGATGCCGATCCTTGGCAAACAGGCCAAGCTGGACGCGCTGGAGGAAATCGCGGCGCGACTGGGCTTGGATATGGCGCAGACCATGGCGGTGGGCGATGGGGCCAATGATCTGGCCATGCTGAACCGGGCAGGCGCAGGCGTGGCGCTGCACGCCAAGCCCTCGGTCGCGGCGCAATGTGATATCCGCATCAATCACGGCGATCTGACCGCGCTGCTGTTCATTCAGGGCTATGCGCGCGAGGAGTTCGCGGCGTGATCGTCCGCCCCGCGACCCTGGCCGATGTGCCTGCAATGACGGCGCTGCTGAACCGCATCATCGCCATCGGCGGCACAACCGCGCATGAGCAGCCGTTTTCCGAGGCCAGCGTGCATCACCATTACGTCGAGGGCCCGGCGCTGATCTGCGGCTTTGTGGCCGAGGCGGATGGGCTGCTTGGTTTTCAGGCGGTGGGGGTGAACCCGGATCTGCCCGCGGGCTGGGGCGATATCGGCACCTTTGTCGATACCGACCGTCAGCGCAGCGGGGCGGGGGCTGCGCTGTTTGCAGCCACCTGTGCCGCATCGCGCGCCGCAGGGCTGATCGCGCTGAATGCCACGATCCGGGCTGACAATATCCCGGGGCTTGGTTTCTATGGGCGGCGTGGTTTCGTCGATTATGCCCATGACCCCGATTACGCCCTGAAAAGCGGGCAGGTGGTGGGCCGTATCTCGCGCAGGTTCGATCTGTAATGTTTGAAGTGTCCCTTGATATCGCGGCGATGCTGATCGCGGCGGCCTTTGCTGCGGGCTTCATCGATTCCATCGCGGGGGGAGGGGGCCTCATTACCCTGCCCGCGCTGATGCTGGCAGGGGCCAGCCCGGTGCAGGCGCTGTCCACCAACAAGGTTCAGGGCTGTTTCGGGGCGGCGACCGCCGCGCTGTCCTATGCCCGGGCGGGCCATGTGAACATGCGCAGCCAGATGGGATCGGCGGCGATTGCCTTTGGCGCATCCTGTCTGGGCGCGCTGGCGGTCAGCTGGTTGCCGACCGATGCGCTGCGCTATGGTCTGCCGGTGATCCTGATCGCCATCGCCCTGTTCTTTGCGCTGAAACCCGGCCTCAGCGATCAGGACCGGGTGGCGCGGGTTACGCCTGCGGTCTTTGCCGCGACCGTGGTGCCCTTCGTGGGCTTTTATGACGGCTTGCTTGGCCCCGGGGCCGGGGCCTTTTACATGATCGGCTTTGTCATGGTTGCGGGTTACGGGGTGTTGAAGGCCACGGCGCATACCAAGCTGCTGAACTTCGCCTCCAATATCGGCAGCCTTGCGATCTTTGCCATGCAGGGCGCGCCCTGGTGGGCCATCGGTCTGGCGATGGGCGCGGCGCAGATCGCAGGCGCGCGGATCGGGTCGCGGCTGGCGATGCGGGTGGGGGCCAGGATCATCAAGCCCTTGCTGGTCATCACATCTTCGGCGCTGGCGCTGCGGCTGATCTGGCAATTGTGGTAAGCCGCCCCTTGCATTGACCGCAGCCTGCCCCAAGATCGGGGCGCAGAGCCATTGCCGGGAATCCCATGCGTTTTGCCCTTCTTCTTGCCCTGATCGCGGTCGCGGGCCTTCTGGTCTGGCGCTTTCTGCCAGTGAAAACCCTGACGGATGCGGAATTTTCCGCCCGCTATGCCACCGCCTTGCCGGCTGCGCCTCCGCAATCGGTTTATCATCTGGGGCATAGCCTTGTCGGGCGCGACATGCCCGCCATGCTGTCGCAGCTGATGGGCAACCGCTATCACAGCCAGCTGGGCTGGGGTGCCTCGATGCGCAATCACTGGCAGGATGACGTGCCGGGCTTTGCCGAGGAAAACGCGACCGAGGCCTTCCGTCCCGCCCGCGCGGCGCTGGTGTCCGGCGAATATGATGCCATCGTCCTGACCGAGATGGTCGAGCTGAAAGATGCGATCCGCTATCACGACAGCGCAAGGGCGCTGGCCGATTGGGCGGGGTTGGCCCGTGCCGGGCGCGCGGATGCGCGCCTTTACCTTTTCGAGACATGGCACCGGCTGGATGACCCGGCGGGGTGGGAGGCGCGGATTGCAAGCGACCTGCCGGCCCTGTGGGAAGGCCAGATCCTGCGCCCGGCCATGGCGGCCTCGGATCAGGTGATCCATGTGATCCCAGGCGGGCAGGTGATGGCCGCGCTGGTCAAGCGCATCGAGGCGGGCGAGGTGCCGGGGCTTGCCGCCCGCGCCGATCTGTTTGGCCGCGATGGTGACGCGCCCGACATGATCCATCTGTCGGATCTTGGCCATTACGCGATGGCACTGACCCATTACGCCGTACTGACCGGCAAAAGCCCGGTTGGCCTGCCGCATATGTTGCTGCGCGCCGATGGTAGCCCGGCGGATGCCCCAGATCCGCAGGCCGCGCGTGTCATGCAGGAGGTGGTCTGGCAGGTGGTGACCGGCTATGCTCCGACCGGCGTCAAAGGGTAAAGGGGCATATGCATGTCGGTCTGGTCGCTGCTGGCAGAGATCCTGTTTGTCGGCCACAGCCTTGTCGGCCCCGACCTTGCACCTATGGTCGAGGCCGGTCTGCGCGCGCGCGGGCAGGAGGATCTGGCGGTCGAGGCGCAGATCATCAATGGCGCGCCGCTATCCTATCAATGGGAGAAGGCTGCCGAAGCTGAAGGCGTTGATGGCCGCGCTCGTCTGGCCGGTGGCACGGTTGATGCGCTGATCCTGGCCGAAGGCGTGCCGCTGGCCAGCGCGATCCAGTGGAATGACAGCGTGGCGCAGGTCGCGCAATGGGCGGACCTTGCATGGCAGGCCAATCCGGCGACGCAGGTCTATATCTACGAGACATGGCACAGCCTGAAATCCGGCAGCGGCGAGGCGGTGGACCATGATCCCGGCGCGGATCAGCCTTGGGACGCAAGGATCACCGCGGATCTGTCGAAATGGGAAAGCCTTGCGGTGCAGGCCGATGCTGCGCGTCCGCCAGGCGCGCCGCCCCTGCGGGTGATCCCTGCGGGGCAGGCCATGCTGCGGGCGGCCGAGGCCGCGAAGGCCGGCGCATTGCCGGGGATCGGCGATATTTCCGACCTGTTCAGTGATGACATCCACCCCAACGGCAAGGGGCTTTACCTGATTGCGGTGACCCATATCGCGGCACTGACCGGCGAAAACCCGGAAGGTCTGCCCGCAAGGCTGGGCCGTAGCTGGCAAAGCCGCGATGCCCGCATCACGGATGAACAGGCGCTGGCCTTGCAGCGCATCGCCTGGGCGGCGGTGCAGGCGCAGGAACAGCGCGAGGCGGGGCGCCAGGCCGCAGCCCCTGCCGCCGTTGCCCCGGTCGATACGCCCGCCGCAGCCCCGGTCGTTGCGGTGGCCTCTGATCCCGTAACGCCCCCGGCACCCATTGCCACCGTTTCCACAGTCATCGCGCCCGCAATCACTGGCCCGCTGACCGGGGTGACCAACCCCAATCTCGCGCTTGGGCTGGCCGGGGTGAATGACTGGTCAGTGCAGCAGCCCTTTCTGGATGTGATGAAGACCGCCCGGCCATGGACCGGCCATATCGGCGATCAATGGGGCGGCATGGATCATGACGCGCTGGCGCGCGACGGCTGGCTGGATGCAGATGGCTGGCCCAATGCCATGCCTCCCGGCATCAGCGGCATCGCCACGCTGGTCCTGACCGATCTGCCCGAGGATGCGGGCGCGGTGGCTGGCCATTACATCCTGCGCTGGCAGGGCAAGGGCACCCTGCGTGTTGAGGGGCGGGCGGAAAACCAGCGCCCCGAGGCGGGCGGCATCGGCTTTGACTATACGCCCGGCGAGGGCGCGGTGATCGTGACGCTGACCGAGATCGACGTGACCGATCCGATCCGCAACCTGAGCCTTGTCCGGGCCGACCGCATGGCGGCGCTGGACGGCGGCGCGATCTTCAACCCCGACTGGCTGGATCGTATCCGGGGCGTGAAGCTGATCCGCTTCATGGACTGGATGATGACCAACAACGCCACCCTGTCGCAGATCGAGGACAGCCCGAAATTCAGCGACTATACATGGGCGCGCAATGGTGTGCCGGTCGAGGTCATGGTGGCGCTGGCCAATGAGCTGGACGCCGATCCTTGGTTCACCCTGCCGCATCTGGGCGATGACGCGCTGGTGCGGTTCTATGCCGAAAGCGTGGCGGATCTGCTGGAACCGGGCCGCAAGGCCTGGGTGGAGCTGTCGAACGAGGTCTGGAACTGGCAGTTTTCGCAGGCGCATTGGGCCGAGGAACAGGGCAAGGCCCGCTGGGGCCGCGATAGCACATGGGTGCAGTTCTATGCCCTGCGCGCGGCCGAGGTTGCTACGATCTGGTCGGATGTGTTCGGCGATGCGGCACCTGAGCGGCTGGTGCGTGTGATCGCCACGCAAACCGGATACACGGGGCTGGAGGCGCAGATTCTTGATGCCCCCCAGGTTCTGGCCGAAGGGCGGCCCGCGCCGAAAACCGCCTTTGATGCCTATGCGGTGACCGGCTACTTCGCGGGTCTGCTGGTGATCGACGAAAAGCTGCCCATGGTGCGCGACTGGCTGACCGAGAGCGCCAAGGCCGATCCGGCGCGGCCTTTGGCGCTGGCAACGGTCAAGGCGGCGGAAGAATTGCGCGATGGTCGTCACTCAGGTCTGGTTGAGGACACGGTTCAGGATCTGCTGACCCGCGTGCTGCCCTATCAGGCCGAGGTGGCCAAGAAGGCCGGGCTGCGGCTGGTGATGTATGAGGGCGGCAGCCATCTGGTCGGCATGGGGCAGGCGGTCGATGACGCGGACGTGTCGGCCTTCCTGCAAGGTCTGAGCTATACGCCAGAAGTTGCCTCACTTTACGCCGAGGTGATGGGGGCTTGGGCCAAGCTGACCGATACGCCCTTCAATGCTTTTGTCGATGTCTACAGCCCCGGCAAATGGGGCAGCTGGGGGGCGCTGCGGCATCTGACCGATGAAAACCCGCGCTGGCAGGTCGTCGCGAAAGGATGCGTTGAATGCTGAGCGTGATCATCCCGGCCTCCAATGAGGAAGGCTATATCGGCGATTGCCTTGGCGCGCTGTTTGCCAGCGCCGCGCCGGAGGGCGGGGCCGAGGTCATCGTGGTCGCCAATGGCTGCAAGGACCGCACGGCAGAGGTGGCGCGCGGCTTTGCCTTCCGGGCGCAGGCCATGGGATGGAAGCTGAAAGTGCTGGATCTGGCGGAGGGAGGCAAGCCCGGCGCGCTGAATACCGGCGATGCCACCGCGCAGGGCGATCTGCGCTGCTATCTGGATGCCGATGTTCTGGTATCCCCGCCCCTGATGGCGCAGCTTGTCGGTGCCTTGGCAGGCACCGCGCCCAGCTATGCTTCGGGCAGCGCCATAGTGCCGCCGGCCAAATCATGGGTGACGCGGGCCTATGCGCGGTTCTGGCAGCGCCTGCCCTTCGCGCGCAGTGTGGCACCGGGCTACGGGTTGTTTGCGGTCAATGCGGCGGGGCGTGCGAGATGGGGCGATTTTCCCGCCATCATTTCGGACGACACCTTTGTGCGGCTGCAATTCCGCCCGTCAGAGCGCGTGCAGGTCGCTGCCAGCTATCGCTGGCCGATGATCGAGGGGTTTTCGGCGCTGGTGCGGGTGCGCAAGCGCCAGGATGCGGGCGTGGCCGAGATCGCGGCGAAATGGCCGGATCTTCTGGCGCGCGAGGCCAAGGTGCCGCTGGGCTTAAGCGGGATCCTGTCGCTGGCCTTGCGCGATCCGTTGGGCTTTGGCACCTATGCAGCGGTCTCATTGGCGGTGCGGTTGAAGCGCGGTGGCGCGGGCTGGACGCGGGGGCGCTAGGCATTCGCGCTCAGGTCCAGCCAGCCGCAGCGGCGCGCCAGATCCTCGACCGGCGTGTCGATCCCCACGGCCATATCGGCGCGGAAATCGGCCGAACGCCGCGCCCGCCACAGGTCGCGCCGCAGATGCAGGCCCGACCGGCTGATCTTGGTGATCGGCGTGCGCAGCGGCAATTGCCCTGACCATTTGCGCTGCATCGCGCGATAGCATTCAGTGTAATCGGGGCCAAGCGCGCCGTGAAAGCGGTCATTATGGATGCAGGGCAGGCTGGTAGCCCATGCGTTCAGCCCGCGCGACCGGGCCAGTGCCACGATATCGGTGCCATACATATGCCAGCCCGGCAGGGCCTCATCAAAGCGCAGGCCGGAGGCGCGGCGCAGGATGATGACCATCTCGTCATAGCTTTGCACCGGCATCGGTGCCTCGGGCACGCGGCCCACGATCTGCCCCAGCGAGGAAGACCAGACCGGCCCCCAATGCGCGCCATCAAGACCCACGCCAAAAGCCCCGATCAGCGCCCAATTCGGGTCATGCGTCGTGACTTCGGCAATCCGGTGGCGCAGCAATGCGTCCCAGCCTTTGGGGAAATAGACATCCTGATGGGCAAAGACCACGACATCGCCCTTGGTCGCATCCAATGCGCGGTTATAGGCGATGGAGGCTGAAGGCGCGTTCCATTCACATTGCAGGCGCGCGATTTCCGGCAGGGGCGAGCGCCGCAGATTGGCAGCCAGAATCGCCTCGGAATTGCAGGCGGCGGCGATGTCGAACATCAGGCGCTCCGAATGAACTGTGCGAGCTTTGCGGCCTCGCGATCGATATCATGGCGCACCATCACGCGCGCCCGTGCCGCCTGTCCCATCCGGCACAGTCTGTCATAGGGCATGTCACCCAGCGTATCCATCGCATCGGCCAGGGCCTGAACATCGCCTGCTGGCACCAGAATGCCGGTTTCCGGCGTCACCAGTTCCGGCACACCGGCGATGGCGGTGGCGATCACCGGACGGCCCGAGGCCATGGCCTCCATAACCACCATTGGCAGTCCCTCGGCGAAGGACGGCAGGATCAGCGCCTGCGCCTCGTCCAGCTCGGCCTTGACCTGTTCCTCATCCAGCCAGCCGGTCAGGGTGACATGGCGGCGCAAGGTATGACGCTCAATCAGCGCCTCGATCTCGCCGCGCAATTCGCCATCCCCGACCAGCGTCAGCCGCAGGCCGGGATGCAGCCGTGCGGCCTGTGCCACCGCCTCGATCAGCAGGGGAAAGCCCTTTTGTTCGGTGAAACGCCCGATGGCGACAAGCCGCAGCTTCTGCGGCATCGGCGCGACGGTGGCAAAATGCGAAGGCTCGATGCCGCAATGCACCACCTTGATGCGCGGCCATGCCCCGATCGGGGCCCAGCGGCACAGCTGGCTGCGCCCGAAACTTGAAATTGCCACAGTGAAGGCCGCAGCGCGCGACTTTTCCCCAAGCGACAGCGCGCGCGGGGCGTCAAATTCCTCGGGGCCATGCACGGTATAGGACCAGCGCGGGCCACCCAGGACATGCGCCAGACAGGCGACAGTCGCGGAGTTTGTGCCGAAATGGGCGTGCAGATGCTGGATGCCCAGCTGTTTGCAGCGGCGGGCGATTTGCGCAGCCTCAATGACATAGAACAGATGCTTCAGGCGCATCCGCGCGCGCGCACCCATGCGAAGGGATGTCTGCACGGCGTGCATGGCCCGCAGCGGATGCATCAACATCCAGCGCAGCGCCAACAGGATCAGATGCAGGCGGTTGCGCTCCAGGACATGTTCGGTCAACTCGTCCTCGGCCTTGTCATGCGCATCCTTCAGATTGCGCCGGTCCGAGCGCATCGCAAAGCGATGCACGGACAGCCCCTGACGCTCCAGCGCCTGGATCTCGCGCCGGATGAAGGTGTGCGATGGGCGCGGATAGGTATTGATCAGATAGGCAATCTTCACGGCGGGTCCCGGCAGTCTTGAAAAATACGTCGCGGCGGCCTGTCCTTTGCAGCAGCGTCTTCGGTTATACACGCGCATGTGGCCGAAGCATGGCACGATTGACCCTTTCTCGCAGCCCGCCTAGGGTCGCGCGCATGAGCGAGCATCGCGCCCCCCTTTTCAGCCGCGTGCTGCGCGGATCGGCCCTGACAGCCGGGTCTTACGCCATATCGCAGGCGCTGCGGCTGGCCTCCAACCTCATCCTTGCGCGCCTGCTATTCCCCGAGGCCTTCGGGCTGATGGCGCTGGTCTCGGTGTTTCTGGTTGGCCTTGCGATGTTTTCCGATGTTGGCATCGGGCCTGCCATCTCGCAAAGCCCGCGCGGCGACGAGCCGGATTTTCTGAACACCGCCTGGACCGTGCAGGTGCTTCGCGGGGTGATCCTGTGGCTTGCGACCTGTGCGCTGGCCTGGCCCGCCGCCCGGGTCTACGACGCGCCAGAGCTGTTGCAGTTGCTGCCCGTTGCCGGCTTGACCCTGCTTCTGGCCAGTTTCAACCCGACGCGGATCGACACTGCAAACCGGCATCTGCTCCTGGGGCGGTTGACGGCGCTGGACCTGACGGCACAGATCATCGGCATCGTGGCGATGGTCGTGCTGGCCGCGGTTATGCGCTCGGTCTGGGCGCTGGTGATCGGGGCGCTGATCGGCACCGTTGCCAAGCTGACCCTGACGCATTTCTTCCTGCCGGGAGAACGCAACCGCTTTCGATGGGAGCCAAGTGCCGGGCGCGATCTGGTCAATTTCGGCAAATGGATCTTCCTGTCCACCGCCTGCGGCTTTCTGCTGTCGCAGGGCGACAAGGCGATCCTTGGTGCCTATCTGCGGCTGGACGAGCTGGGCATCTATAATATCGGCTATTTCCTGGCCTCATTCCCGGTGCTGCTGGGCGGGGCGGTGACCGGGCGCATCCTGATCCCGATCTATCGGGATCACCCGCCGGCCGCGAATGCCGAGAACGCGATGCGGTTGCGGCGCCTACGGTATACCATGACGGGCGGGATGCTGGCCCTTCTGGGGCTGATGGGTTTTGTGGGTCAGCCGCTGGTCGGGTTGCTCTACGATGATCGCTATCTTCATGCCGGGATCATTCTGGTGGCCATCGCCTGTGTGCAGCTGCCGCAGGTGATCGGCATGACCTATGACCAGTCGGCGCTGGCCGCCGGAGATTCGCGCACCTACTTTATCGTGATGGCGCTGCGCGCGGGCCTGCAAAGCCTGTGCTTCTGGATCGGTGCCTCCAGCCACGGGCTGGAAGGGGCGCTGATCGGGCAGTTTCTGGCGATTCTGGCGGCGCATCCGATCATCATCTGGCTGGCCCGGCGTCACAATGCCTGGGATCCGCGCCATGATCTGCTGTTCGGCAGCCTTGCCACCCTGCTTTTGCTGGCGATCCTGTGGTGGAACTGGGCAGGATTTGCCCAGCTTTAGCACCAAAATGCCATGAGGCTGCTGAAGTCGCGCCGCTTTTCCGCCTTATTCCGTGCTTAACGTTAACCCTGTAGCGCGCCCCGGGTTGGAAAACAGAGGGTCCAGCCCAGGGCGCGCTTCGGGCAAAGCGAGGGGAACGGCAGATGGTTATCGGCGTCATGGCTTCCGGGATCGTTGCAGGCATGATCGGTGTGATCGCCATGCTGATTGCAGGGTTCTCGGTTCTCGCGGCCCTTGCCTTCTACCCGGTCGCGGGACTGATCGGGGCCATCACCTTCATCGCCATGATTGCAAGCCGCAGCGCCAGTTTCACGATGCCTGTCGCCGAGACCCATGAACTGCAGGTGCAATAAGCGACTGCATCCTGTCGGGAAACAGTAGGTCCCGGCACGGTTCAACGATTCAAGCGCGGATTTCGTCCGAAGACCCAAGGCCGGTGCTTTTGCCCGGCCTTTTTCATTGCCCGAATCACTTCGAGCCTCGCCGGGATCGCTGTGGCCATACTCTCCCTAGGGTGGTAGGAAATCAATTGGGGCGACAAAATGGCGATGAGGTGTCAAAATTTCCCCCCGATTTTCGCGGTTAACGCCCCCGTAAGGTTACCAATCCCTGTCGCCTTTGCCGGGGCAAACAAGATAAAATGCTTCTTGGGGGCGTATCTTGTTGAGTGATAGCCATGCTTCGCAATTCGATATGCGTGTTGACGACCCTGGGAGATCCCATGGGTAATTCTGCGGTCGGAACCATGCGTGTTTTCGGCATTAGTGTTTACGGGTGACGAACAATGACAATCAGTTACCCGCGTTTTCAAGGGGCGCGTCCTGTCGTGCCGCACAGCTTGCCCACGCAGATCGGGCAGAAGGCCGGGTCTCGGACGACGTCCGCGCAGCGTCCGGGCCTGTATCGCAACTTTTTCAAGCGTGCGCTTGATGTGACGGCCATTCTTCTGGCCGCGCCCATCGTGTTGCCCTTGGTCGGCGCGCTGGCCTTCGCGGTGTCGCGCGATGGCAGCAAGCCGTTCTACAGCCAGCAACGCGTCGGCCGTCATGGCCGGTCGTTCCGGATGTGGAAGCTGCGCTCGATGGTGCCCGATGCTGATGAACGGATGGAGGCCTATCTGGCATCCGATCCGGCAGCGCGTGCCGAATGGGACGAGACCCAGAAGCTGAAGAATGACCCGCGCGTGACGCCGTTCGGGCGGCTGCTGCGCAAAAGCTCGCTGGATGAGCTGCCGCAGCTCTGGAATGTCTTCATCGGTGACATGAGCCTTGTCGGCCCGCGTCCGATGATGCTGAACCAGCAGGCGCTCTATCCCGGCATGGCCTATTACGCGCTGCGCCCGGGGATTACCGGCTATTGGCAGACCGCTGGCCGCAACCGCACCACCTTTGAGGCGCGGGCGGAGTATGATGGCGTTTACGAAGAGAATCTGACCTTCGGCACCGATATGGGCATCCTTGTCCGCACGGTGGGCGTTGTGGTCAACGGCACTGGCTGCTGAACGGGCGGCCCGCGCGATACAAGACCCGATCAGACAAAACCCGCCGTCAGCCTGACTGACGGCGGGTTTGTTGTTTCCATCACGATTAGGCGCATCGGCTGTGCCAAGCCTCAGGTCTCAGGTCTCAGGTCTCAGGCGCGGAAGCGGGACGGCAGCGGCAGGTTGCGGACCCAGTCCCAGGCGCGCTCCAGCAGGGTTGGGCGTTGCGGGCTGCGCAGGTTCAGATCTGGCACCACGATGACGGGGCGGATATCGACCTCGCGCTGCATCTGGGCGGCGCTGCGCAGCACCGGGTTCAGCAGGTCCAGAATGAAGGCCAAGGCAATCGCGCCAATCAGGCTGGCCATGGTGCCCGCAATTGCGATCTTCTTGCGGCCACCGCCATTGGGATAGGCCGGGGTAAGCGCGCGTTCCAGCAGGGTGAAATGCTCGGCATGGTTTTCCTGCTCCAGTCGCAGGGTGGTTTCTGCCTCGGACTTGCGGGCGGTCACCATTTCGAACTGGCTTTGCAGTTGCTCCTGCTGGCGGGCATAGGCGTTCAGCGTCCGCTCCACCTCGGGCGATTGGGCCGCCTGTTGCTCAAGGGTTGCGCGCTGCGCGTCCAGCCCGGCTTTCTGCCGGTCCAGCACCGCGATCTGCGCCGTCAGATCCTCGATCCGGCGGCGATCTGTCTCGCGCAGGCGTTCCTTGGCCTGAAGCGCGCTGCGCTCGGCCTCCAGCGCCAGCATATCCTGCGCGATGCGGCGCAGATCGGTATCCAGCCCCGCCCGCACCGTGGCGCTGTCGCCCTCAAACGCGGTCAGATGCGCATTCTTATAGGCCGCAATCTCCGATTCCAGCGCCGCGATCTGTTGCAGGATGCGGGCCTCTTCGGTCTGGAAGAACAGATAGGTTTCGCGCGTGCGGCTGGCCTGTTGCGCCACCGACATATCCAGCACGCTCTGGGCAAAGTCATTGGCGACGCGGGCGGTCTGTTCGGCCTCCCCCAACCGGGCGGTGATCAGCAGCGCAGACACGCTGGCCGGTGCGCCATAGGCCTGCTCACCGGCACCCGCAATGGTTTGCAGGCTGATCGCGCTGCGCAGGGCATTGACCTTCTGGTCATCGCTCATCCCCGGAGCATTGGCGAAGATCCCGTGGCGTTCGGCCATGGCCAGCATGTTCTCACGCGTGGTCAGGCGCTGTTCAATCGCTTGCAGCACCGCAGCGGTCTGGCTGCGCGCCTGTTGCTCCTGCCCATCGATCACCGGCGTCTGCACTTGGATGACGGCCGACGCCTCATAGCTTTGCGACCGTGACAGCGCCAGCATGATGGCGACCACGGTGCCGAGCAGGACCAGCACGGCGATCAGCAGCCGCCGGCGCAGCAGCAGGTTCACAAATTCTTCAATGCTTTGAATCGGACCCATGGACACTCACGACTTGCGATAACGGTAGCGGCGCAGGCTGCTTTCCTGCGCGCGGTTCATCACCACGCCCATCAGCGTGGTGCGCCCGTCGAACAACCGTTCGCAGGCGCGGATATCCTCGGCGGTGGTGCGGGTCGCATCGGCAACCAGCAGCACCGCATCGACATGCGGCAGGATCGAGATCACATCATCCGATCCAAGCGCGGGCGGCAGGTCCAGCACCATCACGGTCGGGTCCAGATGATCGGCAATGGCACGCAGCGTTTCGGCGGTTTGCGGCGCCAGCAGGGTTTCGGCGGCGCCGGTGACCGGCTCGCCATTGAAGGCCAGCGCCAGATTGCTGCCGACCCGGCGCAGATGGCTTTCCAGGGGCTGCTCGCCCGACAGCATGTCGCGCATCGGCCCGGTGCCAGTGCCGAACAGCCGGGCAAGATCGGGGTGGCGCAGTTCCAGATCCAGCAGCACCGTCCGGGCCGAAGGCATACGCGCCAGCGCCAGCGCCAGATTGGCTGCGATCAGGCTTTTGCCGCAGCCATGCGTGGGCGAGGTGACGGCAATGCGTCGCCAGCCGCGTTCCTGCATGGCCTGCACCAGACGGGTGCGCAGGATGTCGAATTGCGCGGTTACCGTATGCTGTGCGGCATCGGGAAACAGACCGTTTCCGGCCAACAGCGCGCTGTCCAGCGTCACCGGGCTCAACGACTCCCAGACCTTTTCGGGGCGGATCGCGGGCTGTGGCGGTGGGCTGAACACCTCCATCGGGCCGGCATGGGATTGCGGATCAGCCGGGCGGATCGCGGGCACGCCACGGCCGCGAAATACAGAAATGCCAGGGCTGCGCAGCGGGGCGTCATGGTCGAGACGGTCGAGAAAATCGGTATCCCTGCGCATGGAACCCACCATATCCGCGACGGAATAGCCCTCAGAGAGCAAAATCCTGTGTTTCGTCATCGGTCGTTCCGGGCTCCAGCATTGCGGCGAAATGGCCGCCGCATCATTGTGCTTTGCCCGCAGGACTGCAGGCCGTTCGGCCGGATAAAGATTGGCGGCACCGCTTGCGCCCTGTCGCCAATGGATTCGTCCGGGCCCCCGCCCAGTCTGCATTGACTATCAGATATGGGCCGGAAATGAAAGGGTGGCAGCGGGTTGCCGGCATCACGTCAGGGCGATCCGGCGGGGTGGCGCGGGGGCTGCGCTGACCGAGAAATGCCACGATGGCGGGGCATAAGGGCCGGGTGCGGAAACGGGGACGATTCGGGTGACGGAGAGCGGCGTGGCGGGGCAGATTGTGGATGCGGTGGTGATCGGGCGCAATGAGGGCGCGCGGCTGGCCACCTGTCTGGACAGCCTCGCCGGTCGGGTGCGGCGCCTGATCTATGTCGACAGCGGATCAAGCGATGGCTCACCCGATCTGGCGCGGGCCAGGGGGGCCGAGGTTGTGGCGCTGGACATGACCAGACCCTTCACAGCGGCGCGGGCGCGCAATGCCGGGCTGGCGCGTCTGGCCGAAGGGCTGCCGCCTGATTTCGTGCAGTTCGTCGATGGCGATTGCGAGGTGCAGCCGGGCTGGATCGCCGCCGCGCTGGAGACCATGCAGGATCTTCCGGCGGCGGTGGTGGTGTGTGGGCGCAGGCGCGAACGCTTTCCTGGGGCCTCGGTCTATAACCGGCTTTGCGACCGCGAATGGGACACGCCGATCGGGCAGGCCACAGCCTGCGGTGGCGACGCGCTGATGCGCTATCCGGCGCTGGCGGCGGTGGGCGGCTATGATCCGACCCTGATCGCGGGCGAAGAGCCGGACCTGTGCCTGCGCCTGCGCCGTGCAGGCGGCGAGGTCTGGCGCATCGCTGCCGACATGACGCTGCATGACGCGGCGATCCTGCGCTTTGGCCAATGGTGGCGCCGCACGCGCCGCGCCGGTCACGCCTTTGCCGAAGGGGCGTTCCGCCATGGCGCGGGGCCGGAGCGGCATTGGGTGGCCGAAACCCGGCGCGCGCTGATCTGGGGCGCGGGCTTGCCGCTGGCCGCGATCCTGCTTGCACTGATCCACCCGGCCTTTCTGCTGCTGTTGCTGGCATGGCCGCTGCAATGGCTGCGCCTGACCCCGCGCATGGGGGCAGAGGCCGCGTTTTTTACGGTTCTTGGCAAATTGCCCGAGGCGCAGGGCGCGCTTGGCTTTCACCTGAACCGCTTTCTGGGGCGGCGGCGCGGGCTGATCGAATACAAGTAAGGCTTAGCCCCGGCTGGTGATTGCCTTCACCGCCTCGCCGGGCAGCAGCTTGAAACAGGCCCAATAGCGCGGCACCAACCGCCCGGGATTGGAGGCCATGCGCCAGGCCCATTCCATGGCGATGCGGCGCACCCAGTCGGGCGCGCGTTGCTGGGTTCCGGCCAGAAAATCAAGGCCCGCGCCAATGCTGGCAAAACCCACATGCGGGGCCAGTTCGCGCCCACGCGCAGCCAATGCCTCTTGCTTGGGGGCACCAAGCGCCAGGAAGGCCAGCCCGATATCGGCGGCCTCCAATTGCTTCAGCAGGGCGGCGGCCTCGGCGCTTTGCGGGTCAAACCCCATCGGCGGCGCGATGGTCAGCGCGATATCCAGACCGGGGATCGCGGCGCGCATCGCATCTGCCGCTGTGTGCAGCGCGGCCTCCGTCGTGCCGACAAGCGCCACCTTGCGCCCGGTTTGCGCGGCCACCCGCGCCAGCGGCAGCACCATGTCGGAGCCGGGCACCAGATCGACGGGCCGGCGTGCCAGACGCGACAGCCAGACGATGGGATTGCCATCCGCCACCACCAGATCCTGCGCGGCATAGGCGGCGCGGAAGGCCGCGCTGGTCTTCAGCTTCACCAGATGATCCAGATTGATCGTGGCCAGCGCAAAGCCCTGCCGCGCGACAAGGCGCGACTTCACCGCCGTCAGCAGCGCCGCCGCATGGGGCACGTTGACAGTGATCGTGGTGGCATCGAAACGGAACTGCATGGCTGGCCCTTGAAGCGGACGCCGCGGGAATGGCGCGACGGACTGGTCTGAACGGCGGGCTTCTAGCACAGAACCGGCCTGATTTCAGCCATCCTTGCCTGAAAACACTTTGTTTCCGGCCTGTGCGTGGACAGAAAGCCCGGCTTGGCGCATAGCGGCAGCCATGGCACGGCCCCTTTCCCTTTCAAGGCGGACCGCCGGTCCCGGGTCCAGTGGCGCGGTGGCCCTCAGCGTCATGCCCGCTTGTTGGAGATGTGCGACGCCGATGCTAGGCTGCGGCTGGCCCAAGCCCCGTGCAGCCAGCCTCCGCAAAGCCCACCCCCGCAAAGCCATGCCCTGCAAAGGACGCGCCCGGTGATCATCACGCCCAACCCTCTTGCCTGGCTTGTGCTGCTTGGCTGGCCGCTGGTCGTGATGCTGATGTTCAAGCGTATGCCGCGCGACCGCGCCCTGATCTGGGCGGTGCTCGGTGCCTATTTGCTGTTGCCGCCCGCGATGGCCTTCGATCTGCCGGTCTTGCCGGGGCTGACCAAGGACAGCCTGCCGGGCCTTTCCGCGCTGGTGGTGGTGACCTTCCTGCTGGGGGATCGCGGATCGTTGCTGCCGGAAAGTTGGGCCATGCGGGCGCTGATCGTGCTGTTCGTGCTGGTGCCCTTTGGCACGGTGCTGACCAATGCGGAACGGGTTCCGATGGGGCCGGGCTCCATCCAGGGCTTGCGGATCTATGACAGTGTCGCGGCGATCGTGAACCAGATGATCGAGGTGATCCCGCTGTTTCTGGCGCGGCGTTACCTGGCCACGCCCGAGGCGATGCGCAACATGCTGATTGCGCTGGTGACGGCGGGGCTGCTCTATTCGCCCCTGATGTTGATCGAGGCGCGGTTGTCGCCGCAGATCAACGTCTGGGTCTATGGCTATTTCCAGCATGACTTCTTCCAGACCATCCGTGCCGGGGGCTATCGGCCCATCGTCTTCATGCCGCATGGCCTTTGGGTCGCGTTCTTTGCGCTGATGGCGCTGCTGTCGGCGCTGGTCTTCCTGCGCGAAGGCCCGGCGATGCGGCGGCCCAAGCAATTTGCGATCCTGCTTTGGCTGCTGTTGATGCTGCTGATCTGCAAAAGCCTGGGCGTGATGATCTATGCGGCGCTGCTGTTCCCGGTTGTGTTGCTGTTGCCACGCCGGATGCAGGTGCTGATCGCAACCGCCTTTGCCGCCATTGTCATCATCTATCCGGCCTTGCGCGGCCTGCATCTGATCCCGCTGGACCAGATCACCGATTTCGCGCGCAGCCTGTCGCCGGATCGGGCCTATTCCTTCCAGTTCCGTGTCGACAATGAAGAGGCGCTGCTGGCCCATGCGGCGCAAAAGCCGTGGTTCGGCTGGGGCGGCTTCGGGCGCAACCTGCTCTATGATCCCTTCACCGGCGAAGGTCTGTCGATTGCCGATGGTGCCTGGATCATCATCATGGGGATTTATGGCTGGGCGGGCTATATCTCGCAATTCGGGCTGCTGGTTCTGCCCATGCTACTGCTTGGGGTAGAGGTCTGGCGGTCGCGCGCGCCGGTCACGCCATGGGTTGCGACCATCAGCCTGATCTTCGCGGCCAATCTGGTGGACCTGCTGCCGAATGCCACGCTGGTGCCCTTTACTTGGCTGATGGCCGGGGCTTTGCTGGGGCACGCCGAAAGCCTGGCCCGCCGCCGGATCGAGGATCGCGAGGCGCGGATCGTGTCGGGCTGGCATCCCGGGCATGGGCGGACGGTGATATGATAGGGCTGGCATGAAGGTCGATATCGGGGTTTTCGCCCATAATGAGGCGGCGGGCATCGGTGGCATGGTCGCGGGCCTGCTGACGCAGGACATGGGGGCCTTTGACGTGCGCATCCTTGTGCTGGCCAATGGCTGCACCGACCGAACCGCCGATCTGGCCCGCGCTGCGGGTGCCGAGGTGGCCGACCTGCCTGATGGCGGCAAAAGCCGGACATGGAACCGCTTTGTCCACGATCTGTCACGCGCCGACGCCGATATCCTGATCTTTGCCGATGCCGATATCGCGCTGCCCGAGGCGGATGCGCTGCGCCGTCTGGTGGAGGGCTTGCAGGCGCAGCCCGGACTGCATGTGATGAATTCCCGCCCCGTGAAGGATATCGTGGCGCGTCCCGATGGCCTTGGCTGGCAGGACCGCTTGATCGCCATGGCGGGCGGCACGCTGGATGATTGGCGCAAGGCGATTTGCGGCCAGCTTTACGCGATGCCTGCCGCGCGGGCGCGGGCGCATTGGATGCCGGTCGGCCTGCCGGTCGAGGATGGCTTTCTGCGCGCCATGGTGCTGACCGATACGCTGACCGTGCCGGAAGACCTGTCGCGCATCGATGGTGGCGATATCTGGCATATCTACGAATCGGAGCGCAGCATCCCGGCGCTGATCCGGCATCAGGTGCGGATCGTCATCGGCTCGGCCATCAATATGGCGTTGTTTGAAACAATCCGGGCGCTGCCTGCGCCTGCCCGCGCCGGGGCCTTGCAGCAAGCGGCGGCGCAACCCGGATGGCTGGGCGATGTGATCCGTGCCCGGCTGCCGCGCTGGCCCGATGGCTATGTGCCACTGCATTTCCTGACCAAGCGCAGCCAGAATCTGTTGCGCGACCGGGCAAGGCTCTTGACGCCAAAGGGAATTTTGCTGCTTTGCGCGGGCTTTGGGTTTGATCTGATTGTTTATGTCATGGCGCAAATCCGCATGGCTCGGGGCACCGGCGCCGGGCATTGGTAGGGCCCTTTGCCGCATTCCGGCGGGCATTGGGGCGGGAATGTGGCGAAGATGTGGCATTGTCCCGGTCGGGGGGATGATCACGCGCGCATTCCCCCTCGGGTATCGTTGCCGTCCTCTTTACGATAAAATCGCCTAAGTAAGAGTGGATTGCAGGTGCCTCTATGCAGGCGCTGCGGTGCTGTTGCGTTTTGATTTGGCAATGTGACGGATTGATATGACCGATCGGCTGGTGCAGCCCGCGGAGATCGCGGAAACGGATATCGCCATTGTTGGCATGGCGGCGCATCTGCCCGGTGCGGCGTCGATTGTTGACTATTGGGAAAATCTGCGCGCAGGCGTCGAGAGCATCCGCCATCTGTCCGAGGCCGAGCTTCTGGCCAATGGCGAGGCACCCGCCAAGATGCGCCACCGCAATTATGTGCCCGCAGCCGCAATCCTGGATGACTTTGCGCATTTCGATGCGGACTTCTTCGGCTTTTCCCCGAAAGAGGCCGCGATCCTTGACCCGCAGCATCGCCAGTTCATGGAAGTGGCCTGGGAGGCGTTGGAGAATGCGGGCCATACGCCTGAGGGCTTCAAGGGGCCAATTGGCGTCTATGCCGGCTGCGGCATGGGGTCGTATTTCTATTTCAACCTGTGTTCCAACCGCGATCTGGTTGAAAACACCGGCATGTTCCTGTTGCGCCATACCGGCAATGACAAGGATTTTCTGGCGACCCGCGTCAGCCATATCTTCGACCTCAAGGGGCCGTCGATCAATGTGCAGACCGCCTGTTCCACCAGCCTTGTTGCGGTGCATTACGCGACGCAGGCCCTGCTGAACGGCGAATGCGACATGGCGCTGGCTGGCGGCGTCACCATCGAGCTGCCGCATGGCCGGGGCTATGTCTTCAATGAGGGCGAGATCCTGTCGCCCGATGGCCATTGCCATGCCTTCGATCACCGCGCGCAGGGCACCGTCTTTGGCTCTGGTGCGGGCTGCGTGGTGCTGCGCCGGGCGGTCGATGCGATCCGCGATGGCGATCATATCTGGGCGATCCTGAAAGGCTCTGCCGTCAATAATGACGGGGCGGCCAAGGCCGGATATCTGGCCCCATCGGTCGAGGGGCAAGCGCGCTGCATCGCCGAGGCGCAGGCGATGGCGGGCGTCACATCTGACACGGTGGACTATGTCGAATGCCATGGCACCGGCACCTATTTGGGCGACCCGATCGAGGTGGCGGCGCTGACCCAGGGCTTTGCCGAAAGCGCGCAAAGCGTGGGCACCTGCCGCATCGGCAGCGTGAAGACCAATATCGGCCATCTGGATACGGCCGCGGGGGTTGCAAGCCTCATCAAAGTGGCGCTGTCGCTGCATCACCGCGAGATCCCGCCGACCTTGGGCTATGAGGCCCCGAACCCCGCGATTGATTTCGAGACCTCGCCCTTCCGGGTGAATGACCGGCTGACGGAATGGGCGGCATCCGCCCATCCCCGCCGCGCGGGCGTCAACAGCCTTGGCGTGGGGGGCACCAATGCCCATGCCGTGCTGCAAGAGGCGCCCTTGCGCCCGGCATCCGAAGACAGCCTCTGGCCGTTCCAGCCATTGGTGATTTCTGCCAAATCCAAGGCGGCACTGGACGGGCAGGCGGTGCGCCTTGCCGCGCATCTGCGTGCGCACCCGGAACAGCCGCTGGCCGATGTGGCCTATACGCTGAAGGAAGGCCGCCGCGCGTTCGAAAAGCGCCGGGTTCTGGTGGCTGCGAGCCATGCCGAGGCCGCCGATCTGCTGGAAGGCAAAGACCCCCGCCGGGTGTTCAGCCATGACTGGCTGGGCGATGACCCCGAGGTCATATTCATGTTCCCCGGCGGCGGCGCGCAATATGCGGGCATGGCGCGCGATCTGTACGAGACCGAGCCGGATTTCCGCGACTGGATGGATCGCGGCCTGGCGATCCTGCAACCGAAGCTCGACTATGACATTCGCGCGCTTTGGCTGCCCGAACCGGGGGCCGAGGCTGCGGCGGCGGAGCGGCTGAAGCGCCCCTCGGTGCAGCTGCCGCTGATCATGATCACCGAATATGCGCTGGCGAAGACCTATGAGGCCTGGGGCGTGACCCCCGCCGCGCTGATCGGCCACTCCATGGGCGAGAACACCGCCGCCTGTCTGGCGGGCGTCATGTCGTTCGAGGATTGCATCGGCCTTGTCCATCTGCGCGGGCAGTTGTTCGATACCGTGCCGCCGGGCGGCATGTTGTCGGTGCCGCTGGATGAAGCCAGCCTGCGGCCGCGCCTCACGGGCGATCTGGATATGGCATCGGTCAATGCGCCGGGGCTTTGCGTGGTCTCCGGCCCCGATACGGCGCTGGCCGCGCTCGCCGCTGACCTTGCGGCGGAAGAGATCGAGACGCAGCGCATCCAGATCGACATTGCCGCGCATAGCCGGATGCTGGAACCCATTCTGGCCCGCTTTGCCGACTATCTGCGGGGCATCCGCCTGAATGCGCCGCAAGTGCCGGTGATCTCCAACCGGACCGGGCTGCCGCTGACCCCGGAACAGGCCATGAGCCCGGATTACTGGGTGCAGCATCTGCGCGGCAGCGTGCTGTTCCAGCAGGGCATGGCTTGGCTGATGCAGGAACCCGGCCGGGTCTATATGGAAATGGGGCCGGGCCGCGCGATGTCGTCTTTGGCGCAGGCCAATGGCGTGGCGGGGGGCCAGGTGATCCCTGCGCTGCGTCACCCGGAGCAGAAGATTGCGGATGACGCCTGGCATATGGGCAGCATCGCCCGGCTTTGGGCCTGTGGCGTCACGGTCGACTGGTCGCAGATCTGGGCCGATGCGCGACGCAACCGCCTGCCGCTGCCGGGCTATGCCTTCCAGCGCAAACCCTATTTCATCGAACCCGCCGCCCCGCAGGCGGTTGAGGCCGAGCCGCTGCCGATGAAGATCGGCGATCTGGCGCAATGGGGCTGGCAGCCGGTATGGCGCGCCCGCGCGGTGGACGAATCCGACGATGCCACCCTGCATAGCTGGCTGGTCTTTGCCGATGAGGCGGGGCTTGCCAGCCCGGTCATCGCGGGTTTGCGCGCGGCGGGTCATCACGTCACCACGGTGCGCACGGGCGATGCCTATGCCCCCGATGGCGCGGGCGGCTTTATCCTGAACCCCGAACGCGGGCGTGAGGGCTATGACGCCTTGATCCGCGATCTGGTGGCCTCGGGCCATGCGCCCGACCGGATCGCACATTTCTGGCTGGTGACGGAGCGGGAAAGTTTTCGCCCCGGTTCCAGCTTCTTCCATCGCAATATCGAACAGGGCTTCTATGCGCTGATGTTCCTGGGCCAGGCGATGGTCGCGGAAAATCTGCCGCGTCCCATTCATGTGACCGTGGTGACCTCGGGTGCCGCGCAGGTGAAGGAAGAGGGCCTGCCCTATCCGGAAAAGGCCACCATCGCGGGGCCTGCCAAGGTCATGCCGCGCGAATTGCCGGGCCTGACCTGCGCCGCGCTGGATGTGGTGCTGCCCGTGCGGCCCAAGGGCTGGCGCGCCAAGGCCGATCCGGCGGCGCTGGATCATCTGGCGGCACAGGTGTTGGAAGATCTGCTGGCAGAGCCGGGCAACCGTGCCGCCGCCCTGCGTGGCGAAAAGCGGTTTGAGCGGGGCGTGAAGAAGCTGCCGCTGCAACCGGCTGGTGCGCTTGATCTGCCTGACGGGGCGCCGGTACTGATCACCGGCGGTTTCGGCGGCATTGGTCTGACGTTGGCCGAGAAACTGGCGGTGACGGCGCGGGCGAAGATCCTGCTGATCGCCCGCCGGGATCTTCCGCCCCGCGACCGATGGGCGGCGCATCTGGCCCGTCATGGGGCGGGCGATCCGATCGGGCGGCGCATCTTGGCGGTGCAGCGGCTGGAAAGCCTTGGCGCGCAGGTGATGGTCGCCCGCGCCGATGTCTGCAATACCGAGGAAATGCGCGCGGCCATTGCTTCAGGCGAAGCTGCCTTTGGTCCGATCCGGGCGGTGATCCATGCGGCGGGCGTGGTCGATGACGGCCCCTTGCTGACCAAATCCCCTGCCGCGGTCGAAGAGGTCTTTGCGCCCAAGCTGCATGGCACCCATGTGCTGAATGATCTTTTCCCCGACGGGAAGCTGGATCTTCTGGTGCTGTTTTCCTCCACCTCCACCGTGACCGGGCCTGCGGGGCAAGTCGATTATGTGGCGGCGAATGAATACCTGAACGCCTATGCGCAATCTCGTCAGTCCGGGCGCACCCGCGTTCTGGCGCTGAACTGGGGTATCTGGGCCGATGTCGGCATGGCGGCCGAGGCTTTGGCGGATCGCAATGGCAGCCGCCCGCCCGCGCCGAAGCTGCCGGTGGCGCGGCCGATGCTTGACAGCTCCACTTTCGATGCGACCGGCGCGCGGCTGTTCGAGAAGCGGCTTGATACCCAGGCCTGGATCCTGGATGGGCACCGCACCAAAGATGGCGCGGCGCTGATCCCCGGCACCGGCTATCTGGAGATTGCAGCCGAAGCCGCCGCCGAAGAGGGCTGGGGCAATTTCGAATTGCGCGACCTGATGTTCTTCCGCGCGCTGGACGTGGCGGATGGCACCGCGCGCGAGATGCGCCTGCGTCTGACCCCCTCGGATGAGGGGTTCGGGTTCGAGATCCGTTCCGGCTATGAGATGCGGGGGCGGCAGGGCTTTGCACTGAACGCGCAGGGGCGGTTGATGCCGCTGCGGACGCCTGCGGCATCGGTGGATCTGGCGGCGATTGCCGCCCGGATGGGGCCTGCGCAGGAAGACCCGCGCGGCATCCGTTCGCCACAAGAGGAACATCTGAACTTCGGGTCACGCTGGCGCGTGCTGCATCGTATGGCGCTGGGTCAGGGTGAGGGGTTGGCGATGCTGACCCTGCCGCTGGCGGCGCAGCCCGATCTGGCACAGGGCTGGCTGATGCATCCGGCATTGCTGGATCTGGCGACCGGCTGGGCCATGGGGCTGATCGACGGCTATCGCCCCGATCACCTCTGGGTGCCGGTGTCCTATGGCCGCGTCCGGGTCTGGGGGCCGCTGCCCGCACGCCTGCACAGCTGGGTGCGCAATGCCGCGGCCAATCGTGGCGCGGGGCCGGTTGCGGTCTTTGACATCACGCTGGCGGACGAGACGGGCCGGGTGCTGGCCGAGATCGAAGGTTTCACCATCCGCAAGCTGGATGCGGGCTTTACCCATGCCCCGCCCGCCGAGCGTGATCTGGAATTTGACGTGATTGAGGGTGCCAAGGCATCCTCGCCCCAGGAAGAACGCCTGTTGCACAATCTGGGCCAGGGTATCCGGGCCGAGGAAGGGGCGGATGCCTTCCTGCGCGCGCTGTCAACGGGTGCCGCGCAGGTGATCGTATCATCGCTGGATCTGCCCGCGTTGATCCGTCAGGCCGATCAGGTCGAGGCCGCGCGCGTTGAGGGCCAGACCTTCGCCCGTCCTGATCTGGACAGCGATTATGTCGAGCCGAGGAATGACATCGAACGCACGCTGGTCGGATTCTGGCAGGATCTGCTGGGCGTGGGGCAGGTGGGCGTCGAGGATGACTTTTTTGCCCTTGGCGGCCATAGCCTGATCGCGGTGCGGCTGTTTGCCATGGTCAAAAAGGCGTTTCGCGTCGATTTCCCGATCTCGGTTTTGTTCGAGGCCCCAACCATTGCCGGTTGCGCGGCATTGATTGAGGAGCGCATCGGGCCGCAGGATGGCACGGCCCCGAAAGCCGCAGCCCCGACCCGCCGTTTCAACCATCTGGTGTCGATGCATGAAGGGGCGGGTGGCTCCAAGCAGCCGTTCTTCCTTGTCGCAGGTATGTTCGGCAATGTGCTGAACCTGCGGCATCTGGCGCAGCTTCTGGGGGGGGATCGCCCGTTCTACGGGTTGCAGGCGCGCGGGTTGTTCGGCGAGGACGCGCCGCACCAGACCCTGCCCGATGCCGCCCGTGACTATATCGCGGAGCTGCGTCAGGTGCAGCCGCAGGGCCCCTATCTGCTGGGGGGCTTTTCGGGCGGTGGCCTGACCGCTTGGGAAATGGCCCGCCAGCTGGAGGCCGAAGGCGAGGAGGTTTCGCTTCTGGTCCTGCTCGATACGCCGCTGCCGATGCGCCCGCCGCTGTCGCGGCTGGATCGCGGGCTGATCAAATGGGCCGAGCTGAAGGCGCGCGGCCCGGGCTATCTGCTGGATTGGGCCAAGGCCCGCTGGGCATGGGAGCTAGAGAAACGCCGCCCCAAAGCCGCGACCGAGGTGGCGCACCAGTTCCACAATGCCGAGATCGAGGCCGCCTTCCGCGCCGCCCTGCCGATCTATGCCCTGCCGCTGCGCAAGGGGGCGACCGCGCTGTTCCGACCGCCGCTGGATCTGCGCTGGCAGGTGTCGAACGGGCAATGGGTGTCGGGTGCCAAGGAATATGTCTTTGCCGACAATGACCTGACCCGCTTTGCCCCGGCGCTGACCGTGCATGAGGTGCCGGGCGATCATGACAGTATGGTGCTGGAACCCAATGTCCGCGTATTGGCCGCCCGCCTGCGTGATGTGATCGCGGGCATCGAGGCGCAGGACGCCACGCTGCGCGAGGCGGCCGAATAGATGGCGACGGTTCTGACGGTCATCCTGAACTGGCGCACGCCGGAGATGTCGCTGCGCTCCTGCGCGGCGGCGCTGGACGCGATGCAGGGCGTGACCGGGGCGATCATGCTGGTTGACAACGATTCCGGCGATGGCTCGTTCGAGGCGATGCAGGCCGAGGTCGCAGCGCGCGGCTGGGACAAGGGCGTGGTGCCGGTGCGGGTGCTGCAATCGGGGCGCAATGGCGGCTTTGGTGCGGGCAACAATTACGGGATTCTTGCGGGGCTGCCGCCGGAATTTCCCGGCGGGACACGGCCCGATTACGTCTATGTGCTGAATTCCGACGCCTTCCCGGAGCCTGAGGCGATCTTGCGCCTGCATGACCACCTGGAGGCGCATCCGCAGACCGGCTTTGCAGGCAGCTTCATCAAGGGCGAGGACGGAGTGCCGCATCACACCGTGTTCCGGTTTCCGTCAGCCTTGGGCGAATTGGAGGGGGCCGCCCGTTTCGGCCCGATCTCGCGGCTGTTGCGGCGCCATATCGTGGCGATGCCGATCCCGGATCAAAGCTGCCGCGCCGACTGGATGGCGGGGGCCAGCGTGATGATGCGGCAGGATATGCTGGATCGCATCGGCCTGTTTGATGAGGAATTTTTCCTGTATTATGAGGAAACAGACCTGTTCCTGCGCGGCGCGCGCGCGGGCTGGACGGCCGATTATGTGCGCTCCTCCGTGGTGGTCCATATCGGCTCGGTGACCACGGGCATGAAGACCTGGACCCGGATCCCGACCTTCTGGTTGGATAGCCGCCGCCATTATTTTACCAAAAACCACGGGCATATCGGGTTTGTTCTGGCCACGCTCGCTCAGGTCGCGGGGGGGGCGTTCTGGCGTTTGCGGCTGCTGGTGCAGCGAAAGGACCGGGGCGATCCGCCGCATTTCCTGCGCGATCTGATCCTGCATCATATGGGCAGGCGCGGACGGAACAGGGCGGGGGCAACCCGCGCCAAGAATTAGGTCTGCTCCGGGCTGTCGGGGCATCGCTGCCCGTCTGGGTGGCAAGGAGTGTATGATGAACCCGTTTTCCTGTGTGCTTGTCGGCAATGAAAGCCTGACCCGCGAATGCGGCGAGATGTGGCTGGCGCGTGGCCACCGGATCGACGCATTGGTCACCCGTAGCCCCGAGGTCGCGGCATGGGGCACCGGGCGCGGGTTGACGGTCATCGCACAGGAAAAGGGTTGGGAAGCCGCGCTGCCTGATGCGGTGGACTGGCTTTTGTCAGTGGCGAATCTGTCGCTGATCCCTGACGCGGCCTTGGCGCGGGCGACACGGGGTGGGGTCAACTTCCATGACGGCCCTTTGCCGCGCCATGCCGGGCTGAATGCGCCGGTCTGGGCCATCATGGGCGGCGAGGCCGCGCATGGGATCACCTGGCATCGCATAAGCGGCGGTGTGGATGAAGGTGACATCCTTGTACAGCGCCTGTTCCCGATTGCCGCGACGGATACGGCGCTGACCCTGAACACCCGCTGCTTCGAAGTGGCGCTGGACAGTTTCCCGGATCTGATGGCGGCGCTGGAAAGCGGCGCGCCGGGGCGGCCGCAGGATCTGTCGCAGCGCAGCCTGCATCTGCGCGCGGATCGTCCGACGGCGGCGGGGCGGATCGACTTCACCCAAAGCGCCGAGCAGGTTGCGGCGCTGGTGCGGGCGCTGGATCATGGCACTTACTGGAACCCGCTGACCACGGCCAAGCTCTGGGATGGGCGGCGCCATGTTGTCGCGGGCGGGGCAGAGGTCGTGGCGGGCACGGGTGTGCCGGGGCAGATTCTGAGCGCGGCTGAGGATGCGGTGACGGTGGCCTGCGGCAGCGGCGCGGTGCGGCTGACGCGGCTGACCTGTCAGAAGGGATTTCCGGTTTCCGGGCACAGCTTGCCCAATCCGCTGGCCTCGCCCAGCCCGGCCAATGCGGCGGCGCTGACCCAGGCCCTGGCGTCGGTGGTGGCGCAAGAGGGGGCCTATCGCAAGGCCCTGCTTGCGCTGGACCCTGCCGAGGTGCCGGGGGCCATTGCCAGCAGCGCCCCGGAGTTCTGGCAGGCCATCCCCATGGCGGTGCCCTCGCTGGCGGTGGCGGCGCGTGGCCTGTTGCGGCTTTCGGGCAAGGCCGAGGCCGATCTGGCCTTTGGCACCTCGCATTCCACCCATGGCATTCTCTCGGATTGGGTGCCGCTGCGCATCGAGGCGTCCGGCCCCTTGCCGGAGGCTGCGGCACGCAGCGCGGCGGCGATCGCCAAGGCCGAGGCGCATCCGGCCTTTGCACTGGATCTGCTGGCGCGGGATCGGCGTCTGCTTGGGCTGAAGCCCCCGGGCTTCGGTATCGACGTCACGCCAGTGCCGGGCACCGTGGTCACGCTGACCCCCGAGGCGCTGCATTTTGACGCAAGCCGCCTGCCCCGCCCCGAGGCCGAGGCGATGGCGGCACGGCTATCCACCTTTATCGCGGCGGCGAAGGGTGACGCGCTGGTGGAAACCCTGCCGATGCTGACCGAGGTTGAGCGTGAAGCCGCGCTTTACGCCCCGAACCACACGCAAAAATCCTATGACGCCAATATCTGCATCCATCAGGCCTTTGAGGCGCAGGTGGCGCGCAGCCCCGATGCCGTGGCGGTGGTGTTTGAAGGCCAAAGCCTGACCTATGCTGCCCTCAACGCCCGCGCCAACCGCGCAGCCCATGTGCTGATCGGCATGGGGGTGGCCCCCGGCACGCTGGTGGGCCTGCATTGTCGCCGCTCGCTTGATCTGCTGGTGGGGGCGCTTGCGATCTTCAAGGCGGGCGGGGCCTATGTGCCGATGGACCCGGCCTACCCTGCCGAGCGCACCGCGCTGTTCATCGAGGATTCGGCCTGCCCGGTGATCGTGACGCAAAGCGCGCTGGAGGGTGCCCTGCCCGCGCATCAGGCGCAGGTCCTGTGCCTTGATACCGATAGCCGTCTTGGCCTTGCGCCGGAAACTGACCCGCAAAGCGGGGTCACCGGGGCCGATCTGGCCTATATGATCTACACCTCGGGCTCCACGGGGCGGCCCAAGGGCGTGATGGTCGAACATCGCAACGCGGCCAACTTCTTTACCGGCATGGATGATCGCATCGACCGTGATGCAGGTGCGGTCTGGCTGGCGGTCACCTCGCTGTCTTTCGACATTTCCGTGCTGGAGCTGTTCTGGACATTGGCGCGCGGCTTCAAGCTGGTGCTGACATCGGATGAGAACCGCGCGCTGGTGTCCAATGGCCGCATCGGTTCGGCGAAGGGGATGGAGTTCTCGCTCTATTACTGGGGCAATGACGATGGTGCAGGCCCGAAGAAATACGAGTTGCTGTTGAATGGTGCGCGCTTTGCCGACGAACATGGCTTCTGCGCGGTCTGGACGCCGGAGCGGCATTTTCACGCCTTTGGCGGCCCCTATCCGAACCCGAGCGTGACCGGGGCTGCGGTGGCTGCGGTGACCAAGCGTATTGGTGTGCGGGCGGGATCGGTCGTGCTGCCCTTGCACCATCCGGCGCGGGTGGCCGAAGATTGGGCGGTAATTGACAATCTGACCAATGGTCGGGCTGGGCTTGCCATCGCCTCGGGCTGGCAGCCGGATGATTTCGTGCTGCGCCCGGAAAACACCCCGCCCGACAACAAGAAGGCGATGTTGCAGGGCATTGACCAGCTGCGCCGGATGTGGCGCGGCGAGGCGGTCGATTTCCCCACCAAGTCAGGCACTTTCGGTGTGGTGACGCAGCCGCGCCCGGTTTCGAAAGAGATCGAGCTTTGGGTGACCACGGCGGGCAACCCCGCGACATGGCGCGAGGCGGGCGAGATCGGTGCCAATGTGTTGACCCACCTTCTGGGCCAAAGCGTGGATGAGGTTGCGGAAAAGATCGCGATCTATCACGCGGCGCTGCGCAAGGCGGGCCATGATCCGGCGAACTTCAAGGTTACCCTGATGCTGCACACCTATGTCTGCCGCGACCGCGAGCAGGCCCGGCGCGTGGCGGAAAAGCCGATGAAGGATTATCTGGCCGCAGCCGTCGGTCTGGTGAAGCAATATGCCTGGGCCTTCCCCGCTTTCAAGAAACCGGCGGGCGTCGACAATCCGATGGATATCGACCTGCGCAGCCTGTCAGCCGAGGAAAACGATGCGATCCTCGATTTCGCCTTCCAGCGATACTTTGAGGATTCGGGCCTGTTCGGCACGGTCGAGGATGCGCTGGATCGGGTGGAAAGTCTGAAACGGATCGGCGTGACCGAGGTCGCCTGCCTGATCGATTACGGCATCGCCCCCGAAGTGGTGATGGAGGGGCTTTACCCGCTGGCCGAGGTGCTGCGCCGCGCCAATGCGGGCGGGCAACCGGCAGCCGATGATTATTCGATTGCTGCGCAGATCATCCGTCACAAGGTCAGCCATCTGCAATGCACGCCGTCGATGGCGCGGATGATCCTGATGAATGACGAGGCCGGGGCGGCGCTTGGGGATGTGAAGACCCTGATGCTGGGCGGCGAGGCGCTGCCGGGTGCCTTTGTGCGCGATCTGCGCAAGGTCACCCAGGCACGCATTCTGAACATGTATGGCCCGACCGAGACCACGATCTGGTCCACGGTGGAGGAAGCGGGCGCGGGCGAAGGTGTGGTGAATATCGGCACGCCCATCGCCAATACTCAGGTCTATGTGCTGGATGATCGTCAGCAGCCGGTGCCACCCGGCACGCCGGGCGAGTTGTGGATCGGCGGCGATGGCGTGACGCGCGGCTATTGGCAGCGCGAGGATCTGACGGCGGAACGCTTCCTGCCCGATCCTTTCGTGCAAGACGGCGCCTGTGCCTGGGGGCCGCGCATGTATCGCACCGGCGATCTGGTGCGTCTGCGCAGGGACGGCAAGCTGGATTACCTTGGCCGCGCCGATTTCCAGGTGAAGCTGCGCGGCTACCGGATCGAGCTGGGCGAGATCGAAAGCCGGCTGGAGGAGCAGCCGGGCGTCACGCAGGCGGTTGTTCTGGCGCGCGAGGATCAGCCGGGCGATTTGCGGCTGGTGGCCTATTTCACCGGCAGCGCCAGCGAGGCCGGGTTGAAACCCGCGCTTGCCGCCAGCCTGCCCGACCATATGCTGCCCGCGCATTTCGTGCGGCTGGATCACTTTCCCCTCACGCCGAACCGCAAGGTCGACCGCAAGGCATTGCCCGCGCCGCAAGTGGCAATGGCAGAACCCGTGACCCATGTCGCGCCGGAAACCGATCTGCAATCGCAGATCGCCGCCGTCTGGCAAAAGGTGCTGAACGTGCCGAAGGTCGGCGCCAAGGACAATTTCTTTGCGCTGGGCGGGCATTCCCTGCTGGCGGTGCAGGCGCATCGGGAATTGCGCGATGGCTTGGGCCTGACCAAACTGTCGATCACCGACATCTTCCGCTTCCCCGTGCTGTCGGCGCTGGCCGCGCATCTGGGCGATGCCGCGAAGCCTGCAGTCGCGCCGGTGCGCGCAGCCCCCGTGGCTTCAGGGGTGGCCCCGGCATTGGCCCCGGAGACCGTTGGCACCAACAACCGTGCCGATGCAAGGATGGATGCGATGGCACGGCGGCGGGCGCTGCGGTCTGGCCGTGACGGCTGATCTGATCGCGCTGGAAAGGACCGCCATACGCTTTCACAGGAAGATCAGACTGATACTGGGCCGTTGGGTGACGGTGGTGGGGCATTTCCCGATACTTGTGACGCTCTGATCTTTTCGCGCGGGCCCAGCCGGGCTATGCAGGCCCCATGCGACAGACCCTGACCGAGATCTACGAATCCCGGGTGGCCGATGGCCGCCTGCGCGCCGATCCGGCGCAGCGCGCCGTCCTGCCCTTGCTGGAGGATCTGCGCAGCTGGCTGGAACAGAATGCCCATCGCAAGACCGGCCTGTTTGCCGGGCTGTTCGCCAAGCCGGTGACGCCGCCCAAGGGGCTTTATCTTTGGGGCGGGGTCGGGCGCGGCAAATCCATGGTGATGGATCTGTTTGTCGAAAACCTCGACATCACGCGCAAGCGCCGGGTGCATTTCCATGCCTTCATGCAAGAGATCCATAAGGGCATGTATGCCGCCCGCCAGACCGGGGTGGATGATGCGCTGAAGCCCGTCGCCGATGCGGTGGCGAAAGAGTTGCGGCTGCTGGCCTTTGACGAGATCCAGATCACCGACATCACCGATGCGATGATCGTGGGGCGGCTGTTCCAGATGCTGATGGATCAGGGCGTGGTGATTGTCACCACCTCCAACCGGGTGCCGGAGGATCTATACAAGAACGGGCTGAACCGCGCGCTGTTCCTGCCCTTCATCGCCTATATCCGCGACCATTTCATCGTGCATGAACTGGCCAGCCCCAATGATTACCGCCAGCACCGCCTTCTGGGGGCGCAGGTCTATTTTTACCCGTCCGGCCAAAGCGGGGCCGCGATTGACGCGATCTGGAATGATCTGTCGGGCGGTGCCCTTGGCGATCCGCTGGTGCTGGAGGTCAATGGCCGCAAGGTCGAGATGCCACGCTTTGCGAATGGTGTGGCGCGCGCGACATTCTGGGATCTTTGCGCCAAACCGCTCGGGCCCGCCGATTATCTGGCGCTGGCCAGCGCGGTCCGGGTCTTGATCCTTGAGGATATCCCGCAGCTGTCCTCGTCGAATTTCAACGAGGCCAAGCGGTTCGTCACGCTGATCGATGCACTATACGAGGCTAAGGTCCGGCTGATCTGTTCCGCCGCCGATGTGCCGGAGCGCCTTTACCTTGAAGGCGCGGGGGCGTTTGAATTTGAACGCACCGCCAGCCGCCTGCGCGAGATGCAGGATGCGGCATGGGGTCAGCAGGCGGATGCCGAAGGGGCAGAGCCGGGCTTGCCCTGAGCGCCCGGTCGGCGCATCCTGCCCCCGTCTTGACCGGAGGTTCCGATGCGCCCTTTGCCATCCCTGTTCTCGCTTGCGCTGGTGGCGCTGCCTTGCAGCCTGATGCCCGCTTGGGGCGATACGATCACCGCAACCTCGCAGGTGACGGCGGTCACGCTTTATCCGTCAGGGGCAGAGGTGACGCGGGTCTTGCGGCTGGATCTGCCTGCGGGCCAGCATGAACTGCGCATCGCCGATCTGCCGCAGGGCCTAGATCCCGGACTGATCCGGCTGGGCGCGGCGGCGGGCACCGATCTTGGGGCGTTTTCGTTGCAACAGGACGGGCTTGCCCCGGGTGAGACCGTGGCGCTGCCTGATCTTGATGCCGCTGTGGCCGATGCGCGGGCGGCGCGGGATGCGGCGCAATTCGCTATTGATTCCGTGGGTGCCCGCATCGCCGGGTTTGACGCGCGTGAAGGCTTTTTGCGTGGCTTGGAAACCGAGGCCACTGGCCAAAGCGTCGAAAGTATCGCCGCCCTGACCGAAGCCGTGGGCAATGGCGTGCGCGCGGCGCGCGAGGCGGCTTTGCAGGAACAGGCCACGCTGCCGCCCCTTGTGCAGACCTTGACCGAAGCGCAGGCCCGGTTGGAGAGGGCCGAGGCCGCGCAACAGGCCGGGCGCGACCGGCAGGCCGGAAAGGCCCTGTTGTCCATCGCAGTGGAGCAGGCAGCGGCTGGCGCTGCCGAGGTGACCTTGCGTCATTTTGTCGTCGATGCCGGGTGGCGCCCGGTCTATGATTTTGCCCTGACCCGCCAGCCCGCTCCGCAGGTCACGCTGTCGCGCGGTGTTTTGGTCAGCCAGTCCTCGGGCGAGGATTGGAAGGATGTGGCACTGGTTTTGTCCACCGCGCGGCCCACCGACCAATCTGCCCCGTCGGACCTGTGGCCTGAACTGCGCCGGATCGGCCCGCCGGAGCCGCCGATGGTGGGCGCTCCGATGGCGGGCGGGGCGATGATGGCCGATGCTGTGGCCGCCGAAGTTGCGCCGATGGCCAAGAATGCTGCGCTGGAAATGCAGGGCGAGATCGTCACCTATCGCGCGCCGGGCAACGTCAGCGTGGCAACCGGCGTGCAGGATCTGCGCATCGCGCTCAGCGAGGTGGTCTTGCCCGCGCAGATCGAGGCCCGCGCGGTGCCGCGCTATGATCGCACGGCCTTTTTGATGGCGACGGTGACCAATGGCACCGAGGCCCTGCTGCCGGGCGACGCCTATTACCTGCGTGACGGTGCCCTTGTTGGCGGCGGTGAGCTGGAGATGACGGCGGCAGGGGATGAGCTGGAACTGGCCTTTGGCCCGATTGACGGGCTGCGCCTGACCCGCGAGATGCCACGCAATTCCGAAGGCGATGCCGGGATGTTCAGCTCTGGCACCGCGCGCAGCGAGGTCGCGATCTTGAGGGTCGAGAACCTGACCACCGAGGATTGGAACCTGCATGTGATCGATCAGGTGCCCTATTCGGAACAGGACGATCTGAAGATCACCTATAGCGCCAGCCCGGCCCCGGACGAGACCGAGCCGAAGGGAAAGCGCGGGCTGCTGGGTTGGCACTTTGATCTGGCGGCAGGGGCCACACAGGAGATTTCGCTGGAAACCGCCTTGCGCTGGCCCGCCGGGATGGAACTGCGCTGATCCAAACGAAAGGGCCAGACCCGTGCAGGTCTGGCCCTTTTTCATTTCGTGTCAGCCTAGGTTTCAGATCGCGACAAAGCTGTTCAGCGCCGGGTCGAACTGTTCCAGCCCGCCTTCGCCGATATCGTTCCAAAGCCCATGCAGGGTCATCAACTCGGCCTCCACCGCTTCGCGCACGAAGGGGAAGGTCATCAGGTTCTCAAGGCTGACCAACACCGCCTGCTTTTCCAGCGCCGGGCCGCGCGCATCGGCGGACAGGTGGCTGACCCTTTCATAGCCGGGGCGCAGGATGTCCATCCAGCGGCCGACAAAGCTCGATTCCTCCAGCAGCGCCGGGGCATGGCCCGAGCACATGTCATCGCAGCCCTTCACGCCGCCGCAGCCGGAATGACCGATCACGATGATATGGGCGACCTTCAGTGCTGTCACCGCATATTCCACCGTGGCCGAGGTGCCGTGGTTGCGGCCATCGGGGCTGTAAGGCGGCACGAGGCCCGCGATATTGCGGTGGATGAAAAACTCGCCCTCATCCGCGCCGAAAATCGAGGTGACGTGCTGGCGCGAGTCGCAGCAAGAGATGATCATCGCGCGGGGGTGCTGGCCACCATGGGCCAGACGGCGATACCAGGCCTTGTTGTCCTGGTATGTGGTGGCCTTCCAGCCATGGTAACGACCGACAAGATATCCGGGCAATGGTTTCGCTTGGTCCATCGGTGCCTCCGTCTGGTTTTCGCCTTCTCTATGCTGCGATTGCAGAAAATTCGAGAGATTTCTTTGCCCCGCTTGCAACCATTTGTTCAGCGTCCGGCTGCAAGCTGTCGCTTGGGTGTATTCAGAATGTCGGGTGTCACAATGTTGGGCAAGGTGACGGTCTTGCGACCGAAAGATCGGCTGCGCCAGAATGCGGAGCCGGTGGCCGCGATCTATCGCGATCTGGGCACCGCGCAGGCGGAGCAGGTGGTGACGCGGGCCTTGGGCGAACTGGCCCTGACCATGTCGAGCCTTGCCACGCAGGTGCGGGCGCGCGATCTGCATGATCTGGGGCGGCAGTTGCGCCGTCTGCAGCGCATGTCGGAACAGTTGGGCATGATCAGCCTGGGCCAAGTGGCGGGGGATCTGCGGCTCTGTCTGGATCAGGGCGATTCCACCGCCTTTTCGGCGGTCTGGGCGCGGCTGTTGCGGGTGGCAGAGCGGTCGCTGGTGGTCGACAAGGATCTGCTGGAAACGAGCTGACTTGCGGGCGGCGGCGAATGGGATAGGGTTTGCCGCAAAGGAGACCGCCCGATGCCCCCCGTTTTTGCCGATCCGAACCTGCCTTCGCGCGCCTTGCATGTCGTGGCCCCCGAGGGGCTGGAAGACTGGCTTGCCACCCAGCCCGCAGGTGATTTTCTGCGCGCTGCGGGGTTCAAGGCAGGTTTGGGCGAGCTGGCGCTGATTCCCGGGGAGGGCGGCGTGGTGGCGGCAGTGATCGGGCTTGGCTCTGTGCAGGCGCGCGCGCGGCAACGTTTCGGTCTGGCCAAAGCGGCAACCGCCCTGCCACCCGGCATCTGGCACGCCGAAGGCATCCCCGCCGATCTTGCGCCTGAATCCGCGCTTGGCTGGCTTTTGGCGCAGTATCGCTTTGATCGCTACAAACCTGTCACCGCCGAATTGCCGCGCCTGAAATGCCCGGCAGGTGTCAATGAGGCGCAGGTTCTGGCAATGGCGGCGGGCGAATATCTGACCCGCGACCTGATCAATACCCCGGCACAGGACATGGGTCCGGCAGAACTGGCCGAGGCGTTTCTGGCGCTTGCCGCCCGGTTCAACGCCGAGGCAGAGGTGATCGAGGGTGCGGCGTTGGAACAGGGCTTCCCGATGATCCATGCCGTGGGCAAGGGATCGGACCGCGCGCCGCGTCTGTTGTCGCTGCGTTGGGGCAAGGCCGGGCCGTTGCTGACACTGGTCGGCAAGGGGGTCTGTTTCGACACCGGCGGGCTGGACCTGAAACCTTCCTCGGGCATGTTGCTGATGAAGAAGGATATGGGCGGCGCGGCCACAGTGATGGGGCTGGCGCAGATGATCATGCAGCTGGATCTGCCGCTGCGCCTGCGCGTCATCGTGCCTGCCGTGGAAAACAGCGTTTCGGGCCGGTCGATGCGCCCGAAAGACATCCTGCGCTCTCGCAAGGGTCTGACGGTTGAGGTCAATGACACCGATGCCGAGGGGCGGTTGGTTCTGGGCGATGCCCTCGCCTGGGCCACCGAGGAAGCGCCAGAGGTGCTGATATCGATGGCCACGCTGACGGGTGCCGCGCGCATCGCGGTTGGCCCCGATCTTGCGCCCTATTACACCGATGATGAGGCGATGGCGCAGGCGTTGGAGGCAGGCGCGCGGGCGGGGTCGGATCCGGTCTGGCGGCTGCCCTTCCACAATGCCTATGAAAGCGTGATCGAGCCGGGGATTGCCGATCTCGACAATGCGCCGGGCTATGGCTTTGCCGGGTCGATCACCGCGGCACTGTTCCTGCGCCGTTTTGCGGATCACCCGCGCTATATGCATTTCGACATTTACGGCCATACCCCGAACGAGGCCCCGGCGCGGCCCAAGGGCGGCGTGGGGCAGGGTGCGCGGGCGCTGCTGCTGGGCCTGCCCGCCATGTTGGGGATTTGAGCAATGGATCGCCGGCTGACCCCCGCCAATGCGCGTGCCGCGCTGGAATCCCTGCGCGGCAAGGTGGATGCCCCGCGCTTCGTTGCGGGCGAGGCGGCATCGGTCGCGGTGCCGTTGGCCGATCTGCTGAAGGCCCCGGCGGGCGGGCGCGACCGGCAGGTGATCCGGGGCGAGGCCGTGACGGTGATCGACCGGCACGAGGGCTGGGCCTTCGTGCAGGCGGCGAAGGACGGGTTCTGCGGCTATCTGCGCGAGGACCAGCTTGGCGGGGCACTTGCGGCGACGCATTGGGTGGCGACACCCGGCACCCATCTTTATGACGGGCCGAAGGTGCAGCATCGCGAATTGGCGGCGCTGCATATGCACGCGCGGGTGCAGGTCACCGGGATGCAGGGCAACTGGGCCGAGACGCCGCAGGGCTTTGTGCCCGCGATGCATCTGAAACCGCTGGGCCAGTTTCATGATGACCCGGCCAGCGTGGCGCAGATGTTTCTGCGCACGCCCTATCTCTGGGGTGGCAATTCGCGCGCGGGGATCGATTGTTCCGGTCTGGCGCAGGGGGCGTTCCTTGCCTGCGGCATTCCGCTGCCCGGCGACAGCGATCTGCAATCCGCCTGCGGCACCGAGATTCCCGAGGGCGCGCCCTTGCAGCGCGACGATCTGCTATTCTGGAAGGGGCATGTCGCCATTGCGCTGTCACCCAGCCACATGATCCATGCAACCGCCGCCTATATGGCCGTGGTCGAGGAAGAGACCGAGGCCGCCATTGCCCGCATCATTGCCGGCGGTGACGGGCCGGTGACGGGGCGGCGGCGGTTGGGCTGATGCCCCGTCAGTCGATCGGCTTGATCATCTTGCGGTCGAAAAAGCGCAGCAGTGCCGCCAGTTCGTGCCCGCGCCGCAGGATCTGCCCGCCCTCGCCCAAGACAGCGTAAAGCCCTTGCTTCATCCGCAGCCTGGGGCGCTTTTCAATGCGATAAAGCGGCACCTCTGCTGCGCGGCGGAAGATGGAGAACACCGCGACATCACGCATGGCAGCGATGCCGTAATCACGCCATTCCCCGGCAGCAACCATACGTCCATAGACTGACAGGATCGCGCCCAGCTCGTGCCGGTCAAAGCTGACCACTTCAACGTCTCGCGGCGTGAAGGGGATGGGCTGTGGCGGGATGGGCGGCAGCATCGACATGGCAAGATGCTGACATCTCGGCGACATGAAATCAACACCTGCGCCGCGTTGGGGCTTTGGCCCGATGCCGCGGCGCTTTGCAATGATACGGGGCTGCGTGTTCCATGTGGTCTGCATATCGGCCCGGCGCGAACTTAAATCCCGGCCATCGATCGCATCCAGTATCGTGATCGGCCCTGATGGTCAGCGCAGACCAGACCTCCACAGACCCGGAGCCACCCCGCAGCCTGTCATTCGGGACCTTGGTTGCGCAAGGAGGCTGGGGGGCAGGAGAACGGGCCGGACCTCGAAACGGAAACTCAATAAAATAAGCGGTTCTGACACGAAATTGCCGCCAAATGACCCCGAGAATTTCGCGGCGCGGGCCCGCTTGTGCCATCAGCGGGCGCGATATTGGACCAGTAGCAAGTGATGGCCCGGTGATGTGGTCCAACGCCCCCGCCCAGCCTGCATCACCGGGTTCTTGCTGTCGGAATGGCCCTCGCCCCAAGGCGGGGGCCTTATCCGTCTCGGCCTCAGGCCAAGGTGGCGGCAAAGCCCGGCGCCAGTTGCAGCATCCCGGTTTCAAGGCCGCGGCAATTGCGCTGGATCGCGGCGCTGTAGCGTTGCGCCGCAGGGGCAGGCAAGACGCCGCATTGCTGCAGCAGCGCGGCAATCACCGCCTCGGAGGCGCGGGAATTGCCATCCTCGATCTTCACCGCAATGCCGATGCCCTGTTCCGGGATGATCGCGATGAAAACCGCCTCCGCCCCGGTCTTGATGGCGACCCTGCCGCCCATCTCGCGCATCAGGATGGTGCAGGCGCGCCCTTCACCCGCCACCATCTCCGGGTGCTGCGCCATGGCGCGGGTCAGGCGATAGGCCGCCCTCTGGCGGGTGCTGCCGGTTTCCGGCGCATTGGCAAAGAAGGCCATGGCGCGGGCCAGCCCGGTGATGGAACAGGCAAAGTTCGGTGCCGAGCAGCCATCGATACCAAAGCCGGGGCTGGTCTCGCCGGTCAGATCCTCGAACGCCTCAAGGATTGCGCGTTGCAGCGGATGGGCGGGGTCAACATAGTCCGGCCCGGCCTTCACATGGCGGGTATAGGTCAGCATCCCGGCATGTTTGCCGGAACAGTTGTTGTGATACTGGCAGGGGCTGTCATCGGTCTTGATCAGCCGGTCGCGCTCCGCCCGGTCATAGGGTTCATGGCTGCCGCAGCGCAAATCGCTTTCGCCAAGGCCGAGGCCCGACAGCCAGTCGCGCACGGCCCCCACATGCAGCGCCGCCCCCTGATGGCTGGCGCAGGACAGCGCCAGTTGCGCGGGCGTCAATCCCGCCGCATCTGCCGCGCCGCTTTCGACCAAAGGCAGCGCCTGCAACATCTTGCAAGAGGAGCGCGGAAAGATGACCCGTGCCGGATCGCCCCATGCGGCGCGGATCTCGCCCGCGCGGTCACAGATCACCGCATGACCCAGATGCGTGCTTTCCAGCAGACCACCGCGCCACAGCTCCACCATCGGAACAGCCTGTGCCATCTCACCCTCCCATAACAGTTGCGCGATTCCCTGCCTATCGGCCTTTCGCGGCTTGCCATTTTCCTGATATGAAGGGATATCGGGTTGAATTTCGTCCCGCCACCGGAAAGCCGAGCCAATCGGCAGCGCGGCGGGCAGGCAGAGGCACTTTCGGCTGGAGGCTGAGGCATGAACTCCTTGATCGCTCGCACCCTTGGGGGGGCCGCGCTGGCGGTGATCGCCGCAACAACTGGCGCAATCGCGCAGGATTCGACCAATCAGGTCGCGGTGATGTCGGATTGGTCGGTCTTCACCGATCCGCCGACGGGCACACCGAAAGAATGCTGGGCCGTGACCAAGCAGAAAACCTCGGAGGCCACGCGCGATGGCAAGCCGGTTTCGGCGTCCCGTAGCGATATCTTGCTGTTCGTGACCTTCCGGTCCGGCGGCGGACGGGGTGAGGTCAGCTATACCGGCGGCTACCCCTTCCGCAATGGCAGCACGGTCAACGTGAATATCGACGGCACCGCGCATGATCTGTTCACCGAAGGTGAATTTGCCTGGACCAGCGGTGGCGATCAGGATGCACAGATCGTGGCAGCCCTGAAAAAAGGCTCCACCGCCATCGTGACCGGCGTGTCCGGCCGGGGCACCCAGACCAAGGACACCATCTCGTTGCGCGGCGTTACGGCTGCCATCGACGATGCGGCCAAGCGCTGCCAGTAAGCGCCGGGCCAGACCCTGACCCATCCGATGCCGCGCGGGCCATTTGGCAAGCGCGGCATTTTCCTGTATGAAGCCCCTTCACCAAGGGAATCCGTCATGAACGTTCCGACCCTGATACCGCAGGCCCAAGGCAATCTTTCCGCACCGATCACGCAGGATGTGCTGACCATCCCGCGCAAGCTGCCCGAGGGTGGCAAGCGCAATCTGGTGGGCCTGACGCGGGACCAGCTTCGTGATGCGCTGATTGCGGCGGGCACGACGGAAAAGCAGGCCAAGATGCGGGTCGGCCAGATCTGGCAATGGATCTACCATTGGGGCGTGCGCGATTTCGCGCAGATGACCAATCTTGCGAAAGATTACCGCGCCCTGCTGGCCGAGCATTTCGAGGTGACGGTGCCCGAGATCGTGACGCGCCAGATCAGCGCCGATGGCACGCGCAAATATCTGCTGCGCATCGCCGGTGGGCATGAGGTCGAGGCGGTCTATATCCCGGAAGAAACCCGGGGCACGCTCTGCATCAGTTCTCAGGTGGGCTGCACGCTGACCTGTTCCTTCTGCCATACCGGCACGCAAAAGCTGGTGCGGAACCTGACGGCGGCGGAAATCGTCGGTCAGGTCATGCTGGCGCGTGACGATCTGGGCGAATGGCCGGTGCCGGGCGCGCCGAAGGACGAGACCCGCCTTGTCAGCAATGTGGTGCTGATGGGCATGGGCGAGCCGCTGTATAATTTCGACAATGTCCGTGACGCCATGAAGGTGGTGATGGACAATGAGGGGATCAGCCTCTCGCGCCGTCGGATCACGCTGTCCACCTCGGGCGTGGTGCCGGAGATCGCGAAGACTGCCGAAGAAATCGGCTGTCTGCTGGCGATCAGCTTCCACGCCACCACCGATGAGGTGCGCGACCGTCTGGTGCCGGTGAACAAGAAATGGAACATCAAGACCTTGCTGGATACGCTGCGCGATTACCCGCGCCTGTCCAACAGCGAGCGCATCACCTTTGAATATGTGATGCTGAAGGATGTGAATGACAGCGATGCCGATGCCAAGCGTCTGGTGAAGCTCATTCAGGGCATTCCGGCCAAGATCAACCTGATCCCGTTCAACGAATGGCCGGGCGCGCCCTATCAACGGTCGGATTGGGATCGGATCGAGGCCTTTGCCGATATCGTCTACAAGGCGGGTTATGCCAGCCCGATCCGCACCCCGCGCGGCGAGGATATCATGGCCGCCTGTGGCCAGCTGAAATCCGCGACCGAGCGCCAGCGCAAGAGCCGGGCCGAGATCGCCGCCGAAGCGGGCCTGTAAACCTGAGATCCGGTTGGGGTGGCATCGCCAGCCACTGACCGTTTGCAGCGCCCCGACCTTTGGCGGAGCCCGGATCGTTTGCGGAGAAAGACGTGGCCGCCTTCATCAATCTGCTCAAGCTGAGCGTTGGATCCGAATCCGTCGAGGATCTGGAGATCTGGCAGGAAAGCCAGCGTTACCGCTGGCCCAAGGGCCGGTCGGTGCATGTCACCCGCATGTGGCCCAAGCGCGAGGCCGAGGTCTTGGCCGGGGGCTCGGTCTACTGGGTCATCAAGGGACAGATCCTTGCCCGCCAACGCATCCTTGGCCTGCAAGGCGTGGATGAGGGCGACGGGATCGAGCGTTGCGCGCTGTTGCTGGACCCGGATGTGATCCGCACCGAGGCAGCACCACGCCGCCCCTTCCAGGGCTGGCGCTATCTGGCACCCGATGACAGTCCGCGCGATCTGCCGCAGGGCCGCGCGCAGGAAGACGCGCTGCCGGAAGAGATGGCCCGCGCCCTGGCCGAACTGGGCCTGCGCTGATCCGTCAGGTTTCGTAAGGTTGGCGCAAGGTTGAGGCCGCAAGACCCTCCGCATGATCATGCGGAGACTATGATGCGGCCTGCCTTTCTGTTTCCCCGGCGCGATGACGCGGACGGGGCAGCCTCGTTTCGCCCGGAGCTGACGCCGCTGGCGTTGAATCTGATCGTTGCGGCCTGGCTGCTCGTGCTGATGAATGGCAGCTTCTGGGGCCGGGTTGGCAATGCCTTTGCAGGGTCGCCAATGGATCAGGTGCTGTTCGGCGGCGCGGCCGTCGCGCTGATGCTGCTGGTCCTGTCGCTGATCACCTTGCCGCTGCTGCATCGCCCTTTGCTGGCGCTGATGATCGTGACGGCGGCGGTGGCCGATTTCTATCAGCGCAGTTTCGGCGTGCTGATCGACAAGGAAATGATCCGCAACGCGATGCTGACCACCACGGCTGAATCGAAGCACCTGATTACCGGCGGCTTCGTCCTGCATCTGCTGTTTTACGGCATTCTACCCGCCGCACTCGTGTTCTGGCCGCGTCTGCACCCTGCGCCATGGCATCACCGGCTGTGGCGCTATCCGTTGGGTGTGATGCTCAGCGCCGCGCTGATGGCGGGTTTTCTGGCGGTGGATTTCAAATCGATCGCCTCGGCGGTGCGGATGCATCGCGACATGATGGCCAGCTTCCAGCCCGGCGCGACCCTGTCCAGCCTCATCCGCTATGCCAAGGACCAGACGGTCAGTGCCAATCAGCCGCTGGCCGCGTTGGGAACTGACGCCAAGCCCGGCCCCGCGCTGGCCGCGGCGAAAAAGCCGGTGCTGATGGTGATCTTTGTCGGCGAGACCGTGCGGGCGCAGAATTTCGGGCTGAACGGCTATGCCCGCGACACCACGCCGGAGCTGCGCAAGATGGATGTGTTGAATTTCCCCGATGTGTCTTCTTGCGGGACATCGACCGCGGTGTCGTTGCCCTGCATGTTCTCGCCGTATCCCGCGGATGACTATTCGCATCGCAAGTTCATGGGGTCGGAGAACCTGCTGGATGTGCTGGATCATGCGGGATTGCAGGTCGAATGGGTCGACAACAATACCGGCGATCAGCGCATCGCGACGCGAGTAACATCGCGGCGGATTGCGGTGACCGAAGATGCGGTGGCCTGCGCATCAGGCGAATGCACCGATGCGGCGCTGCTGCCGGTGCTGGCCCGCACGATGGAGAAGATGACCGAAGACACCGTGCTGGTGCTGCATATGATCGGCAGCCACGGCCCGGCCTATTCCCTGCGCTACCCGCCAGAGTTCGAGGCCTTTACCCCCGCCTGTCAGGTCTCGGATTTCTCGGCCTGCACCAATGATGAGATCGTGAACGCCTATGACAATTCGGTGCGCTTCACCGACCACATCCTGGCCTCGGCGATTGCCATGATGGGCGCGCAGGATCGGGTGATCCCGGCGATGATCTATCTGTCGGATCATGGCGAGTCGCTGGGCGAGGGCGGGCTTTACCTTCATGCCGCGCCGATGTTCATGGCACCCGAGACGCAGCGCAAGGTGCCGTTTGTGATGTGGCTTTCCCCGCCCTTCAAACAGGTGATGGGGCTGGATCAGGCCTGTCTGGCCCGCAAGGGGATGGACAGTCTCAGCCAGGATTACCTGTTCCATTCCGTGCTGGGATTGATGGATGTGCAGACATCCGTCCGGCAACCCGCGCTGGATCTGACGCAGGGCTGCCGGGCGGAGCTGCGCGCCTCAGGCTGAAACCGGCAGGCTGAGGCCGGACCTTGCCGCCGATTGTTCGGCCCGGTCCAGCAAGGCTTGCAGCGCGGCACCGCGCGCAAAATCGGGGATCGCGGTACCTTCGCCCCGGATTGCCGCGATGAAGCGTTGATAGACGGTCGGCACCTCGGGGCAGGGCACATCTTCCCAGAGAGCGTCGCGCAGATGCGGGGCGCGGCAGATCCGCAGGCGGCTTTGCGCCTGCTCAAACAGCACCTCAAGCCCGCCCGCCGTGCCATAGAGGCGCAGCCGCAGGTCGTTCAGGTGCCCACTGGCAAAGCGCGTGGCCGCAACCGTGCCAAGCGCGCCGTTTTCCAGCGCGATCTGCATGGTCGCGCTGTCATTGGCATCCAGCACATAATCCCCGATCCGCCCGCCCGGTGCCTTGTCAAAGGTGGCCAGACGGCAGGACACTTCGCGCGCATCCAGGCCCGCAATGAAGGTGGTGAAGTCAAGGATATGGATGCCCACATCCCCCAGCACCCCCTTCGATCCATGCGCGCTGGACAGTCGCCACAGCCATTGGCTTTCGCGATCCCACGCGCCCCAGGCATCCTGCACCAGCCAGCTTTGCAGATAGCTGGCCTCGAAATGGCGGATCGCACTGATCTCGCCTGCCTGCACCATGGCGGCGGCCTGTTGCAGCGCCGGGACATTGCGATAGGTCAGGTTCACCATATTGACCACGCCCGCGGCTGCTGCGGCCTGTGCCATGGCACGGGCGTCAGATTCGCTGGTGGCCAGCGGCTTTTCGCACAGCACATGCTTGCCCGCCGCCAGACAAGGCAGGGTCGTCGCCATATGCGCACCATCGGGGGTGACATTGGTCACGGCATCGAACTGGCCCCAATCCAGCGCCGCTTGCACCGTGGCAAAGCCGCGTTCCAGGCCATGGGTCTGGCAAAAGGCCGCCAGTGGTTCCGGGCGCGGATCGACACCCGCGACAAGCGTGACCCCGGGGATGGCGGCAAAGGCCTCGGCATGGTTCAGCGCCATGCCGCCGGTCCCGATCACCAGCAAACGGACTGGGCGCGCCATCAGCGATACCCTTCCTCGCCATCATGGTGCAGGCGGGGGCCGCGTTCCTCGATGGGTTCCAGGGCTGATGCAACGGGGCGGTTCGGGGCGGTGGTCGGATCGGCCAGCCGTGCCTCGGGGTTGAAGGCCCAGCGGACGCCATTGGCGATCACCCGCTGCACATTGGTGTCGTGATAGGTCGGATAGGTCTCATGCCCGGGGCGGAAATAGAACACATTACCCGCGCCGCGCCGCCACGTCAGGCCTGAGCGGAATACCTCGCCGCCCGCGAACCAAGAGATGAACACGGTTTCCAGCGGTTCGGGGATGCCGAAGGGCTCGCCATACATTTCCTCATGTTCCAGTTCGAAATGATCGGGCAGGCCGCGCGCGATCGGATGCTGGCGCGCGGTGACCCAAAGCCGCTCGCGCTCACCCGCCTCGCGCCAGGACAGGTTGCAGGGCGTGCCCATCAACCGTTTGAACGGTTTGGAAAAATGCGCCGAATGCAGAAAGATGATCCCCATGCCGGACCAGACCGCCTCGGCCACGCGCTCCGCCACCGCATCGCTGACATCACCATGGGCGGCATGGCCCCACCAGATCAGCACATCGGTCTCGGCCAGACGTTCGGGTGTCAGCCCATGTTCAACATCCTGCAAGGTGACTGTGCTGGCAGTGATGCCGCTTTCGCGGTTCAGCGCGGCGGCGATGGTGCCGTGCATCGTGTCGGGATAGATCCCGGCCACGACCTTGTTCTTTTGTTCGTGAACATTCTCGCCCCAGACGGTGACGCGGATGGACATGGGCTACTCCTGGATTCTGTGGAGGGTACTGCGTCCGGGATCATAGGCGGGCCGTGGGCGGCGTAAAGTCACGCCGCCATGGGGCGGCGGCCCCTTGCCATGGCGGCGGGCTGCGCGAATGATACGGGGCTTGATCTTGCGGGCTTCTCCGCAATGGAGACCCTCATGCCCCGTCTGAAACTGCGCATTCAGTTTGACAATCTGCTGCTTGGCCCCGGCAAGGCAGAGTTGCTGGAGCGTATTGCCGAGACCGGCTCCATTTCCGCGGCGGGCCGGCAGATGGACATGAGTTATCGCCGGGCATGGGCGCTGGTGGAAGAGATGAACGCAGCCTTTCGCGAGCCGCTGGTGCAGGGTGCGCGCGGCGGCAAGGGCGGTGGCGGCGCGCTGGTGACCGAAACGGGCCAGCAGGTTCTGGCGCGCTATCGCCATCTGCTGGCGGCTGCCGAACAGGCGGTGGCCGCGGATGTCGCGGCCTTGCAGGCCCTGCTGCGCAGCGATGTGTCTGTCGGGAAATAACGCTTGCGCTGATCCGACCTTCCGTTGGATATGTTTGTTCGAACATATCGAATGGAGCCGCCCATGTCCTTCCGCCTGCCCGCGCTGACGGCGCTTGTTCTTGGCCTTGCCAGCCCTGTCGCTGCCGAAGAGGTCGTGGTTTTCGCCGCCGCCTCGCTGAAAACCGCGCTGGACGGGATTGCGGCCGATTTCAAGGAAAAGACCGGCAATGAGGTGCTGGTCAGCTATGCGGGCTCCAACCAGTTGGCCAAACAGATCATCGAGGGCGCACCTGCAGATATCTTCGTCTCGGCTGCGGTGAACTGGATGGACGAGGTCGAGAAAGCCGGTGCCATAGCCGATGACAGCCGCAAGGATTTGCTGGGCAATGCGCTGGTGCTGATTGCGCATGGCAAGGATGCGGTGCCGGTCACGATCGGCGCGGATTTCGATCTGAAGGGCCTGTTGGGCGAGGGCAAGTTGGCCATGGGTCTGGTCGATTCAGTGCCTGCCGGCCAATACGGCAAGGCAGCCTTGGAAAAGCTGGGCGTCTGGTCGGCGGTCGAGCCGTCGGTGGCACAGGCCGATAACGTGCGCGCGGCGCTTGCGCTGGTCGCCACCGGCGAGGCACCCTATGGCATCGTCTATGCCACCGATGCAGCCGCCGAGGATGAAGTGACCGTGGTCGGCACCTTCCCGGCTGACAGCTATCCGGCGATCATCTATCCGTCCGCCCTGCTGACCGGTGCCGCCGATCAGGCCGACAAGGATTTCTATGCCGCCCTGCAATCGGATGAAGCGAAGGCCGCTTTCACCGAACAGGGTTTCGTGATCCTGTCGGACAAATAAGCCGAAACCCGGCGATTTGACAGGAACGCGATCAGGATGACGGACTGGCTTTCTCCGGCCGAATGGCAGGCAGTGATGCTATCGCTGCGCGTGTCATTCTGGGCGGTGATCGCCAGTCTGCCGCTTGGTCTGTTCGTGGCCTATGCGCTTGCGCGCTGGCGTTTTCGCGGCCATGCGCTGCTGAACGGTCTGGTGCATCTGCCGTTGATTCTGCCGCCGGTGGTGACGGGCTATCTGTTGCTTCTGACCTTTGGGCGCAAAGGCTGGATCGGGGCACTGCTCGATCCGTGGTTCGGGCCGGTCTTTGCGTTTCGCTGGACCGGGGCGGCACTGGCGGCGGCGGTCATGGCCTTTCCGCTGATGGTGCGGGCGATCCGCCTCGCCATCGAGGCGGTTGACCCAAAGCTGGAACAGGCTGCGGGCACGCTGGGGGCGGCGCGCCCATGGGTCTTTGCAACCGTGACCCTGCCCTTGATCCTGCCGGGGATCGTGGCCGGGATGATCCTCGCCTTTGCCAAGGCGATGGGAGAGTTTGGCGCGACGATTACCTTCGTGTCCAACATTCCCGGCCAGACCCAGACCCTGCCCTCGGCGATCTATGCCGCGCTACAGATCCCGGGGGGCGAGCCGATTGCGGCGCGCCTTGTGCTGGTGTCCATCGTGATCGCCATGGCGGCGCTTTTGCTCTCAGAGGCGATCAGCCGCGCCGTGGCCCGCAGGATTGCAGGATCATGACGCTGACCTTTCAGATGCGACACACCTTTCCGGCGCTGGTGCTGGATGTCGCCTTTGCGGCTCCGCGCGGCATCACCGTGCTGTTCGGCCGTTCCGGCTGCGGCAAGACCACGGTGGTGCAGGCAGTGGCGGGGCTGCTGCGACCCGATGAAGGCCGGATTGTTGCAGATGACACGGTGCTGCTGGACAGTGCCTTGGGAATCAACCTGCCGCCGCATCAGCGCCGCCTCGGCTATGTGTTTCAGGATGCGCGCCTTTTCCCGCATCTGACGGTGCATCAGAACCTGCGCTATGGCAGGTGGTTCACCCGCAAACACGCCATGGCGCAAGTCATGGATGAGACAGAGATCATCGAGATCCTGGGGATCGGTCCGCTGCTGTCGCGCCGCCCCGGCAGCCTTTCGGGCGGCGAGAAACAGCGCGTGGCGATCGGGCGCGCCATTCTTGGCAATCCGCGCCTGTTGCTGATGGATGAGCCGCTGGCCGCCCTTGATACGGCCCGCAAGGCCGAGATCCTGCCCTGTCTGGAACAGCTGCGCGATGAGTTGGGCCTGACCATTCTCTATGTCAGCCATTCCATGTCCGAGGTGGCAAGGCTGGCCGATAATGTGGTCGTGCTGGAGGACGGGCTGGTGCGGGCGACCGGACCCGCCGAACAGGTGCTGACCGATCCGGCGGCAGGTTTTGCCGCCGATGAGGCGGGTGCCATTCTGGACGCGCGCATGATCGGGCGAGAGGATGACGGGATGGCGCGGCTCGAAACCTTGGCGGGTGCGCTTTGGTTGCCCGATCTGCGGGCCGATCCCGGCGCGGTCTTGCGGCTGCGCATTCCCGCCCGCGACGTGATGCTGGCGCGGACCCGGCCCGAGGGGATCTCGGCCCTGAACGTGTTGGAGGCCGAGGTGATCGATCTGCACCCCGACGGCGCGGCGATGATGATGGTGCGACTGCGCGCGGGCGGGGCGGTGCTGCTGGCCAGCCTGACCCGCCGTTCCGCGGCGGCGCTGGACCTAGTGCCGGGGCAACGGGTTCATGCCATCGTGAAAAGCGCCTCATTGCTGCGTGAGCGTGCTTGAAACTGTGGCAAATGCCTCCGATAATAGTTGACTGATTTTGTAAAATTATGCAGATCGGCACCATGGTGCCCAAACCCTTCGCATCGCAGGATTTCTTGACCCGCCGCCGGTTCCTGGCCGGTGCCGGGGCTGCCCTGCTGGCTGCGCCTGCCTGGGCTGGGCAACCACTCGTTTTCGATCACGCCTATGGCCGCACGGTGCTGACGGCACCCGCACAGCGCGTGGTGTCGTTGGGCTATACCTCGCATGATACCTTGCTGGCGCTGGATGTGGTGCCGGTGGCGCTGCGTTTCTGGTATGGTCCCTATGAAAGCGGCGTCTGGCCTTGGGCGGAACCTCATCTGCGCGGTGCCCGCCCCGAGGTGATCCGGGGCGAGGTCTCGGCGGAACGTATCGCGGCCCTGGAGCCGGATCTGATCGTGGCGACAGGCGCGGGTATCAGCGCCGAAGAATATGACGTGCTGCGCCATATCGCCCCGACCCTTGTCCATGCCGCACCCGATGGTGCCTATGGCACGCCCTGGGATACCCTGACCCTGACGCTGGGCCGCGCCACCGGACGGCTGGCCCAGGCGCAGGCCCGCGTGGCCGAGGTTCACGCAGCCTTTGCCGCGGCAGGCCAGCGGCTGGGCAGCGCCGGCCTGACCGGGGCTGCGGCCTATCACTGGGCGGGCAGCACTGGGGTTTTTCTGCCCGGCGACAGCCGCGCGGCCTTTGTCGAGGAAATGGGCTTTGCCCAGACCCAAAAGGTTCTGGACTTGCCACGGGGCAATTTCTTTCAGGAATTGTCGCCCGAGGATCTGTCGCCGCTGGATGCAGATCTGCTGATCTGGGTATCGTCATTTGACCGCGATGCCGATCTCTCGGCGCTGCCGATGCGGCGCACCCTGGCCGCGCATCGTCAGGGGCGCGAGGTGTTTGCCGGGATGCTGGTCGGTAGCGCGATGGCGCATGGCAGCGTGCTGTCGCTGCCCTATGCGCTGGACGCGCTGGAGGCCGATATTGCGGCAGCCCTTGATGGCGATCCGGCAACCGTCGTGGCCTCGGCCAAGGCCGCAGGACTGGTGGGCCAATGACCATGCGGGCCGGGTTCCTTTTGCCGCTGGCGCTGTTGATCGCGGTTCTGCTGGCGCTGTTGGTCGGGGTGCGGATGATCCCACCCGCCGCTGCCTGGGCCGCGCTGACCAGCTTTGACCCCTATGATGCCGATCATGTCGCCTTTCTTGACCTGCGCCTGCCGCGCCTTTGGGCCGGGTTGATCGCGGGCACGGCACTTGGTCTGGCCGGGGTGATCCTGCGGGCACTGACCCGGAACCCGCTGGCCGAGCCCGGTGCGCTTGGCATCAATGCGGGGGCGGCCCTTGCCGTGGTGACCGGCGCGCTGATCGCCGGGCGCGGCGATGGCGGCATCGTGGTGGCGCTGGCCTTTCCCGGCGCGCTGGCCTCGATGATCGCGGTGTTCTTCATTGGTGGCATGGGGCGCGGTGGTGCCGGGCCGATGCGGCTGGCGCTGGCCGGGGCGGTGCTGAACGCGCTGCTCTTGTCGCTGACCACGGGCATCGTTCTGCTGCGGTCCGAGGGGGTGGAGGTGCTGCGCTTCTGGACCGTTGGCTCCTTGACGCAGGCCGCCGGGCGGCCGCTTGCGGCCATGGCGGGGCTGGTGGCGCTGTCGGCGCTGATCGCGCTGCTGATCGCGCCGCGGCTGGAACTGCTGTCCCTAGGTGACAGCATGGCGCGCGGGCTTGGCGCGCGGGCGGGCCGCGTGAAGGCCGCGGGGCTGATCCTGGTCGCCATGCTGGCCGCGTCATCGGTCGCGGTGGCTGGGCCGATTGCCTTTCTCGGTCTGATCGTGCCGGAGCTGGCGCGCCGCATCGTGGGCGCAGGCCTGCGGGCGCAGATGCTTGCCGCGCTGCTGCTGGGGCCTGCGGTGCTGTTGCTGGCCGATGTGGCCGGGCGTCTGATCCTGCAGCCGGGCGAGGTGCGCGCCGGGCTGATGGTCGGCCTTGTCGGAGGGCCGGTCTTCATCGCGCTGGCGCGGCGCGTCCGGCCGGGGGCACTGGCATGACGGCGGGGGCGAAGGGCGCGGGTATGGGAAGCCTCCGCTGGACCATCCTAGCGACGGCGCTGCTGGTGGTCACGGTGCTGGGCATCACGTTGGGCGAGACCGCGATGCCGCTGGCCGAGATCTGGAAGGGCCTGCGTGGTGAGGAGGGACCTGCGGCGTTGACTGTGCGGTTCTTGCGCGCGCCGCGCGTGTTGACCGCGCTTGGGGCCGGGGCCTGCCTTGGCCTGTCGGGCGCGCTGTTCCAGCGCCTGCTGCGCAACCCGCTGGCCTCGCCAGATCTGATGGGCTTTGCCCCCGGGGCGGGCCTTGCGATGATGATCACGCTTGCCTTTGGTATCACCCTGCCGCCGCCGCTGGTCTCGGCCACGGGTGGCGTGTTGGCCGCGCTGTCGGTCGCGATCCTTGCGCATCGCCGGGATGAGGGGCTTGCCCCCTTGCGGCTGGTGCTGGTGGGGCTTGGCTTTGGTTTCACCTGTTCGGCGCTTGCGGCTTTCCTCATGCTGACCCTGCCGGGGCCGCTGGCCTTGGAGGCGCAGCGCTGGTTGAGCGGGTCACTGGCGGCGCGGGGGTGGGGCCATGTGGCGCAGATCTGGCTGCCAGGGCTGATCCTCATCTTGCTGCTGGTCTTGCAGGTCCGGGCGCTGAGCCTTCTGGATCTGGGCGATGATCTGGCACAATCGCTGGGCCTGCGGGCCGGGCGGGCGCGGATGTGGCTGGCGGCCACGGGTGTGGGTCTGATGGCGGCGGGCGTGGCGGTGGCGGGGCCTGTGGCCTTCGTGCCGCTGATGGCCGGGCCTTTGGGCGCCGCAATCACTGGCGCGCGCCGCATCGGGCCTGCGCTTCTGGCGGCTGCCCTGACCGGCGCGCTGATCACCTGCGGGGCCGATCTGGTGGCGCGCGCGGCGGTGCCGGGTGTCGGCCTGCCGCTGGGTCTGCTGACCGGGCTTTTGGGCGCGCCCTATCTGCTGTGGCGTCTGTCGCTTGAAATCGAAAGGGGCGGGTTGTGAGTGATCCAGCCGGACAGAATGATCTTGAGGTGCGTGGCCTGACGCTGGGCTATCCGGGCCGGGCGGTGCTGCGGGATCTGAGCCTGCGGATGCCATCGGGGCGGGTGACTGCGATCCTTGGGCCGAATGGCTGCGGCAAGTCCACGCTGCTGCGCGCCTTGGGCCGGCTGATCGTACCGCAGGGCGGGTCGGTGCAATTGGGTGGGCGCGATCTGCGCGGCTATGAACCCCGCCTGCTGGCGCGCCGCCTTGGCATCCTGCCGCAAGCGCCGCTGGCACCCGAAGGCATCACGGTTGCCGATCTGGTGGGCCGGGGCCGCGCGCCCTGGCGCGGCTTGCTGTCGGGCTGGAGCACGGCGGACCGTGAGGCGGTCGCGCGCGCGCTGGCCGCCGTGCATCTGGAAGACATGGCTGAGCGGCCGATTTCCGAGCTGTCCGGTGGCCAGCGCCAGCGCGCATGGATCGCGCTTGCTCTGGCGCAGGAAACAGAGATCCTGCTGCTGGACGAACCGACGACATGGCTGGACCTGCCGCATCAGATCGAGGTTCTGCGGCTGTTCCAGCGGCTCAATCGTGAAAGGGGGCTGACGGTGATCAGCGTTTTGCACGATCTCAATCTGGCGGCGCGCCACAGCGACCATCTGGTGCTGCTGGGCCGCGATGGCCTTGTGGCCGAAGGCGCGCCCGAGGCGGTGTTGACACCGCTGCATCTGGCGCGCGCCTTCGGTTTGGAGGCGCGGGTGATGCCCGATCCGGTGACGGCAACGCCCATGGTGGTGCCGCTATGAGCGCGCTTGGGGAATACCGCAGCAGCGGTTTGATCGATCAGGGCGCGGGCGCGGCGGCTGCCGCGCTGCGGGCCCGCGCGGTGGAATGGGAGCTTGAGGTCTCAGACGCCGATGGCTTTCTCCAGATCCCGCTTTGGGGCGGCACGCTGAGCCTAGGCCTGGCCGGCGAAGGGGCGCGCCTGACCATTCGCGCGCCGGAAAAGCGCGTGGTGCAATTCATCCGCGACGCCGTGGCCGAGGTGTTGGAGGCCGAGGGAGTGACGGTCGGCTGGGATCATGTCGATGCCGGGGCCCTGCCACCCGGCGTCGCGCTGATGCAGGTCGAAAGGATCACGGAATTTTCGCCAACCTATCTGCGGGTGCGGCTGCGTGGTGCGGATTGCACGCGTTATGCCAGCACCGGGTTGCATTTCCGCCTGTTGTTGGCACCTGAGGGCCGTGCGCCGGTCTGGCCGGTGATCGGCGTGAATGGTCGCACGGTCTGGCCCGATGGCGCGGATGCTTTGCATCGCCCGGTCTATACGGCGGCGGCTCAGGGCGAAGACTGGCTTGATTTCGATATCTTCCGCCATGCGGGCAGCCCGACCTGTGACTGGGCGGCGCGCAATCCGGTGGGCGTGACGGTGGGGGTGATGGGCCCGGGGGGCGGCATGTGCCCTGAGGCCAGCGATTTGCTGCTATTTGGCGATGAGACGGCCTTGCCCGCCATGCGCCGCATGTTGGATCTGGCTCCGGGCCGGGTGTCTGCGGTGTTGCGGGCCAGGCGCGAAGACATCGCCGATCTTGCGCAGGACATCCGCGTGACCTGTGTGCCCGATCTGTTGGTCGCGTTGATGGCGGCCAACCCGGAGCCCGCGCCGGGGCGCCATGTCTGGTTTGCCGGGCGCGACGACGACGCCCGCGCGGCCCGCGCCTTTCTGTCGGGCCGGGGCTTTGCCAAGCGCGATTTTACTGCGGCCGCCTATTGGGGATGAAAGCCCATGCGGGCTGCGCAAAATGAAATGCCCGCGCCCGGTTGAGGCGCGGGCATTATCATGTCTGGCAAAGCCGCAGGCCTGACAAGGTTGCAGGTCAAGGTTGCCGGTTTGGCAGGTTTCATATCCGGCAAAGGCTGCGGTCAGGCAGCAAGCCGCGCGTAAAGCCCGTCTTGCGCCAGAAGCTCGTCATGGGTGCCGGCTTCGGCCACGCGCCCGGCCTCCATCACCACGATGCGGTCGGCCTTTCGGATAGTGCCTAGGCGATGCGCGATGACCAGCGTGGTGCGCCCGACCGCCAGTGCATCCAGCGCGTCCTGAATGGCGCGCTCGGTCTCGCTGTCCAGAGCCGAGGTCGCCTCGTCCAGAATGAGGATCGGCGGGTTTTTCAGGAAGGCGCGGGCGATGGCGATGCGCTGTTTCTGGCCGCCCGACAGCATCACACCGCGTTCCCCGACGATGGTATCAAGCCCCTGCGGCAACCCCGCGATGAAACTGCCAAGTTCGGCCTTGGCGGCGGCGTCAAGGATCTCTGCCTCGGTCGCGCCAAGGCGGCCATAGGCGATATTCTCGCGCAGCGTGCCGCCGAACAGGAACACATCCTGACTGACCAGCCCGATCTGTTGGCGCAGGCTGTTCAGCGTCATGCTGTCCAGCGTCAGCCCGTCAATGGTGATCCGGCCCGAAGACGGCTCGTAAAACCGGGGCAGCAGGGCCAGAAGCGTGGTCTTGCCCGCCCCTGACGGGCCGACAAAGGCCACGGTCTCACCGGCGCGGATTTGCAGATCAATGCCGCGCAGCACGGGGCGGCGGCTGTCATAGCCGAAATCAACCTGCTCGAAACGGATATCGCCGCGCAGGCTGGGGGCGGGCTTTGCTGCCGGGCTATCGGTGATCTCCGGCTCGGTTGCCAGCAGATCCAGATAGCGCCGGAAGCCCGCGATGCCGCGCGGATAGGTCTCGATCACCGCCGCAATCTTGTCGAGCGGGCGAAAGAACACGCCGACCAGCAGCAGGAAGCCCACGAAGGCCCCCGTGCTCATCTGCCCCTGCAGCACGAACCAGGCCCCCGCCACCATCACGACGACCTGGACCAGCCGCATACCCATGTAATGCAATGAACTGGAGGCCGCCATGACGCGATAGGCATCCAGCTTGGTGACGCGATAATTCTGGTTGTCACGGGCGAAAAGGCCGCTTTCATGGGTTTCATTGGCAAAGCTCTGCACCACACGGATGCCGCCAAGCGCCTCTTCCAGCCGGACATTGAAATCGCCGACACGGGCATAGATCGACTGCCATGTGCGGGTCATCCGCCCGCCATAAACCGCAACGATCACCGCCGTGGCCGGCACAATGGCCACCGTGATAAGGGCAAGCCCCGGATGCAACGCGAACATCAGCGCGAAGGCCCCGATGAAGGTCATCACCGCGATGAACATGTCTTCGGGGCCATGATGGGCCACCTCGCCGATTTCTTCCAGATCGCGGGTCACGCGGGCGACCAGTTTGCCGGTGCGTTCGCGGTCGAACCAGCGCCAGCTGAGGCTGGTCAGATGGTCGAAGGCGCGGGCGCGCATCTCGGTCTCGATATTGATGCCAAGCATATGGCCCCAATAGATTACAATCGCCATCAGCCCGGTATTGAGGACATAGATCGCCATCAGCCCCGCCGCCGCCATCAGCGTCAGCGACCAGTTGCCCATTGGCAGCAGGTGGTCGATGAAGCCGGTCACCGCCAGCGGGAAGACCAGTTCCAGCAGGCCCGACAGCACGGCACAGCCGAAATCCAGCCAGAAAAGCCCGAGCCAGGGGCGGTAATAGGCGAAAAAGGCGCGCAGCATATCGGGGCCGTCCGAGAATAGGAAAGGCGGGCCGGATCGGCCCGCCGCCGTTGTCTTGTAATGCCTGCTCAGAACTTGTGCGAGAGCGAGAGTGAGGCACGGCGCTCTTCGCCATAATAGCAGCCCGTCGCATCCTGGCAGGAGCTGACATAGACCTTGTCCGTCAGGTTGGTGACCGCAAAGTTGGCCTTCCAGCTATCGGTGAACTCGTAGCTCACCCCCGCATCCAGCAGCAGCGCCGAAGGCACGCGCAGGGTATTGGCATTGTCTGCCCAGCTGGAACCCAGATAGCGCAGGCCACCGCTCAGGGTCAGGCCCTGCACCGTTTCGGGGCTGAAATCGACTTTCAGCGTCGCCATGTCCTCGATGGCGATATAGGGCGTGTTGCCGATGATCGCCGCATTGATGTCGTCCTTGATGCGGATGTCCATCGTGGTTGCCGAGGCGCTGACCTTCAGACCATTGCCGAAGTCATGCTGTGCTTCAAGCTCGACGCCCTTGGAGGCAACGCGACCGATCTGGAAGTAGTCATACCCCGCACCGTTCCACTGCGACTGCGAGATATTCTCGCGGGTCATGTTGAACGCGCTCAATGTGATCATGGTGCTTTCGCTCGGCGCCCATTTCACCCCGACTTCGGCCTGATGGCCGGTTTCGGGCGGCGTGCTGTTGCCTGCGGTGTTGGTCACGACCTGCGGGTTGAAATAGGTCGACCCCGAGGCATAGACTGTCAGGCCATTATTAAATTCCTTGGCCAGACCGATGCGCCCGGTGGTTTCACCATCCTTGCGACGTGAGCCGGGGGTCCCCAAGGTGCGGTCATCGCTGACACGCGTGCGGGCAATGTCGTGACGCAGGTTCAGCGTGGCAATCCAGCCATCGCCCCAACGCAGCTGGTCCTGGGCATAGATGCCGAACTGGGTTTGGTTCACCACGTTGTCGGCATAGGGGGTTGTCGGGCTCAGAACCGTATTGGCGGCATAGTCCGGGTTCGCGATGGACAGCGCAGTGACAGACCCGCTGCCCTGAACCTGATCCAGTTCAAACCACTTGGCATCAAGACCGAACATCAGGCGATGCTCTACACCTCCGGTCTGGAAGGTGTTTTCCAGCCGCAGATCGTTCAGGAGGGTGCGGGTTTCCGACTGGTGCTGGAAGAAGATCCGCGACAGGGTCGCCGGGTTGTTCGGCGTGGGTGAGAATCCCCAGGGTGCGGTATTGTAGCCGTAGGAATAGACCGTGCTCTCATCAACATCGGACCAGCCGAAACGGGTGTTGTTCACCAGACGCCAGCCGCCGTCGAAATTATGCGAGATTTCCGAGGACAGGGTGAACTGGTCGCGTTTGTACCAGTCATAGGCCGGAACACCAGAATTGAAATCGCGGTCGATCTTGCCGTAGGGCGCATCGACAACCGTGCCAATGTAGGGCAGCCAGCCACCACCGACGTGATCTTCATCGATCTTGGTGTAGGTTGCGGACAGATTGACCTGGGTGCCGCCATCCAGCGAGAAGGCGATCGAAGGTGCAAGATAGACGCGGGCACCCGGATCGAAAACCCCCATGTCGTCGGTGCGCTCCACCTTGCCGATGAACCGCCAGGACAGATCGCTTGCCGTCACACCCTGACGGTCGGTTTCCAGCCAGACGCGGCCCGAACTGTCGACGCCTAGGGTGTCGGTGCCGCCGGGGGTGTCCGTCGGACGTTTGGACACCATGTTGACGATGCCACCGGGATTGGAGGCCCCGTAAAGCGCCGAGGACGGGCCGCGCAGCACTTCGATCCGCTCAAGACCGGCGGGATCAATATAAAAGCCGCCAAAGCCGTAGGAATAGGACGGCAGGCCGTCGACAAAGGCCCCCGTCGAGGTGCCGGAGAAGCCGCGCACGAAAAACCAGTTGGTGTCGCTGTCATAGCCATAGGGCTGCGCCTGCACACCCGCCGAATAGGCCAGTGCCGCATCGACCTTGCTGATATTGCCTGCCGCGATCGCCTCGGCACCGATGACCGACACCGATTGCGGGATCTCGCTCAGCTTGGTGGCGGTCTTGGCACCGGTCGTGGTTGTCGGATCGGCCTGACCGCCAACCGGGCCGGTGCCGGTATCAGTGATCTGACCTTCAAGAACCACCTCTTCCAATGTTGTGACCGGGGCGGTTTGCGCAAAGCCCGCGATGGGCGCAAGCAGCGCCACGATCGCGGTCTGACCCAGAAGGCGGCGGGTCATGGAGGAGGTGTTTGTCATTTCAATCCTGTTCGCTCGTCACGGGGCCGCCCGAGAGACCCGGCAGCACAATTGCCGAGTAATTAAGTCGGGTTCGCGCATCCTGCTTGTCGGATCCTGCCGTCAGTTGAAGGCTTCTGCTGCAAATGCAGCCATATGGCGCTTGCGCCAGGCGGCTGGCGGCATCCCATGCAGAGCGCGGAAGGCGCGGGTCAGGTGCGACTGGTCGGTGAAGCCGGTGGCCGCGGCGATCTCGGCCAGCGAGGCATCGGCATCGCGCTGCATCAGGGTTGCGGCGGCCTTGATCCGGCGCGAGATCTGCCACTTCAGCGGACTTTGCCCGGTGCTCTGCTTGAAGGCATGGGCAAACCAGCTTTCCGACAACCCGGCGGCTTCGGCCATTTCGGCCACGCTGGGCGGATGGTCCAGCCGCGTATCGACCAGCCGCGCCACCGCCTGCACCTGATGTGGCGCAAGGCTTTGGCGCGCGCCGGGCAGATCCTCTTCGGGCATCGCTTCGAAAATCTCGGCCAGCGTTGCCAGAAGCAATCCCTCCAGCATCAGCGCGGATCGGGTGGGCTGGGCAATCTCATGCGCCAGAAGCCGGGTCAGATCATGGATGCGGCTGCCGCGATCCAGAAAGACCGGCTGATCCAGACTGCGGCGCAGCGTCAGGCCGCTGAGCCGTTTGCGCAGCGGCGTCTGTTCCAGATGCAGGTCGACATGCGAGAAGCGCCGCGCCTGCGACATCTGCGACCGCATCGGCATATGGGCAGGCACGAACAGCGCGCTGACGCCTTTGCGGGGGGCATTGCCCTCGAAGAACGTGATGGCAGATGCTGCGTCTTCGTCAAACAACACGATGCGGGGATAGGGCGCTATGTAGAATCCGCGGCCACCCTCTTCGCCCTTGGCGTGCCAGAGATCGGCGATGACACCGTTCCAGCGTCGGAAATGCAATGGGCTGACGGCTTGGATGCCGCTCAACTCTGCCGTCATGGCTGGCGCAAAACCCATCCGCGTGCGGCCCTTTTCCCGGAATGCGCGTCGCGGTCTGGCTGCGCGATAAGGTGACTGTTTTCATTGGTTATATGGAAAATGACGGATTCGCGCAACGGCATGGCCCGCAGGACGAGCCGGGCCTGTGGCAAGATCGACACGCCAGTTGCACATGCGGGCAGGTCAGACCGCCCGGGCGGGCTCGTTTTTCAGCAGCAGAAGCAGGGCCGCGATGGTCAGCACCACCCCCAGAAGCGTGATGGCGGGCGGCAGTTCATGGCCAAGCGCGATCTCCCACAGGATGACCCAGCTGGGCACCAGATAGGTATAGGCCATGACCTTGGCCGCGGGCAGGCGCAGGGCGGCATATTGCAGCGCCACGAAGGTCAGGGCGGTGGCGGCGATGGCGACATAGATCAGGCAGATCCAGACGATGGCGGGCAGGGCGGCCCAGTCGGTTTCCAGCACTTCGCGCCCGCCATAGCCGAGCAGCAGCAGGAAGCCCGCAACCATCATCCCGAAGGTGAAGACCACCGGCGCCTCGCCCCGGTTCCATTTGCGCACCAAGGGGGCATAAAGCGCATGTGCCGCGCAGCCCCAGAAATAGATCACTTCGCCGCGCCCGATCTCCAACCGCAACAGCGCGCTGATATCGCCGCGAAAGATCACCCATGCCGCACCAAGCGCGCCAAGCAGCAGCGCGCCGCCCATGCGCGGCGTCAGGTGCTGGCGCAGCGTCAGCCAGCCAAAGCCCGCCGCCATCAGGGGCGTCAGGGTGAAGACGGCGGCAGCCGAGACGGCGGCGGCGGTTTTCAGCCCTTCGAACATCAGAACGAAATAGGCCGCCATCAGCCCGCCCAGAAGGATATAGCGCCAGGGCGCGCGAAAGGCCGCCCGCGTGACCTTGCCCCCGGCAAAGGCGGCAGCCCCCACCAAGGCCCCTGCCAGCGCAAAGCGCGGCACGGTCAGCGCCACCGGGTCGATCAGCGGCGCGGCCAGCCGCCCCAGCGAGAACGATCCTGCCACCAGCGCCGAAAAGGTGAGCATTGCCAGATGCCCGCGGTGATGCGCGGCAAGGGTCATACCCCGGCCCAGCCCGCCGCAGCCTGACGCAGATGGGTAAGGAAGGTCTGCACCTTCAACGTGCGATGCAGATCGACATGGGTCACGATCCACAGGGGCGCGTCCCAATCGCTCTGGCTGGGCATCACCTCGACCAGATCGGGGTCATTGGCGGCCAGCCGCACCGGCAGGAAGCCAAGGCCAAGGCCGGATTGGACTGCCTGCGCCGTGGCCTCCGGCTCGGTCGCACGGAAGGAGATGGATTCCTCCGGCACATGGGCGCGGAGCCAGCGATAGAACGGCGCGCGGCTGTCGAGATTGTCATTGCCGATAAAGCGGTGGCGCGGGAAATCATCAGCGCTTTCGGGCAGGCCATGCGCATCGATATAGCAGCGCGCCGCGTAAAGCGCCGACCGCAGCCGCACCAGCGGTTGCACGACATAATCGGGTTCCTGCGGCTGGGCTCCGGCGCGGATCGCGACATGCGCCTCGCCGTAATCCAGCCGGAACACCCGCATATCCGTCAGGAAGCGGATGATGACCGAAGGATGTGCGCGCTGGAAATCGGAAAAGACCGGCGACAGCAGATCGGCGATCCCGGTGATCGAGGTCACCAGCAATTCGCCCGAGACCCGTTCGCCCTGACCCTTGATGCGGCTGGCCAGTTGCGCGAACTGATCTTCGGTCGCCTGGGCCACACCCAGCAGGTCGCGCCCGGCCTCGGTGGGGGTATAGCCACGGGCGTGGCGTTGGAACAGCTTGGCACCAAGCCGTTTTTCCAGCGCATCGATATGGCGGATCACCGTTGCATGGTGGACGCCAAGCGCCTCGGCCGCGCCGGAAACCGTGCCAAGCCGGGCAACCTGAAACGCCGTGCGGATCTCGTCCCAATTGTCCATGCGCAACCCCTTTGTCCTGACGCGTCAGATTAGCCAGCGGCGGCGCGGCGGCAAGGGCGCATTGTGCGAAGTTGCCCGCCCAATGGAAAAGGGCCAGGAAATCCCGGCCCTTTTCTGTCGGCTCGCGGTGGCTCAGGCCACGTCGAATTCAAGCGGCTTGACTTGCTGGAACATGCCGGTTGCCTCCAGCGTTTCGACCACCTTGGGGTTGATCGCCTGGTCCAGATAGAGAATGGCGATTGCATCGGCCCCGACGCCGGAACGGCCAAGGGTGAAGTTCGCGATGTTCACGCCGTTCTTGCCCATGGTCATGCCCAGCAGGCCGATGATGCCCGGCACGTCCTCATTGGTGGTATACAGCATGTGCTGACCGACCTCGGCATCGATATTGATGCCCTTGATCTGGATGAAGCGCGGCTTGCCATCGGCAAAGCAGGTGCCCGCCACCGAACGCTCGCGCTTGTCGGTGACCATGGTCACTTTCACATAGGCATCGAAGGCACCCGACTTGTCCTGCCGGGTGGTGGAGATCTGGATGCCCTTGTCCTTGGCCACGACCGGGGCCGAAACAAGGTTCACATCCGGGTTATGCGCCTTCAGCACGCCCGCGATCACCGCCTGATTGAGCGCGGCCACGTTCATATCGGCGACCGAGCCATCATAAAGGATGTTGATCGCCTTGATCGGCTCATCGGTCATCTGGCCGATGAAGGCCCCCAGATGCGAGGCAAGTTTGATCCAGGGCCCCATGACGGCGGCCTGTTCGGCGGTCACATTCGGCATGTTCAGCGCGTTTTCAACCGCGCCGGTCAGCAGATAATCCGACATCTGTTCCGCCACTTGCAGCGCAACGTTTTCCTGCGCCTCGGTGGTGGAGGCCCCAAGATGCGGCGTCACCACGACATTGGGGTGGTTGAACAGCACGTTTTCGGTGGCGGGCTCCACCTCGAACACATCCAGCGCGGCACCGGCGACATGGCCGCTGTCCAGCGCATCCTTCAGCGCCGCTTCATCGACCAGACCGCCACGGGCGCAGTTGATGATGCGCACACCCTTCTTGGTCTTGGCGAGGTTTTCTTTCGACAGGATATTGCGGGTCTTGTCGGTCAGCGGCACATGCAGGGTGATGAAATCGGCGCGCGCCAGCAGTTCGTCCAGTTCCACCTTGGTGACGCCAAGCTGTTTTGCCCGCTCTTCCGACAGGAAGGGGTCATAGGCCACGACCTTCATGCGCAGACCAACCGCACGGTCGCAGACGATGCCGCCGATATTGCCGGCACCGATCACGCCGAGGGTCTTGTTGAACAGTTCAACCCCCATGAATTTCGACTTCTCCCATTTCCCGGCATGGGTGGAGGCCGAGGCCTCGGGCAGTTGCCGGGCGATGGCGAACATCATGGCAATGGCGTGTTCAGCGGTGGTGACCGAGTTGCCAAAGGGCGTGTTCATCACGATCACGCCTTTTTTCGACGCGGCCGGGATGTCGACATTGTCGACACCGATCCCGGCGCGGCCCACGACCTTCAGCTTGGTCGCGTTTTCCAGCAGCTTTTCGGTCACCTTGGTGGCCGAACGGATGGCAAGGCCGTCATACTGGTTGATGATTTCAGCCAGCTTTTCCTTGTCCTTGCCGAGCTTCGGCATGTAGTCGACCTCGACGCCACGGTCGCGGAAGATCTGGACGGCGGTTTCGGAAAGTTCATCAGAGACGAGAACGCGGGGGGCCATATCGGGTATCCTCAGGATGCGTTTTGAGAACGGGGTGGAGGGCTGGCCCCCACCCGGATGTCATTCGATGACGGCGCGGCGGTTCAGGCCGCGACAGTCAGCGCCGCGATCTCGGCGTTGAAGGCATATTCGATCCAGGGCATCAGGGCTGCCACATCGGATTGCTCCACCGTGGCACCACACCAGATCCGCAGACCGGCAGGGGCATCGCGGTAAGCGCCGGCATCAAACGCCACGCCCTCTTTCTCCAGCCGCTTGGCCACGTTCTTGGCGAAGGTGGCACCATCGGTGATGCGCGGATCGGTGAATTTCAGACAGACCGAAGTGCAGGAGGCAATCTCGGGCCGCACCGCCAGGTTGGCGATCCAGTCCTTGTCCGCGATGAAGTCGGCAATGGTCTTGGCATTGGCCTCTGACCGCGCGATCAGGCCTTGCAGCCCGCCAATGGTTTGCGACCATTTCAGCGCGACAAGGTAATCCTCGACGCAAAGCATGGAAGGCGTGTTGATGGTCTCGCCCACGAAGATGCCTTCGGAAATCTTGCCCTTGGAGGTCAGGCGGAAGATCTTCGGCAGCGGCCATGTGGGGGTATAGGTCTCCAGCCGCTCCACCGCGCGGGGGCTCAGGATCAGCACGCCATGGCCACCCTCGCCGCCCAGCACTTTCTGCCAGGAGAAGGTGGTGACATCCAGCTTGTCCCAGGGCAGGTCCATGGCAAAGGCGGCGCTGGTTGCGTCACAGATGGTCAGGCCGGCGCGATCGGCCGGGATCGCATCGCCATTGGGCAGCCGGCAGCCCGAGGTGGTGCCGTTCCAGGTGAAGACGACATCGGAATTGAAATCGACGGTGGTGAAATCGACGATCTCGCCATAGGGCGCTTTCTGCACCTTGGCATCCAGCTTCAGCTGTTTCACCACATCGGTGACCCAGCCCTCACCGAAGGATTCCCACGCCAGCATTTCCACCGGGCGCGCGCCTAGCAGGGACCACAGCGCCATCTCGACGGCGCCGGTATCAGAGGCGGGCACGATGCCGATGCGGTAATCCGCAGGCACGCCCAGAATGTCGCGGGTGAGGTCGATCGCCTCTTTCAGTTTCGCCTTGCCAATGGCCGCACGGTGCGAGCGACCCAAGGGCGCATCAGCAAGCATGTCGAGCGAAAAGCCGGGGATCTTGGCGCAGGGGCCAGAGGAAAAACGCGGATTGGCCGGGCGCGTTGCCGGGGCGATCAGATCAGCCATGGTATCCTTCCAGATATAAGCCTCTCGTTGGGGAGAGGTGTCCCGCCGCCGTGTTTATGGGAGTTGCCAGAGTCGCGCAAGCCGGAAAAGTGTCGTTATTTTCCTGAGATGGGGCGTAATTTCCCCAGTTCGCCTCGCGTTTGCGGCGGGGCGATATGCGGCCCCTGCGGGTAGCGCGGTGCAGGGTGCGGCGACCAGCACCCCCGCGCGGCAAGACGATCTGTGGCCCCTGCGCGTAGAGGGCTAGGGGGGCTCAGCTTGGGCCGGACCACATTTTCGAACGTGGCCCCTGCGCAGAACGTGCCAGTGTCACGCGGCGGCGCGGACCCTATACTGCCTCGCTGCGGCCCATGCGGGTAGCGGGGCAGGGGGCTTGGGTGTATTCTGACTTGAATTGTCGGGATTCGCTGATATGAACGCGCAGCGGATCCGAAATCTCCGTTGCGCAGGTGTCGCCAGCCTCGAAGAAGGTCAGCCAAAACAGCGCCCGCCGCCTTGTCGCGAAAGGAAGCCCCATGGCTGACAGCCCCGCCCCGCGCGCGCTTTCCGCAGCCGAGATACGTGCGCGCAGGCTTCAGGACAGCAAGACCCGGGCCCGTGATTTTGCGGAAAGCATTGGGATTTCCGAAGGTGAGCTTGTCTCGGCGCATGTGGGTGAGGGTGTAACGCCGATCCGGGCGCTGCCCGATGCGCTGATCCCGATGGTGGGCCGCATGGGCGAGGTGATGGCGCTGACCCGTAACCGCTCTGCCGTGCATGAGCGGGTGGGGGTTTATGAACCCTACACCGATGGTATCCATGCCGCGATGGTCACCGGGTCCGAGATTGATCTGCGGATCTTTCCGGCGCATTGGGTGCATGGCTTTGCCGTGCAAGAGGGCGAGAAGCGCAGCCTGCAGATCTTTGATGCCCATGGCGATGCGGTTCACAAGATCCATCTGCGCGACAGCTCCGACCATGCGGCGTTTGACGCGCTGGTGACGGCGCTGCGCATCGATCCGGTGCCGATGGTGGTGACGCCGCGTGCGCCCGTGCCGAGCGCCAAAGCCGATGTGACCCGGTCAGATGAACTGCGCAGCGAATGGGCGCGCATGACCGACACCCACCAGTTCCTGCGCATGGTGCAGCGGCTGAAGATGAACCGCCTTGGCGCCAATCGCATTGTCGGTGCCCCTTGGGCGCGGGCTCTGTCTGTCGAAGCCGTGCATATGGCGCTGCAAGGGGCTGCCGAACAGGCGATCCCGGTGATGATCTTTGTCGGCAATATGGGCTGTATCCAGATCCATGGCGGGCGGATTGAAAAGCTGGTGCCGATGGGGCCGTGGATCAATGTGATGGATCCACGCTTCAATCTGCACTTGCGCGCCGATCACATCACCGAGGCCTGGGCGGTGCGCAAGCCGACCCGCACCGGCGATGCCATCTCGGTCGAGGCGTTTGACGCCGATGGCGCGCTGATCCTGCAAATCTTCGCCTGGCGCAAGGATGTGCCGGCGGAGCCGTGGAATGACCTTGTGAACACCCTGCCCGGAGCCCCGGAATGACCCGCCTCAAGACACGCCTTGCCTTTGCTGCCCTTGCGTTTTCCGCGCTGACTTTGCCCGCCATGGCAGATCCCTCGCGGATTGTCGGCCTCGGTGGCACGGTATCGGAGATCGTGGCGGCCCTTGGCCAAGACAGCCGGATGGTGGCGCGCGACAGCACCTCTACCTTCCCCGAAAGTCTGGCCGCGCTGCCCGATGTGGGCTATGTCCGCGCGCTGTCGCCCGAGGGCGTGCTGTCGTTGGAGCCTGACCTGATCCTGGCGGATGAGGGCGCGGGCCCTGCGGAAACCGTCGATGTGCTGAAAGCCTCGGGCGTGCCTTATGTCGTAGTGCCCGACAGTTTTGCGCCCGACGGGATCGCCAAGAAGATCGAGGTGATCGGCGCGGCGCTTGGCCAGCAGACTGCTGCGGCCGAGCTTGCCGCCAGGGTCGATGCCGGTCTGGCGGAGGCGCGCGCCAAGGCCGATGCGATCGGCACGAAGAAGAGTGTGCTGTTCATCCTGACGCTGCAAGGCGGGCGGGTGATGGCGGCGGGCGAGGGATCCTCGGCCGAGGCGATCATCCATCTGGCCGGTGGCGTCAATGCTGCGACCGGCTTTCAAGGCTACAAGCCGATGACGGATGAGGCAGTTCTGGCCGCCGCCCCGGATGCGATCCTGATGATGGACCGCGAAGGGCCGCGCACCGTCAGCAATGACGATGTGAAGGCGCTGCCCGCCTTGGCAGAAACCCCGGCGGTGAAATCCGATGCGATCATCCGCATGGACGGGTTGAAACTGCTGGGCTTTGGTCCGCGCACACCTGAGGCCGCGAACGAGTTGCGCGCCGCCCTTTACGGCCAGTGATCGGAGAGGCCGGGCGCGATGGTGGCAGAGATCAGCCTTCCGGTTGCAGGAGACCGCAATGCCCGTGCGCTGCGGGCCAGCTGGCTTCTGGTCGGGCTGGTGCTGATTGCCTGTGTCGCGGCGCTTGATCTGGGGGCCTCCTCGGTCTCGCTGCATGATGTGATCGCCACCCTGCTGCGCGGCGAGACGTTAAGCGCGCGTGACCGCCTGATCCTGCTGGAAATTCGGCTGCCCCGGCTGGTGCTGGGCTTGATGATCGGGGCGGCGCTTGGGGTGTCCGGCGCGCTGATGCAGGGGCTGTTCCGCAACCCGCTGGCCGATCCCGGTATCGTGGGGGTGGGTGCCGGTGCCGGGCTGGGGGCGGTTCTGGCCATCGTGCTGGGCGGGATTATCGGTTTCGTCTCGCCCTGGTCGGTGCCGATTGCGGCCTTTGCTGGCGGCTGGGTTTCGGTGCTGCTGCTTTACCGCATTGCCACGCGCAGCGGGCGCACATCGGTCGCCACGCTGCTGCTGGCCGGTGTGGCGCTGGCCGCCTTGGCGGGCGCGGTGACCGGCGTGTTGATCTTTGTTGCCGATGACCAGCAATTGCGCGACCTGACCTTCTGGTCGATGGGGTCGCTTGCGGGGGCGAGCTGGGCCAAGGCGATGCTGGCCGCGCCCTTCATCCTGCCGGTTCTGCTGCTGGCACCGCGCCTTGGCCGGGGCCTGAATGCGCTGGCCTTGGGCGAGGCGGCGGCGCGACATATCGGTCATCCGGTGGAGAAGATCAAAACCCGTGCCATCCTTGGGGTGGCGGCGGCAACCGGGGCGGCTACGGCCGCCGCCGGGGGCATCGGCTTTATCGGCATCGTGGTGCCGCATCTGCTGCGCCTGTCGACCGGGCCGGATCATACTCGCCTGCTGCCCAATGCGGCCCTGCTGGGGGCGGCGCTGCTGGTCGGGGCCGATACGCTGGCGCGGCTGCTGGTGGCCCCGGCAGAGCTGCCCATCGGCATTATCACCGCCGTTCTGGGTGCGCCGGTCTTCCTGTGGATCCTGCTGCGCCAATCCGGATGGGAGGCATAGGATGCTGATCGCCCGCAATGTATCCGTCAGCCTGTCGCGCCGCCCCGTGCTGCATGGTGTGGATTTCACCGCCCGCCCGGGCGAGGTGACGGCGATTGTCGGCCCGAATGGGTCCGGCAAGACCACGCTGCTGCGCGCGCTGTCGGGCGATCTGCACTTTTCGGGTGAGGCCAGGCTGAACGGCCAGCCCGTCGATGGCACGCCGCCGTGGAAGATGGCCGCGCTGCGCGCCGTGCTAGCACAGGCGACGCAGGTGGGCTTTCCCTTCACCGTGCTGGAGGTGGTGCGCCTTGGCCTGACCGCAAGCGCCGGGCGCGAGACCGATCCGCGCGCGGCCTTGGCGCGGGTGGGCCTTGCGGGCTATGAGGCGCGACTGTTCCCTGAATTGTCGGGGGGCGAGCAGGCGCGTGTCCATCTGGCCCGCGTGCTGGTGCAATTGGGGGCTGCGACCGGCCCTGATGGGCCACGCTGGCTGTTTCTGGATGAACCCGTGGCGGCCCTCGATATCGGGCATCAGTTGCAGGTGATGCAGCTGGTCCACGATTTTGCCCGTCAGGGCGGCGGCGTGATTGCCGTCATGCATGACCTGAACCTGACGGCCCAATTCGCCGCCTCCACCGCACTGATGGCTGGGGGGCGGCTGGTCGGGCAAGGTCCGACCGAAACCGTGTTGACTGATGATGCCTTGAGCTCAGCCTATCGCTGTCCGATCCGATTGAACCGCGCGCCCGAAAATGGCCGCTGGTTCCTGCCCCAGATGGCTGGCCTTCTGCCAGTCTGAACCCTTGACGATCCGAGTTTGCCCATGCGCCTGCCTGCCCTGATCCTTGCCACCCTTGTCCTGCCGCTGCCGCTCATGGCGCAGGACCAACCGCCTGCGGCCCCCGTGACCGAGGCCCCGGCACTGGCGGCCCCTGCGGTCCCCGAAACCGCCCCCGCGCTGGCGACCCCGGCTGCACCTGTGGCCCCGGTGTCCGAGGATGCGCCGGTGCGCCTGCCGGGGCAGGGTGAGGCCACCGCACAACCCGCAGACACCGGCACAGCCACGGGCGCAAGCCCGTTGGCACAGCCGGGTGTCGCGCTGGCTGACGCAGCCCAACCCGGCGGCGCGGCCTCCGCGCAGGCGGCAACCACTGTGACCCCGGGCATGACCACCGCGACACCAGAGGTTGCCACGCCTGCGGCCCCCGCTGCGGGCCTTGTCGCCCATGACCTGACCCCGATGGGCATGTATGAACAGGCGCATTGGGTGGTGAAGGCGGTCATGCTGTCGCTGCTTTGGGCCTGTTTCGTGACCTGGACGGTCTGGCTTTACAAGACGGTCGAAATCTTCTTTGCCAAGCGTGCCCTGCGCCATAGCCACCGTGTGCTGCATGGCGATGCAAGCCTTGCCGCCGCCGCCCAAAGCCTGTCGGGCCGTCGCGATCCGGTTTCGGTCATGGCGCGCGCCGTGGCGGATGAGCTGAGCCGCTCCGCCGCAGCGCTGGATGCGGCAGGCAATGCGGGTGTGAAGGAACGTGCCACCTCACTGGTGGAACGGCTTGAGGCGCAATCGACCGCCAGTATCCGTCGCGGCACCGGCCTTCTGGCCACGATCGGCTCCACCGCGCCCTTTGTCGGGCTGTTCGGCACGGTCTGGGGGATCATGAACTCGTTCATCGGGATCGCCGAAACCAAGACCACCAACCTGGCCGTCGTGGCCCCCGGGATCGCCGAGGCGCTGCTGGCCACCGCCATCGGTTTGATCGCGGCCATTCCGGCAGTGGTGATCTACAACTTCTTTGCGCGCTCCATCGCGGGCTATCGTCAGGCCTTGGGCGATGCGGGTGCCACGGTGCTGCGGCATCTGAGCCGCGATCTCGACTATCGGAAGGTATGATCCATGGCCGGCGGTATTCGCGAGAATGACGATCTGGAAGAGGCGCACGAGATCAATGTGACGCCCTTCATCGATGTGATGTTGGTGCTGCTGATCATTTTCATGGTGGCGGCACCGCTGTCGACGGTCGATGTGCCGGTGAATCTGCCGCAGGCCGGGGTGCCCCCGGCAGAGCGCCCGGACGAGCCGTTGATCGTGACGCTGCAGGAGGATCTGACGGTCAATCTGGGCAATGCCCCGATCCCGCGCGAGGCGCTGGCGGCGCAATTGATGACGGCAGCAGGTGGCAAGCCCGAAACCCGTATCTATCTGCGCGCCGACAAGGCGGTCTCCTACGGGGATCTGATGGCTGTGATGACGCTGTTGCGCGATGGTGGCTTTCGTCAGGTTGCGCTCATGGCTGAGGAGGCGTCACCGTGACGGATTGGAGCGAATACCTCGTCCGTGGTCGCCGCAAGGCCGAAACGTTGTTCTGGCTGGTTTCGGCCTCGGTCGTCGCCTTGGCAGTGCTGGCCACAGCGGCGCTGGCCACCTGGCTGGACCTGACAGCGGGCAAGGACAATGCGCTTGAAAACGCGGTTCTGGTGGAACTGGACAGTTTGCCCCCGGTGGAGGCACTGGCCGAGATCCCCGAGGTTCCGCAGCCCGAGGCGGCGACCGATCTGCCCGATGAGCTGGAGCCCGAGCCGGTGGTGGAGGACACCCCTCCGGAGATGACCCAGGATACCCCGCCCGAGCCGGAGGTCGCGCCCGAGCCGCCCAAGCCCGAGGTGGCCGACGCGCTGCCGCAGGTCGCACCGGAGCCGCCGCCGGTGCAGAAGGCCGAGGTGAAGCCGGAGCCCAAGCCCGAACCGAAACCGGAACCCAAGCCGAAGCCGCAGAAAAAGCCCAAGCCCGTCCGCAAGGCCGAGACCAAGCCGGAACCGCAGGCCAAGCCGCAGGAAAGCCAGGCTGGTCGTGCCGGGTCACAGGCACCCAAAGGGGCGGCAACGGCCTCGCAGCGGGCCAAATGGCACGCCCGGGTGCAGGGTCAGCTGGCGCGCCAGCTGAAGAAGAAAAGTTTTGGCGCGAAGGGCCTCACCCTGTCCCTGCTTGTGACGGTGAACGGATCGGGTGCGATCACCGGCATCACTTTGGCGGGATCAAGCGGCAATACCAAGATCGACAATGCGGTGCTGGCGCAGGCGCGTCGTTTGGGATCGGTCGCGGCCCCGCCGGATGGCAAGGGTGACCGGCTGAAACTGCCGGTGACGGTGCAGTAAGCCAGGCCTGTCTGCCGGTCAAACCTGTCTGGGATGCGATGGCCCTAAAGCGGCCATTGCGCCGCAGCCTCGGCCACCACCAGATCGCGCAGATGGATCGCGACCGGCGAGAGCGGCCTGCGTTTCAGGCTGAGCAGGTAATAGGGCGACACGCGGATCTCGCGTGGCATCGGCAGCGCCACCATCCGGGCGCTGACCGGGGCCTCTGTCAGCAGTTGCGCCACCTCTTCCGACATGGCAGCGATGGCGTTGGTCTGCGACAGATAGGCGATCATGAACAGCAGCGACGGGCTGTTGACGATGTTGCGCGGCTCACTCAGGCCGATATCGGCAAAGGCCTCCAGCGTCGCCTCGCGGATCGGGGCACCGCGTTCCTGCATGATCCATTCGTAATCGGCCAGTTGGGTCAACGTGATCGAGGCGGATCGTGCCAGAGGATGCTCCTGCCGCACCAGCAGCGCCAGTTTCTCGTCGCGCATCGGATGCACGTCGAACTGGCGGCTGTCAAATTCGGGCAGCATCCGGCCCAGAACAAAATCGGTTTCGCCCGCCGCAAGTTGCCGCAGCAATTCGCGCGATGGAGCAACATCGACCGTGACCTTGGATTCGGGGGCCGCGCGTTTCAGCGTATGGATTGCGGGCACCAGCAGACCCACCGCCGGGCCGGTTACCGCGCCCACCCGCACCGTGCCACCAGATCCTTCGGCCAGGGCTTGCACCTCGGCGGCCATGCTGCGCATTTCGCGCAGGATGGCGCGGGCGCGGCGGATCACCACCAGCCCGGCTTCGGTCGCATCCATCCCCTTGGGGCGGCGGATGAACAGCATCGCACCCGCCATCCGCTCGATCTCGGCCAACATGCGCGAGGCGGCGGGCTGGGTCATCGCCACCGCATCGGCGGCCATCTGCAACTGCCGGTGTTCGGCGATTTCAACGATCAGTCGAAGCTGCGCGGGTTTGAGCGTCAGGATCATGACATACCATTGTTGATATATGGATTACATATAAAGTAATTTTACGGACATGGACATGCAAATTAGAAGAAGATCAAGGTCAGCCGAGTCGACATGATCGCGCTGGTCGAGGGAGGACGGGGCACCGGAGGGGGCCTCATGTCAGGGAGAGACAACATGAAACTGAAATCCGTCGCCGTCGCGCTGGCGATGTGCGCCTCTTTCGTGGCCTATGGGGCTGCCGCCGAAACCGTCGGCATCTCGATGCCGACCAAATCCTCGGCGCGCTGGATCTCCGACGGGGATTCGATGGTCAAGGAATTCCAGGCGGCCGGTTACGAGACCGACCTGCAATATGCCGAAGACGATATCCCGAACCAGCTGGCCCAGATCGAGAACATGATCACCAAGGGCGTGGATGTGCTGGTGATCGCCGCGATTGACGGCACCACCCTGTCCAACGCGCTGGAAAATGCCGCCGCCGCCGACATCAAGGTCATCGCCTATGACCGTCTGATCCGCGACAGCGCCAATGTCGACTATTACGCCACCTTCGATAACTTCAAGGTCGGTGTGCAGCAGGCGACCAGCGTGGTCGACGGGCTGAAAGCGCGTTTCCCCGATGTGAAACCGTGGAATGTCGAACTGTTCGGCGGCAGCCCGGACGACAACAACGCCTATTTCTTCTATGATGGCGCAATGTCGGTGCTGCAGCCGCTGATCGATGATGGCTCCATCGTCATCGGTTCGGGCCAGACCGGCATGGACAAGGTCGGCACCCTGCGTTGGGATGGCGCTGTGGCGCAGGCCCGCATGGATAACCTGCTTTCGGCGAATTACACCGAAAAACATGTGAATGGCGTGCTGTCGCCCTATGATGGTCTGTCGATCGGGATCCTGTCCTCGCTCAAGGGTGTGGGCTATGGTTCGGGCGATCTGTTGATGCCGATCGTGTCGGGCCAAGATGCCGAAGTGCAGTCGGTCAAGTCGATCCTTGCGGGCGAGCAATATTCGACCGTGTTCAAGGACACCCGCGAACTGGCCAAGGTCACCGTGGGGATGGTCGACGCCGTGCTGAAAGGCACCGAGCCGCAGATCAATGACACCACGACCTACAACAATGGCGTGAAAGTTGTGCCCTCCTACCTGCTGGAGCCGGTCAGCGTGGACGCCTCGAACTGGGAAGCTGTGCTGATCGGTTCGGGCTATTACACCAAGGATCAGATCCAGTAAGGCATCCTCCTCCCGGATGCTTTTGGCCGCCTCCCCCTGCCGGGGGGCGGCCTCCCCTTACCGCCAGTTTGGAGGCCAGCCATGTCAGCGCTGCTGGAGATGCGCGCCATCACCAAGACCTTTCCGGGCGTCAAGGCGCTGGATCAGGTGAACCTCGTGGTCCGCAAGGGCGAGATCCACGCGATCTGCGGCGAGAACGGGGCCGGAAAATCCACCTTGATGAAGGTGCTGTCGGGCGTCTATCCGGCGGGCAGCTATGAGGGCGATATCCTGTATGACGGCGCAGTGGCGCAGTTTCGCGGCATCCGCGACAGCGAGGATCGCGGCATCATCATCATTCACCAGGAGCTGGCGCTGGTGCCGCTTCTGTCGATTGCGGAGAACCTGTTTCTCGGCAATGAACGCGCGCAAAGCGGTGTCATCAACTGGCCTGAGACCTTTCGCCAGACCGAGGCCCTGCTGAAAAAGGTGGGCCTGAGCGAAGCACCGGGCGTGCAGGTTGGCAAGCTGGGGGTTGGCAAGCAGCAGTTGGTCGAGATCGCCAAGGCCTTGGCCAAGGATGTGCGCCTGCTGATCCTGGATGAACCCACCGCCGCCCTGTCGGAAAGCGACAGCCAGGCCCTGCTGGATCTGCTGCTGGAGCTGAAGGCGCAGGGCGTGACCTCGATCATCATCAGTCACAAGTTGAACGAGGTGCGGCGCGTGGCCGATAGCGTGACGGTGATCCGCGATGGCACCACCGTCTCCACGCTGGATGCCCATGCCGAACAGATCACCGAAGACCGCATCGTGCGCGACATGGTGGGGCGCGATATGGCGAACCGCTATCCTGAACGGGAACGCCGGGCCGGCGATGTGGTGTTCGAGGTCGCGAACTGGAATGTCTGGCACCCCGAACACGCGGACCGGCAGATCATCCGCAATATCGCGATGAATGTCCGCGCGGGCGAGGTGGTGGGGATCGCGGGCCTGATGGGGTCTGGCCGGACCGAGCTTGCCATGTCGATCTTCGGGCGCAGCTATGGCCGCGCCATCTCTGGCGAGGTGAAGATGGGTGGCAAGCGCGTGGATACCTCCACCGTCAGCCGGGCGATTGATGCGGGCCTTGCCTATGTGACCGAGGATCGCAAATCGCTGGGGCTGATCCTGGATGAGAATATCCGCAAGAACACCAGCCTTGCGAATCTTGCCGGCGTTTCGGCGCGTGGCGTGATCGACGAGAATCGGGAAACGGCCGTGGCCGAGAAATACCGCGCCGCGATGCGCATCCGCACGCCAAGCGTATTCCAGAAGGTCGGCAACCTGTCGGGCGGCAACCAGCAAAAGGTGGTGCTGTCGAAATGGCTGTTCACCGAACCCGAGGTGCTGATCCTCGATGAACCGACGCGCGGCATCGATGTCGGCGCGAAATACGAGATTTACGGGATCATCAACGAACTGTCCGCACAGGGCAAGGCGGTGGTGATGATCTCGTCGGAAATGCCGGAGCTTCTGGGCATGTGCGACCGGATCTATGTGATGAATGAAGGGGCTTTCGTGGGCGAGCTTGCCGCCGCTGACGCCTCGCAAGAGCGCATCATGTCGCTCATCGTGACCGAATAAGGGGGGCCAAGCGATGAACCAATCAGCCAAGGACGGCATCGGCGCCTATCTGGTAAAGCATCTGCGCGAATACGGGCTGCTGTTTGCCCTGATCGCCATCATGGTCTTCTTTCAGGTCGTGACGGATGGCACGTTGCTGAAGCCCGTGAACATCACCAACCTGTTCCTGCAGAACAGCTATATCATCATCATGGCGCTTGGCATGTTGATGGTGATCGTGGCGGGCCATATCGACCTCTCGGTCGGGTCGGTCATGGGCTTTGTCGGCGCGCTGGCGGCGGTGATGATGGTCAGCTGGAACATGCCGGTCTGGATCGTCATCCCGATCTGTCTGGCCGTGGGCGCGCTGATCGGCGCGGCGCAGGGCTATTTCGTGGCCTTCTGGCGCATCCCGTCCTTCATCGTGACGCTGGCGGGAATGCTGGTCTTCCGGGGGCTGTCGCTCTGGCTGCTGGCGGGGCAATCCATCGGCCCCTTCCCCAAAAGCTTTCAGGCGCTGTCGAACGGCTTCATCCCCGATCTGTTCGGGGTCGGCAAACCCAATGTCACGGCGCTTGCGGCGGGTGTCATTGCCGTGGCCGTGCTGATCTGGATGGGGCTGCAAACCCGCGCCCGCAATGCCCGCTACGGCATCGAGGATGAGCCGACCGCGTTTTTCGTGCTGCGCAATGCCATCGTCTCGGCGGGCCTCATGTTCGTGATCTGGAAGCTGTCGGGCTTCCGTGGCCTGCCCAATGTGCTGATTTCGATGGTGGCGCTGACCGTGGTCTATGCCTTCATCACCGAACGCACCACGCTGGGCCGCCGCGTCTATGCCATTGGCGGCAATGAGAAGGCTGCGAAACTGTCGGGCATCAAGACCGAACGGCTGGCCTTTTTCACCTTCATGAATATGGGCTTTCTGGCGGCCCTTGGCGGGCTGGTCTTCGCGGCGCGCCTGAACACCGCCACGCCGAAAGCCGGTTTCGGGGTGGAGCTGGACGTGATCGCCGCCGTCTTCATCGGGGGGGCCTCGATGTCAGGCGGGTCCGGCAAGATCATCGGCGCGGTGGTCGGTGCCTTCATCATGGGCGTGATGAACAACGGCATGTCGATCATGGGCATCGGCATCGATTACCAGCAGGTCATCAAGGGGCTGGTGCTGCTCGCGGCCGTGTTCTTCGACGTCTACAACAAGCAAAAGCAGGGCTGAGCACGCGGCCGGGGCGGTGGCTGCCGCCCCGGCCCCCGCTTGGCCGGAACCTACCCTTACCTCCCGAGGCACAGATGTCCTTCACCCCCGCTCCCTGGCCCCGTCCGCTCCGGTCGCAGCACTGGTATGGGGGGACGTCGCGTGACACGATCTATCATC
>NZ_WCHR01000063.1 GCF_008973825.1 Gemmobacter serpentinus | reverse complement strand
CCCGCAGCGCGCCGCCTTGGGGAAAAGGTCACATGGGTCAGTTCTCAATGGAAATTACGCGCCCAAATGGGTCACTTCTGGGCGGAACTCAACAGCTTCCCGCCAGATCGCCGCGCAGAACTGCGGAGGGCCCATGCCGCCCCGGCCTTTGACGATCTCGAGCGATGGCTGGCCATGCAACTCACTACAATCTCGGGCAAATCCCCGCTCGCCGCCGCCATCCGCTATGCCCTGACTCGCATGGAACGCATGCGCACCTACCTCGACCACGGCATTCTGGAATTGGACAACAACGCAGCCGAGCGCGGAATGCGCGCCATCGCCGTGGGGCGGAAAAACTACCTCTTCGTCGGATCGGAAGCAGGCGGAAAGGCCGCCGCCATCGCCTACACCCTCATCGAAACGGCCAAGCTCAACGCCATCGATCCCCACGCCTGGCTCGCCGACACACTCGCCCGCATCCCCGACTACAAGATCACCAAGGTCAACGACCTGCTCCCATGGCACTGCAACAGGTAGCGGTCAGACCGGACGCTTACGGGCAGGGCAAGTAGGGTCGGCCTCTACCCACCCTGCGCCGCCAGAGCCTTTGCGGACTCTTCGTTCCAAGGCATTGCGATGACCACATATCGGCTTGCAGCTGTCATTCTTCGCGCTCCCCTCAATCCGACAATGCGCCGCCAATCCCGTAAAGGGCGTCACCCAACTGTCCGAAAATGAATGCACCTGCCTGACGCACCCCATTGAGGGAACTGAGCGCAGCATTTGCTTCCCTGCTGTCTCCCGAGAGCAGCCCGACATAGCGACTGTGCGCCGGGTCATCGGTCGGCAGATTGGTGATATCGACGATGCGGACCCCGTTTTGCAGAGCCAGCGCCTGAACCGCGGGATCACGCACATCCACCTGGCCAAGCCTTGTGCGTCGTGCCGCCAGGCGGGCAGACACCCGCAAAGCCTGATCATCGGCCGAGACCAGGATCGTGATCGGATGCCGCATCCGGCCAATCACAGAGATCTGGTCTCGAAACAGGTCGATATCGATATCGGGGGCCGCCAGAACCACCTCGAGCCGGTCCAGCACATCTCCACGCCCCGTCAGGCGCAATTGCAGCAAAGCTTCCATGGTCAATCGGCCACCCATGGAATGGCCGAGCACAATCACTGGTCTGTTCGGACTGCGCCCGGCGGTCAGATCCGTCAGCAGTCCGACAAGCGCTGTCCGCGAATAGTCGGAGCCATCCCTATCGGCCATATAGGCTGCCACATGGGCCTGAGACGGCCAGGAGAACAGAACAGGCGTACCCTCCAGGTGTGCATCCGTCGCAAGCTGCGCCAGGCGGTAAAGCGCCTCCTGATAGCTGGTGTTGTAGCCGTGGACATAAACCCCCACGCCATCGCGCCCCATCCTCGACAGGAAACTGCTCCGGCTCAGATCCTGCTGCCTCAGGGTTACAAAATCCGTCGCCGGATCGGCCACAGCTCCGTTTGGGGGCCATTCGATCTTGCCGGACTCATGTCCGGGCGGGATCGAGATTGCATAGGCTGAGTAGTGCGGGCGGGCCGCACGGTTTGCACCATAAGCCCAAGGGGCCTCCGCTTCCGGGGCACGCGTTGTCACGACATTCACCTGTACAACCCGGGCGCCAGCAGGTTCCTCAACCGATTGCGGCCGCAGCACATCCTGATCAGGGCGGCTCGAGCAGCCTACCAGCATGAACGCGATCAGAGCGGCGCAGAGAACACGCATGTTCACCTCAGGAACTTGCGGAAGCGCCTCAGCGCCAGCCAGAACAAGCCAGAGCCGATCACCAGCAATGCGAGAAACTGTGGCCAGACCACATCGAACCCGGCCCCACGGAAGAGAATACTCTGCGACAGGATGATGAAATGGGTGTTCGGCGCCGCCAGCATGATGTCCTGAATGATCTGAGGCATCGAGTCGCGCGGTGTCATTGCCCCTGACAGCACCTGCAAGGGGAGAAGAACCAGCATCATCAGGAGCGCAAATTGCGGCATGGTTCCCGCAATCGTTGCCATGAAGATCCCGAGCGCGGTCATGGCGAACACCATCAGAAGCGCTCCGAGCAGAAACAGCGGAACCGACCCCGCAACCGGCACCTCCATCACGCCCTGAACCACAACGCTCAGGGCAAAGGTAGCACCGATCAGGACCACGGCGCCCATCGACCAGATCTTCGAGAGCATGATCTCCGCCGCCGTAACCGGCATGACCAGAAGGTGTTCGACCGTCCCATGCTCCTTCTCGCGGATCAGGGCGGCACCCGTCAGCACCAGCGACAACATGGTGATCGACTGGATCACGCTGGAGATCGCGCCGAACCATTTCGGATCGAGAGAAGGATTGTAGCGCGCCCGCAGCGCAAGCCCCACCGGCAATGCGGTCTCGGCCCGATATCCCGCAACATATTCCGACACCTCGGCACTGACGATCTGCTGGATATAACCGCTGCCGGTGAAGGCCTGGCTCATACGCGTCGCATCCACATTCAGCTGGATCGCGGGGCTCTTGCCTGCCAGCACATCGCGCTCGAAATCATTCGGGATATTGAGCGCAAATGTGTCGAGCCCGGCATCCATCCGCGCGTCCATCTGCGTCGTGGTCATCATCTGCGGTTCAACGAAATAAGGCGCGTAGAAGGCCGCCGTGATGCGGGATGAAAGATGCGACTGATCTTCGTCCACGATGCCGATGGCAGCATTCGTGAGCGCCTCAGGTGCCGCATTCGATGAAGTCCAGATCGAAAGCGAGAAGGCATAGACGATCAGTACCAGCATGATCGGATCGCGCCAGAGGCCGCGCAATTCCTTGATCCCGAGATTCCAGACAGTTTTGAGGTTCATGGCCCTACCTCGCCTGCTTCTTGAGGAAGATCGTGCAGGCCCCGAGGATCACCGGCACAGCAATCCCCATCGCAAGCATCGGCTCAATCAGTTCTGCAATGCCAAAGGCCTTGGAGAAGCTGCCCCGTGCCGCAGTGACGAACCAGGTCGTGGGGTAAATCTCGCCGATGACCCGACCAAAGCCCGAAAGCGAAGTCACCGGATCGATCAGACCGGAATAGGACACGGCCGGGATCATGGTCAGCATCGCCGTCGCGAAGAGCGCCGCCACCTGGCTGGTGATGAAGACCGAGACGAGGAAGCCCAGTGCGGTGGTCGCCGTCACATAGATCAGCGCCGCCAGGGTCAGACCGAAGAAACTGCCCGTAAGCGGCACATGGAAGAAGAAGACTGCCATGCCGGTCATCAGGAAGAAATTGAGCATGGCGAGCACGATATAAGGCAACTGCTTGCCGAGCAGGAACTCGAGCCGCGTGACCGGCGTCACATAGAAATTGATGATCGATCCCAGTTCCTTCTCACGCGCCACCGAAAGCGTGGTCAGGATTGCCGGGATCATCAAAAGCAACATCGGGATCACGGCGGGCACCATCGCAACGACGCTCTTCACATCAGGATTGTATCGAAAGCGCGTCACCAGTTCGAAACTGCCGGCCAGCGCGGCATCGCCATAGGTCTCGCGCGCTTTGCGCATGATCCAGCTGGCATGGATGCCCTGCACATATCCCTGCACCGTATTCGCCCGGCTGGGGTTCGCACCATCGAACCAGGCACCGACCTCGACGTCCCGGCCACGCGCAATGTCGGCCGCGAAGCCGGGCGGAATTTCGATGGCGAGGTTGATCTCGCCTGCGCGCATCCGCGCGTCGATGTCGTCATAGCTGGCCAGCGGAGGCTTTTCGATGAAATAGCGTGACCCTGCAATGTCCTGGATGTAATCGCGGCTGGTCGTGCTCTGGTCGCGGTCGAGGACCGCGAAGGTGAGATCCTCGACATCCATATTGATGCCGAGGCCGATGATCACCATCAGGAGCAGGGATCCGATCAGTGCCATGGTCAGCCGGATCGGATCGCGCTGCAACTGAAGGCTTTCAAGCCGGGAATAGCTGAGCAGACGGCGCAGGCTGAAACCTCCGCCTCCATCATGTGGCGCCGCCACCGCCTGGTGCGGACGCTCTGGCACAGACGCGGCGGCCTCGGCCGCAGGTTCCGGCCGCGGCTCGCCGATGGCTTCCTCGAGATAGACGATGAACGCATCCTCCAGCGTCTCGCAGCCCCGGGACTTCGTGATCGCCTCGGCCGTGTCGCTGACCAGCACCTTGCCGGCATGCATCAGCGAAATCCGGTCACACCATTCCGCTTCGTTCATGAAATGCGTCGAGACGAAAATCGTCACGCCATCCTTGCGTGACAGTTCTGCCAGAATGCGCCAGAAGCCATTGCGCGCGACCGGATCGACGCCAGAAGTCGGCTCATCGAGGATCAGGATCTCGGGGCCGTGGATCATCGCCACCGCCAAAGACAGGCGCTGACGAATCCCGAGCGGCAGAGCTTCGGGCAGCGCATCACGCACATCGCCGAGGTCGAAACGAGAAATCATCTCCTCGATCCGGCCAGGGATCTGCTCCGGCTCCATCTCGAACAGCTTCGCATGCAGTGCGAGATTCTGAAGAACGGTCAGTTCCGCATAGAGCGAGAAGGCCTGCGACATGAAACCGACCCGGCGGCGCGTCCTCATATCCCGGGCGTCGACCTCATGCCCGAAGAGCTTTGCGCGGCCCTCGGTCGGCTCCAAAAGGCCGGTCAGCATTTTCATCGTCGTGGTCTTGCCGCAGCCGTTTGAGCCGAGAAAGCCGAAGATCTCGCCCTTGGGAATCCGGAAGGAGACATTGTCCACCGCGACGAAATCGCCAAACCGCTGGGTCAGATGCTCAGCCTCAATGGCGATTTCATCATCGCCATTTCTGCGCGGCGGGATCACCACGGCGGCGCCATCGCCGCGATCCTCGTCCGGCAGCAGCGCGATGAAGGCAGCATCAAGATTGCTTTCCCCGGTGCGCGCCAGCAGCTCCGCAGTGGTGCCGGTGGCCAGCACCTCGCCGGCATTCATCGCCACCAGCCAGTCGAAGCGCGCAGCCTCCTCCATATAAGCGGTGGCGGTGATGACGCTCATGCCAGGGCGATCCTCGCGAATCCGGTCGATCAGATCCCAGAACTGGCGCCGCGACAGTGGGTCAACACCCGTGGTCGGCTCATCCAGGATCAGAAAATCCGGGTCATGGATCAGGGCGCAGCACAGGCCCAGCTTCTGCTTCATGCCACCCGAAAGCTTGGCCGCCGGGCGCTTACGGAAGGGCGACATGCCGGTCGCGGCCAGCAGATCGGTGATGCGCCGTTCCCGCTCTGCCTTGTCATGGCCGAAAAGCGCGCCAAAGAAGTCGAGATTCTCCTCGACCGAGAGCGTAGGATAGAGGTTCTTGCCCAGACCCTGCGGCATATAGGCGATGCGGGGACAGACCCGGTTGCGATGGGCCGTCATACCCATATCACCGTTCAGCACCCTGACATCGCCATCCTGGATGACACGCGCGCCTGCAAGCAGCGACAGCAGGCTGGATTTGCCCACCCCGTCCGGCCCGATCAGCCCGACCATACGCCCCGCCGGGATGTCCAGCGTCACATCGTCAAGCGCGATGGTCTTGCCATAGCGCAGGCTCAGCCCGGCAACCGTGGCGACCGGGGCGGCACCTTCAGCCGCAGCGGCGGCACTCATTGGACCACATTTGCCAGAGATGCCGGCCAGTCCACCTGGGGATCAAGCCTGATATAGGCCATGCCCGGCAGCCCGGTTTTCACATATTCGATGTGCCGAGACAGCAGCGCCGGGTCGATCCGCGCGCGGATACGGAACATCAGCTTTTCGCGCTCATCGGCGGTCTCGACCGTCTTCGGCGTGAACTGCGCCACGTCCGCAACATAGGAGACGGTCGCGGGGATCACGAAACCGGGCGCCGCATCCATCACCAGCCGAACCTCGGCACCGACCTGCACCAGACCGGCCTGCGAGGTCGGCAGGAAGACGGTCATATACACATCGCCGAGGTCGACAAGGCTCAGGATCCGCCCGCCCGAGCCGACGATTTCGCCCTCCTGCGCGATCAGATATTGAATCCGACCATCACGCGTTGCCTTCAGCGTCGCATCGTCGATGGAGGACTGTATTGCATCGATCGAAGCTTTCGCTGCCTCTACAGCCGCTTCCGCATCGACAACCTGGGCCTTTGCCGAGCTGATTCCGGCCTCGGAAGCGGCCTGTGCAGCCTCGGCGGAGGCCACGCCCGCGCGAGCCTGTCTGTCGCGAGCGCGATCATCATCCAGCACCTGCTGCGAAATAGCATTGGTTTTGACCAGTTGTTCCGAGCGGGCCAGCCTTTGTGCAGCAGCCTCGGCAACCGATGCAGCCTGATCCAGCGCGGCCTGTGCGGCGCGATCCTGCGCCTCGGCCTGGGCCACCAGAGCTTTCGCCGTCTCGACCCCGATCTCGGCCCGCCTCAACTGCGCCTCGGCCTGACGTTTCTGCGCGTTCAGTTGCACAACATCCATCTGGACCAGAACATCGCCAGCCTTGACGAATTCGCCTTCCGTGGCGGTGATTTTCGCGATCCGACCACCCGTCAGAGCTGCAACATCGATCTCCGTCGCCTCGATACGGCCATTCCCGGAAGCAATCCCCTGAGGCAGGTCAGGAGTTTGCACCGTCCTCCAGCCGTAATAACCGGCAAGTGCAGCGGCCAGAACAATGACGGGGGCGATTTTCTTGATATTCAATTTGGTCATTGTCCTTACCCGGAGAAAACTGGCTTGCGTCCAGCCCGCAAAATGCAATGTGTGCACGAGCGATGTCAACGCGCGATGACATAGGTCAATGTGCGTCTTCACGCGAGCACTTGCGTATTGTTGAGGCTGACTCTCGCGAGCGATAGTTCCCCAGGCTCTCCGACGTCAGGTAAGCATCGCGTTGAAGAGCGCTCTCGTGAGCATCGCCTTCAGATCTTCCTTCGACATGGCCAGCAGCCCCGGGTTACCGAGCACCGTGCGCATCGTGATGAATCCGTTCAGAATACTGACCGCGAATGTCGCGTTGCCTTTAAAACCGGCACACGGCGCGTTGGGCAGCGTTTGTTGCCCTTAAATGGGACATTCAGACGCCAGCTCGTCGGAGTTTTTCCC
>NZ_WCHR01000015.1 GCF_008973825.1 Gemmobacter serpentinus | reverse complement strand
ATAGCGGGCAGGATCAGGTCTCGTCATCTCAGACCATTAACCCCATGGATTCCCCGTGTGAATCCTGCTCCCTGGGGACTTCTGCAACAAAGCCGTCGGACGGCAAGAAGATGCCCGACAGCCGCTCGATCCGGCGGAGGATCACGCCAATATGGAGGGCGTTGCGGCGGGAGGAGTCGTGATGGTCAGTGTCCGCGCTGGCCCGGATCAGGCGGTCTTCCGACCGCCCTGATCGTCGACGTCATGGACCAGCCGGGGCTTCGGCCGGAAGGCGCTGGCCACGGCGTCGACCCCGGCGCGCAGGGGCGAATCCATCAGGTGGGCATAACGCAGGGTCGTCTGCATCTGGCTGTGACCCAAGAGCTTGCCGATCATTTCCAGCGAAGCCCCGCCACTGACCAGAAGCGATGCGAATGTGTGGCGCAGGTCGTGAATCCGGACGTCCTGCAATCCGCACTGCTTCTGGAGCTGCGCCCAGAAGCGGCGCACCTCCTGCACCGGCTGGCCGGGAGTGTCGCCGGGGAAGAGCCACGGCGATCCTTTCGGCACCAGCAGCTGCCGCTGGCGCACGATGGCGGCGGTTTCGTCCGAGATCGGCACGCGATGGGCGCGGCGCTGTTTCGTCATGGTGGGCGGCTTCGACCAGCTCATGTGCTCGAGGTTGAACTGCTCGAACCGGGACTGCCGCACCTCGCCCAGCCGGGCGCCGGTCAGCATGCACATGCGGATGATGTCGGCCGCGCGCCGATCCTCGGCGGCTTCCAGCGCGGCGGCAAGCTTGGCGATCTCGTCCTTGGAGAGGAAGCGTTCGCGCGGCGTCTCGGTGCGGCGGTGGTCACGGCCGAACGCCTGCGCGAGCGCGGGGTGCGGTGAATGGCATGGTGTCACGTCCCCGGCACGGGTTGTCCCTCTGCGCAGGCGGCGGAGGCCTTGATCTGGGCCTCATGCTCGCCGAACCCGGATATCACACCCGCGCCTTCGTCGAGTGGGAGGACTGGCCTCGCGCCGTCCTCGTCGCCGCCCAGCGCGCGGGCTACTTCGCCCCGGCCCCTATCTGGACCGATCTGCGCAGCTTCGATGCACGGCCCTTCCGCGGCGCCTTTGACGCCATCCTCGCCGGATACCCTTGCCAGCCCTTCAGCGCGGCCGGAAAGCGTGGCGGCGCCGACGATCCCCGCTACCTGTGGCCCGACGTTGCGCGCGCCATCGGCGAATGTCGCCCGGAATGGGTCTTCCTCGAAAACGTCGCCGGGCATGTCACCCTCGGCCTTGAAACCGTCCTGCGAGAGCTTTGGGGATTGGGCTACACGCCTGCGGCGGGCCTGTTCTCGGCGGCAGAGGTCGGCGCACCGCACGAGCGGCTGCGGATCTTCATCCTGGCCCACACCGATGAGCCTGCACCCCGGTACCGGCCGCTACAACCCGGCCGGGAACAGCGACTTTACCCGGAAGGCCGAGGCGCTTGCGCTGGGCATCGCAAAGGCCCTGCCGAACCACTGGCCGACCCCGGCCGCCCAGAACTGGAAGGGCAGTTCGGAAGCGAGCATCATCCGCATCGACGGCAAGTCTCGGATGGACCTGCTGCATTACCGGGCGGAGCAGGGCTTCACCCGCCCGGCCCAGCCGACCTTGCCGGATGGGCCGCGGTCCTTGCCACACGCCCCGATCTCGCGCCCGCTCTGGGCTTCGATGATTGCCTCGCATGGGCGCGTCGTCTCGCGGCGGATCCTGAAGGGCCGGTCGCGGCGGCGGCTGAACCCGCTCTTTGTAGGATGGCTGATGGGCTGGCCCATGGGGCACGCGCTCTGCGCCTGCTCGGCAACGGAGTTCACCCTCTGGCAGCAGCACATGCGTGGCGCGCTCTCGCAGCTGCCCATGGCCTCGGGCCCGTGGATCTGGCGGCCAACAGATGCCGCCCAGCGCCCGGCGCAGATGGATTTCCTTGAAGGATTGCAGCCATGACTTTCCACGGCCGCGTCAGCGGCACCAGGATCAAGCGCGCGGTGGGCGTGCAGGCCGCCCTTGAATGGGCGTTCCGGATCGAACAGGCGCAGCTCGAGCTGCCCCTGCCCCCGGACGTCACCGAGGAAGGGTTCGGCTTCGGCCTGGAATACGTCCTGCTGCAACGGGCCGTGCTGGGCTGCAAGATCGACGGCGGCCAGCACAAGATCGGCGGCTACACCCACGAGGATGCCGAGGTGATCGCCGCCGCCGTCGCCGGGATCCCTGACAGCCTCGGCGGCAAGCGCATGGCGATCCGCGTCGCCGAACTGGCCCGCACTGGGCTGACCCCGGACTGGATGCCCGGCGCCGTCCCGCGCTGCGTGCCGACCATCGTGAAACAGAACCAGCATGGGACGCATGCGGGCGCCATCGTCGTGGGCACCGAACGCATCCGGGTGCGGGGAGCGGGCGCGCGCGCCACATGGAAGACCATCGACATCCTGGCCTGCCCGGTCACCTTCTCTCCCCATCCCCATCAGATCGAGGCCGCCCGGCGCGGCTATGACGACTGGTGGCAGGCACTGGGCTGGGTGCGCGAGGGGCTGATCGCGGGTGGGATGCTGCGCGAGGTCGAGGTGACGGATGCCATGCCGAAGGCACGGCCGTGGGAAAGAACCCTACCAAGCCGCTGTTAGCGGCTGGATTTCGCCCTCTGGCTGAAATACCGTCTGAAAAAGACTTACCAGGGGGCAGATTTCACAATGGCATCAATCGACAACGGCTCGGACCTTGGCATAGAAGCCGCCCTTTTCAAAGCTGCGGACAAGCTGCGCGGCAACATGGAGCCGTCGGATTACAAGCACGTCGCCCTCGGCCTGCTCTTTCTCAAATACATCTCGGATGCATTCGAGGCCAAGCGCCTGGAACTCTTGCCGGAAGATGCGGAGGTGCCGCAAGGGACTAGGGTGAAACCCTCAGAAGACCGGGACGAGTACGCTGCGGAAAACATCTTCTGGGTGCCTCCGACGGCACGTTGGTCTCATCTTCAAGCAAACGCCAAGCTGCCCTCGATCGGAAAGATGATCGATGAAGCGATGATCGCCATCGAGAAGGACAACGAAAACCTCAAAGGCGTCTTGCCAAAGGACTATGGCCGCCCGGCCCTGAACGCTGTCATGCTGGGCGAACTGATCGACCTGATCTCGGGAATCGCGCTGGGCGAGGGCAAGGACAAGTCGCGCGATCTGCTGGGCCGGGTCTATGAATACTTCCTCGGCCAGTTCGCGGGCAGCGAGGGTAAGCGCGGTGGCGAGTTCTACACCCCCCGCTCGGTCGTGCGCACCATGGTCGAGATGCTGGAACCCTACAAGGGCCGCGTCTATGACCCCTGCTGCGGGTCGGGCGGCATGTTCGTGCAGTCGGAGAAGTTCGTCGAGGCCCACGGCGGCCGTCTGGGCGACATCGCCATCTACGGGCAGGAATCCAACTACACCACCTGGCGGCTGTGCAAGATGAACCTTGCCGTGCGCGGGATCGACGCCGATATCCGCTGGAACTCGGAAGGCACCTTCCACAAGAACGAACTGCCCGACCTGCGCGCCGACGTGATCCTGGCCAACCCGCCCTTCAACATCTCGGACTGGGGCGGCGAACGGTTGCGCGAGGATGCCCGCTGGAAATACGGGATTCCCCCCGCGGGCAACGCGAACTTCGCCTGGTTGCAGCACATCCTGCATCACCTGTCGCCCACCGGCACGGCAGGGGTGGTGCTGGCCAATGGCTCGATGTCCTCCACCCAGTCGGGCGAAGGCGAGATGCGCCGCGCCATGATCGAAGGCGAGGTGGTCGATTGCATGATCGCCCTGCCGGGGCAACTGTTCTATTCCACCCAGATCCCGGCCTGCCTGTGGTTTCTGGCCAAGGACAAGTCGAACGGCATCGCGCGTGACCGCAAGCTGCGTGACCGTCGCGGCGAGGTGCTGTTCATCGATGCGCGCAAGCTGGGCTTCATGGTGGACCGGACGCGGAAGGAGTTCTCCGACGCCGACATCGCGCAGATCGCCGAGACCTATCACGCCTGGCGGCTGGGTGAGGGTTACGCCGACGTGCCGGGCTTCTGCAAATCGGCGAGCCTTGAGGAAATCCGGTCCCACGGCCACGTCCTGACCCCGGGCCGCTATGTGGGGGCCGAAGCGGCGGAGGAAGACGAGACGCCCTTTGCTGAGCGCTTCGCGACATTGCAGGCGCAACTGGAGGCGCAGTTTGCAGAGGCGGAGGAGCTGACGGCAACCATCCGGGCGCGGCTGGCGGGGGTTGGGGTGTGATGCAAGAAGCGCTTCTTGCCGATCTCCTGACATTCACCCGTGACGGCGAATGGGGGAACGGGGAACCCACGGAGGGTTGCTCACCGGCGCTTGTCGTGCGCGGGACGGATTTTGAGCGCGTCCGAGTGGGAAATCTCGACAGGCTGCCTTTGCGATATATCCGAAGTGACATTCTAAAGCGAAAAACCATCGCCGTTGGTGACACCTTGATTGAAACCGCAGGAGGAACGAAAGACCAACCTACCGGACGGTCTGTTTTCATTCCGGCTTCGGTAGTCGGCGCCGCTGAGTTTCCTTTGGTCTGCGCCAGTTTTGCGCGATTTTTGCGTCCTGACCCGAACCGCGTTGACCCGCAATTCCTGTTCTGGAAGCTCCAAGACGAATACCACTCCCGCCGGATGATGCCTTACCACGTTCAGCACACTGGCGTTGCCCGGTTTCAATACACCCAGTTTGCCGAGAGCTACCTACTTTCCTTGCCTCCCCTCCCCGAACAACGCGCCATTGCCGCCACCCTCGGGGCGCTGGATGACAAGATCGAGCTGAACCGGAAGATGAACGCCACGCTGGAGGCCATGGCGCGGGCGCTGTTCCGCGACTGGTTCGTCGACTTCGGCCCCACCCGCGCCAGGATGGAAGGTCGCGCCCCCTACCTCTCCACCGACCTCTGGTCCCTCTTCCCCGACCGCCTGGACGCCGATGGCAAGCCGGAGGGGTGGGAGGTTTCGTCGATCGGTGAAGAGGTGCGCGTTGTCGGCGGCTCGACCCCCAGCACCAAGGAACCGGACCTTTGGGACGGCGGCATCAACTGGGCCACACCGAAGGATCTGTCCGCCCTTGCCGCGCCCATCTTGCTTGAAACCTCGCGGACGATCAGCGCCGCAGGCCTTGCGAAGATCAGTTCGGGCCAGTTACCCGTGGGGTCGCTCCTGCTGTCGTCCCGCGCGCCGATTGGCTACCTCGCCATCGCCGAGGTGCCGGTGGCGATCAATCAGGGTTTCATCGGGATGGTCTGCGACAAGCGGGTGTCCAACGTCTTTGCCTGGCTCTGGACGCTGGAAAACATGGAAGCGATCCTCGCCAAAGCGAACGGCTCAACCTTCCAGGAGATCAGCAAAGGCAACTTCCGCCCGCTGCCCGTAGTGATCGCACCAGAGCCGATGCTCAATGCTTTCGATGCCATAGCGAAGCCGCTCTACGAGCGCATCGCCAAGAATGAACGCGAATCTCGAACCCTGGCTCAGACCCGCGACCTTTTGCTGCCGCGTCTCATGTCTGGAGAGATCCAGATTCAGCTGGAAGAGATGGCAAGCTGAGCATGGAGTATTTTCGTCAACGGTTCATCGATGAGTTGAACGATGAAGGTCCGGTGAAGATCCGAACCTTCGAATGGCCAAGCGTGGACGTGTTCAAAGCCATGGCCCCTGAACTGTTCGATGCCCACTTCGTCGACTGGCTGGAAGGCGTCAAGGATGCCGCAAAGGATCGTGCTCGGGAATTCCTCAAGGAGTACGGTTGCCTGGAGCGATTCAACTGGTTGTCCGCCAGATGCGCACAAGAGCGCGTCATGCCTTTTGTGGGTGCAGGGCTGTCTCGGTCGACCGGTTACCCCCTTTGGGGAGACTTCTTGCGTACGCTGACCGCAGACTATGCCGCTTGCCGCCCAGAACTCGACGCGCATCTTGCTGCCTGGCGGTACGAAGAAGCCGCCCAGCTGATGCTGGACCGAATGGGGGCCGCGATCTTTGACGAAGCAGTTCAGAGCACTTTTGGACACCGCAGGAGAATCTCGGGCCCGGTTCAGCTGCTACCCTTTGTGTTTCGGAGGGGGGCAGTTACAACGAATTTCGACTACGTGCTGAACGAAGTTTACAACACCGCGGGGAACCGGTTCAGGCTCGAGCTGGCGGGCGCTTATCTGGGTGAAGCCCCGAGGCGAATAGGCGATCAACCTCATTGCCTTCTTCGACTGCACGGCGAGGCTGATACGGCGATAGGTCGCGTACTTACTCGAGCCGAATATGAAGCCAGTTATGGTGCAGAGGGACTCTATCGAGATATTCTGCGCGACACCATCAACAGCACAAGCCTGCTTTTTCTTGGATGCAGTCTCAACATTGACCGCACAATTGCGGCTCTTGTCGAACTGAAGGCTGCCGCGCGCGTTGCAACTCCGAGGCACTTCGCGTTTTTGCCTCTAACCGAGGGCTTGGATCGGGAGGCACGGCGCACTGAACTCGGCGCAGCAGATATTCACCCAATCTGGTATCCGCCCGAGAACCATGACCAAGCCATCGAAGATCTGTTGATCTCCCTGATGGAAGGTGGGTTTCATGATTGATCCCTGCAGACTTTCATTGGGAGTTTCCGGAAAGGGAGGGATCAAATGACCACCTTGAGCGAAGCCGAAATCGAAGGCGTCCTTCTCGATCAACTCCTTCAGTTGGGCTACTCTTGCCTCAATGATGCTGTCTCGGGTCCCGATGGCCATGCCCCTGAGCGGGAGGCCTATTCCGACACCATTTTGGCAGGCCGACTCCGAGATGCCATCGCTCGGCTTAACCCACAAATCCCTGACGATGCACGCGAAGATGCCCTGCGGCGGGTTGTTGCTTCAGATCGCCCCTCGCTCATCGAAGAGAACCGCCGTCTGCACCGCTTTCTGGTCGAAGGCGTGCCGGTGGAGTACCGGGCCGAGGATGGCACGATCCGCGGCGATGCCGTGCGGTTGGTGGACCCGGAGGATGGTCTGAACAACTGGCTGGCGATTGCGCAGTTCACGGTGATCGAGAACGGCAACAACCGCCGCCCGGATGTTGTAGTGTTCCTGAACGGGCTGCCTGTCGGCGTTATTGAGGTCAAGAAACCAGGGGCAGAGAACGCGACGCTTGCTGCAGCGTTCAACCAGTTGCAGACCTACAAGGCACAGATCCCGTCGCTGTTTCGCGTCAATGCCGTGCTGGTCACGACCGATGGCATCCAAGCCCGCATCGGTTCGCTCACAGCGGATCTGGAACGCTTCATGCCTTGGCGCACAACCGATGGCGCCGAAGTTGCGCCCAAGGGTGCGCCAGAAATGCCGGTCCTCATTGAGGGTGTGTTTGCGCGGCCGCGCCTTTTGTCGCTGATGCAGGACTTCACGGTGTTCGGCGACACGTCAAACGGGCTCGCGAAGATCCTCGCGGGCTATCATCAGTTCCACGCAGTGAAGCGCGCGGTCGCCAGCACCGTCGAGGCTAGCCGGTCAGGCGGCGACCGCAAGGCGGGAGTGATCTGGCATACGCAAGGGTCGGGCAAGAGCCTGCTCATGGCCTTCTATGCGGGTCAGCTAGTGCGTGATCCAGCGATGGAAAACCCGACAATCGTGGTGATTACTGACCGAAACGACCTAGACGACCAGCTTTTTGCCACGTTTTCTATGTGCCGCGACCTGATACGCCAGACGCCGGTTCAGGCGGACAGCCGCGAGGACCTTCAGAAGGCGCTGTCCCGTGCCTCGGGCGGGGTGGTGTTCACCACAATCCAGAAGTTCGCGCCCGAGAAGGGCGAGGCCTATCCGCTGCTGACCGATCGGCGAAACGTCGTTGTCATCGCGGACGAGGCCCACCGCAGCCAGTACGGCTTCAAGGCACGGATCGAGAAGACCGGCGAGATCGCCTACGGCTTCGCCAAGCACCTGCGCGACGCGCTGCCCAATGCGTCCTTCATCGGCTTCACCGGCACGCCGATCGAACAGGACGACGTGAACACGCCCGCCGTGTTCGGCCATTACATCGACGTCTACGACATCAGCCGCGCCGTCGAGGACGGGGCGACGGTGCCTATCTACTACGAGAGCCGCCTCGCACGGATCGAGCTGCCCGACGAGGAAAAGCCGAAGGTCGACGCCGAGATCGAGGAACTTACCGAGGACGAGGCCGTCAGCGAGCAGGAACGGCTCAAGCGGAAGTGGTCGACCGTCGAGGCGCTGGTCGGGGCCGAGAAGCGGCTGCGCATGGTCGCAGAGGACCTCGTCGCCCATTTCGAGGCGCGGGTGCAGGCGATGGACGGGAAGGCCATGGTCGTCTGCATGAGCCGACGCATCTGTGTCGACCTCTACAACCAGATCGTCGCGCTGCGTCCCGACTGGCATTCGGACAACGACAGCGCCGGGCTGGTAAAGATCGTGATGACCGGGTCAGCCTCGGACCCCGAGGCTTGGCAGCCCCATATTGGCAGCAAGGCCCGGCGCGACCTGCTGGCCAAGCGCGCGAAGGACCCGAAAGACCCGCTGAAGCTGGTGATCGTGCGGGACATGTGGCTGACCGGCTTCGACAGCCCGTCGATGCACACGATGTACATCGACAAGCCGATGCGGGGCCATGGGCTGATGCAGGCCATCGCCCGAGTGAACCGCGTATTCCGCGACAAGCCTGCCGGGCTAATCGTCGACTACATCGGGATCGCCCAGAATCTGAAGTCGGCGCTGGGCCAGTATTCCAAAGCGGACCAGGAACAGGCCGGGATCGACGAGGGCGAAGCGGTCGCAGCTCTTTTGGAACGCCTGGATGTCGTGCGTGCCATGTTCCACGGCTTCAACTACTCGGCCGGATTGACCGGCACCCCGCACCAACGACTTGTCGCGCTGGCCGAGGCGCTAAACTGGGTTCTGGCCAGACAGGACGAAGCCGCACAGCGCGAAACCGACAAGGAGGCCAAGAAGGCAGCGCATCGCCGATATCCGGATGCAGTTCTGGCACTCTCCAAGGCGTTCGCACTTTGCTCGGCCAGCGACACGGCCCGCGGAGTTCGCGACGAGGTTGGCTTCTTCCAGACGGTGCGCGCGGCCATGGTCAAGGCGGCCGACACGTCCGGCCGTTCGGCCGCTGACCGCGACCTCGCGATCCGCCAGATCGTCAATGACGCTGTCGCCTCGACCGAGATTGTGGACATCTTGTCTGCAGCCGGGCTGTCGTCACCCGACATTTCAATCCTGTCGGACGATTTCCTGGCCGAAGTTGGCCAGATGGATAAGAAGAACCTCGCACTCGAGGCCCTGAAGAAGCTGCTGAACGACGAGATCCGGTCTCGGAGCCGTTCCAACGTCATCGAGACCCGGAAGTTCTCGGAACGGCTGGAAGAAGCTATCGCGCGCTATCACACCAACGCCATCAGCACGGTAGAGGTTCTTCAGGAGCTGATCGCACTAGCCAAAGACGTTCGCGACGCACGAAGTCGCGGTGAAGAGGCCGGGCTCACACCAGAAGAGGTCGCCTTCTACGATGCGCTGGCCGACAACCAGAGTGCGGTTGACGTGCTCGGCAACAACCAGCTGAAAGTCATCGCCCATGAACTGCTGACGGGACTCAAGGCCAACGTCAGCATCGACTGGGCGCACCGCGACAGCGCCAGGGCGCGTCTGAGGGTCCTCGTCAAGCGCATCCTGCGGAAGTACGGTTATCCACCAGACCTCGAAGAGGCCGCTGTAAGGGGCGTGCTTGCTCAGGCTGAGGCGATGCTATCGGAAATTTCGAGGTGATATGAATTCATTGTGCAAAGGGGGAAAACTGACCTGCAATCGAAACTGCTGAACGTCTGAGAAGGTCGGCTGCATGAAATTCAAACCACGCAACCTTCGCGCAATCGCCGAAATGGTCATTGGGGATGCTGAGCATTTTCCACGTCGATCTAGCTTTTATATCACCAAGTTTTTTGAAGAGTGCGATCTCGACTTCGTTCACGATGGGAGCACGCGAGCGATCTGGACTTCCCAGCGCCTCGAAGAGCTTTTGGAAGAACCCCAACCCGCCGCCTTTCAGCTGCCGACGCGCTTTGTCGCTTTGCTCCGGACGCTAATGGACCCTCGGGAGGCAGAGGACGATGACCTAGACCGAAGCAAAGCGTTGGCATCGCTGAACGAGCCGCTGACCAGGGAGGGCTATCAAGCCTACTACGATGAGGATCGGACGCTGCAGATTCGCCACGTCGGTAGCAAGACAGTGTCCACGGCGACCAATCCCCATCGCCCCTTAACCCCCAAAGAAGCGGAGCGTAAGAGACAGCTGAACGCCTATCTCGACACGTGCAGCGAAGATGAGCTGATAGAAGAAATCCTTTTGCCACTGTTCCGGCAACTTGGTTTCCACCGACTGACAGCCGCTGGTCACGCTGACAAGGCCCTCGAGTATGGCAAGGATGTTTGGATGCGCTTTGTCCTGCCCACCCAGCACGTCCTGTACTTTGGCATTCAGGCGAAGAAGGGAAAGCTTGACTCAGCCGGGATGACGAAGGGATCGAATGCCAATATTGCCGAGATATATCAGCAGGTCTTGATGATGCTGGGGCATGAGATATTCGATCCGGAGACGAGCAAAAAGGCCCTTGTCGACCATGCCTTTATCGTTGCCGGTGGCATCATTACCAAGCAAGCGCGCAATTGGCTGGGAGGAAAGCTCGATGCCTCAAAGCGCAGCCAGATCATGTTCATGGACCGTGAAGACATCCTGAACCTTTATGTCACCTACAATATTCCCCTCCCGGAGAAAGCCCTGCCAAAGCTCGACGCGTTGCCGGACGAGATTCCGTTTTGACCGGTTTGCAGGTCGAAGGCTAGGTTTCGGCATCCCCCCTCCTCTGGTTCCTCCCTGGCCCCGAACGTATGCGGGGGGGCGCAGCGCGGCGGTTCGCTAGCGTGAGGCAGTTTCACCGGGGAAGCCAGGCGGAAGCCACCTTGCGACCTTATGCCGGAATTCGTGAGTCAGATCAGCGGCTTGCGGAATCGGGAGCTGGCCGGGGTGGATTCCCGGCGGGAAGCCAGGGAAGCCACCTCCGGGGAAGTCAGGTGGCCAGAAGCCACCTCGGGAAGCCAATTCTTCAGAAGCCGTTGAATCCGCTTCACTTTTCGGCTTGACAGACCTGCCCCCATTGACCTACCCCTCGATCATCGAAGAATTGCGCCCGGAGGACACCCCTCGCGGGCGCTTTTCATTTCCCTCCCCACATCCCGAGCCACATCCCATGGACCTCGTCTTCGCGCCGAGCCAGGTAGAGTCCTGGCCGATTGCCCGGCTGCGCCCATATGCCCGCAATGCCAAAATGCATGGCGACGACCAGGTGGCGAAGATCGCCGCCAGCATGGCCAAATTCGGCTGGACCGTCCCCTGCATGGTCGCCGACGACGGCGAGCTGATTGCAGGCCATGGCAGGGTGCTGGCGGCGACCATGCTCGGGCTGACCGAGGTACCGGTGATCCGGCTCAGCCATCTCGACGAGGCGGAACGCCGGGCCTACCGGATCGCCGACAACAAGCTGACCGAACTGGGCGAATGGGACGAGGCGATGCTGCGCGACGAGATCGCGGGGCTGCTGGCCGAGGATTTCGACCTGACGCTCTTGGGCATCAGTGACGACGATCTGGATGCGCTGCTGCGGGATCCCGAGGCGCTGGGCGGCGATGGTCCGGTCGAGGGCGAGGACGATGTTCCGGAGCTTCCGGTCACGCCGGTGTCGGTGCCGGGCGAACTCTGGCAGCTGGGCGCGCACCGCCTGATCTGCGGTGACAGCACGGCGGCGGATGTGGTGGGGCGGCTGCTCGGGGATCTGCGCCCCCTGCTGATGGTGACCGACCCGCCCTATGGCGTAGAATACGATCCCTCCTGGCGCAATCAGGCGGGCGCGGCCAAGACGAAACGCACCGGAAAGGTGCTGAACGACGACCGGGCCGACTGGCGCGAGGCATGGGCGCTGTTCCCCGGCGACGTGGCCTATGTCTGGCACGGCGCGCTGCATGCCGCGACCGTGGCGGACAGCCTGACCGCCGCGGGTTTCGCCATCCGGTCGCAGATCATCTGGGCCAAGGACCGGCTGGTGCTCAGCCGGGGCGATTACCACTGGCAGCACGAACCCTGCTGGTATGCGGTGCGCGCCAAGGGCAAGGGTCACTGGGCGGGGGACCGCAAGCAGACGACGCTGTGGCAGATCGCCAACCGGGATCAGGATGCCGACACCGTGCACGGCACCCAGAAGCCGGTCGAATGCATGCGACGGCCGATCCTGAACAATTCCAGCCCCGGCCAGGCGGTGTATGAACCCTTCATGGGATCCGGCACCACACTGATCGCGGCCGAAACCACGGGCCGGGTCTGCTTCGGGATCGAGTTGAACCCGGCCTATGTCGACGTGGCCATCGAGCGCTGGCAGTCGTTCACGGGTCAGGAGGCCGTGCTGGCGGAGACCGGCGAGAGTTTCGCCGCCCTCAAGGCCAAGCGGCTCGCGGCATGAATGCGCCACTCTTGCCTGGCCGCATAGAGCATTGGCCGCTGTCCCGCCTCCGCCCCTATGCGCGGAATGCCAAGACCCACGATGCCGACCAGGTGGCGAAGATCGCCGCCAGCATGGCCGAGTTCGGCTGGACCGTGCCCTGCCTCGTCGCTGCCGATGGCGAGCTGATCGCGGGCCATGGCCGCGTCCTGGCCGCAGTCCAGCTCGGGCTGGTCGAGGCTCCGGTCATCGTTCTGGGCCATCTGACCGAAGCGCAGCGCCGGGCCTATCGCATCGCCGACAACAAGCTGACCGAACTGAGCGGGTGGGACGAGGCGCTACTGCTCGAGGAACTGCGGGGCCTTATGGCCGAGGATTTCGACCTCGGGCTGATGGGCATCCCCGAGGACGAGCTGGACGCGCTGCTGCACGATGCCGACGACCGCGCGCCCATCGATGACGACACCGCCGACACCATCCCTGACGCTCCGGCTGACCCGATCACCCGCCCCGGCGATATCTGGGCGCTGGGCGAGCATCGGCTGATCTGCGGCGATGCGACCGACCCGGCCGTGGTGGCGCGGCTGATGGGCGGGGCGCAGGCAGCGCTGATGTTCACCTCCCCGCCCTACGCCCAGCAGCGCGACTATGGCGCGGCGAAGGAGAAGGTCGGTGATTGGGATGCGCTGATGCAGGGTGTCTTCGCCACAGCGCCGGTCAATACCGATTCCCAGCTGCTGGTGAACCTCGGCCTCGTCCATCGCGATGGCGAGTGGGTTCCGTATTGGGAGGGCTGGCTCGATTGGATGCGTGCGCAGGGCTGGCGGCGGTTTGGCTGGTATGTGTGGGACCAAGGGCCGGGCCTGCCCGGCGACTGGAACGGCCGCCTCGCGCCCTCGCACGAGTTCATCTTCCACTTCAACCGCCATCCCCGGAAGCCGAACAAGACGGTCGAGAGCAAGCACGCAGGCGAAACCCTCGGTGGCGGCGGACTGCGCGGGGCCGACGGCACGGTCCATCGCAAGACCGGCACCGGCAACGCGATCCAGAGCCATCGCATCCCGGACAGCATCTTCCGGATCATGCGCCACAAAGGGGGCTTGGGCGCCGCCGGATCCCACCCGGCCGTGTTCCCCGTGGCGCTGGTCGAGGCGGTGCTGGAGGCCTTCACCGATCCCGGCGACCTGGTGTTCGAACCCTTCTGCGGCTCCGGAACCCAGCTGATCGCCGCCGAACGCACCGGACGGCGCTGCTGCGCGATGGAACTGGACCCGGTCTACTGCGACGTCGCGGTGCGGCGGTGGGAGATGGCGACGGGGCGGACAGCCAGCCGGGTCAAGGGAGCCGAGGCGGCGACAAAGCCTGCGCGCCGGTCGAGAAAGCGCGCATGACCCAGTCCCGCCGCATGTCGTTGGTCGAGGCCGCAACCAACGTGATCGTCGGCTATACCCTCGCCGTCGGAATGCAGATCGTGGTGTTTCCCGTCTTCGGCATTCACATCGCGCTGGGCGATCAGCTGTCAATCGGGCTTGCCTTCACAGCCATTTCGCTGGTGCGAGGATATGTGTTGCGCAGGCTGTTCGAGAGATTCCGTTGACGGGTAATCCGCAGTTCTCTACCGCTTGCCCAAACGAAGGCTCAGAATTGAGCTTTGACGGCGGCATAAGCCCTCTCAGGTCGGCAGTGAAAACCCTGACGGCATCGTTGTACGGACTGCAGAACCACGAACGATCGGGTCTCGCGCGAGCATAAGCTTCCCGCCGGGGAGCGCCCCTCCAAGGCGCCGCGCATTCGCTTCTCACGAAGTTGAATGGAGACCCCTTGGATGGGAAAGCTGTCGAATATTCGTCGAACCAAGATGCTGGCGCAGGGCGGCCGGTGCTATTACTGCGACCTGCCGATGTGGGATCCGGAGCTGGATAATGCCGAGCCGGAAATCTGCCGGGCACCAGCCATGCGGAAGTACCTCCGCTGCACGGCAGAGCATCTGCACCCCCGCTCTGACGGCGGTGCCAACGTGGCCGCGAACATCGTCGCCGCCTGCTGGTACTGCAACACAAGGCGGCATCACAGGAAGGAGCCACCCTCCCCGGACATCCATCGCGCCCGAGTCCGAGAGAGGATGGCAAATGGGAAATGGCTGGCCGCGCAACTGAGAGACATCAGCAACACTGTCGGCCCGGGTTCGGGTGCCAGAAGGGTCTGATGCTGCAATCCTGATCAGGGCAGCTTGTATACCGTCCCCCTGCCCTCGACCTTCTCCGTTGCGATGGGCAGGCCCAGCTTCTTCTTCAGGGCACCTGAGATCGAGCCCCTGACCGTGTGCGCCAACCATCCGGTCGCCGCGACAATCTCGGCGACCGTCGCTCCCTCGGGGCGCTGGAGCATGGCGATGATCTGCGCCTGCTTTGTGCCAGCGCGGATGGCGACGGGTTTCACGGTTTCGCTGTCGCAGGGCATCTGCACCGGTTCCGGCTGCGGCCTCGCCTTCCGCACATTGGCGACGGCGCTGGCCACCACTGGCTCGATCCCGATGGCCTCCAGCCCGGCCTCAGTGGCGATCAGCGTGGTGCCGTGGCCGTCGCCGGTCTCGCGCCACATCGGCTCGCTGCGGCGCAGGTTGGCCTCGACCTCCTCGAGCCAGCCGCGGGCAATCATCTTGCCGACGACCATCTTGGCCGCGGCGCCGACCAGCCCCTCGGGCAGCGGCAGGGCGAGGTTGCCGGGCCGGGTCGCGGCGCGGGACAGGATCATAGTCTGGGTGTCGGACGGGGTGGTCATCGGGGCCTCCGTGGCTGTGGGCGCGCGGTGTGCGTGCCTTCTACGGAGGCAAGCCCCGTCGTCGGACGGGGCGGCCGTCGCGCCGTGTGGGCGCGTCAGGCGGCGTGTTCGCCTTCCTTGAAGGCGCTGTCGGTGATCTGGCGCAGCAGGCCCGCGTAGTGCTTCAGCGCCCCGACGTGCCCCCAATGGATCTCGTCGGGGTGGGCCTCGAAGTGGTCGTCGCTAAGGGCCTTCAGGCGCTCAAGCATGGTGTCGATCTCGGCCTTCGCGGCGATGAAGGCGTCGAGGGCTTTGGAATTGTCGGTGGCGCGGCGGGTGGTCATGGCGGGGCATCCTTCGGTGAGTTGCATCGTTCTGGTGCGAACACCATCGCTCTGTCGGGCGAATGATCGTAGGCAAATCGGAGCAATATCAGTGCCTTCTGATCGCTCCGGTCAGATCAGCCGCATCTCGGCCAGCGTGTGGCTGGCGGCACCCAGCTGGGCGGTCGGCAGTTCGATCTTGAGGTGCGACAGGACGTCAGACGCCTCGGCCGGGATCCCGCTCTCGCGGAGCGCCTGCTCGATGACCTCGGCGATGGCGTCCGGGCGGCTCAGATCGAAGCCCTCCGGAAGGGTGGAGTAGTCGATGCGGATGGTGGTCGTAGTCATGGTGAAGCCCTCCTGGGATCGGCGCGATGCGGCCTGCTGATGGACGACAGAATCGCTCCAGAGGCGGAGACAATCAACGGGAATGATTGTCTTTTCCTGTTTATTTTCAATATCTTGATAGGTATCTCAGCGCCATGAAAGGCATGAGCGAACGCGAGTACGCGGCCCATTCCGGCCTGTCGCGCGGCGGGGTGCAGAAGGCGCGCAAGAACGGGCGGTTGGTGGTCCATGACGACGGGTCGATCAACGCCGCGGCCTCGGACGTGCGGCGGGCGGAAATGACGGACCCCGACCAGCAACGCCGGTCTCTTGGTGGCGATGGGCTGGCCAGCGGCCCCGGGGACACGACATCGTACATCAAGGCCCGCACGGCACTCACAGTCTATGCGGCTCAGGAACGCCAGCTGGCGGTGCAGAAGAAGAAGGGCACGCTGGTCGACCGTGCGCGGGCGGAAACGCTGGTGTTTCGCCTGGCACGGCAGGAACGGGATGTCTGGGTCACCTGGCCCGGACGGGTGGCCGCACTGATGGCGGCGCAGATCATGGCGGAGGTGGAACGGCAATCCGGGGCATCGGTGACGATCGAGACCGCGATCATGCAGAGGGTGCTGGAAGCCCATGTCCGCGAACAGCTCGACGCCCTCGCCGACCTCCGGGTCTCGCTTGCATGATGAGGATGACGACAACGACCTGACCGCGGGTCTCGATCTCGGCTTTGACGGCGCTGAAGACCTGCTCCGGGTCTGGCGGCAAGGCCTGCGCCCCGATCCGAACCTGACGGTATCGGAATGGGCGGATCAGCATCGCTGGCTGTCCTCGCGGGGCGCGGCGGAGCCGGGGCGCTATCGCACCGCCCGTGCCCCCTACCTGCGCGAGATCATGGATGCGCTCTCGCCCGGTCATCCCGCCCAGCGCATCACCTTCATGAAGGCGGCGCAGGTGGGCGCGACCGAGGCCGGGAACAACTGGATCGGCTTCGTGATCCATCACGCCCCGGGGCCGATGCTGGCGGTGCTGCCGAGCCTCGAACTGGCCAAGCGCACATCGCGCGGCCGTCTTGATCCGCTGATTGCGGACAGCCCGGTGCTGCGCGAACGGGTGAACCCGGCACGGTCGCGGGATGCGGGCAATTCGATGCTGTCGAAGGAATTTCCCGGCGGCATCCTGGTGCTGACCGGGGCGAACAGCGCCACCGGCCTGCGGTCGATGCCTGCGCGCTACGTGTTTCTGGACGAGGTCGATGCCTATCCCGCCTCGGCCGACGAGGAGGGCGATCCGGTCACGCTGGCTGAGGCCCGAACCACCACCTTCTCGCACCGGCGCAAGGTGTTCATGGTCTCGACGCCCACGATCCGTGGGCTGAGCCGGATCGAGCGCGAGTTCGAGGCATCGGACCAGCGGCGCTACTTCGTCCCCTGTCCGCATTGCGGGGCGATGCAATGGCTGCAATTCAACAGGCTGCGCTGGGCGAAGGGGAAGCCGGACACCGCCGCCTACCATTGCGAGGGTTGCGAAAGGGCCATCGCCGAGCACCACAAGACCGAGATGCTCGCCCGCGGCGAATGGCGGGCGACGGCGGTTTCCAGGGATCCGAAGGCCATCGGCTTCCACCTCTCGGCGCTCTATTCGCCGCTCGGGTGGAAAAGCTGGTCCGACGTCGCGCGGGAATGGCTCGCGGCCCAAGGATCGGACGAGACACTGCGCGCGGCGCGCAACACGCTTCTGGGCGAGACATGGGTCGAGTCGGGCGACGCGCCGGAATGGCAACGGTTGGCGGATCGGCGCGAGGCCTGGAAGCCGGGCACGGTGCCGATGGCGGGGCTGTTCCTGACCGCCGGGGCCGATGTGCAGAGGGACCGGATCGAAGTCGATATCTGGGCCTGGGGCCGGGGCATGGAAAGCTGGCTCGTCGATCACATCGTCATTCCGGGCGGGCCTGACGACCCCGCCGCTTGGGACAAGCTGACGGCCCTGCTCGGCCGGTCGTGGCAACATGCCAACGGCGCCTTCATGACCGTGGCGCGGCTTGGCATTGATACCGGCTACGAGGCCGCGGCCGTCTATGCGTGGTCTCGCAAGGTCGGGTTTGAACAGGTCGCGCCCCTGAAGGGGCTTGAGGGCTTCAACCGGGCCGCCCCGGTTTCTGGCCCGACCTATGTCGATGCGACCATCGGCGGGAAACGCCTGCGCCGCGGCGCGCGGCTCTGGTCGGTGGCCACGGCAACGTTCAAAGCAGAGACCTACCGGTTCCTGCGGATCGAACGCCCCTCGGACGAAGACCGGGCGATGGGCATCCTCGATGCGCCGGGGACCATGCACATCCCTGGCTGGGCCGACACCGAATGGCTGAAGCAGCTGGTGGCAGAACAGCTGGTCACGATCCGCAACAAGCGCGGCTATGCCCATCAGGAATGGCAGAAGATGCGCGAGCGGAACGAGGCGCTGGACTGCCGGGTCTATGCCCGCGCTGCCGCGTGGATCCTCGGCGCCGACCGATGGGACGAGGCCACCTGGCGGCGGCTCGAGGCACAGGCGGGCGTGGAAACGCGCATGCCTGCGGCGGTCGCGACGGACGCCACACCACCCGATCCGACCCAGCCCAAGGCCGGAACCCTGACCACGCCGCGCCGGAAACGGCGGGCCTACACCCCGAACTTCATGAGGGACTGATGGACCTGGAACGCATGCAGGCCCTGCTGACCGCGCTGCAGGAAGCCCGCTTCGCCGGGCTGCGCAGCGTCAGCTACGACGGCAAGACCGTGACCTATGGCTCGGACGCCGAACTGGCGACGGCCGTTCGCGATCTCGAGGCACGGGTTGCAGCGGCTTCGGCCACGCCACGCCGCCGCCGCTGGGGCACGGTCGCCACGAAGGGTCTGTGACCATGGTGCTGGATGCCTTCCGCGCGCGGCTCGGGTCCATCATCGGTGGCTTCGACGCCGCGCAGTCCCACCGCCGCATGCGCGGGTTCCGGGCCACGCGGGCGCATGTGAACACGCTGATCGCCGCCTCGGGCGAGACGATCACCGCCCGGGCGCGCTGGCTGGTCAGGAACAATGGCTACGCCGCGAACGCTGTCGACGCCTTCGCGAACCATGTCGTCGGCGACGGCATCAAGCCTTCGTCGAAGATCGCAGAGGCTGCGAAGAAGGAGGAGTTGCAGAAGCTCTGGCTCGCCTGGACCGACGAGGCCGATGCCGAGGGTCTGACCGACTTCTTCGGCCTGCAGCGCCGGGCCGCGCGGGAGGTGTTCCTGGCGGGTGAAGTGTTCCTGCGCATCCGGACGCGACGGCCGGAGGACGGGCTGACCGTGCCGATGCAGCTGCAGATGCTGCCCTCAGAAATGCTGCCCCAAGACATGACGCGCATCCTGCCCGGCGCGGGTTCAATTCGACAGGGGATCGAGTTCGACGGGATCGGACGCCGCGTGGCCTACCACTTCCTGCGCCGTCATCCGGGCGACATGACCGATCAGGGGATGGCGGGAGAGACGGTGCGCGTGCCCGCCTCCGAGGTGATTCACATCCTCGACCCCGTCGAGGCGGGCCAGCTGCGCGGGGTGTCGCGCTTTGCGGCGGCGGTGGTGAAACTCTTCACGCTCGACCTCTATGACGATGCGGAACTGGAGCGGAAGAAGACCGCCGCGATGTTCGCGATGTTCATCACGTCGCCCGCCCCGGAAACCGCCCTCGATCCGGCCGAGGACGATCTCGAGGTGGAGCCGGGCCAGGTGGTGAGGCTGGACCCCGGCGAGGATGTCACCACGCCGTCCACCCCGGACTCAGGGTCCACCTATGAGCCCTTCCAGTACCGCACGCTGTTGCAGATCGGCGCGGCGCTGGGCGTGCCCTATGGCTATCTGACTGGCGACACGGCGAAGGGCAACTTCTCGAACACCCGGATCGCGCTGGTGGACTTCCGCCGCCGCATCTCGGCCTTCCAGCATTCTGTCATGGTCTATCAGCTCTGCCGCGCCGTCTGGATGCGCTGGATGGACATGGCGGTGCTGGTCGGTGCCATTGATCTAACGGGTTATGCGACGGAGCGGCGGCAATACCTTGCTTGCGACTGGCTCCCCACGAAATGGGACTGGATCGACCCCGCAAAGGATGCCGCGGCCGAGATCCTGCAGATCGAAGCGGGGCTGAAGTCCCGCACGCAGGCCATCGCGGAGCGCGGCTACGACGCAGAACAGGTCGACCGCGAGATCGCCGCGGAACGCAAGCGCGAGGCCGCGCTGGGTCTCGACTTCCGGCGGCCCGGATCGCCCGCGCAGGCGGCGGGCGGCGGCAGCGAGGATCAGGGCGGAAAAACTGACCCTGACAAAGAGGACCAGCGCGAGAACGACGACGGCGAGGACCGGGAACCTCGGACCGCGGAGGAGGGATGATGCATCACACCCAGATCGCCCAGCGCGTCTTCAACACGCCCCTGATGGTCGATCCCGCCAAGGCGCTGGCCTTCCTGACCGGGCTTGACCCACGGATCACCGGCAGAGAAATCAGCGTCGAGGGGGTCGAAATCGCCGCCGAAGCGCGGGAGGCCGCCAGCATGACCGTCCGGGCGTCGTTGTTCGGTGATGATCTGACCAACCGCCAGGCTCGGAATGGTGGCCAGCCATTCGCTGTGGTGGACGGGATCGCCGTCATCGAGATCGCGGGCACGCTGGTCCATCGCGGTGCCTGGATCGGGCAATCCTCCGGCCTGACCTCCTACGAGGGCATTGCCGCCCAGCTTCAGGCGGCGCTGTCCGACCCTGCCATTCGCGGCATCGCCCTCGACATCGACAGCTTCGGCGGCGAAGTGGCGGGCGCGTTCGACCTCGCCGACCGCATCCGCGCGGCTCGTCAGGTCAAACCCGTGCAGGCTTTCGTCGCGGATCACGCCCTCTCGGCCGCCTATGCGCTTGCCTCCCAGGCTGACCGGATCATCCTGCCCCGCACCGGCGCCGTTGGCAGCATCGGTGTCGTCGCCATGCACAGCGATATGAGCGGGGCGCTCGACCAGAAGGGCATCGCCGTGACGCTGATCCATGCAGGCGCCCGCAAGGTCGATGCGAACCCGTATCAGCCCCTGCCCGAGGCCGTCCGCGCCCGGATCGGGGGCGAATTGGAGGACCTGCGCCAGCTCTTCGCCGAAACCGTCGCCGAAGGGCGCGGCCGCCGCCTCGACACCCTACGCGCGCTGGGCACCGAGGCCGCCGTTTTCCGCGGAGAGGCGGCGGTCTTCGCCGGTCTCGCCGACGAGGTGGCCGATCCCGTCACCGCCTTCCGCGCTTTCGCCGCCGCACCCCGCGGCACATCCACCCTCACATCCAACCCCAAGGGAAAGGGCCCGATGATGACCACCGCCCCCGAAGATCATGCGCAGCCTGTGCCCGCGCCTGCCGCAAGCACCCCGCCGGAACCGGCCCCGCCCGCGGCAAGCGCGCCGCCGCAAACCGCGGCGGCCGACATGTCGCCCCAAGCGATCCGGGCCGAGGCGGCCGAGGTCGCTCAGGTCTGCGCGCAGGCCGCGCGTCTCGGCGTCCAGATCGATGCCGCCGATGCCGTGGCCAAGGGCGTGAAACCCGAGGCCCTGCGCGCCAAGGTGCTGGCCGATCTCGCCGCGCGCAGCGATGCCGCGGGCATCATCGCAACCGCCCCGGCGGCGGGCGCGAAGGAAAGCCCCATCGTGGCGGCCGCGAAGAAATCGGCCGCCGCCTCGCGCTGACATTGGCGCTGGCCACCGGCGACAGTCGTCGCTGCGCCCTCGCCCCGCCTCCCCATCCCCCAATATCCTGGAGACTGAACCATGCCCGTCCTGACGGAACCGCCCAGCATGGGCGACGTCCTCAAATATGAGGTCAACCCGAACTACACCCGCGAGGTGGTGACGCTGCTCGCGGGCACGCCCTATCCCGTGGGCGCCGTCCTCGGCCGCATCACGGCCAGCGGCAAATACACCCTGTCCACCGCGGCGGGCACCGATGGCGCGCAGATCGCCACGGCCGTCCTGCTCTATGCCGTCGACGCCACGCTGGCCGACGCCACCGGCATCGTCGTCGCCCGCGGCCCGGCAATCGTCTCGCGCGCAGCGCTCGCCTACGACGCCACCGTCGATGACGCGGCCAAGATCACCACCAAGATCGGCCAGCTGGCCGCCGTCGGCATCGTCGCCCGCGACGGCGTCTGATCCCCCTCATTCCCCCGGAGCCCCACCATGACCCTCGTCCGCAATCCCTTCGACGCTGGCGGCTACTCGCTGGCCGAGATGACGCAGGCCATCAACATCCTGCCCAACCTCTATACCCGCCTCGCCCAAATCGGCCTCTTCCGCTTCGAAGGCGTCAGCCAGCGCTCGGTCATCATCGAGCAATACGAAGGCGTCCTGAGCCTCTTGCCCTCCGTCCCCCTCGGCGGCCCCGCCACCGTCGGCACCCGCGAGGGCCGGTCGATGCGATCCTTCGCCCTGCCCTGGATCCCGCATGACGATGTGGTTCTGCCCGCAGACATCCAGGGACAGCCCGCGCTGGGCGGCGCGTTCGATGCTGCCGATCCCCTCGTCGAGGTGATGAACCGCAAGCTGCTGCTGATGCGGCGCAAGCACGCTCAGACCCGTGAATACATGGAGGTGAACGCGCTCCGCGGCATCGTGAAAGACGGCGCGGGCACCACGCTCTACAACTACTTCACCGAATTCGGCCTGGCACAGATCTCGGTCGACTTCGTCCTCGGCACGGCTGGCACCAACGTGCAGGGCAAGGTCCGCGAGGTGCTGCGCGCCATCGAAGACAACCTTCTGGGCGAGGCGATGACCTCCGTCCATGCGCTGGTCAGCCGCGAATTCTTCGACAAGCTGATCGCGCATCCGAAGACCGAGGAGGCCTACAAGTTCTACGCCTCGACCGGTGCCCAGCCGCTGCGCGAGGACGTCCGCCGCAACTTCCCCTTCGGCGGCATCCTGTTCGAGGAATACTCCGGCACCGTCACCCTCTCGACCAAGGCGACCGAACGGCTGGTCCCGGCGAACGAGGGCATCGCCTTCCCCTTGGGCACGATGGACACATTCACCACCTATGGCGGCCCGGCGAACCTCCTGGAAACCGCCAACACCATCGGTCTGCCCCTCTACGCCCGCCAGCATCTCGACGAGAAGGGCCGCTGGATCGACGTCATGACCGAGGCCTCGATCCTGCCCGTCAACAAGCGGCCGCGGCTGGCGATCCGCCTGCACACGTCGAATTGACGGGTATCGCGCATGTCCGTCCTCAAAGCCGCCATGGACCGCATCTTCATGCATACTGCCATGGCGGCCCCGGCCCTCTGGATCTCGGCCACCACATCCGAGGAACGCCCGATCCGCATCATCCGCCGCGCGCCTGACCGCATCACCGACTTCGGCGCTGGGCGCTTTGTCAGCGACACGACCGCGGTGGATGTGCGCGTGGCCGACCTCCCCGCCCCGCGCCCCGGCGACGTGATCGTCATCGATGCCGACAGCCATGTCATCCAGGGAGAACCGCTGCGCGACCGGGAACGGTTGATCTGGACGCTCGATTTGAGGCCAGAATGAAACTTAAGCTCACCATCGATCCTGACCTCGTCGCCCTGATGGAGGCCGAAATCGCCGCGGGTGAAAAGGCCGTTACCACCGCCATGCGCGAGACGGGGGCGGGCCTGAAATCCGCCTGGCGCGGCCAGATCACCGGCGCGGGGCTCGGCGCCCGGCTCGGCAACTCCATCCGGCTCGCGACCTATCCCAAGGGCGGCGAAAGCCTGAACGCCGCGGCGATGGTCTGGTCCAACGCCCCGGTGATCGTCGGCGCGCATGACACCGGGCCGCTGATCCGGTCGCGCAACGGGTTCTGGCTGGCCATCCCAACCCCCGCCGCAGGCAAATCCACCCGCGGCGGCCGCATCACCCCCGGCGAATGGGAACGCCGAACCGGCCTCCGTTTGCGGTTCATCTACCGCCGCCGGGGCCCAAGCCTGCTGGTGGCCGAGGGGCGGTTGAACAGCAAGGGCCGGGCGGTGGCATCCCGCGCGAAGACGGGCCGAGGACTGACCACCGTGCCAATCTTTCTCCTCGTGCCGCAGGTCAAGCTTCGCAAGCGGCTCGATCTGGCGCGGGATGCAGAACAGGCCATCGACGGCGTGCCGGGAAGGATCGTGGCGGGGTGGGTCTGACTCTCGACGCGAGCTTCGAGATGGATTAGCCCTTACAAATCTGACCGATAGTGGGGTTCGCAATGAGCGTTTTCGAGAAGGTGACTATTCGCGATGCAAGCTATTTGGTTGATCAAGCGTCAGGCAAGAATGTGTTGCACGTAGAGAGTCCACATGCGCTCACTCAAGCCGTTGGATACGCAAAGTTCAAAGCGCAACCATTTGAGCGAGTGTTCTTGCGAGGCCAATCGAAGCTATATGATGGTCTGTCACCAACGCTTTACCGCGGAATTAAGAGTGACGCCGCCCAAACAAACAGACATGCAGCACTTAACTCCACGCTGGAATTGTTTCGAGCCAACTGCCGAATTTTCGAAGGATTTCCGGACTACGCCCATGAGCCGCTGCTTCAGCATTACGGAATTCACACAACGTGGATCGATGTGGTGGACAATGTTTGGGTCGCGCTCTGGTTCGCATCCCATCAAGCTTTCTCGGTCGGGAAACACAAAGAATTTCTCCATTTCGACCAACGAAAAGTCACGGAAGATTCTTATTGCTACATAATCCTGCTGTCCGCCAACGATGATAGACGCGGAAAACCTCGCCGCGGAATGCTGTTGAGCCGCAAAACCGAACTTATCGACCTGAGAGTTACGGTCCCGTCCATTTTCTTGCGGCCTCATTCTCAGCATGGAATGCTCTTTCGGGCAAAGGGCGAGCAGGGCGGCCGAATAATGGATTATTCAGAAGCGATTATTGGCGTGATCCGATTCAACCTCTCTGACGCGTTCAAGTGGCTTGGCTCAGGGAGCATGGTAGGCGTCCGCTCTCTCTTTCCTCCTCCTTACTTTGATACGGGTTACGGGATGCTGTTATCTGTTCCCCATTCAGATTTCACCGTCGGCGCCATCCATCACGTTGGCGCTTGATTTAGATCGCGTATGCCCACCACCCGCGAAACCGTCCTTACCGCGCTGCTCGCGCGGCTGCAGCCGCTTGCCGCCCTCACCCTGCGTGACGAGGTCCTGCCCGAACGGATCCCGGCGGCCGGGCTGATCATCCTGCGCGACGGCCAGCCGGGCGAGCCGGAAGTGACGCTATCGCCCCTGCGCTATCACTACCAGCACCGGGCCGAGCTGGAGGTCGTCGTCCAGGCGGGCACCGGCCGGGCCGGTGCTTTCGATGACCTGATCACCGCCATCGGCACGGAGCTGGAAGCTGACCGGACGCTCGGCGGCCTCTGTGACTGGGTCGAACCAGAGGCCCCGGCCTCGGTCGATCTGCCCATCGAGGGCACGGCGACCCTGAAGGCGGCGGTGATCACCGTCATCCTGCATTACTCGACGACCGGCCCTCTGGCCTGACACCCCACATCCAAGGAGACCCCCATGGCACGCGCACACGGCGCGCGGGCGCAGATGGCGCTTGCGTTCGAAACCGTCTACGGCACCCCGCCCGCCAGCGGCTATCGGCTGATGCCCTTCGCCCGCACCACGCTGGGCGCAGAACAGCCCCTGCTGAATTCCGAGCTGCTGGGCTACGGCCGCGATCCCTTGGCCCCCATCAAGGACGCCGTCACCGCCGATGGCGAAGTGTTGGTGCCGATTGATGTGGAGGCATTCGGCTTCTGGCTGAAGGCCGCCTTCGGGGCACCGACCACGACAGGGACCACGCCCAAGACCCACACCTTCCAGTCGGGGAATTGGACCCTGCCCTCGATGGCCATCGAAGTGGCGATGCCCGAGGTGCCGCGGTTCGCGATGTATGCGGGCTGCGTGATGGACCAGCTCAGCTGGCAGATGAACCGATCCGGCCTGCTGACGGCGACTGCACGGCTGATCGCCCAAGGCGAGGCGATTGCGGCAACCACTGCCGCAGGCACCCCGACCGCGCTGGGTCTGCAGCGCTTCGGCCACTTCAACGGGGTGGTGAAGCGCAATGGCACAGCGCTGGGCAATGTCGTCTCGGCCGAGATCACCTATGCCAACGGCCTCGATCGGATCGAGACCATCCGCAACGACGGCAAGATCGAGGGCGCCGATCCCGGCATGGCCGCGCTGACCGGTCGGATCGAGGTGCGGTTCGCGGACTCTGCGCTGGTGACGCAAGCCATCGACGGCACGCCTTGCGAGCTCGAGTTCGCCTACAGCCTCGGGGCCAGTGCCAGTTTCACCTTCACCGCCCATGCCGTCTACCTGCCGGTCCCGCGGATCGAGATCCCCGGGCCCCAGGGTATCCAGGCAACCTTCGACTGGCAGGCCGCCAAGGCCACCAGCCCCGCCCGCATGTGCACCGCCGTCCTCGTCAACACCGTCACGGGATACTGATCATGATCCGCCTGAATCTGTCGAACCGGCCCGAATGGCTGGACCTCTTGCCCGGCCTGCGCGTCCTTGTAGCGCCCCTGACCACCGCGCTGATGGTCTCCGCCCGCGCCGATCCCGCCATCGATGGCCTGTCGGAAACCTCCAGCCAGGAAGACATGGCGCTGGCCATGGCCAAGGCCGTCGCGCGCCGCGCAGTTCTAGAATGGGAAGGTGTCGGCGACAAGGCGGGCAACCTCGTGCCCGTCAGCCCGGCCGGGATCGACGCCCTGCTCGAAATCTGGCCGGTCTTCGAGGCATTCCAAGCGCAATACGTCGCCCGCGGCCTGATGCTGGATCAGGAAAAAAACGCCTCCGCGCCCTCGCCGACTGGTTCTTCGGCGGGGGCGACGGCTACTGCGCGGCCTGCACACCCTCCGAGGGCCCTGGGGGCATCTGCCCCGACTGCCCCGCAAGACTGAACCGGCCGCAGACGCTCGAGGGCTGGCAGGTCTGGGACCTGACCCAGCGCCTCGGCGGCCAGCTGCGCATCGCGCCGGGTGCCGTCATCGGATGGGACATGGGCGCTGCGCTTTCACTGGCGCAGGCGCTTGGCGTCAACGGGCTGATCACCGCCGAACTGCTGCCAGAGATCGAGGCGGTGATGGTGCGCAAGCTAAACGAGCAGATGGAAGGACGCCGCAATGGCTGAGAAGAAGGTCTCCGTCCGCCTCGTGGCGGAGGGCGGACGCCGCGTGCGCGCCGAACTGGAAGGGGTGGGCGAGGCCGGGGCGCGCGGCTTTGGCCGCCTGTCGCGCGAGATGGAACTCGCGAACACGCGGCTGGCCGCTTTCGCGCGTCGCGCAGGCCTCGCCCTTGGGGCTGCTGCCGCTGCCGCCACAGCCTCGCTCGGTCTGATCGTGCGATCCACGGCCGAGAGCGCGGCGCAAATCCGGCAGTTCGCGCAGGTCGCCAATGCGACGCCCGAAGCGCTGCAGCGCTGGTCGGCCGGGGCGCGGACGGTCGGGATCGAGCAGGAGAAGCTGGCCGACATCCTGAAGGACGTGAACGCCCGGGTGGGCGACTTCCTCCAAACCGGCGGCGGGCCGATGGCGGATTTCTTCGAGAACGTGGCCCCGAGGGTCGGTGTCACCGCCGACCAGTTCGCGCGGCTGTCGGGACCGGAGGCACTGCAACTTTACGTCGACACGCTGGAGCGGGCCGGTCTCAGCCAGCAGGAAATGACCTTCTATCTGGAGGCCATGGCCTCGGACGCCACGCGATTGATCCCCCTCCTGCGGAACGGCGGGGCGGAGATGGCCCGTCTCGGGGAGCAGGCTTCCGATCTCGGGGCGGTGCTGGACAGTAATGCGCTGGAAGCCCTGCGCCGTACGCAAATTGCGCTGGGCACCGTATCCCTCGTGTTCGATGGCCTCCGGAACCGCATCGCCGTGGCCGTCGCCCCGACCATCGAAGCGCTAGCCAATACCTTCGTGGCGCTCGCGTCCGACGGAGGCATTCTGCGCTCGGCCATCGACGGGCTGATCGGCAACCTCGGCCGTCTTGCCTCCTATGCGGCAACGTTCGCCGCCGTCATGGCCGGGCGCTGGGTCGCGGGATTGGCGGCCGCAGCCTTGTCCGTGCGCGGGCTTGCCACCGCGCTGGTGTTCCTGCGCGGCGCTCTGATCCGCACCGGCATCGGCGCGCTGATCGTCGGGGCGGGCGAGCTGGTCTACCAGTTCTCGCAGCTGGTGGCCCGGGTCGGCGGTGTGGGCGAGGCGTTTCGCCTGCTCGGCGATTTGGCCCGCGAAGTCTGGTCGCGCATCGGCCTGTCGCTCGACGCCGCATTGGCGCGCATGGCGGCCGGATGGGAGGGGCTGAAGGCCGCGAGTCTCTCGGCGCTGGAAGGCATCATCGCAGGCGTCGTCAGCTTCGGCGACAGGACGGCGGCGATCTTCCAGGGTGCCTACGACGCGGCGGTGGCGATCTGGGGCAGCCTGCCCGGGGCCATCGGCGATTTCGCCTTCCAGGCCGCGAACGGGCTGATCTCCGGCGTCGAGGCGATGCTGAACGGCGTCGTCACCCGCATCAACAGCTTCATCGAGACGCTGAACGCGGCGCTGGCCCTCCTGCCCGAATGGGCGACGGGCGAAGGCGGGGTGCGGATCGGCATTCTCGACCCGGTGGAACTGGGGCGCATCGGCAACCCGTTCGAGGGGGCTGCGACCGCAGCCGGTGCAGCCGCCGCCGATGCCTTCTCGGCAGCGCTGTCGCGGACCTACCTCGAGCCGCCCGATCTCGGGCTCGGCGCCATGGCCGACGACGCCCGCGCTTGGTCCGACGGCTATCGCGAGGCGGCCGGGATGCTCGCCGATGCCGCGGGTCGGCCGCTGGCCAGCTGGCAAGCCTTGCGCGATGCCGTCACCGGCACAGGGACCGAGGCCGAGACCGCACTGGCGGATGCGGCTGGCGCGGTCGGTGCCCTCACGGCCGGGCTGAACGAGACCGCCACCGCCGCCGATGGCGCGGGCGGCGCTGCACGCGACGCGGGGGCTGCTGCAGCCCAAGGCGCGGACACGGCCCTCACCGGCTGGCAGGCCGTCACCGCCGCCCTCGCCGACTACGCCGCGAAGGCACGCGACATCGGCGGGGACATCGGCAGCGCGCTGGTCGGGGCCTTCCAGAGCGCCGAGAATGCCATCGGCGACTTCGTGAAGACCGGCAAACTCGACTTCCGCGATCTGGTCACGTCGATGATCGCCGACCTGGCCAAGCTCGCCGCCCGCCGCTTCATCCTCGGTCCCATCGCAAACGCCCTTTCCGGAGCGCTGGGCGGCGCGGGCGGGATCTTCGCCAACATCCTGCATGCGGGCGGGATGGTCGGTGCCCCTGGTCCCGGACGCATGGTCCCGGCGCTGGCCTTTTCGGGTGCCCCGCGCATGCACAACGGTGGCTGGGCCGGGCTGCGGCCCGACGAGGTGCCAGCGATCCTGCAACGCGGGGAGCGGGTCCTCTCGCGCAGGGAAGCTGCGGGATACGGCCAGTCGGTTGCCTCCACCGTCAACGTCACGATCAACGCGCGCGACGCCGAGAGCTTCCGACAATCCCGGACGCAGGTCGCCAGCGACATCGCCCGCGCCGTGTCGCTGGGCAGGAGGGGCATGTGATGGCGTTTCACGAGGTCCGGTTTCCGGACAACATCAGCCGCGGGGCACGCGGTGGTCCCGAGCGGCGCACGCAGATCGTCGAGCTCGCCTCTGGCGCCGAGGAGCGCAACGCCAGCTGGGCCAACAGCCGCCGCCGCTACGACGTCGCCTACGGCATCCGCCGCGCCGACGATCTGGCGGCGGTCGTCGCCTTCTTCGAGGCCCGCAACGGCCGCCTGCACGGCTTCCGCTTCAAGGACTGGGCCGATTTCAAGTCCGGTTTGCCATCGCAGACGCCCGGCCCGACCGATCAACCGATCGGAATCGGCAACGGGTCGGCCACCCTGTTCCAGCTGACCAAACGCTACATCTCCGGCGCGCAGTCCTGGTCGCGCGCTATCACCAAGCCCGTCGCCGGGACGGTGACAATCGCCCTGAACGGCACGCCCCAAGCCTCCGGCTGGTCGGTTTCCACCTCAACCGGCCTCATTACCTTCACCACCGCCCCGGCCGTGGGCGTCGCGATCACCGCAGGCTTCGAATTCGACGTCCCCGTCCGCTTCGACACCGATGCCCTCGACGTCACCCTCGACATCGAGCGCCTCGGGTCGATCACCTCGATCCCGCTTCTGGAAATCCGAACATGAAGTCTCTGAACCCCGCGCTGCAGGCCCATCTCGACGACGGCACCACGACGCTCGCCTGGTGCTGGCGCATCACCCGTGCCGATGGCGTGACCTTCGGCTTCACCGACCATGACCGGACGCTGGCGTTCGACGGAACCGAGTTCGAGCCGGAAAGCGGGCTGACGGCATCCGAGGTCCGGTCGGGCTCAGACCTCTCGGTCGATGCGCAGGACTCGCAAGGCGTGCTGTCGTCGGACCGGATCACCGAGACCGACATCCTCGACGGCCGGTGGGACAATGCAGCGGTCGAGGTCTGGCGGGTGAACTGGTCGGCCCCTTCGCAGCGCGTGCTGCTGCGTCGCGGGGCCATCGGACAGATCAGGCGCGGGCGGCTGGCCTTCGTGGCCGAAGTGCGGTCACTGGCCCATGTCCTTGGCCAGACCGTCGGGCGGACCTTCCAGGTCAGCTGCGACGCGGCGCTGGGCGATGCGCGCTGCGGCGTGAACCTCGATGCCCCTGCCTTCAAGGGCAGCGGCGCGATCATCGATGTGCTGCGCGACCGGGCCTTCACCGCCTCCGGCCTCACCAGTTTCACGGCGGGCTGGTTCGCCTTCGGTCTGGTGGAATGGTCGACCGGCGCGAATGCCGGGCGGCGGGTCGAGGTGCTGTCGCACGACCTCGTCGATGGCGTGGCGATCCTGACCCTTCTGGAAGCGCCGGTGCGACCAATCATGGCGACGGATGGGTTTATCATCCGCGCGGGCTGCGACAAGCGGATCGCGACCTGCGGCACCAAGTTCACCAATGTCGCGAACTTCCGGGGCTTCCCACACATCCCAGGGCAAGACGCAGTCCTTCGATACGCCACCAAGGACGGCGGCCATGAGGGAGCGGTGCTGTGACCGCGACAGCCCTGACGGCCGATCCGGCTCGCGTCATCGCCGTCGCGCGGTCGTGGCTCGGCACGCCGTACCACGACCAGGCCAGTTTGCGCGGGATCGGCTGCGACTGCCTCGGCCTTGCGCGGGGCGTCTGGCGCGAGGTGGTAGGGCCGGAGCCATTTCCGATCCCGCCCTATAGCCGGGATTGGGGCGAGACCGGGCCGCGCGAGGTGCTGGCCGATGGGGCGCGGGCGATGATGCCCGAGATCGCACCGGCCGACGCCCCACCCGGCGCGATGATCCTGTTCCGGATGATGCCCCGCGCCATCGCCAAGCATGTGGGCATCCTCACCGGGCCCGACACCTTCCTCCACGCCTACGAACGCCTCGGCGTGATCGAGGAAGCGCTGACACCCACTTGGCGACGCAGCATCGCCTTCGCTTTCCTGTTCCCCGCACGCTGAGAGTCTCCCATGGCCACGCTCGTCCTCGGCGCCGTCGGTTCCGCCATCGGCGGGGCCTTTGGCGGCGCGATCCTCGGCTTCTCTGGCGCCGCCATCGGTGGCTTCATCGGCTCCACCATTGGGTCGGTGGTGGACAGCTGGATCGTGTCCTCGCTGGCGCCCGCGCAGAAGATCGAGGGTCAGCGCCTCGACAGCTTGCGGATCACCTCGGCCACAGAAGGGGCAATCATCGCGCGCCTCTACGGCCGCATGCGCATCGGCGGCAACATCATCTGGGCCACCGATTTCCGCGAGGAGACCAAGACCACGACGCAGGGTGGTGGCAAGGGCGGTGGCGGCGGGAGGGTCCAGACCACCGAATACCTCTACTATGCGTCCTTCGCAGTCGCATTGTGTGAAGGCCCGATCACCGGCATCGGGCGCATCTGGGCTGACGGCAAGCCGCTCGACATGACCGGCATCACCTGGCGCTGGTATCCCGGCGACGAGACCCAGACGGCTGACCCATTCATTGCCACGAAGATGTGCGCGGCCAATACCCCGGCCTATCGCGGCACCGCCTACGTCGTCTTCGAGGAACTGGCGCTTTCCACTTATGGCAACCGCCTGCCGCAGCTGTCCTTCGAGGTCTTTCGGCCACTTGCGGATCCCGACACGGCCGAGGGGCTGGTCAAGGCCGTCACCATGATCCCCGCCTCGGGCGAGTTCACCTATGCGACCGAGGCTGTCCGCAAGACCGTGGGCGCATCCACCACGGTCTTCGGCCAGACCACCGGCGGCACAACCTCGGCCGAGAACCTCAACGCGCTGCCGGATGAGGCCGACATCGTCGTGGCGCTGGACCGGCTCCTGGCCATGGCCCCTGCCGTCGAGAGCGTCAGCCTTGTCGTCGCCTGGTTCGGCAATGATCTGCGCGCGGGCAACTGTACGATCAAGCCCGGCGTCGAGGTGGCGACAAAGGTCACCAGCCCCAAGGTCTGGACGGTCAACGGCGTGGCACGGGCCGCCGCTCATCTGGTTAGCCGTGACGCCGAGGACCGGCCGGTCTATGGCGGCACGCCTGCCGACTTCGCCGTGGTGCAGGCGATCCGCGAGATGAAGGCTCGCGGGCTGCGCGTCACCTTCTATCCCTTCCTGCTGATGGATGTGCCGCCCGGCAACACCCTGCCGAACCCCTATTCGAACAACGCCGCCATGCCGGGGCAGCCGTCATTTCCCTGGCGCGGCCGGATCACCTGCTCCCCGGCAGCAGGTTATGCCGGGACCGCGGACAAGACCGCCGCCGCCGCAACGCAGGTCTCCAGCTTTTTCGGAGCGGCCACACCGTCGCAGTTCGCGGTGGCGGGCGACAGTGTCAGCTGGACCGGCCCTTCCGGCGATTGGGGCCTGCGCCGGATGATCCTGCACTACGCCCATCTCTGTGCCGTGGCGGGCGGTGTCGATGCATTCCTGATCGGCACCGAGATGCGCGGCCTGACGACGATCCGGTCCAGCGCCAGTGCCTATCCGGCCGTAACGGCCTTCAAGGCGCTGGCGGCTGACGTGAAGGCGATCCTCGGGGCGGGCACCAAGATCGGATACGCTTCGGACTGGTCGGAGTATTTCGGCCACCAGCCGGGCGATGGAACAGAGGACGTTTTCTTCCACCTCGACCCGCTCTGGTCGGATGCCAACATCGACTTCATCGGCATCGATAACTACATGCCGGCGTCAGACTGGCGCGACGGGTTCGACCATGCAGACGCCCTTCAAGGCTGGCCTACGATCCATGATCGGGGTTACCTGCAGGCCAATATCGCGGGTGGTGAAGGCTTCGACTGGTTATACGCCAGTGCCGCAGACCGGTCGGCACAGATCCGGACGCCCATCACCGATGGTGCCGCAGGCAAGCCTTGGGTCTTCCGTTACAAGGATCTGCGGGCCTGGTGGTCGAATGCCCATTTCAACCGACCGGGCGGGGTGGAGAGCGGCTTGGCCACCGCATGGGTGCCGCAGTCGAAGCCGATCTGGTTCACCGAACTGGGGTGCCCCGCCATCGACCGGGGGACGAACCAGCCGAACGTTTTCTTCGATCCGAAGTCGTCGGAGAGCTTCACGCCCTACTTTTCGCGGGGCTGGCGCGATGATGCGATCCAGCGCGCCTATCTCGAGGCGAGCTACCTGTGGTGGGGCACCCCTGCCAACAATCCCGTGTCGGCAATCTACGGCGGTCGGATGGTCCATGTCCCCGAATGCGCAGCCTGGACCTGGGACGCGCGGCCCTATCCGTTCTTCCCCGAACTGACAGGCATCTGGACAGACGGGCCGAACTGGCGGCTTGGTCACTGGCTGACAGGGCGGCTGGGCGCGGTGTCGCTCGCCGCGCTTGTGCGCCATCTCTGCCTGCGCGCTGGGTTGGCGGAAAGCCTGATCGACGTATCTGGCCTCTGGGGCGCCGTCGAAGGCTATGTGATCGGGGCGCTGGAAAGCCCGCGCGCGTCGATTTCCACGCTGGCCCGGCATTTCGGCTTCGATGCCATCGAGACCGAGGGCGTGATCCGCTTCGTCATGCGCGGGCGGGCATCGCTCGCCACGCTGTCCATCGACGATCTGGTGGCCAGTCGTGAGGGCGAGGCTTTTGAGCTGACCCGTGGCCAGGAGACGGAACTGCCGCAGGCACTGAAGTGGCAGGTCGCACGCGCCGACGAGGATTACGACGCGGCGCTTGTCGAGGCACGGCGCATCACCGTCGACACCACCCGCATCGCCTCGGAAAGCTTCCCGATTGCGATCCCGCCCGAGGAGGCGGAACGCCGCTGCCGCCGCGCGCTGATGGAAGCCTGGATCGGCCGGGAAAGCGCCACCTTTCGCCTGCCGCCCTCGCGGCTGGCCCTCGATCCGGCCGACGTGATCCGGCTCGCGCATGACGGTCGCGAGGTCGAGTTCCGCCTCGTCTCGGTCGCCGATGCCGAGGCGCGCGGGATCGAGGCAGTCCGGCAGGACCGCGCCGCCTACGACCTGCCGCCCGGCGATCCGCGGCCCGCGTCGCTCGCCAGCCCCGTCGTCTTTGGCACGCCCGAGGTGGTGATGCTGGACCTGCCGCAGATTTCCGAGGATCAGCCCGCGCATCGCCCCCTGATCGCCGCCCATGCCAGCCCTTGGCCGGGCGAGATCGCGGTGTTCCGCAGTGCATCGAGCGATGGTTTCAACCTTCTGACCACATTCGGCAGTCGCGCGCGGATCGGGACACTGACCTTCGACTTCTTTCCGGGGCCAACCTCCCGCTTCGATCTCGGCAACGCGCTGGTCGTCGATCTGCTGTCTGGCACGCTGGAAAGCGTGACGGACGTCGCGCTGTTCGGTGGAACGAATGCGCTAGCGGTCGAGTGCGCAGCAGGGGTGTGGGAGATCGTTCAGGCTGGCCAAGCAGAACTGATCGCCCCCAGCCGCTATCGCCTGACCCGGCTGTTACGCGGCCAGCGCGGGACAGAGCACGCGATGGGCAACCCGACCCCGGCCGGGGCGCGGGTCGTCGTGCTGGATGCCACACTGGCCTCGCTGCCCATCGCCGAGGCCGATCTCGGTCTACCTTGGAACTGGCGGGTCGGCCCGGCTGCGCGAGCGGTCAGTGACGCAAGCTATGCCGCGCTGGGCTTCACCCCGACCGGCCGGGGGCTTGTTCCCTTTGCGCCGGTGCATGTCGAACAGCCATGGCGGACGGCCCGCAGCCCGGGCGATCTGACGATCCGCTGGTCGCGGCGATCGCGGGCGCTAGTCGCGGATGCCTGGGAACAGGTCGAGGTGCCGCTGGCCGAGGACCAGGAATACTACGACGTCCAGATCCTCGACGGGGCCATCATCAAACGCATGCTGTCCAGCAGCACGACGTCCGTCCTCTACACTACCGCCCAGCAGACCGCCGACTGGGGCGCGCCGCTCGGCCCCGGCCAGGCGCTGGCGATCCGCATCTTCCAACTCTCGAACCGCCTCGGCCGCGGCACACCTGCGACCGTGACCCTCGAGTTCTGACGGGATTTTCCATGTCCGATACAACGACCCATCTGGGCCTGCCCTACCTCGTGGCGGCGCAGGCGCAGAAGCATGTCACCCACAACGAGGCGCTGCGCCTGCTCGACGCCATGGTTCAGCTCTCCGTTCTCGACCGCACGCGGACGGCCCCGCCCGCCAGCCCCGCCGATGGGAACCGGCATCTTGTGGCCTCGGGCGCCACCGGCCTTTGGGCTGGGTGGGACTTGAACGTGGCCTTCTGGGTTGACGGCGCGTGGATCCGGCTGGTGCCGCGCACCGGCTGGCTGGTCTGGGTCGCAGCCGAGGGCCTGTTCCTCGTCTGGAGCGGCAGCGTCTGGGAGGTCGTGGGCGAGCCGCGCGACGTCTCGGACGCGGTCTTCAGCCTGGTGAACGATGCGGACCCGACAAAGAAGGCCACCTTCTCGCTGGCGGGGATCAGCACCGGCACCACGCGCAGCTTCACCCTGCCGAACACCTCGTCCGAACTGGCGATCCTTGCAGGCACCCAGACCTTCACCGGCAACAAGTCCTTCTCTGGGACGCTCACGGCGTCTGGAACCGTCACTGTTTCGGCCGCCAGCGCCTCGATCGGCACGGCGACGGCGACGGCCACCTATGGGATGGGCACTGGTGCGACGACCACCGGCATCACCAAGACGGTGAACCTCGGGACTGGCGGCGCTTCCGGATCGACCACGGTCGTCAACATCGGCTCGGCCACGGCCGGGGCGGGCGGCACAACGGTGGTGAACACGCCCACCGTCACCTTCGCCAACGCCGTCACGCAGGTCGGCATGCCCCAGGCGAACCTGACGGCGCAGCTTCTTGGCCTCGGCGGGGCGACGGCCGACAGTTTCAACCGGATGTCGGTGAACACCCCGGCCGTGCTGTTGAACAACGCAGGCGCGGGCATCGAGGCGACGGTCAACAAGGCTACGGCCGGGAGTGACGCGGCCTTTGCCTTCAAGACCGGCTTCTCGGCCCGCGCGCTGATCGGGTTGCTCGGGAATGACGATTTCAGCTTCAAGGTCAGCCCGGATGGGTCTGCCTTCTTCGACGCATTCAAGGTCGACCGCACCAACGGTCGCGTCGAACTGGCCGAACCGGTCGTCCTGCCCGCCCATGATGCCGTCCCCTCGCCGCCGCCCGCAGGCAAACTCGCGCTCTATGCCCGCGACCGCGCGGGGATGGGATGGCTCGATGTCGAGCGCCCCTCGGGCCGCCACTTCCCGCTCCAGCCGCATTTCGGGGTGAACCGGATCGCGACCTGGGCGCCCTCGACCAGCACCACGATCAACACCAACGGCATGCCGCGCACCGCCGTCGGCACTGCGGCGACGCCGACGCTGGCCACGACCAACCTCTCCACCTCCATGCGCCGCTGGCGGATGACCTCCGCGGCCACGGCCGGGGCGGCGGCCGAAGAGCGCTCGGCGGGATGGGTCTGCTGGCGCGGCAATGCAGATGGTCTGGGCGGCTTCACCTATGTGAACCGGCTGTCGATGGTTACATTGCAGGCGACCGGCATGGGCTTCTTCGGCCTGATCGGATCGGTCGCGGCGCTGTCAACCAGCCTGACGCTGTTGGCCGTGGTCAACGCGCTGGGCATCGGGTTCGAGCGTGGCACCCATGCCAACTGGCAGATCGTGCACAATGACGGCGCTGGCGCGCCGACGCTGATCGACCTCGGCGCGGGCTTCCCCGTGGCCAGCACGACGAATGTCCTGACGCTCTACATCGCTGCGGCCCCGAACGACAGCACGGTCGGGATCCGCATGGTCGAGGAAGTCTCGGGCGCGGTGGCGGAGGCCACGATCACCACCGACATGCCCTCGGCGACCCAGCTCCTGAGCCCGCGCAACTACCTCAACAACGGCAGCACCGCCGCGGCCGTCGCCTACGACTGCTCGGGCGTCTACGTCGAGACGGATTACTGAAGCGCCACGCCCCGTGGCCGGAAAGGACCATGATGGATAACCAGACCACTCTCGCCGGGGAGGTCGCGCGGGCCTTTCGGGACCACGGGATCACCGCCGCGCTGACCGCCCTGATCGGCGGCACCATGGCCCTGATCGCGGCGATCACGCGCAAGGCCTTCACCAACGAGGCCCTGCTGGACCGCCTTGACCGGGAACTCATCGCCGACCGGGACCGGATTGACCGCCAGCGTAGCGAGGACCGTAAGGCCGACGGCGACCGCCTCGACCGGATCGAGACGGACATCCGCTCGATGCGCGACATGCTGTTCGACGCCTTCCAGCGCGGCCGATCCGACTGACTTTCCTGACCCTTGCCAACTGACAACCCACCCGCCCTCAAGGCGGGTTTTTTCATCTGGAGGATCCACGATGCCCACCCTGACCTACCCCCACTGGCGCGACTTGCCCGCGACTGCATGGCGTTGGCCGAACTTCTCGGCCGCCGAGATCGCCTGCCGCGGCACCGGCGCGATCAAGATCAACACGGAAGCCATGGACAAGCTGCAGGCCCTGCGCGACCGCCTCGGCAAGCCTCTCATCATCCGCTCCGCCTATCGCAGTCCGGAACACAACCGTGCTGTCGGTGGCGCCCCGACCTCGAAGCATATGCAGGGCAAGGCCTTCGACATCGCCATGGCAAACCATGATCCGGTGGCCTTCGAGGCGGCGGCACGGGCGGTCGGATTCCTGGGGTTCGGATACTATCCCCGCTCCGGCTTCATGCACATCGACCTTGGTCCTGCCCGGTCCTGGGGCGATCCCTTCCCCGTGCGGCCGGTGCCCTTCGCCGCGGAAATGCCGCCTGCGCGCGAGGTGCTTTCGGAAAGCCGTACCCTGCGCGGTGGCGGCGCGGCTGGCGCGGCCACCGTTGGCGCAGCCGGGGTGGAGGCTGTGAGGGGCGTCCTCGCGGAAGCCCAATCCACCATCCAGCCGCTGGTGCCCTACCTCGACACCCTGCGTTGGGTGCTGATCGCCATCGCGCTTATCGGCATCGCCGTCACCATCCACGCCCGGCTCGACGACTGGAAACGGGGCCAGCGGTGATCGGCTGGCTTCTGACCCATGGCCCGGCGCGAAGAGCGCTGGGCCTCATCCTCGCCGCCGCAGCGATCATGCTGTTCCTTCTGAACCTGCGCCGTGCCGGTGAACGCGCCGGGCGCGCTGCCGAACGGCTTGATGCCCGAGAAAGAAACGATGCCATCCACCGCCAAATGCTCGACGCTGCCGCCCGTCGCCCTGCTGATCGTGACGCTCTGGCTGACCGGTTGCGCGACGGCAGGTTCTGAGACCCGCGCACCCTGCCCACCCGTGGTCGAATACTCCTCCGGGAATCAAGCGCGGGCTGCTGACGAGGTCGAGGCACTGCCGGAAGGCGCGGTCATCGTCCGGATGCTGAGCGACTATGCCGTTCTTCGCGACCAGGCGCGGGCATGCCGTTAGAATCCGGGCCGGACAAAGCCCCCACGAGGCAAGCGCCAGACGCCTCGACCGCGAAGCATCGCCCGGCCCGGTTTATGGATTCACGGTGTCAACAAGCGGCAGGGATTCGCTGCTGGGCGATGATGGCAGGTGCTGTCATGCCTGTCCGGCATGGCGATGGGCACAATTGTGCACCTGAAAGGGCCACTGCCGAGCCTTCCGCACCAACTTGAACGATTGTGATATGCGCAGATCAGCGGTTCATCCGATCCGTTGGACCGCCCGCGGAATTTTCTGGTGAATATTTTGCTGTTGTATTTGTAAACGGCCTTGGCTATCCTCCCACAAAACAATCGAGGCCCGAGCATGCCGATCCCCAACGAAGCCACAGTACGGCCGATCTTGAACGAAGTCTGTTGATTTCCACGCAGAACTGACCCGGGTTTTCCGTCGAGAACTGACCCACCTGAGGGTTATGTTCCGGGGTTCAGGCTTGGGTCAAGGGCTGGG
>NZ_WCHR01000014.1 GCF_008973825.1 Gemmobacter serpentinus | reverse complement strand
CTGAACGCTGAACGCTGAACGCTGAACGCTGAACGCTGAACGCTGAACGCTGAACGCTGAACGCTGAACGCTGAACGCTGAACGCTGAACGCTGAAGCCGCACCGGGCAGACCTGTGCAACCGGAAGAATTGTAACCGCGACAAATCGGCGCAGCTTTCGGGTGGACTCTGCCCAGACACAGGCCTAGCGTCCCTGCGATGGACGCCCCGTCCAGTGGCCGTGCCGCGCAACATGCGCCCGCGCCGCCCTGCCCGGCTTGCGTTCGTTCCACCGCAGCTATGTCCGAGCCCAACCAGCGTCCGACCCATGTCCGAAAGACCCGCGCCATGACCACCGCCCCTGCGCCACAGGTCAATCCTGTGCAATCGACCGCGTTCGCGATCATCCTGTCAATCAGCCTGTGCCATATGCTGAACGACATCATGCAATCGCTGCTCTCGGCGATCTACCCGATGCTGAAAGACGATTTCCAGCTCGACTATTGGCAGATCGGCCTGCTGACCACCTGTTTCCAGGGCACCGCCTCGCTCTTGCAACCGGCGGTCGGGCTGTTCACCGACCGCAAGCCGCTGCCGAAATCGCTGCCCATCGGCATGGGGGCCACCTTCTTCGGGCTGATCCTGCTGGCCTTCGCGCCCAATTACCCGATGCTGCTGGCGGGTGCCGCGCTGATCGGGGTCGGCTCGGCCATCTTCCACCCGGAGGCCAGCCGGGTCGCGCGCATGGCTTCGGGCGGGCGCTTTGGCCTTGCACAATCTCTGTTCCAGGTTGGTGGCAATTTCGGCACAGCGATTGGCCCGCTGCTGGCGGCCTTCATCGTGGTGCCGCTGGGGCGGCCCTCAGTTGCGGCCTTCTGCGTGATCGCCCTGATCGGCATGGCGATCCTGAACCGGGTCAGCTACTGGTATGCCGCCGCCTTGACCGACGCCAAGGGCCGCAAACCCGCAAGCACCGCCCTGCCCGTCGCCCGCAACCGGGTGATCGCGGCACTGGTCGTGCTGGCGCTGCTGTCCTTTTCCAAGAACATCTATATGGCCTCGATCTCGTCCTATTACACCTTCTACCTGATCGAGACCTTCAGCCTGACCACCCAGCAATCGCAGCTGATGCTGTTCCTGTTCCTGGGGGCCGTGGCGCTTGGCACGGTTCTGGGCGGCCCGATCGGGGATCGCTTCGGCACGCTGACGGTGATCTGGATCTCGGTCTTGGGCGTCCTGCCTTTCACATTGCTCTTGCCGCATGTCGGGCTGTTCTGGACGGGCGTGCTGTCGGTGATCATCGGCTTCATCCTGGCCTCGGCCTTCCCGGCCATCGTGGTCTTTGCGCAGGAACTGGTGCCGGGCCGGGTCGGCATGGTGGCGGGCATCTTCTTCGGCTTTGCCTTCGGCATGGGCGGGATCGCGGCCGCCGTGCTCGGCATCCTGGCTGACAGCCATGGCATCCGCACCGTCTATGAGCTTTGCGCCTGGCTGCCGGCAATTGGTCTCTTGACCATCTTCCTGCCCAGCAAAAAGCTGTTGCGCCCGGGTGCCTGATACAAGCAGGATCGGGGGGATGCTGAAATTCCTCCCGATCCTGCTGCCGATTGTCTATGCGTTTCTGATGTATCACTTCTCCGCCTGGCGGACGAAGCAGATGCTGGATCAGAAATCCCGCCCGCTGTCTGACACGGCGCTGCTGGATGTGGCCGCGCGACTGGCCGCAGCCCTCGACCTGCCGCAGATCAAGGTTCATGTCTTCGAGATTGACCCGGTAAACGGGCTGGCCGCCCCCGATGGTCGCATCTTCCTGACCGAAGGTTTCCTGCGCAAATACCGCGCAGGCGAGGTCAGCGCGGATGAGCTGGCCTCTGTCATCGCGCATGAGCTGGGCCATGTGGCGCTTGGCCATACGCGGCGGCGGATGGTGGATTTCACCGGCGCGAATGCGATCTTCATGCTGCTGTCGACCATCCTGATGCGCTTCATTCCGGTCGTTGGTGTCTGGATCGCCAATCTGGTGGCCGCCGCCCTGATGGCCCGGATCTCGCGGCAGGACGAGTTCGAGGCCGATGCCTATGCCTCGGCCCTGCTGATCAAGGCGGGCATTGGCACCGGCCCGCAGATCACCCTGTTTGAAAAACTGGGCAAACTGACCGGCAATCGTGGTTCGGCCCCGGCCTGGTTGCTGTCGCACCCAGCCACGCAAGATCGCATCGTAGCTATTGCGGCCAATACTGCGCGCTGGCAATCCCCCGTCGCCCCCTAAGGCCCGTCGCCTCCTGAGCCCCCGTTGACGCAAGGCCGGTGCCGCGCCAAGGTCAGGCCATGGAACATGCCGCTTTCGCCGCCCGCCTCAGCCGCCAGCCCCTGCCCTATGACACGGGTGCCGGGCGCGACGCCCGTGACCGTTTTGCTGATCTGCCCCCCGAGCTTCTGGGGCTGATCGAGGGCACCGCAGGCTGTTCGCCCTATCTGAAATCGCTGATGGAGAAAGAGGCCGACTGGCTGCGCGCCACGCTGTCCGGCGCGCCAGAGCCGGCGCTTGCGGCCGAATTTGCCCGCATCGATGCCCTGCCCCCCGATCAGCTGGCCTCGGGCCTGCGCCAAGCCAAGCGGCGCGTGGCGCTCTTGACCGGGCTTGCCGATCTCGGCGGCGTCTGGCCGCTGGAGACGGTCACCGCCGCCCTGTCCGATCTGGCCGACCGCGCCACCGATCTGGCGCTGCGTGCCTTCACCGCAGACGAGATCCGGCGCGGCAAGCTGCCCGGTGCCACGCCCGATGATGCGGCAACCGCAGGCGGCATGGTCGCACTCGCCATGGGCAAGGGCGGCGCGCGCGAGCTGAACTACTCCTCCGATATCGATCTGATCTGCCTCTTCGATCAGGATCGCTATGGCGCTGACTGGCAAGAGGCCCGCGCGGCCTTCATCCGTGTCACCCGCAAGATGGCGGCGCTGCTGTCGGATATCACAGCCGAGGGCTATGTCTTCCGCACCGACCTGCGGCTGCGGCCCGATGCCAGCGTGACGCCGGTCTGCATCTCGATGGCGGCGGCGGAAGGCTATTATGAGGCGCAGGGGCGCACATGGGAACGCGCGGCCTATATCAAGGCCCGCCCTGCGGCGGGCGATCTGGCGGCGGGGGCGCGGTTCCTGAAGGCGCTGACACCCTTTGTCTGGCGCAAGCATCTGGATTTCGTGGCGATCCAGGATGCCCATGACATGCGGCTGCGCATCCGCGACCATCGCGGCTTGCACGGGCCGATCGTGCTCGAAGGGCATAATATGAAGCTCGGGCAAGGCGGCATCCGCGAGATCGAGTTCTTCACCCAGACCCGGCAATTGATCGCGGGCGGGCGCGACCCCGATCTGCGCGACCGCACCACGGTTGGCGGACTTGCCGCGCTTGCCGCCAAGGGTTGGGTGCCGCCAGATGTGGCCCATGACCTGACCGATCTTTACCGCGCGCATCGCGAGATCGAACACCGTTTGCAGATGATCGGTGACCAGCAGACCCACGACCTGCCGAACAGCCCCGAGGGCATCGCACGCATCGCGGCCTTTTGCGGCGTGGGTGATGTGACCCGGTTCCGCGCCGATCTGCTGGAGCGCCTGACCCGCACCGATACGCTGACCGAAGGGTTCTTCGCTCCGAACGCCGCCGAGGATGGGCCGGAACTGTCGGACAGCGCCCGCGCCATCGTGGAAAACTGGCGCAACTATCCGGCGCTCAGGTCGGAACGCGCGGTGCAGATCTTCCGCCGTCTGCGTCCCACCTTGTTGAAATCGCTGCAAAAGGCCGCCCATCCTGATGAGGCGTTGATTGCTCTGGACGGGTTCCTGTCCGGCCTGCCTGCCGGGGTGCAGCTTTTCGCGCTGTTTGAGGCCAATCCGGTGCTGATCGACCTGATCGTCGATATCGCCTCTACCTCACCAGAACTGGCGCGCTATCTGTCGCGCAATGCGGGGGTGCTGGATGCGGTGATCGGCGGCAGTTTTTGGGCTGCCTGGCCCGGCATGGCCAGCCTGCGCGCCGATCTGGCCAAGGTCATGGCGGCGGTACCCGATTATGAGCGCAAGCTGGATGCGGCGCGGCGCTGGATGAAGGAATGGCATTTCCGCATCGGCGTGCATCACCTGCGCGGGCTGATCGACGCTTTCGAGGCCGGGAAAAGCTATGCCGATCTGGCCGAAGCAGTGGTGGCCGCCCTTTGGCCGGTGGTCTGTGACGAATTTGCCCGCAAGCACGGGCCCCAACCCGGGCGCGGCGCGGTGGTGATGGGGATGGGCAGCCTTGGCGCGGGACGGCTGAATGCGGGGTCCGACCTTGACCTGATCATGATCTATGATGCGGGCGGGGCCGAAATGTCGGACGGGCCGAGGCCGCTGGCGATCCGGCCCTATTTCGCGCGCTTGACCCAGGCCATGGTCACCGCGATGACGGCGCAAACCGCCGAGGGGCGGCTTTATGAGGTCGATATGCGTCTGCGTCCCTCGGGTCGGCAAGGGATGGTTGCGACCTCGCTGACCAGTTTCCGGCTCTACCAGATGGAAGAGGCCTGGACATGGGAGCATCTGGCGCTGACCCGCGCGCGGGTGCTGGCGGGGGACGCGGATCTTGCTGCCGAGGTCGAGACGACACGGCGCGCGGTGCTGACGGCCAAGGCGCAAGGGGACACAATCCTGTCGGATGTCGCCGATATGCGCCGCCGCCTGCACGCAGCCAAACCCGCCTCCGGCGCGTGGGAGGCCAAGAACGGCCCCGGCCGGTTGATGGATATCGAACTGCTGGCGCAGACCGTGACGCTGCGTTCCGCCGATCCGTCGCGGCGGGTGGAGCAACAATTGCGCGCGGGCGTCAGATGCGGCGCGCTGTCCGCCGCACAGGAGACCAGTCTGCTATCGGCCTATCGCCTGCTCTGGCGGCTGCAATGCGGCACAAGACTGTTGACCGATGGCACGCTGGACCTGGCGACACTTGGTGAGGGCGCGCGCGCCTTCCTTGTCCGGGAAACCGGCGCCAGCGACTCGGCGAACCTGTCGGAGAGACTTGCGAGCGCGGTGGTGGAGGCCGAAGCGGTGATCGTGCCTTATATGGCAACCGTCCACCCACCAGACTGATATCGCAAAGGGGAGGCGCGCCTCCCCTCGCCGCTGCGGGGCCGCCCCTTGAGGATAGTTAGGGACAGAAAATCAGCGCGGGGCAGGTCCATTTTCTGTCCTCAGATATCCTCGGGGGTGATTGGGTCGCAGCCCTGGGGCAGATTGCCCCATTCGCTGGACGATCCGTTCCGAAACAGCCTTGTCCCGCCAGATCGATTGCCAGATCTTCCGGCAAGATGACCGCAACCGCGACAAAAGCATGAGCGCGACAGCGACAGCGCGCCTTTATCACCCACGCCCAACCATCCCCATCTTCGGAACGCTGCAAATCGCAGAAACGGATCCTGTTGCGGCCAAGTGATCGAGGCAGGGCCCTCCAAGCTGGGACAAGACGCCACCCGATGCCAGAGGCCATTCGCAGCCAGGCTTCCGCCGCGTCGCGTCGGCTTCCCCCGTCGCATTGCGGGGGTGGCCGCACAGAACGGGACCGTTCCTCCCCTCACCTGTTCCAAAATATCCTCGGGGGGAATGCGCCAAAGGCGCAGCGGGGGGCAGACAGCCCCCCGACTTTCTCTCTATCCGCGCGGCAGGGCGGCGGCCTCGGCAGCCAGCGCCACAATCCCATCCCAATTGCCCGCCTGCATCATCGCCTTGGGGGCAACCCAGCTGCCGCCCACGCAGAGCACATTCTTCAGCTTGAGATATTCCGCAGCCTTGGCCAGCGTGATGCCCCCCGTCGGGCAGAACTGCGCCTGCGGCAGCGGGCCACCGATCGCGGCCAAAGCAGGCGCACCGCCATTGGCCTCGGCCGGGAAGAATTTCTGCACCGTATAGCCGCGTTCCAGCAGGGTCATCACCTCGGAACAGGTGGCAGCACCCGCCAGCAATGGCAGGTCATGTTCCTCACAGGCATCGAGCAGGCGCGCGGTCGCGCCGGGCGAGACGCCAAAGGTCGCGCCGGCGGCCTTGGCCGCCTTCACATCGGCGGGCGTCAGCAATGTGCCGGCGCCGACCACGCCGCCCGGCACCTCGGCCATTGCACGGATCGCATCCAGCGCCACCGGCGTGCGCAGCGTCACCTCCAGCACCGGCAGGCCCCCCTTCACCAGCGCCTCGGCCAGCGGTTTGGCATGGACCAACTCATCCAGCACCAGAACCGGGATCACCGGGGCCAGCGCACAGATCTCGGCGCTGCGTTTGGAGGCTTCTTGCGGGGTCATGGCATTATCCTTGTCAACGGGATCAGAACAGCGACGAGGCGCCCTCGGTCGCATTGCCGACATTGCGGCGGAAGGTCTCGAACAGCTCGCGGCCGGTGCCGAAGCCGTTGGCTGTCAGATCGGCGGTCACTGCCTCGCGATTGGCGAAATCGTCGGCCAGCACCTCGAGCGTGCCGGCGACCGCATCCAGCCGCACCAGATCGCCGTCGCGCAGCCGGGCCAGCGGTCCCCCCATCGCAGCCTCGGGCGCGACATGGATCGCGGCGGGCACCTTCCCGCTTGCGCCCGACATGCGACCGTCTGTGACCAGCGCCACGCGCAGCCCGCGTTCCTGCAAGACCGCCAGTGTCGGCGTCAGCGAATGCAATTCCGGCATTCCATTGGCGCGCGGCCCCTGGAAGCGGACGACGACGACCACATCCGAGGTGAACTCGCCGCGCTTGAACGCTTCTTTCACCGAAGGCTGGTCGTGGAAGATGCGCGCGGGGGCTTCGATGATGTGGCGTTCTGGGGCCACGGCAGACACTTTGATGACGCCACGCCCCAGATTGCCGGACAGCTGTTTCAGGCCGCCGGTCGGGGCAAAGGCATCCCCCGCCGGGCGCAGGATGCGGTCATTCAGCGTCTCGCCCGAACCGGGCTGCCATTCCAGCCGCCCGTCAATCAGCTTGGGCTCCTGCCGGTAAAGGCTCAGACCATCGCCCGCCACGGTCTTGGCGTCGGGATGCAGCAGCCCAGCATCCAGCAACTCGCCAATCATATAGCCAAGGCCGCCCGCGGCGTGGAAATGGTTCACATCGGCCAGACCATTGGGATAGACCTTGGCCATCAGCGGCACGACATCGGAAATATCCGAGAAATCTTCCAAATCCAGCAGCACCCCCGCCGCCCGCGCCATGGCAGGCAGGTGCAGCACCAGATTGGTGGAGCCGCCGGTGGCCATCAGCCCGACAAGGCCGTTGACAAAGGCGCGCTCGTCCAGGATCTCGCCCACCGGGCGATAGTCATTGCCCAGCTGGGTGATGGCCGCGGCGCGCGCCACGGCGGCCTGGGTCAGCGCATCGCGCAGGGGCGTGTTGGGGTTCACGAAACTTGCCCCCGGCAGGTGCAGGCCCATGAACTCCATCAGCATCTGATTGGTGTTCGCGGTGCCATAGAAGGTGCAGGTGCCCGGCCCGTGATACGAGGCCATCTCGGCCTGCATCAGCCGGTCGCGCCCCACTTCGCCGGTGGCGAATTGCTGGCGCACCTTGGCTTTTTCGTCATTCGGGATGCCAGAGGTCATCGGGCCTGCGGGCACGAAGACGCTTGGCACATGGCCAAAGGCCGCAGCCCCGATGATGAGGCCCGGCACGATCTTGTCGCAGACGCCAAGATAAAGGGCCGCATCAAAGGTGTTGTGGCTCATCGATACGCCGGTGGCCAGCGCAATGACATCGCGGGAAAACAGCGACAGCTCCATCCCCGGCTGGCCTTGCGTGACGCCATCGCACATCGCGGGCACACCACCCGCCACTTGTGCGGTGGCCCCGGCCGCCCGCGCGGCAGCGCGGATCAGCTTGGGGTAATCCTCATAGGGTTGATGCGCCGAAAGCATGTCATTATAGGCGGTGATGATCCCGATATTGGGCAGGCGTGCGTCAACCAGCGCACCCTTGTCCTGTCCCATCGCGGCATAGGCATGGGCCTGGTTGCCGCAGGCCAGATGGCCACGCGCAGGCCCCGCCTGCCCCGCCGCCCGGATCCGCGTCAGATAGTCGCCCCGCAGCCCCTCGGACCGGGCCCGGATACGGTCGGTGACGCGGGCGATGGTGGCGTTCAGGGTCATGGCTGGCTCCGTTCAGATCGGCTGGCACAGATATATCAGCTTGCGTTAGCGCTAACAAGACCTAGCAGGACTGCGACCTGCCGCAGCGATCCCACCTGGCTCTGCACATGTTTATGTCCCGAGAATACCCGATGTTTACCATGGTTCGCGCCAAATTCAGCCACGATCAACGCCGATATTGACCTTCACAGGCGGCGATCACCCTTTGGAGGGCAAGATGAAGGCAGCGTTTCGGGTTCTGATGTTTCTGGTGGCGGCTGTCGGGCTGACCGCCTGCGGCGGTGGCATTGCCAGCCGCAACGCACCGCTGGACGGCACGCTTTCTGTGGCGACCAAGCAGGGTCCCACGGTGATGGTGCCGAAATATGATGTGCAGCAGGTGAACGTTACCGTGCCGGAAAAGCTCCGCGTTTCGGAGGCCAATATGTATTACCCGCTGGCGGATATCGTCTGGCGCGGTGAGGCGCGTGGCAACCGCCATCTGCAGGTGAAGTCCATCCTTGAGGAAGGCCTGACGCGCGGCACCGCCGCCATGCATTCGGGCCGCCCGGTGGCGCTGGATGTGGAAGTGACCCGCTTTCATTCGCTGACCGAGAAGACCCGCTATACCTTTGGCGGCGTGCATTCGGTGAAATTCACGCTGTCGGTGCGCGATCTGACCACTGGTGCCATTGTGGACGGCCCCCGTCATGTCGTCGCCGATGTGAAGGGCGCAGGCGGATCGCAGGCCATTGCCGAAGAACAGATGGGCCGCACCATGCGCGTGGTCATCACCGAGCATCTGGCCGCCGTGATTGCCCGCGAATTGTCGACCCCGGTCAGCGTGCCTGCGGGCCTGCCGGAAACCGCCCCCCAAATGGCTGCGGTGTCGCAATCCGTGACCCCAGCAATCACCACGGTCGGTGTCATCTACTGATCCGGGCTTTCAACACGGGTCCGAAACCGCTAGAGGGGGGGCTTCATGCCCCCCTTTTCGATATGTGATCCGATGACCGAGCCCCGCAAGACCGTTCGCCTGAAACCCAAGGCCGAGGCCCGCGCCATCCGCCATGGCTTCCCTTGGGTCTATGCCGACGAGCTGGTGACGGATCGCCGGACCCAGGCGATCGCGCCGGGTGCGCTTTGCGTGCTGGAAGATGGCGACCGCCGTCCGATGGGCCTTGTGACCGTCAACCCCAAATCCAAGATCATCGCCCGGATGCTGGATCGTGACCCGGACACGGTGATCGATCAGGCCTGGTTCGAGGCGCGGATTGCCCGCGCGCTGGATCTGCGGGCGCGCCTGTTTGCCGCCCCCTTCTACCGCCTGATCCATGCCGAGGCCGATGGCCTGCCCGGCGTGGTGATCGACCGTTTCGGCGATGCGGCGGTGATCCAGCCCAATGCCGCCTGGGCCGAGGCGCATATCGTGCCGCTGGCCGCCGCCTTGCAGGCGGTGACGGGTGTGACCACCATCATCAAGAACGGCACCGGCCGCTCTCGGGCGCTTGAAGGCTTGGCCGAGGAAACCGTAACCTTGTTGGGTGGTATCGATACGCCGATCCCGGTGCCGATGAATGGCGCGACCTATATGGCCGATCTGGTCGGCGGGCAGAAAACCGGCCTGTTCTATGACCAGCGCCCGAACCACGCCTTTGCCGCAGGCCTTGCGAAAGACGCCCGCGTTCTGGATATCTTCACCCATGTCGGCGGCTTTGCCCTTGCGGCCCTGGCCGGAGGGGCGGCCTCTGCGCTTGCCGTCGACGCCTCGGCCGCAGCCCTCGCGCTGGCCGCGGAAGGGGCCAAGGCCAGCGGTGTCGCGGATCGGTTCACCACCCGTCAGGGCGATGCGTTCGATGTGCTTGAGGCGCTTGGCCAGGAACTTGAGGGCCGAGATGAAGGCCGCTTCGATCTGGTGATCTGCGATCCGCCGGCCTTTGCCCCCTCCAAACCCGCGCTGGAGGCCGGTCTGCGCGCCTATGAGCGGATTGCACGTCTGGCGGCACCGCTGGTGGCACCGGGCGGTTACCTCGTGCTCTGCTCCTGCTCACATGCGGCGGATCTCTCCAGCTTTCGCAACGCCTCGGCGCGCGGCATTGGCCGTGGCGGGCGGCGTGGTCAATTGATCCATACCGGCTTTGCCGGGCCGGACCATCCGCTGATGCCGCAACTTGCCGAAAGCGGCTATCTGAAATCGCTGGTCTTCCGGCTGGATTGAGGGCGGGCCGGATCGATGCGCGTCACGCTGGATGCCTGCGTGATCTTCCCTTCGGTGCTGCGCACGATATTGCTGCGCGCGGCCCGTGCGGGGCTCTATGAGCCCGTCTGGTCCGACCGCATCCTTGAAGAATGGCAGCGCGCCATTCCGCGTCTGGGGGCGCAGGCCGCGATCGAGGCGGCTGAGGATGCCGCCCGGATGCGCAGGGTCTTTCCCCGCGCGATGACCGCCCCGCACCCCGAGATCGAGGCGCGCCATATCCTGCCCGATCCTGACGACCTGCATGTGCTGGCCACCGCCATCGCCAGCGGTTCGGACGCGATCCTGACCTTCAACGCCGCAGATTTCCCCGGCCATGTGCTCGCGGCAGAAGGGATCACCCGCCGCGATCCAGATGGCTTCCTGTGGGAGCTGCACAGCCGCGCCCCCGCCGCCATCGCGGGGGCGATCCACGACACCCATCAGGACGCCGAACGCCTTGCCGGTCAGACCCTGTCACTGAAGGCGATGCTGAAGCGCAGCCGCCTGAACCGCCTTGCCAAAGCTATCGCCGCCTGAGCGGCCCTGCGATCTTCTACCTGCCTACCCTTCACCCATTGCCATGCCTGTTGCCCCTTCACCCATTCATCTGTTTCCAAATATCCTCTGGGGGTTCCGGGGGGCGAAGCGCCCCCGGGTCACATCGCCCGCCAAGTAGATCCCCACCCAAAGGTCCGCGCCCATGTCGAAATCCCTCGCCCGCGTTACCGCAGCCCTTGCCGATGCAGGGTTGCAGATCACGCCCTTCGAGATGGGCGATTGCCGCACCGCGCAGGCGGCGGCGGATGCGGCGGGCTGCGCGCTGGACCAGATCGTGAAATCGATCCTGTTCGCGGGCGCGGAAAGCGGGCGGCTTTATCTGTTCCTGACCGCAGGCGGCAATCAGGTGGATGCGGCTAAGGCATCTGCCCTTGCGGGTGAGGTTCTGGGGCGCGCCGATGCCAAACAGGTGCGTGATGTCACGGGCTTTGCCATTGGCGGCGTCAGCCCGGTCGGGCATCTGACACCAAGCCCGCAATTCTTCGATCCGCACCTGTTGGACTTCCCGGTGATCTGGGGGGCAGCGGGCACGCCCCGCCATATCTTCCCCATCGCACCGCAAGACCTGCTGCGGATCACCGGCGCCACGCAGGCCGCATTCACCGCCTGAAAGCCCGGCCGCCCTGAGAACCACTCCCCCCGAAAGCGGCGCTGCTGAATGCCCGCCACCCTGTAATCGTTAAAAGATACCCACCAGTATCTTTCTTGACGGCAAACATACCCTTCGGTATGTAACTTCATACCCAAAGGTATGATTCCGATGACCGACGCCTATCGCAAAGCCAAGACCCCCGAACAGACCCGACGCGCCCTGTTGGATGCCGCCGCCGAACAGGCGCTGGCCCAGGGCATTGCCGCCCTCACCCTGCCCGGCGTGGCCGAGGCTGCGGGCGTGACCAAAGGCGCGCTGTTTCATCACTTCGGCTCCAAACAGGGGCTGATCGATGCGCTGTGCAACGCGCTGATTGTCGAGATCGACACAAGGTTGGATGCGGTTCTGGCGGATGATCCGGGCGGCTTCGGCTGTTTCACCCGCGCCTATGTCTTCTGCACCTTTCAACAGCCCGCCACGACCGAGGAGCAAAGCGCCCCGCCGGCCAGCCGATCGCCCTGGTCGTCGCTGTCGCTGTCGGCGCTGACCGATCCGGGGCTGGCACAGATCTGGTCAAACTGGTTTCAGGCCCGCCTTGCCCGCCATGCCGAAACCGACGCCGATCCGGGGCTGGAACTCGTGCGGCTTGCGACCGACGGCTATTGGCTGACCTGCCTGCAGGGGCACCCGCCCTCTGACCCAGATGCACTGTTCCAGCGGCTGATCGCTGCCACCCACCCCTCCTCATCCCATCCGTGAAAGTCCGGAGCCTGCCATGACCCAGCCCGTCACCTATGCCATCCTTGCGGTGGCCATCGCCTTCGAGGTTGCAGGCACCACGCTGCTGGCGCAATCCGCGCAATTCACCCGGGTTCTCCCGACCACAGGCATGGCGATCTGCTATGGCATCGCCTTTTACTGCCTTTCGCTGCTGACCGGGGCCCTGCCCGTCGGCATCATCTATGCGCTGTGGAGCGGCCTTGGCATCGTCTTCATTGCGGCGATCAATTTTGTGATCTTCCGGCAAAGCCTTGATCTCTGGGCGATGGTCGGGCTTGGCCTGATCATCCTGGGTGTTGTGGTCATCAACACCCTGTCGAAAAGCGTGGCGCATTAAGCCCCGAACCGATCCGGCCACGCGACATGTAAAAAACATTCACATCCCCCCCTTGCGCGGAACCGGCGGCTTTCCCATCTTCGTTCATGTGAAAGACATTCACATCAACACCCAACCGGGAGACCGCCGATGCATACCGCTTCTTCCTCTGCCGCAATGGGCGGCCACGCCGCCCCGAGAACCGGCCCACTCAGCCGGATCGGCGAAGGTCTGGGCAATGCCCGCGACTGGCTTGACCGCCATGGCCGCAAGGCCTGGATCACTGCCACCGTCCTGGGCTTCATCACCGTCTGGCCCGCAGGTCTGGGCCTTGGGGCCTATATGCTGATGACCGGCCGTTTCAGCCGCAGCGCCTATCCTGACCATGCCGCCAAATCCCGCTTCAAAGGAGAAACGCAGATGTTTTGCCGCCGTTCCAGCCACCGCAATACCTTCCGCTCTTCGGGGAATACCGCGTTTGACGCCTACAAGGCCGATACGCTGAAGCGCCTGGAAGACGAGCAAGAGGCATTCGAGGGCTTCCTGCAACGCCTGCGCGAAGCCAAGGACAAGCAGGAATTCGACCGTTTCATGGATGAGCGCGCGACCACCGCCGCAGAGACTGCGACCACGCCCGCATCCACGGACGAACCCGCCCGCGGTGCCTATTGACGCTGTTCCCTGTCCGGCCGGGATAACCCGGCCGGGCGGAAACCGGCGGGCAGCCGCACAGCTAGCCCCCCGCAGCACCCACAAGCCCGAGGCTTTCCCATAGGCTGCGGGTCATTCGGCCCCTGTGACTTCGGCCCTTGTGACACAGCCATCCGCCGCCCATCTTTGCCCCTGACATTCTGACATGAAGGACGCCCACGATGTTCGCCCCTCCCGACCTGCTCCGCCTGCCCGATCCGGTGACGCAGGCCGAATTCTATTCCGGCACCGTCGCCAAGCGGGCCTTCTCCTGGGTCATCGATGTGCTGATTGTCGGCCTGATGACCGGCGTGGTGGCGGTGCTGACACTTGGCGTGGGCTTCTTCTTCCTGCCGGTCATCTATGTGGTCATCAGCTTTCTCTATCGCGTCGTGACGCTGGCCGGAGGGTCGGCCACGCTGGGAATGCGGGTGATGAATATCGAGTTCCTGACCCGCAATGGCGAGCGGTTCGACCTCTCGCACGCGCTGCTGCACACGATCGGCTATACGCTGTCGATTGGCACAATGCTGGTGCAGCTGCTATCCATCGCGCTGATGATGATGTCGGCACGCGGCCAGGGCCTGACCGACCATGTGCTGGGCACAGTCGTCATCAATCGGGCCTGACACGAACTGCGGCCCATATCGGTGGGCCGCCCCCAGCGATTGGGCAGCTTGCTGCCGATCCGCCATGATATGGCCCGAAAGCTGTGAGAATCCGATGGACAATCTGAATTGGGCGCTTGGCGACAGGCGCCCTGCTTGCTAACCTCCGCCGCATATCTCAATCCCACCCGGTCATACACCTGCCCAAGCGATGCGTCACACCCTACCCATTGCACCGCAATTCTATGTGACGGCCCCACAGCCCTGTCCCTATCTGGACGGGCGGATGGAGCGTAAGCTGTTCACGGCGCTGCAGGGGGATCATGCGCAGCGGTTGAATGACACGTTGTCGAAGCAGGGCTTCCGGCGCAGCCAGAATGTGCTCTATCGCCCATCCTGCGCCGAATGCTCGGCCTGCCTGTCGGCGCGGATCCGGGTTGCGGATTTCAAGCCCAGCCGGACCCAAAAAAAGGTCCTGCGCCGCAATGCGCATTTGCGCCGCAATGCCACCAGCCCCTGGGCGACCGAGGATCAGTATCAACTGTTCCGCCGCTATCTGGACCAGCGTCACGCCGATGGTGGCATGGCCGATATGGATATTTTCGAATTTGCCGCGATGATCGAGGAAACCCCGATCCGCTCGCGCGTGATCGAATATACCAACCCGGCCGCCGGTGATCCGCGCAACCCGCAGCTTGCTGCCGTCAGCCTGACCGATGTCTTCGATGACGGGCTGAGCATGGTCTACAGCTTTTATGACCCCGATCTGCTGGATGACAGTCTGGGCACCTATCTGATCCTGGACCATATCGAGATCGCGCGCGAGGCGGGCCTGCCTTACGTCTATCTTGGCTATTGGGTGCCGGGCAGCCGCAAGATGGGTTACAAGGCGCGGTTCTCATCGTTGGAGATTTACAAGGCGGGTGAATGGCAACCGCTTGGCGACCCGGAAGCGCACAGCGCCGAGCTGCATCCGCTGTCGGTGGATCCGATCGCCGAACAGGTGGCGCGCATCGCTTTGCCGGAAACCCGCCCCACGCAGGAATGATCGCCCATAGGTAATGGCCCGTAAGGGGTGCTGGGCCGGATCGCAGGGCTGCAATTCAGGTCAGCGCGCGCCGATACAGGTGCCAACTGGCATGGCCAAACAGCGGCAGCACCAGAAACAGCCCGAGAAAGCCAGGCAGCATGGCCAGAAACAGCGCCATCGCGATCCCCGCCCCCCAGACCAGCATGACCAGCGGATTGGCCTGAACCAGCGCAATGCTGGTCAGCATCGCGGTCACGAAATCAACCTCTCGATCCAGCAGCAAAGGCAGGCTGACCACAGTCAGGGCAAACAGCAGCGTCGCAATCACCGCGCCAAGCCCCGTGCCGACCAGCAGCATCAACACCCCTTGGGATGTGGTGAACACCTCCAGTGACGAGGTGATATTGGTCAGCGACACCGTGCCAAGGAACAGCGCAAAGATCATATGCGCAAGGAAGTTCCAGAACAGGAAGAAGATCACGATCACCGCCGCCATGGACGGGATCTGCCGGTCCTTCTGGCGGAAGATCACCCCGGCAATGGCGCGCAAGTTCAAGGCCTCGCCCGTCTCCAGCCGCCGCGAGATTTCATAGAACCCGCAGGCAATGAAGGGGCCAAGGATCGGAAAGCCCGCGCTGGCGGGCAGCGTCCACCACAATTGTCCCTGCGCGGTCAGCGCCCAAGCCACGAGCCAGCCACCCAAAACATAAGGAAGCGCGAAGGCCAACGCGAAAAGCGGTGCCGCCCGCAGGTCCCTTCCGCCGGCGGCCAAGGCGGCCCACAGATCGGAAAAGCCGATCAGATTGATCTCTGCTGTGGCGGCAGGCGTGGCCCCGATCTGCGACATCTTGTCGTCTCCCCTTTGCGGATAAGTTAAGCGCAGGAAATCACAAGAAAAAACCTGTTTCTTCAATGCAGGATATCGGCCTTGGGCGCAAAGGCTGCGGGTTCAGATCCATGGTTCAGGGGCTGAAATGGAAAAGGGCACCGCAACGGGTGCCCTTTGATCTATCGCCATGACGCCCGGGATCAATCCTCGGCGGTGGCCTCGGCGCGGCTTTTCCCGGCCACATCCAGCGCCAGCGTCGCCTGCATGAAGCGGTCCAGATCGCCGTTCAGCACGCCATCGGTGTCCGAGGTTTCCACATTGGTGCGCAGATCCTTCACCATCTGGTAAGGTTGCAGAACATAGGATCTGATCTGGTTGCCCCAACCCGCATCGCCCTTGGCCTCGTGGGCGGCGTTGATCGCAGCGTTCCGCTTGTCCAGTTCCATCTGGTAAAGCCGCGATTTCAGCGCCTTCATGGCGATATCGCGGTTCTGGTGCTGCGACTTTTCAGAACTGGTCACCACGATGCCGGTGGCAAGGTGGGTGATCCGCACCGCCGAGTCGGTGGTGTTGACGTGCTGACCGCCCGCGCCCGAAGACCGATAGGTATCAATGCGGATCTCGTTCGGCAGAACCTCGATCTCGATATTGTCGTCGACCACCGGATAGACCCAGACCGAGCTGAACGAGGTGTGGCGCCGCGCCGCGCTGTCATAGGGCGAGATGCGCACCAGACGATGCACGCCGCTTTCCGATTTCAGCCAGCCATAGGCATTCGGTCCGCTGATCTTGTAGGAGACCGATTTGATCCCGGCCTCTTCGCCCTCGGAGATCGATTGAAGTTCGACCTTGTAGCCCTTCTTTTCGGCCCAGCGGGTGTACATCCGCGCCAGCATCGAGGCCCAGTCGCAGCTTTCGGTGCCGCCCGCGCCCGCATTCACCTCAAGGAAGGTGTCATTGCCATCGGCCTCGCCATCCAGCAGCGCCTCAAGCTCCTTGGCGCGCGCGGTGTCGACCAGGGCCTTGATGGTGGCCTCGGCCTCGGCCACGATCTCGGCATCGCCCTCGGCCTCGCCCATCTCGATCAGCTCGATATTGTCGCGCAGACCCGCCTCGATCATCTTGTAGGTGCCAACGGCATCCATCAGCATCTGACGCTCGCGCATCAGCTTTTGCGCCTTGGCCGGATCGTTCCACAGATTGGGATCCTCGATCAGCGCATTGAATTCCTCAAGCCGGTGCGGCGCGGTCTCGTAATCCATGCGTTGCGCAAGCAGGGCCAGCGATTTGCGGATGGCTTCGGCTTGGTTCTGGGTTTCGGCGCGCATCGCTTGGTCTTCCCGTCGGCAAATAAGGGTCTGGCGCGGGTTCATACCGCGCCAAGGCGCAAGCGACAAGCGTTCAACAGCGGGAAGCGGCGATGCCTGCGCAAAGCCTCGCCGCTTTGGTCGTCACACCCTGCCCGGATCGGTGGCTGCGAACTTAAAAATAGAAGTCATCCGCCAGAAGATCGGCCTTGGCGACCCCTTGCAGCACAATCGTATCCGATGCGTTCAGCCTGAGAACGGCATCGTTGCCCTGCATGGTGATCTTCTTCAGGATCTCGTCGAAACTGCGGAAGATCCCCCCTGCCAGACTGATCCTATCCCCCGAGGTCAGATTGAAATCGGTGATGACAACCCTTCCATCCAGGTTCTGGTTGTCAAAGATATCGGCCCCCGCGCCGCCAGTGACCCGGCTGCCGCCGGTCAGGACAAAGGCATCGTTTCCAGCCCCGCCAAACAGCGAATCCAGTCCCTTGCCACCGTAAAGGGTGTCATTTCCCGCCTCGCCATAGAGACTGTCATTGCCGTCCCCGCCGTAAATCTCATCCTGCCCGGCACCGCCCCGCAGCCGGTCGTTGCCCTCTTCGCCGAACATCATATCGGAACCGGCCTGCCCCAAAAGCTGGTCGCTATAAAATCCGCCGGTCAGGGTATCATTGCCCGCGCCGCCCTTCAGGGTCGAGGCATTGCTGGACTGGCCGGTAATGTCGTCATGGAACCGGGTGCCGATCACGACGTCGATATTTTCGGCGGAATCCCCGCGGGCCGCGCCGGTATTGCCGGTCGAGAACCCACTGATCGAAAGCGTCATCCCGCTCTTGGCCCGGCTGTAATCAAGCGTGTCCCGACCGGCGAACCCATAGAAGACGTCTGCCCCTTCGCCATGCAGGAAATAGTCATCGCCGTGCCCGCCATACATGGTGTCATTGCCCTTGCCACCATCAATGCGATCGCCCTTGTCCGCGTGATACCAGTTGTTGGAATGCCCGCCATAAATCAGGTCATTGCCGCCATTTCCGAATATAACATCTTTGCCGCTGGTTCCGAAAATCGTATCGGCGCGGCCGGTTCCCTTGCGCGTTGCCATGTCATCACCAATGAAAAAAGTTGGGTCATCAAAGATGCACCCATCCTGAGGCAATGCGCCCGGCTCTGTCTATCTAAATTTAAGGAAGGCGGCCGGGCCCGGATCGGGCCCTGGCCGGTCAGTAAAGCCCACCCGAAGACAGCGTGCCGAAATCGGCCTTCTTCTTCGGGATCACCCTTGTCTGGCCACTGGCCGTGGTGACCTGCGCCGCACCGCCATCGGTTTCGCCCACCGCAAACAACGGCAGGTTTTCTCCCATGGCAAAGCCGCCATCGACGAAGAAGCCACCGCCGCCGCCCTCATCGCCGTCACGGAAGTATTCCGATACGACATTGTCGCCCTGCGCGGTATCGGGCAGGCGCGCGCCCGAGAAACGGTCGATCTTCACGAAATGGCCGCCCGGCGGCACGGCAAACTTGCCGCCACCGTATTTCTTCACCGCCGCCCGCATGAAGGATTCGAACACCGGGCCGCATAGCCCGCCGCCCGAGGCATTGCCGCCAAGGGTGCGCGGGTTGTCATAGCCGATATAGCAACCCGCCGCGATGTTCGAGGTATAGCCCACGAACCACACGTCCTTTGCGTCGTTTGTGGTGCCGGTCTTGCCCGCCACCGGCACCGGCAGGTTGATGCCGCGCCCGGTGCCACGCTGCACCACCCCCTCCATCATGGAGGTGATCTGATAGGCGGTGATCGCATCGATCACCCGTTCGCGCTTGGAAACGATGGTCGGGGCTTCCCCCGCAGGCAGGATCGCCGCCTCGCAATTGGTGCAGCTGCGCGCCTCGTGACGATAGACCGATTTGCCATAGCGGTCCTGCACGCGGTCCACCAGCGTCGGCTCCACCCGCTCGCCACCATTGGCCAGCATCGCATAGGCAGAAACCATCTTCAGCAGCGTGGTTTCCTGTGCCCCCAGCGAGTTGGACAGGAACGCGTTCATCCGGTCATAGATGCCGAAACGTTCAGCATAGCCTGCAACCGTCTCCATGCCGATCTCCTGCGCGATCCGCACCGTCATCAGGTTCCGGCTCTGCTCGATCCCGGTGCGCAATGGCGTCGGCCCGTAAAACTTGTTCGAGGCGTTCTTGGGCCGCCACAGACCTTGCGGCGTGTTCAGCTCAATAGGCGCATCGACCACGATGGTCGAGGGGTTGAAACCGCTGTCCAAGGCCGCCGCATAGACGAAGGGCTTGAAGCTCGACCCCGGCTGACGCAGGGCCTGGCTGGCGCGGTTCAGCTCCGAATCCTGGTAGGAAAAGCCGCCCTGCATCGCCATGACGCGGCCCGAATTCACATCCATCGCCATGAAGGCGCCCTGCACCTCCGGCACCTGGCGCAAGGTCCAGCGGATGAAGCTGCCATCGCTGTCGCTGGTCATTGCGCGCACCAGCACCACATCGCCCACATCAAGCAGATCAGACGCCACGCGTGCCTTCTTGCCCAGCTTGCCATCCGCCAGACGCTTGCGCGCCCAGGTCACATCCTCGGCCGGGATGAAATGGCCATCCTCGTCTTCGTCCACGCCCTCGATGCCGATGCGGGCGCTGCTTTCGCCAAGGCTCAGCACAACGGCCGGATGCCAGCCCGCGATATCGCGGGGCACCGCGACCTTGGAAAGCGCCTCGCGCCAATCCGCTTCAGAGGTCAGCGCGCCGGGTTCGATCTTTTTGCCGGTGCCGCGCCAGACGCCCTGCCCGCGATCATAGCGTTCCAGACCGCTGCGCAGCGCGGCGGCGGCCGCCTCTTGCAGATCGGGATCGACGGTCGCGCGAATGGCAAAGCCCGCCGAGAAGAATTCCTTCTGGCCAAAGCTGGTCGAAAGCTGGCGCCGGATCTCATCGGTAAAGTAGTTGCGCGGCGGAAGCGTGGTGCGGAAGGCGGGATAGTCGCCATTCTGCACCGATTTCAGCGGCTGTGCGACCTCGACCTCATAGGTTTGCGCGTCGATATAGCCATTGTCGCGCATCTCGCGCAGCACTTCATTGCGACGGCGCAGCACCTTGTCATGGTCGCGCACAGGGTGCGAGCGCGCGGGCTCACGCGGCATGGCGGCAAGGGTCGCGGCCTCATGCGGGGTCAGTTCGGTCAACGATTTGTTGAAATAGGTCAGCGCGGCAGCGGCCACGCCATAGCTGTTCTGACCAAGATAGATCTCGTTCAGATAAAGTTCCAGAATCCGGTCCTTGGGCAGCGCATCGACAAGACGGGTCGACAGGATCAATTCCTTGATCTTGCGTTCCGCCGTGCGGTCGCCCGAGAGCAGGAAGTTCTTGGCCACCTGTTGCGGGATGGTGGAGGCACCGCGCAACCGGCTGCCCGAGGCCGCATCGCGCACCGCCGAAGCGATGCCGAGAATGTCAAAGCCCTTATGGGTATAGAAATGCTTGTCCTCGGCGCTGATGAAGGCGAATTTCACCACATCCGGCACATCCTCAATCGAGGCGAACAGCCGGCGTTCCTCGGCAAATTCGTCGATCATGCGGCCCTCGCCGTCATAGATGCGGCTGATGATCGGCGGCTTGTATTGGGTCAGGCTTTCATAGCTGGGCAGGTCGCGGGAATAGATCCAGAACACCGCGCCAAAGGACAGCGCCGCGAACAACAGGCCCAGTGTCAGAAAGCTGAAGATGGCTCCGATAAAGGACCCGATAAACCGCGCCACGCCTGCACTCCTGCCGCTACCCAGACCATGTCCCATATCGCGCCCCCCATTCAGGGCCCCAAAAGGGTTGCCCCCATATAGGCGCAAAGCGGCCCGAGGTCAAAACACATGGCCGCGTTCCGGATGCTTACGCGGGCATTTTCGCCGAGACCGGCCTAGCGTTGCAGGCCGGCCCGCGCGGCCTCGTCCTTGTGCCAGGCCCGAATGCCCTCACGCAGCGCCGCTGCCATCTTGGATCGCCAGGCCGGATCTTGCAGGCGCTTCAGGTCACGTTCCGAAGACAGGAAGCCAAGTTCCAGCAGGGCCGAGGGGATATCGGGCGATTTCAGCACCGAAAACCCGGCCTCCTGCCGGGGATGACGGTGCATCCGCAGATCTGCCGCCTTGATCGCGGTCACCAGCGCATCGGCCAGCCGATCCACACGCGGCTCGGTCTCGGTGCGGGCCATATCCATCAAGACCCGCGCCACCATGTCATCCTGTTCGGTCAGATCGACGCCTGCCAGCAGATCGGCGCGATCGTGGCGTTCGGCCAGGGTCTTGCCGGCCTCATCCGATGCTGCATCCGACAGGGTATAGATCGTGGCCCCCACCGCCTCGCCCTCGGCAATCGCATCGGCATGAAGCGAGATAAACACATCCGCCCCCACCGCGCGGCTGGTCGAAATGCGCGTTTCCAGCGGCACGAAGGTGTCTTCCTCGCGCGTCAGCACCACAATCGTATCGCCATCGCGCATCATCAGCTCTTTCAGCTCGCGTGCGAAGGTCAGGACCAGATCGGCTTCCTTCACCCCGTCGCGCTCGGCACCCGGGTCAATCCCACCATGACCGGGATCCAGCACGACGACCAATTGCCCGTCATGGCGCGCCTCGACGCGCGCCACATCGGCGGGTTTGGGCAGTGCCCAACCTGCGGGCTCGGGCGCTGCGGCCTTTGCGGCAAATTCTTCGGCACTGGCCGGGTCCATCCGCAAGGTGATGCGGGTGCCGGGGGCCGTGGTCATGCCCGCCTCGGCAATCACCATCGGCCCCGGCAACGGTGCCACCAGCCGCGACCAGCCCGGGCGGAATGCACCCGCCTGCAGATCGGGCACACCCGATTGCGGCATCTTGTCGATGCCCTGCCAGTCCACCTCGCGAAAATCCATCACAAGGCGCGGCGGATCATCCACAACACGGGCGCGCCATGGCACCGACTGGCTGAGGCCAAGCGTGAGATCCAGCCCAGAGGCCGAGGCCTCGACCCGGCTCACTTCCGGCAAAAGCCGCGCCAATGCCGTCAGCTCCTGTGCGCGCAGCCCAAGGGGCAGCAGCATCAGCATCAGAAGCCAGACCAGACCGAACCGCCGCATCGTCAAATCAACCCGTCCTAGCCCCGTTTCGCCATATAATCCTGCAACCGGCGCAGGCCTTCGGCAATATCCGCCGTCGCCCGCGCATAGGAAAAGCGCAAGGTTTGCGCGCCGCGTGCGGGATCGAAATCAAGGCCCGGCGTCACCGCAACGCCCGCCTGATCCAGAATCTCCGCAGCAAAAGCCAGCGAATTGTCGGTCAACGCGCTGACATCGGCATAGATATAGAACGCCCCATCGGGCGGCGCGATGCGATCGAACCCCGCCTTGGGCAGACCTTCCAGCATCAGGCGGCGGTTCTCGGCATAGACCGCGCGATTGGCCTCCATCTCGTCGATGCAATCCAGCGCATGAAGGGCTGCAACCTGACTGGCATGGGGCGGGCAGATGAACATGTTCTGCGCCAGCCGTTCCACCACGCGGATATGATCCTCGGGCACCACCATCCAGCCAATGCGCCAGCCGGTCATGCTGAAATATTTTGAAAAGCTGTTGATGACATAGACGTCATCGCTGATTTCCAGCGCCGACACCGCGCGCGCACCGTAATGCAACCCGTGATAGATCTCGTCCGAGACAAACTTGATGCCGCGACCCGCGCAATGCACGATCAGATCCGACAGCGCCTGATGCGACAGCATGGTGCCCGACGGGTTGCCAGGGCTTGCCACGATCATGCCTTGCAGATCGACACCTGCCAGATCGGCGGGCACGGGTTGCAGCCGGTTTTCCACCGAAGCCGGCAGGCCCACGGCCTGCAAGGACAGCGCCTTGAGGATCTGACGATAGGAGGGATAGCCCGGCTCACCCAAACCCACGCGGTCGCCCGCATCGAACAGCGCGGAGAAGGCCAGAAGGAAAGCGGCCGAAGACCCGGCGGTCACCACCACGCGATCTGGATTGAGATCGATCCCATACCAACGCCGGTAAAGACCTGCGATGCCCCGGCGCAGTTCTGGCAGGCCTAGCGCCACGGTATAGCCCAAAGGTCCCGCCTGCATCGCATCGGAAAGCCCCTTCAGCGCGCCCGTTGGTGCCGGGGTGCCGGGCTGGCCCACCTCCATATGGATGATGTGGCGGCCCGATGCCTCCAGCGCGCGCGCCTTCTCCATGACATCCATGACGATGAAAGCGTCAACCTGTGAACGCTTGGAAAACCCTAGGCTATCGGCCAATTCTCGCCCCCGAAACAGCAGTTATGGATCGCTTTACGCTGGCAATGCCGCATTTGCCCAGCCGGGAACCTTCACGATGAAGGCATCGACGAGCGCACGACTTGAAACCTGCATACAAGCCCCCGTAAAGTCGCGCAGACACTGGCCCGCCGGGGCGCGCGCGTCAAGCAGGCCCCCCGGCCCTGCCCGCGAAGCCCCGCCGCCCCTTCGGAGATTTTGATGACCCGTCCGCTTTTCACCCTGCCCGCCCTGGGTTTCGGCCTGATGCTGGGTGCCGCCCTGCCGGTGCAGGCCTTCGACATGACCGCCATGTCCGAGGCCGAACGCGCGGCCTTTCGCGATGAGGTGAAAGCCTATCTGATGGAAAACCCCGAAGTGTTGTTCGAGGCGATCCAGGTTCTGGAAGATCGCCAAAAGGCGGCCGAGGCCGAATCTGACTTGAAGCTGGTCGCCGACAACAAGGCGGCGCTGATGCAGGATCCCTCCGACTGGGTCGGCGGCAATCCGCAGGGCGATATCACCGTGGTCGAGTTTCTGGATTACCGCTGCGGCTATTGCCGCAAGGCCTGGCAAGAGGTCGAGGAGCTGGTGAACAGCGATGGCAATATCCGCTTCATCATCAAGGAATTTCCGATTTTGGGCGAGCAGTCGATGCTGTCAGCGCAATTCGCGCTGGCCGTGCGCCAGATCGGCGGCGATGCGGCCTATAAAAAGGCCCATGACGCGCTGCTGACGCTGCGGGGCGATGCCACGCCGGAAACGCTTGGGTCATTGGCGCAGGATCTGGGGCTGGACGCGCAAGCGGTGCTCGCGCGGATGAACAGCCCCGAGGTGAAATCGGTGATCGATGCCAATCACGCGCTTGGCAGCAAGATGCAGATCAATGGCACCCCGAGCTTTGTGGTGGAAACAAGTATGCTGCGGGGCTATGTGCCGCTGGAAGGGATGCGCCAGTTGGTCGCCCAGGAACGCGAGGGCTGAGGCCGGAATTTTGAATTGAGACCGCCCTTTTGCGGCCGCCCTTGGGCGGCCGTATTGCATTGCTGCGGCATTTCATCAGGCAGCTTGCGGGAATAGCCGGACAACTATCGATAGTCCTGAGTAACCAGTAACAGAGTTGAAAAAATGGCTGAATTATACGCCCAGGATGTCACCGATTTTCGGACATTCCGTTTCCCCGATCCACTTTTTTTGACTATTACGGCGCAAGCGCGACCGGCGGCACAATCGACGGCCTGTCGCGGTCCTTCAGTTATGCCTCCTTCGGGGCAACATGGAGCACCAGCCGCAGCAGCGCTTCGACTGGGCATTGTTGCAGAAGTCCGGCTGCGGCTAGACGCGCCCCTTTCCCCGTTGGGTTCAGGCCACGCGTTCAATCTCGGCAGTGCCGAGTGCATTGAA
>NZ_WCHR01000062.1 GCF_008973825.1 Gemmobacter serpentinus | reverse complement strand
ATCCGTCGGACAGAAGAGGCGCAGCTTCCAGGCGATGATTTCCGAGAAGAAGCCATCGGCTTTGAGGCGGTCTTTTTGCGCTTCCGTGAACCCGGACAGCTCGATCCGATTCACACCCATGACGCGGGACCGGTGCAACTCCATTCCTTCGGCGAGCCGCACCACGGTCTTGCCCTCCAGAATGAGGGCATGGACCTGCGCCGCCGTTAGCTTCGGCGCGTCGTCAGCGAGCGTGCTCGCGACCCAGGCGGGCGAGACACGGCGGCCGATGATGCGTTGGCCGTCATCGGTCTGCAGCCGGTAGACGCGGGTTTCGTCCTGCGGCAGTTGCTTCCAGATTGGCAACAGAAGCCCCGCGACAATGTGCAGCGAGGATTCCGAGAACTCGGGCACCTCGGCCAGTTCCGCGGTCCAGGCGACGGTGAACGCCGCGCGGTCGGCATCTAGCCAGTGTGTGTCCTCCATCATCTTGACCGGGAAGGTTTGGGTTTCGGTTGGCCGGATCAGACGCAGGCGTGGCTCGATGGTGCCGTCGTCCAGCATCAGGCTGGTCGCGGGCACCTGCAAGGCGGCGCGGCCCGAGCGGCTGTTGACCAGAAGGCGTGCCTTGGGGTCATCGAGCCAGTCCAGCGCGTCCGCCAAGGTGACCGGTGCATTACGGATCTTCTGCGCTATAGTCAGTAGCTGGGTTTCAGCGCCGGAACCGGGATGGGTATAGATCACCCGGGCATCGATGACGCGGAAGCTCTCAGCGCGCAGTGTCTCGAGCCCGAGGTCGTAGACCCCGGCAGCGATCGCACCCTCGATACGCTGCGCCAGAAGTTCCTCGAAAGCGGTGAACAGAATGCCCTGCAAATGAATCGTCAGCGCAAGCAGGCGATTGAGGAAGGTCGTGATCGGCGGCAGGTCATCCTTCAGCCCGTTGTCATCGGTCAGGCTGAGGCCAGTGGCATCCTCGAACGCCCCGAGTGAACAGCCCGCCACATCGCCACGATAGAGTTTGCGGTAAAGCTGACGCAAAGCATCGCGGGCGTATGGACTCTCGAGGTTGTCTTCCGGGCGAAACAGCCCCTGACCGCCGGTCTGGCGCTGGCCCCGCGTGATCGCGCCGAGCGTGTCGAGGCGGCGTGCGATGGTCGAGAGGAACCGCTTCTCCGCCTTCACGTCGGTCGCGACGGGGCGGAACAGAGGCGGCTGCGCCTGATTGGTGCGGTTGGTGCGGCCGAGACCCTGGATGGCCGCATCGGCTTTCCAACCGGGTTCCAGCAGGTAATGGACCCGCAGACGCTGGTTCTTGGCGCCGAGATCGGCGTGATAGCTGCGCCCCGTGCCCCCGGCATCGGAGAAAATCAGGATGCGCTTCTGGTCGTCCATGAAGGCGGCGGTTTCCGCGAGGTTGGCAGAGCCCGCGCGACTTTCCACGACAAGTCGCGCCGTCGGACCCTCGCCTTTGCGCACGATGCGGCGCGAGCGGCCCGTCACTTCCGCCACGAGATCGGTGCCGAAGCGCTGCACGATCTGATCCAGCGCGCCGGGCACGGGCGGAAGCGAGGCCAGATGCTCGACCAGCGCGTCGCGCCTGCGCGCGGCCTCGCGGCATTCCACCGGCTGGCCATCGCGCGTGACGGGCCGCGAGGAGAGGTTGCCCTCGCTATCGGTGAAGGGCTCGTAGAGCTGAACCGGGAAGGAATGGGCGAGGTAGTCCAGGCACGCCTCTCTTGGCGTAATGTCCACCCGCACATCGTTCCACTCATCCGTAGGGATGTCCGACAAGCGGCGCTCCATCAGCGCCTCGCCGGTGGAGACGATCTGGATGACGGCCGCATGGCCTGCTGCCAGATCGGCATCAATTGACGCGATCAGCGTGGGAGTTTTCATCGAGGTCAGGAGATGGCCGAAGAAGCGCTGCTTGGCGGACTCGAAGGCCGAACGCGCGGCGGACTTGGCCTGACGGTTGAGGGTGCCGCCGCTGTCGCCGGTGATGTTGGCCGCCTCCATCGCTGCCGCAAGGTTGTTGTGAATGATAGCGAAAGCCCCGGCATAGGCATCATAGATGGCACGCTGCTCAGGAGTCAGCGCGTGCTCAAGCATCTCGTACTCGACGCCGTCGTAGGAGAGCGACCGGGCCATGTAGAGGCCAAGCGACCGCAGGTCGCGGGCGAGGACTTCCATCGCGGCGACCCCTCCGGCCTCGATCGCCTCGACAAACTCGGCGCGCGTCGCGAAGGGGAAATCTTCGCCACCCCAGAGGCCAAGCCGCTGTGCATAGGCGAGGTTGTGAACCGAGGTCGCCCCGGTGGCCGAGACATAGACCACCCGCGCATTTGGCTGCTTGTGCTGCAGCCGCAGGCCCGCCCTGCCCTGCTGCGACGCTTCGGTATCGCCGCGTTCGCCCTTCGATCCGGCGGCATTCGCCATGGCATGGCTTTCGTCGAAGAGGATGACACCATCGAAGTCGACCCCGAGCCAGTCGACGATCTGGTCGACGCGGGATTTCTTGGCCCCTCGCTCCTCGGACCGAAGTGTGGCGTAGGTCGTGAAGAGGATGCCCTCAGAAAGCGGGATGTCGCGGCCTTGCGCGAAGCGCGAAAGCGGCGTCACCAGAAGACGTTCCTGGCCAAGCGCTGACCAGTCGCGCTGCGCGTCTTCCAGCAGCTTGTCGCTCTTTGACACCCAGAGCGCTTTGCGGCGGCCTTGGCTCCAATTGTCGAGCAAGATGCCCGCCGACTGGCGGCCCTTGCCCGCCCCTGTGCCATCGCCAAGGAAGAAGCCACGGCGGAAGCGGATAGCGTCAGCGGCATCGTCGGGCGCGGCCGAGACAAGATCGCCGGTTTCATCGACAGTCCACGACCCCGCGAGACAGGCGCCATGCGCTTCCCCAGCGTAGATCACGGTCTCCAGCTGCGCGTCGGACAAAAGGCCTTCGCGCAACACGGCAGCGGGCAGCTTCGGGCGGTAGCTGGGTTTTGGGGGCGCGACCGAGGCCATGGCCGCCGATTGCACCAGCTTGGTCGGGTGCGGTTCCGCCCCGGGAATGTCGATCGCCTGCAGCCGGAAGGTCTCATAAATGGCATCCGACAGGTGCGCGCTGGCACCGTCATCGGTCGCATCACGCAGGCTATAGGCGATGTTCGCAGCCTCGATCGGCAGTGCGGTGTTGGTGGGTGGTGTTGCTGGCGTGGCGCGCGATGTGCTGATCGCGGTGCGCGTGGTGCGGGCGGGATTCCCCGGGAAGGGGGAAGTGTAGGGGACTGGGTTTGGGGTTTGTACGTCCAGCACGAGGCGCCGCGGGACACGGGCCGCTATCAGCGACAGCAGGCTGGTCACATCAGGCGATATCGGGTGCGTCAGATCGGCAGTAATACCGCCCGGCTCGCCGCCACGGCATTTGTCGAAAACCGAGACGCGGGTTTCGAAGCTGGTGCCATGCTTGGCGAAGGCAGCACCAGACACAGCGCCGGTGAAGACCAGATGCGCGGACTCGGTCAGGCGGTCGAAAGTCGCGGCCCAGGCTGGAGCGTTAGGCGCGAAATTCGCACCCGTGATCGCCACCAGCCGCCCACCAGGGGCCAGCCGGGCAAGCGCCGAGCGCAGATGCCGGGCCGCCGCCTCGGTCGTCCGACCATCGACGTTGGCCATGGCCGAGAATGGCGGGTTCATCAGGATGACGCTCGGGCGCATGCCCGCGTCGAGACGATCGTCAATCTGCGCGGCGTCAAAGCGAGTAACCGGGCAGCCCGGGAACAGCAGGCGCAGAAGGTCGGCGCGGGTGTCTGCCAACTCGTTCAGCGCGAGGCTGCCGCCCGCGATCTCGGCGAGGATCGCCAGAAGCCCGGTCCCGGCCGAAGGCTCGAGGACCAGGTCGCGCGGCGTGATCTGTGCGGCGGCCAGGGCTGCAAGGCCCATAGGCAGCGGCGTCGAGAATTGCTGGAAGCGCTCCATCTCCTCCGAGCGTCGGGTATGCGTGGGCAACAGGCCAGCCACCTTGGCGAGGATGGGCAGCAGTGCTGCAGGCGAGCCTGCCCGGGCCAGCAGCGCACGGCCGAATTTGCGCAAGAAGAGGATCAGCGCCACCTCGCCCGCCTCATAAGCCAGCTTCCAATCCCAGGCGCCTGTCGCATCGGAGCCACCGAAGGCGCGCTCCATCTCAAGCCGCAGGCGTAGCGCGTCGATCTGAAAACCCTGCGCCAGATCGGGTTGCAGGGATTGCGCCACGATCACAATAGCTGCGGCGGTGTCGGGGCATTGCAGCGGGGCAACCAGCGGCAGCGCAGTTGCAACAGCAGTCTGAAACGTCATCGGGGATCTCCGGATTGGGACAAGGACAAACCGGCGGGGCACTCTCTCTGTCCCCCTTCGGCTTAGCCTTTTCCCGCTCCCCTTTGCCTCTCAAACCCCGGAACTAGGGATGCGCGGCTTGATTTGGTTCCCGTAATGTTCTATGTATGGAATCCAACCAGCAAGGGAGTTTCCCCGATGGAAGACACCACCTTCGCCCTGCCCGTGACGCCCAAACAGATCGCCTATGCGCGGTCACTGGCGCTCAAGAACCAGACATTGCTACCTTGGGAGGTGCAGCAGGACCGGCGGGCTTTGAGTTCTTGGATCGATGCGCAGGCGAAGCTGAAACCGGTCTCCGCGCTCGACCAGCTGCCGTCCTCCAAGCAAGTTGCCTTTGCCGAGCGCCTCGCCCGGATCAAGCGCCGCGCCGTTCCGGACGAGTGCTTCCGAGATAAGGGCCGGATGTCGAAGTGGATCGACGGGAATAGGTGACGAGTGTCAGGCAGTGGATGGCATGTTGGCGTCCGGATCACCGAGGGATTTCTTCTGCCTGAGAAATGCGATCCGCAGCGCTTCCGTCGGTGACGACGGAGAGTCCAAAGCCTCGAAGAACGCCTGATGGTCACATGGCTTCAAGTTTGTGATGTCAGGGCTGTTGCCATTTGCTGATTTCACTTTTTCGGACCTCCGAGGGAGCATGCGCTGTAACTTGTCAGCCGACAGCCGTAATCGAGTAATGCGGTGTCCCATCCCAAACAAGATCCCAAGACGCGCCCGGACGGACGCTCTGGATGGCGTGTGGCTCAAAGCAGACCAGGCAATTCCCGCCGGGAGCCGGAGCCCGAACTGAAGGATAGATCAAGCCCCGGGATCCGGCCCGGCGCAGATGCTGGGCTAAGCTTTGACCTTCAGGATATCCGACTACCGGATCCGGATGCAGAGCAGGATGATCCGGCTCATCAGTCATGTCGTCGAACACCCCGATAAAGTCGGCCAGCATTTCCACATATCGCGCGCTGTCATCGTAGCTGCCCGTAAAACCAAGTTCGCGCGTGCGGTGCCAGGCCACTTCGCTGACGGAAACCATTACATCCCATGTGCAGTACCAAGCACCCCGCTCCTTGGTGTTGAAGCGGTTTCCGCCTGCGCGGGTGTAGGTGAAGGCTGCGTTGACATGACTGTCACCATAAATGCGCAGGTCGCGGCTGCGGCGCTGCCACGCAAGTTCGCGCGGGTCCAGGTGCGGGTTGCGGCCACGTTCCGCAAGAAGACGGCCGCTGGTCAGGCCCTCAATCTCTGCCAAGATATCCATCTCGTCATCGGTATCGACAAGACCACGCAGAGCTGGCGGCTTGTGATAGGTGGCGGGCAGGAGGCGAACGAGACCGCGATCGGAAATCTCGGTCTGCTTCATACCCCACCACGCAATGCGTCAAGATAGGTCCGCACCGCAAGGATCTGCGGCAAACCGCCGTCGATAGCAGTGTCGACCGGACGGTTACCACCAAACAGCGGACCGGTGTTCGGCCGGGCGAACCAGCTTCGAGCCAGTGGCTCGGAGAAATAAAGCTCGAGCGACTTGTAGATGCCGATCACAGCGCTGAGCCGCAATAGTTGGTCCTTGGTGAGTTCCCCCGCAAAATCTGGCTTCTTCGCGCGCTTCCACGTACTCTCCGACATGTCGGCGAGGCCCGCCGCTTCCTTCAGGCTGAGACCCCAAGCGTCGGCCACGCGGGCATAAGCCTTCAGCGCAACGGCGTTGATCTGTGCAGGTTCTCGGATCTTCTCTGCGACTTGCATGTTGTCCTCCATTGCCACTAACATAGTTCATATGGTCTCATTGTAAAGATCAAATGAACCGATCGCTCTCTCACCCAAACCGCCGCCCTCCTTCGGTGAAGGTGTACTCGTTGACGATAATCCCCTCCTCGATGGCCTCGTCTGAAGTCAGATGGTCGTATTCGGCCTGAAGCTGGCGATAGACCCAACGTGCGAGATCACGCAGCGCTTCGGTCACAATTTCGTCCGCATCCTCAGTCGGCGGCTGCCAGATCGAGCTGTCGCGCGTGACGTCAACGGACATGGTATATTCGTGGTAATAGCGGCCCCGGTGACTGACATCCGCGGTGAGCTGGTAGAAGTTTCGCCGCTGGATCGCCTGAAGCCTGTCTGCGATGCCATGCAAGGTCGTGTCCTGAGGGGCATAATTCCTGATGCTCGTTGTCGCGCCCTTAGCGTGGCTGAGATATCCCTCGAAGGCCGCGCCGTCCCCTTGGCTCCAGAAACCCGAGAACCAGATGCAGGGCTTTTCGCGGGTGCCACCACCCATCAGCCGAACCGGGCGGGTCTTGAGGCTGACGCCGAGGATGTCGCAGACCCGCTCGAAATCCTCGTAGACCGCATCCCACCAATCGTCATAGGGCCCGAGTTCGCGATACCAACTGCGGGCTTTCTCCTTGGCAGTGTCGGAAAGTTCGTGGAACTGATAAACCGTGGTGCAGATGATATCAGGCATCGCAGTCCTCCCCGCGGAGCGCGGCCTCAAGCCATTCATGCGTGCTGGTCCAGCCGATGGATTTCCGCTTTCCGAGATCAATGACATGCGCGCCACCGCCGAAGGCGTCCAATCGTGGCCGGGAACAGGTGTAAGCGACTTCGAACCCCCAAAGACCAGTGAGCTCGATCTCTTCCGCTAGGCACAGCACGAAGCGTATGACGCCTGCGATATCGCCTTCCCCCTCATCGTCATGGAACCAGAGGATTGAGCTTTCGGGACCGTCCTGTTGCGTCATGGCAAAGCCCGAGTATTCCGGATCGTCGGCGCTTTCCTCGTGGAGATGCAGGCGGGTCAAGAGATCAAGCGCCGCGATAGCTTTTTCAGGCGAGCCCACGTCGAGGACGCAGGAAAAGTGGGTGAAATAGTCGGCCATAGTACCTCCAGAAATGAGAAGGCCCGGCCAGAAGGCCGGGCGGATTGGAACATGCGGGTCGAGAAATGCTGATCACGCGCAGTCGGCGTGCACCCGAACCTGAGCCTCTGCATGGGCCTGCAAGAGCTCGCGGTAGTAGCGCTTGCGCGCCGCGCGCCAGCTGCAGACGGCGAGCGTGTCAGGATGCAGACGGCCGATGGCAATGCGCAGCATCGCGAGTGGCGTGATCTCGGGAGGGACGCCAAGATTGAGGTAGGCCCGGCTCATGTCAACGGACCTCCACTACGGGTAGCGCCAGATGCGGATCGACCAGCGACTCGATCTTCTCAGTGCGGCCCATCCAGGGTTCTGGCCGGATCGCCTTGACCCAGTCGGTGAAGCTCGGAATGAAGCCCAGATCCTCTCGGACATGCTGTTCGCCCACCCAGCGGGTTGGAATGATCCTGCCGGTCGACAGCGTGATCGTCGGGCCGAAGATAGTCTCGGAAAGCCAAATTCCCGCCGCATGATGAAACATCGCGCGATGGCGGAAATCCGCAGAGTGGGCTTTCGAGCTATCGTACCAGGCATGGATGGGCTGGTAATCGTCGACCGTGCCTCCCCATTTTTTTACCGAAGAGAGGGCGTGATGATATGGATGTGCCATCGCCGCCCCCTCAAAATTCATGGGTGAAGAGTTCGGACGACGTGAACCGTTCGTTGAACTCGAGGTGGATGCAGCGGGCGCTGGCGTCGAAGCAGAATTCGCCAAAAGCACCGTCGTTGTTTTCCCAACCGCCGTGAGTGTCAGCGAGCAAATCGTAGGCAAGCTGCTCGACGACATCGGTAAGCGACAACTGCCGCATCTCGACCGCCGGGTTGTCCCAGGTGATCGCGGCGTAGGGGATTTCTACGGAAGGGAACTCCACAGCGACCTCTCCTGCCCAGGCGGAGATGCTTTCAATTTGGCCGCTGTCACCCTCGCCATCGAAGGTCACGGTGACATGAGTGATGCCAGCGGTGGACAGCGCATCAAACAGGCGCTCCTGGTTGGCAGGACGCAGTTCTGCCTCGCGGTCAGTTTGCTTGAGGTGGGCCGCAAACACCGACGCGAAGTCGACCACGGACGGCGGCATCGGCGCCGCGAGGGTGGGTTCAGCTTGTGTCATGGAATTCTCCGGAAATGAGGGAAGGGTCGGAGCCAGCCGGGCGATCTCTTTCACCCGGCAAAGCTCGCAAGACCCCCCTGCCCTCCTCTGTCTCTCGGTCGTCACGCCGCGATCTGCAGGGCCCGCGCCGCGAAGGTGCGCCACAGCGGATCGACAAGACTGGCATCAAGAAGATCGGCGTGGTGACGCAGGCGCTGCGCCAGATCGGCCTCACTGCAATCCGCTGCGCGCCCTGCCTGCGCGCGAAGCTGGCTCGCCTCGCTGACGACGGCGCGCGCCTCGGCAGCGCACGTCACCGGATGGCACCACGCTACGGCGCCTTCGCGGGCGGAACCTGCGAGAACCAGACGGTCATCTCGGTCGAGGATCGCCAGAAGCTGCGGGGCCGCATCCGGCGCGAACTCTTCGGCATGGTGGATTGCCCCACCCATGGCCTCGGCCAATGTGGGAAAACGATCGAGAACGGCGGGAGCGTTATCACCCGAAATCCAAGCAGCGGGGGTCTGGCGCGACAGCGTCAGCGCAAAGGGGAGGCTCGGATTCGGCACAGCATTCTGCGGGGGCAGCGTGAAGCCATGGGTGCGCGAAGTCGGCTGAACCGGGAGGGAGGGGTCGAACATTGGATGATCTCCGACGGCGCGGGAAGCCGCTCTCCCCGCCTCGGCCGTCAAAGACCAAACCGCCGCCCTCTTCCTCGAAGGGGCGGCAGCGATGGGTCCGAAGTTGGATCAGATCTTGCCCAGACCCCGCAGGCTCAGTTCGGTCCCTGCCCCGACGATGATGTGATCGTGCAGCGTCAGGCCAAGATACTTACAGCCTTTTTGGATTTCTTTGGTCATGCTGAGATCGGCTTCCGATGGTGTCGGATCGCCCGAAGGGTGATTGTGGATCAGGATCAGGGCGCTGGCATTCAGCAGCGCCTGTTTGATCACCTCTCGCGGGTAGACCGGAACATGGTCGACCGTGCCCACCGACATAAGGGCGTCGGTGATGACGCGGTTCTTGCGGTCGAGATAGAGGACGTGGAACTGCTCAACCGGTCCGCGAACGGCCACGGCGCAATAGTCCATCACAGCCTGCCAGCTGCCCAAGACGGGGTTCTGGCTGAGGTAGCGGCCGAGGATTTCGCGGGCCTCAAGGATGACGGTTTCTTCCTGGGGGGTCATGGGGGTCTCGCTGAATTGCGCACACCGAAGCACCCTGCCCTCTCGGGCGGGGCCAGTGGCGTACTCTTGGAAAGACGGAAAGCGCGACCGCCGCGGATGCAGACGGTCGCTGTGAACGGGCCTGCCTCAGCCGACCCGGTCGAGGAGCTTCTTGGCACGCCCTTCCATGTCGAGGCGGGCATCCTGCTGGGTCTTGTCCCGCGCAAGCCGCGTGATCCCCTGCACGAAGTCGAAGATGCTTTCGGGCGGGCGGCCCTCTTCCATCAGCACCTTTTCGATGATCTTGCCGGATTCAGCCTTGGAGAAGCCGCGTTTCCGCAGGAAATCATCGCGGTCTTCATCCGTGCGCGCGACGATCTGCTGCCGCGCCGCCTTGATGCCGTTCACAAATCCCTGCGGCGAGGAATTGGCAAACCGTGTCAGTGCTGGTGCCGCCTCTTGGGCAAAGCGCGAGGCGGCATACTTCGAGTGACGGATGGTGATCTCCTGAAAATCCTCGACGCCCCAGAGGTTGCGGTTCTGGCAGACGGCGCGCAGGTAGAAGCTCGCCATGCCGAGGGTCTTGGCACCCACCTCGGAATTCCAGCAGTAGAAGCCCCGGAAGTAGAGATCGGGGGAGCCGTCGGGCAGCCGTCCCGCCTCGATCGGGTTGTGATCATCGACGAGGAACAGGAAGACATCCCGGTCCGAGGCATAGAGCGTGGTCGTGTCGCGACTGATCTCGACATCGGGGTTGTAGACCCCGGTCGACCAGTCGAGGACGCCAGGCACCTTCCAGCGCGTGTCACCCGTGCCATTGCCCGCGATGCGCTGCACCGCCTCGACCAGTTCATGGTCATGGATGCGGCCATAGTCCGGGCCGGTCACGGCGCGCAGCTCGGTGCGGCCATCCTCGGTCTCAAAAGTCTTCACCTGCTCAGCGCGGTGGTTGGTCAAACCGTATTGCAGGTTGATCCCTGCCAGTGGCGCGGGCAGCTGCCGCAGGTAGGAGGCCGGAGCGCCGACGATGCTGGCAAGCTGGCCAAAGGCCCAATGCGTGGGCGCCACCGGTTCATGCGCTTTCGGCAGCATCAGGTGCAGCCGCTCAGGGTTATCGCGCGCCGCCTCGACGCGGATGTCAGCCGTCTGCACCACACGGCTGCGGCTGCGCTCGGACCGGCCCTTCACATTGGCCCAGAGATCGTCGAGCGACAGATACCGCTCATCATCGGGCCGGTTGAACCATTCGGACGACACTCGCCCGTTCCGCTCACCCCGGCTCACATCCACTTTCCAGCCACCCGCCCGCGCCGGTGCGACTGGATCCAGAACTTCTACAACGCCCATCGGCTATCTCCCGCGACGGGCGCCAGGAGCCACTCTCCCAGCCCTCAACCCGTCGCCGGGAAATCGACACTCCTCTTACTCTGGCTGATGTGAAGGGCGGGAAGCGGACCTTCGCCGCGCTTGGGTCGAACGTCGCGGAAGGGCCGTCTCTGCTGGGCAGACCCCACTCGCTTGGGGGGCAGCAAGCTGTGCCGCCGCAACTCTGCTTCGAGCCCTTTCGAGCCCTTCGTGTCGGTTTTGGGCTTCATGTTGCATGACGGGCATCCAAGTGGGTGCCTGCCAATGTCCGCGGCGCTTAGCGCGCACGGCAGGCTTGGGGGGGGGTGACACGAATTGGATGCTTACTCAGCGCTCTGGCCGGTCAGCCAACGCGAGAACGTGCTCATCGCTGATATGGCGGGCCGGTCGGACGGCCAGGCGAGATAGTAACGTCCGACAGAAACTGTGACGCCGAAAGGCTGTGCCAAGCGGCCCTGCGCGATGTAGCTCTCGAACATGGAGATCGGCAGCAGGGCGACGCCGGCGCCTGAGGTTGCCAGCTCTGCCAAAGCCACCGAGCTGTCAAAGACCGGCCCGGTGACAGGCGGGCAAGGCACGCCTGCGGCCTCAAACCAGCCCGGCCATTCGGCGCTTCGGTAGCTGCGCAGAAGCGTTACTTGCCCGAGGTCCGAGGGATGCAGCAGCCGTGACGCGAGGCCCGGCGCGCAGAGCGGCGCCATCGGCGCCTCTGCCAGTGGGATCGCATCGTGTCCTGTCCAGCCTCCAGTGCCGAAACGGATCGCCATGTCGAGCCCCTCGCGCAGGATCTCCACCCGGTTGTTGTTGGTCGAGATCCTCAGGTCGATCTGGGGATGGGCCTGTCGGAACGCCTCGAGCCGCGGCATCAGCCAGCACATCGCGAAGGTCGTGTTGACGCCAACCTTTAGCACCTCGATGTCGCGCCGCCCGCCGAGACGGTCGAGCACCCGCGACATCGCGTCGAACCCATGCTCAAGCACGGGAAAGAGCAGGCGTCCCTCGTCGGTCGGGATCAGCCCCTGGGAGGTCCTCAGGAACAGCGCTGTGCCCAGCAGGTCCTCGAGCCGCGCGACCTGGTGGCTGACGGCAGCCTGGGTGACGCGCAGCTCGATCGCGGCCTTGGTAAAGCTGCCCTGGCGCATGGCGACCTCGAATACGCGCAGGGCATTGAGCGGCAGGTCGGGGCGATCCATGGCAGTACCTCAGCTAATGGCAGGCCATAAGATTTGTCGTTTGATGGCTGCGATCAAGCCGAAATATACAGTCCGCATGACATCATGTGATGTCGCATCCCAGGCGCCACTGGCGCAGATCCTGAAAGGAATGGTCCCATGCGGTTCACCGCTACCGTCCTGTCGCGTGTCGCGACAGGGCTCGCTCTCGGCCTGTCCATGGCCACGGCCTCCCTCGCCGAAACGCCTGTCGAGGCGCTCTCCGAAACCGTCGCCCGGATCGAGGAACAGCTCGGCGCCCGCGTCGGCCTCTCGCTCATGGAGACCGGCACGGGTTGGTCCTGGTCTCACCGCGAGGACGAGCTTTTCCTCATGAACAGCACGGTCAAGGTGCCGGTCTGCGGCGCCATCCTCGCGCGTTGGGACGCGGGCAGGCTGTCGCTCTCCGATGCGCTGCCGGTGCGCAAGGCCGACCTCGTGCCCTACGCGCCCGTCACGGAGACGCGGGTCGGCGGCAACATGACCCTCGACGAGCTCTGCCTCGCGGCGATCGACATGAGCGACAATGTGGCGGCGAACATCCTGATCGGGCATCTCGGGGGGCCGGAGGCGGTGACGCAGTTCTTCCGCAGCGTCGGCGACCCGACGAGCCGTCTCGACCGCATCGAGCCCAAGCTGAACGACTTCGCTTCTGGAGACGAGCGGGACACCACGAGCCCGGCCGCCATGTCCGAGACGCTGCGAGCGCTGCTGCTGGGCGACGTGCTGTCTCCGGAGGCCCGCGGGAAGCTGGCGGAGTGGATGCGCCACGGCGGCGTGACCGGCGCATTGCTGCGCGCCGAGGTCGAGGACGCCTGGCTGATCCTCGACAAGTCGGGCAGCGGAAGCCACACGCGCAACCTCGTCGCGGTGATCCAGCCTGAAGGCGGAGCGCCCTGGATCGCGACCATGTTCATCTCGGATACGGACGCGGAGTTCGAGGTTCGCAACGAGGCGCTCAAAGATCTGGGTAGGGCGGTGGTCGCGGTTGTTCGCGAATAGCCTATCCCAGGCGCGGCTTCCGCTCTGAGAAAGGATGTACTTTGGGCTGCGGAGCAGTGAGACATCATGCCATTGCGCAGCCGATGGTGCCGGTGGGGTGCCCTGCAATACCTGGTCGACTGGAGCCGCTCTAGCACCGTCCCTAAAGTCCCGCACCGCGGACCTCGGGATCTTGGATCTTGCTGCGCAGTGGCATGAAGGTCCGGTATGGGGAAGCTGCGCTGCAGCAACGGTGATCTTGGCCAAGGTCCGCAATGGGCCGAAAACGACGGAACCCGGCGGGTTTCCCCGCCGGGCCCCTTCGGGGAAGACCCCGTTCTTTTCAGAACGGGATCTCGTCGTCGCGGTCGACCAACTCGGGGTTTTCGTTCTCGGCCGACTTCGGGCGGCTCAGGAAGTCGACCTTCTCGGCGATGATCTCGCAGCCGTAGCGGTCCGTGCCGGTGGCATCGGTCCACTTGGTGTAGTGGATGCGGCCGTGGACGAGGACCTTCATGCCCTTTTCGCAGTGCTCCGCGACGGTCTTGCCGAGACCGTTGAAGCAGGTGATGCGGTGCCATTCGGTGTCCATAACCCGGTAGCCGTTCTCGTCGCGCATTACGCGACCTTCCGAGAGGCGCGGCCGCGAGGTGGCCAGGGTGAAGTTAGTGATCTTCGTGCCGCTTTGGGTCGAGCGCACTTCGGGCTTTTGACCGATGTTGCCGGCGAGGATGACGATGTTCTGCATGGTAAGCTCCTGTGTTTCCTGTCCCTGGGACCGTCCCTTCGACAAGACCCGGAAAAAGCCTGTCGGCTGAGGTGTGCACGGGCGACGGAACGGCGACCGGAAACCTCCAGAGGGCCGGGGTGGAGCGGGCAGCCCCGAGGGGCAACACGGCCCGGACTGACGCGGGGTTGCGCGCCAGAGGCCGAACAGGCTTAGGGGATTGTCAGTCGAAGGGATGGCACCGGGGATAGGAGCGGCCTGGGGCTCACGCAGAACTCGGCCTTCCTCACCAAGGCAACCGGGTTGAAGCAGTTGCGAAACCGCCGACCCGGCAGCTCAAGCCAACCTCATCCCCCTGCCCTATCGCGGTGACCTCCGGGGGAGTTGTGATGTTGCGACATGACGGCTATCCCGGATGCATCATTCAGGAAACGAGGGCCCAATGGCTGATTTCAATCTCGAGGCGATGTCGCTCAAGGAACTGCGGCAGTTGCAGAAGGACCTCGCCAAGGCGATTTCCACATATGAGGACCGGCACAAGGCCGAAGCCCGTGCCAAGCTGGAAGTGCTTGCCAGGGAGATGGGCTACTCCTTCGCCGACCTGATCGGCGTTGAAGTGAAAACGACCCGTGCGCCAGCCGTGGCGAAATACCGACATCCTGAAAACGCGGCTCTCACTTGGTCGGGTCGCGGCCGTAAACCACAGTGGTTTGTCGCAGCGCTGACTTCTGGCAAATTCGCAGACGATCTAGCTATCGGCTAAGCCAGTGCGAGCGGCTTGTTCGTCCTGTTGCCGGGCCATGGCACAACGCCGATTGGTCCATTCAGACCGTTCGTGAAGGTGCGGTTCTGACTGAGCTACACCACGAGCGATAGCCCGCCATATCGGCTCACCTCCGCTTCCACCTCGGCAATCAGACTGTCGAGTGCGGGGTTTCGGGCCTTGCGGGTACGGCGCACGACATAAGCAAGGTCGGGCGGTGATGGCAATTGCGTGCGGATGATTTCCATTTCTGGCCGGATGTGGCGGTCGCTCAGCAACGCCACGCCGAGTCCAGCAAGGACACCCGCCACGATGCCAGCGGCGCTGGAACATTCGAACACGGTTTCCAGAAGCGCGCCGTCGTCCTGCCCGATGTCCAACGCCCAATGGCGGTAGAAGCAGTCGTCATCGAAGGAAAGGAACGGTATCGGACCATCAGCCGGAAGGGGCGATCCCGCAAGCTTCACCCAGTGCAGCCCTTCACGGAACAAGACCACATCGGTTGGTCGCACTTCATGCGCGAAGATCTGGACGATGGCAGCGTCCAGCTCGCCCCGGTCCAACATGCCGCGCAGGACGACGCTCATCCTGACCTTGGTCCGCACCGCGACCTGCGGATGTAGACGGTGGAAGCGCCCAAGGATGCGCGACAGATCCGTGCAGGTGGTGTCCTCGGTCAGGCCCAGTTGAATACGCCCGGCGAGGTCGGTCTTGGTCAGGCTGAGGAGCGCTTCGTCATGCAGGCCAAGAATGCGGGCGGCGTAGTCCAGAAGGTCCTGCCCGGCGCTGGTGAACATCGGCGCGCCCGCGCGACGGTTCAGAAGGTCACAATCTAGGCTGGTTTCCAACCGCTTCACCTTGTGGCTGACGGCGGACTGGGTCAGCCCAAGCGCCTCTGCCGCGCGGGTGACGCCCCCGTGCTGCTGGATGGCGCGCAAAGCGCGCAAGGCGTCGATGTCAAGGCGGCGGGTGGACAGGTCAGACATGCAGCTTCTCAATGTTTCTGCAATCAGAGTGCCAGAAACCAACAATTCCGGCAAACGTTCATTACATGAATGGCATCATTGTCATTACTTCATCGAAATTTGTCATGCCAACAATCCTGTCATCCCGCGTATTGCGGCCGAGTAATCGAACCGAAAGAACCGGAATGACCGCCCTGAACACGCCTTCCTCGACCACGCATCCCCTCCTCTGGCCTGTGATGGCGGTCTTGCTCGTGATCGGATGGAGTTCCGGCTTCGTAGGCATCCGCTTTGCAAATGCAGAGGCAAGTGTTTTCCTGCTGCTGTTCTGGCGCACACTTCTTTCGGGCTTGATCCTGCTTCCCTTTGCACTTTTCTTCGGTCCAAGGCTCGGCCTGCGGGGAATCGGGTTCCAGATGGCCTTCGGCGTGCTGTCGGTCTTTCTGTACCTCGGCGGTTTTGCGCTCGCCATCGAGCAACGCGTTCCGACCGGTTTGGTTGCGCTGATCTCGGATCTATTGCCCCTTGCCATCGCCGCATTGTCACAGCCCGTGCTGGGTGAACGATTGTCGGGTCGGCAATGGGTCGGAACCGCTATCGCGGTGGCCGGGGTTGTGATCGTGTCATTCCACAGCCTGGCCTTCGGGTCTGCACCGCTTTGGGCTTACGGCCTGACCGTTGCCTCGATGCTGATCTTTGCGCTGGCTTCGGTGCTGCACAAAGGGCGCGAAGAGTTGCGCATGCCGTGGTATCGGGCGCTTTGCATCCAGACCCTGACAGGTGCCGCCCTGTTCGGAGCAAGCGCCTTGGCGGCGGGCGATGGACTTGCCCCGCCGATGACTGCGAGCTTTGCGATCGGCATGGCATGGTTGGTACTGATCGCCACCTTCATGACCTATGCGGTCTACTACACCAGCCTTCGGCTGTTCCCCGTCGCCAAGGTCAGCGCAGCCATCTATCTCAGCCCGCCGGTGACGATGGTCTGGGCTTGGGCGCTGTTTGGTGAACCGCTCACGATGGTGATGTTTGCGGGGCTTGGTGTGACCCTGATCGGGGTCTGGTTGACGTCGAGAGGCGATATATCGCCGTGATACGAAACAGCGCGCGGCTTTCACCGCTGCCGCACGATTGTCCGCTGTTCGTCCGATCTGAGTGGACAATCGGACAAGTCGAGGCGGCCGCGAACGAGCGGCGGCGTTCTGTTGGACTGCCGAGGCGGCACTGTTGCCGGCGAAAGGCCGAGGACGGCGCGTTCGCGCCGTGCCCGGGCCTTCTTAACGACCGTGGGCATTACGCCCACGGGTCGATCTCAACAAGCACCTGAACCTCGTCGCCGTCGATTTCATCGGCGGGGACGGCGCCAAAGGTTCCATCCCCTGCCTGAAAGACCACGATGGATACCATGAGCGTGGCGGCGAGGCTGGCGGCGAAGGCGTGAGCATCTTTGCGGGACATCTGTTTTGGCTCCTGCTGGGAGGCGAGGGACCATCCCCCGCGCTGACAGGAACCCGCAGGCCCAAAGACGGGCTGACATCACCGGGTGCGTTCGGGCTTGCCCCGAATCCGGCCGGCGGCACGGGCTTGCCCCGTAGTCCGAGCCCTTGTGGCTTGATCTCGAAGACTGGAATTGGGCCAAGGAAGGGACTGGCAAGCGGGGGATGGTACTTTGACACAAGGAGCCTAATTGTCCCGCCGATGCTCACGCCTTCGCCGCCAGCCTTGCAGACATGCTCTTAGTTGACCGAGGCCTTACTGGGGATGGAGCCTTTGGTGCCCCGCGCAGATGCGCGGGACAGGTTGGTGCTGGATGAGAGGCCCGCGTGCGGCGGGCCCCCTTGGTCTCTGAGAAGGCTCGGGCGGCGATGTCCGCCTTCTGTGCCCTCTAACGTGCGTTTTGAAATTGAGAGTTGGCTATTCGCCGCTGTCGCCTTCGCCCAAGGCGGCAAGCCGAGCGGGCAGGTCCATCCTGACATGCAGGAAGT
>NZ_WCHR01000061.1 GCF_008973825.1 Gemmobacter serpentinus | reverse complement strand
CAGCCCTTGACCCAAGCCTGAACCCCGGAACATAACCCTCAGGTGGGTCAGTTCTCGACGGAAAACCCGGGTCAGTTCTGCGTGGAAATCAACACCCCGACGTCATGCATCTGGGGCATCCCCTCGTTCACGAGGAACCAGTCCCCCTGATGCCGCTGGAAGTACCCGACCCGCTGACGCTGATCCGGGGTGAGGTGCTCGTTCGGGAAGATCTTGCGGTTCACGTGCCACGGGAACAGGGACTGCCCGTCCCAGACCATGACGCGGTGGTTGTCTGCCTGATAGGCGCCGGCGTGACGGCTCGAATAGAGGTTCAGCACCGGGAGCGCCCCCTTGTAAGGGGTTCCGCAGCAGGGGCAGCGGGGCGCCGTCGTGTTGTCGAACACGTACCAGCCCATCTCGCATTTGGCCGAGCAGGGCTGGATCAGGTCCATGGTCCGGACCAGCGCGTTCTCCCACTCTGACGGGGTCGGGCGGTCCTGAGGGGAGTGCAGCCCGTCCACGAACGCCTTCCGGAACAGCTCCGCAAGCAGCGGGCCCGCGACCGTATAAGGGATCCGGGCCGGATCCCCCCACGGGACCTGGAACTTGCCCAGATGATCTGGGCGAACCCGGTTGCTCGTGTCGGTCGGGTGCTCGACGAAGAGGGCCTTGGCCCCCATCGACAGCTCCTCATCCTTCGTCGAGTCCGGGTCGTGCACTTTGCTGCCCCGCAGCGGGTGGCGGTAGAACAGATACATGTAGATCAGAACGGCGAGCGCGTGCCGGTCCGTCAGCGCGGACGGGAGCTTCCGGCCCGGGTCCGTTTTGCTCAGGTGCTGCGTCGCGATCACTTCCGGGGCGATGAAGTCCGGTGTTCCGACCACGTCCGGCGGGAACTTCCCGGGTACGACGAGCCCGTCGATGTCGATGATGCACGCCTTCCCGGTGGACGGGTCGACCAGGACGTTCTTGTAGGAGAGGTCGGAGTGGGCGAGCCCGGCCGCGTGGAGCCGACGTACCGCCCGACTGATCATCAGGCATATCTGGAGGTGGGAAAGCCAGCTCCCCTTCTCCTCCGGGGCCAGGAACTTCGCCCGGTTCGAGGCGCTCGCGAACCACTTCCCCTCCTTCTCCTTCCCCTTGATCCCGAGCATGTCGTTGTTGACGGACCCGTGAGAGAAGAAGAAGTGCGGACGGTAAACGGGGGCCACGACGCCAAGCCGACCGTCTTTCTCGACGATCCCGGTTGGCCAGCAGAACAGGTCCCGCCAGTAATCCCCCCCTTTTTGATTGTAGATCCCGTCCCGGTAAGCGCCGACGATCGACTTGAGCCGTTCCTTGCCCTGGAAGTCGAGCTGGTCCCGAAAGAAGGCGACCACGTAGGACCGGTCCGGGCTGAAGTAGACGTCCTTCATCCCGCCCTGACCGATGATCTCATCGCGGTATTCGACGGGCTGCCCGTCCGTGGTGGTGAGCTTGACGATCGTCAACCGACCCTCCTCATGGCAACATGATCGCGATGGTGCGATCGTCGTGGTTTCCGGGGGACCAGAAGTCGAGCCAGGCAAGGAGTTCCCGCTCAAGGGCGGTGTTCTCCCGGCTCAGCAGGACCGACTGGGACAGGTCCGTCTCCCAGAAGCTGCTCCACACGTCGGCGCTCGCGAATGCACTGTCGGTCGGGAACTTCGGGTCCGTGATCCCGTCCGTCATCGCCAGGACCGCCGTGAAGCTGTCCCGCACGTCGAAGAAGAGCCGCTTGGCCACCTCCTCATAACCCGCAGCGAACTCGGACTTCTGAAGGAACCGGGTCTGGCCGGCGAACTCCCCGCTGTCGGCGAGGGTGAGCGTCTTCACCGTCCGCGAGGGGAGGTCGAAGATCGCCGCCCCGCCGTCCCCGATCGAGAACCCGGCGATGAACCAGCCGTGCGGCCCCTTGCGGGCCACGCTCAGGACGAGCGTCGTGGAGAAGGCGCTGGCGCGCTCGTCCACCCGGGTCGCCTCCTCCCCGATCGCCTTCGCCGCATTGAACGCGGCGGTCGCGAGGGACAGGTAGAGTTGGGTCCTGATCCGCTCCTCAGCCCCCTCAACCCCCTTGAGGTATTCGGCGACCAGCCCGTCAAGTTGGCCGGTGAGCTGCTCCTCTAGAAGAGGCGGCAGGTCCCGGACAATCGTCCGGACCGCGATCTGGGACCCGCGACGGGAGTACTTCGCCGATCCGGCCCCGTCCGCCACCACCGCGATGTTCCAGCCGCCCGTACCGCCGGTCCAGAGGGCGAAATCGTCATCGCGGAAAAGCCCTTCACGAGCGTGCGAGCGGCCACGCTTGCTCGCCGCCACGCAGAGGAGGTCGCCCCGGCTGACGCCGCTGTCCTCATCCTCCTTCGCGAAGGGGGCGGTGGGATCATGCGGCTTCGAGATCCAGAGCGACCGCGGGTCCGGGATCACCGCGAGATTGGCGTGCACGTCACAGCGGCGGCCCGCGAGAAGGCCCTGAATCCGGACGACGAAGTCCCCGCTCGCGCCCGGCTGCCCGCTGAGAGTCCCGGCCTCCCCATCAAGCAGAAGACCGGTCCCCCCGTCATCCAGAAGCCGTGCGCCCCGAAGGCCCGGCACCTCGATCAGCCCGACATAGGGCTCGTTCATCCTCGCGTTCTTCAGATAGACGGTCTTCTTTACGGTCTCCAGCGGTGTCACGGCGGCATCCCCCTGTGTTGAGGCCCGCGCGGGCATCACGGGCACGCCGCCGGGCTGTGGAACCTCTACAAGGTTCTCTACAACGGCAGGGTTTACGGATTGTTGAGCTTGAGAGTCAGGATCCGGCACCGTCTGGGCCTCAGGGGCGGGCTCTGGCGTCAGCTGCATCGCGGCGCCGTCCGCTTCCATCCCCTCACTCGCCGCTTCCGGCTCATGCGGATCGCGCGTCTCAATCGGCTCAACCGCCGAAGACTGGTCCGACGTCAACCGGTCCGGCTCTGTGTCGACCTGAGGGGCCTCCTCCTGAGCGCCAGACGGCTCAATTAGGACTGCCCCCTCTGCGGTGGGGCTCAGCTGATCGGCCGTTCCGGGCGTGAGCGCGGCCACGTCCGGGGCTTGAGGCGCCCGGGGACCGGGATCTTCAGGCGCGTCCGCCCTCGCCCCCTCTGGTCCCTCCGGAAGGGCCGCGTCCGGAAGGGGCGTCTCCGATAGGGTCACTGCTTCGCGCGCCGGCGCTTCCCCCCGGGACGATACGTACTCCAATCCCGCAAGCAAAAGCCGCTGCTCTGGCGAGAGACCGGTCATTCCCGCTAGCCCGTCCTCGATCGGGCTCACCCTCTCAGCCCGCAGCGCCTCGAAGAGCACACGCATGGCCGCCTCAACGCTAAATCCGCTCATCCCCGCCCCCGTCCGATGTCAAACCCGGCCCCGGAGGCCGCAGAACCGTAATGGCCCGTATTACCGCACCAGGGGCAGGTCCGCTCCCCCTCCCCCTCGAGACAGTGGATCCCGCCGCAGCGGCAGACCGCCATCCCGAACCGGGCCAGACAATGCGGGCAGGCCGGCTGACCGATCAGCTGGTCCGAGCTGACCGAGTGCGCAGCCCCCCCCTCCTCGGTCAGGTCGAAATAGCTGTTCTTGACCGGGACCGCCGTGTTCAGCACGTAGCTCCTCGTCTCAAGCAGCTTCGCGAGCGCCGGATCCCGCGTCTCGAACCGGCCGAGATGGCGCTCGAACTTGACCACATAGGGGAGGCGCATTTTCGCGCAGCGTCCGAGAAAGACCGCGAACCGATCATCGACCCCGGAGAACGGGGTGAGGGCGCCCGCGCGCTCAACCGGCGCAAGAAGGCCCTCCTCCGCCTTGGCGAGGCTGACCTTCCCGTCCTGACCCGCGCTCACACTCCGGCTCTGGGACTGTATTGACATGGAGATCCATCGGATGAACCGGGCGAAGGCGTCCGGGGCGGTGTCGTCGAACACGATCACCTCCTCGGTGAGCCGTTTCAGAACCGCATGGTCCGCACCGCCGCCGATGGACACAGCGACGAGGCTGACACGGGACCCGTAGGACCGGTTCCAGCGGTCGATCGGCCGGCTTACGTCATCCGTCGGGGCCCCGTCGGTCAGGAGGAAGACGATGGGACGCCAGTCCCCCTTCCGGTCAGGGCGACTTGACACGACGGTCCGGTCGATCTCGTTCATCAGGTGATCGAGGGCCGCGCCGAGCGCGGTCCCGCCCCCGACCGGGAGCTCCGGCGGGTGGAACGCGAACAGCTCCGTGAGCGGGATGATCGTTCGCGCCTTCCCGGCAAAAACGATGACGGAGAGGTGGGCCGTCTCGAGGGCGTAGGGGTCCTTGCGGAGGGTGGAGACCACCGCCCCGATCCCCTCCTCAAGCTTGTACAGGGTCTCCCCGACCATCGATTCGGAGACGTCGACCAGAAGGAAGATCGGGAGTCGGCGCATCAGACCTCCTCAGAGCACGATCTGGATCTCGGGCGGCGGCGGCGGCAGGCTGACCGTCGAGGTGGCCCCCATCGACCGGTTCCCGCCGGAGATCGCTGCGGTGACCCACTTGAAGAGGCTGGTGAAGCCGGCGCTGTCCATCGTGTCGAGCGCGACGACGTGGTCGCAAAGCGGGGTGAGGTCCTCCTTGCGGGCCTTCGGGCCCGCGACGCAGCCGATGATGTTGGCGAAACCGAGAGCACGCACTTTCGGGCACTGCTGCTCAAACATCTGCAAGTCTGACGGCTTCCCGTCCGTCATGACGAACAGGTATGGTGCCCAGTCCCCCTTCTGCTCCGCCGTAGACCGGATAACCTCGCGCCGGACCTGAGAGCAAAGGGTCTCAAGGGCCAACCCGAGATGGGTCGGGCCGGACTGCGGGGTCGTGATATGCGGCAGCTGGAGTTCATCCAGCGCGGTGAGCGGGGTCACCACCTTCGCGTCCGCGTCGAAAGTGATAATGCTGACATGCACCGTTTCCAGCGCATGCGGGTCCTGCCGAAGCGCGCTCACCATGACCCGGATCCCGGTGTTCACGGCCTCGATCGGCTCGCCACGCATCGACCCGGAGGTGTCAAGCAGCAGATATACGGGGAGTCTTCTCACGCGACGCCTTTCGGTTCTTCCGGATCAGACCAAGGTGATCTGCGGGGGCGGCGGGGGGAGCTCACTGAGCTGGGTGGACTCCGACTTCGCCAGGTCGATCTTCTTCGAGCTGGTCGAGATGGAGGCGGAGACCCATTTGAAAAAGGCGCTGATCGTCGAGCTGTCAGCGGTGTCGAGGGACACCACCACCTCGGTGATCTGCTTGAGGATCGAAGTGTCGACATCATGGCCTGCCGCGCAGGCGATCACCATTCCAGGCTTGATCTTGCGGAACTCCGTGAGCCCCTTCTGCCAGTCGTCCGTCGGCTGCCCGTCCGTCATCAGGAAGACGAGCGGCTTCCAGTCCCCCTTGCTGTCCGTCGTCGTCTTGCGGACCTCCCGTTCGATACACTCCTTGGTCACCCGGAGCGCGTCCCCGAGCGATGTCGTTGAGCCGGCCTCCACATGGGGCGGCTGGAACGCCATCAGCTCGGTCAAGGGCACCACCTGACGCGCGGTGTCATCAAACACGATCACGGAGAGGTAGGCGGTCTCGAGCGCATACGGGTCGGTCCGCAACGTACTGACAAGCATCTGCATACCGTTGCGGACCGCCTCGATCTTCTCTCCATGCATGGAGCCCGAGACGTCGAGGACAAGGTAGACGGGAAGACGGCGCATCTTGAGTTCTCCTGAGCTCCGCACCGCGTCAGCGGTACGGCGTGTTGCAACCCCGTCCGCGATCGGCTGATCCGAAAGAGAGGCCTCAATGGCCAGACGGATAACCCACCTATCCTTCGGACAGAAATAGGAAATGTGTTATTTCACTTCTCCGTGACGCTAGTCAGGAGTCCGGATCAATGCAAGGCTCTCTAAAGGGGTTGCTCTTAAAATCAGCTTGAGACCCTATCAGCGACGAAACAAACCTTCATCCCCAGTTGTAAACCCCGTCCTGCTCGCGCAAAACGCTCCAGACGTCTGGGGAATTCTTGCGAACTCCAGCCTGACAACCTGCTCCGGATGGGGGTGATCATGCGAATCCTGTTTAATCATCATATATCGGGGGCGGCGGACGTGATTGAGCTGATGCGTCGGGCCCGGCCCGGGCTCTTCGTGATCGCGACCCATGAGCGGCGCGACACCCCGATCCGACTCGTCGCGGACCGGTTCTTGGCCGAGCCGTCAGATACGCGAAGAATGACGCCGGACGCTTACGCGGACTGGCTTCTAGGGATCGCCCTCGCCGAGAAGGCGGAACTCGTGATCCCATACCGGAGGCGCGATGAGATGGCCCGGTTCCGGGGCAAGTTCGCGGAGCGCGGGGTCCGGCTCCTCACCGCATCGGAAGAGAACACGATGCGGCTTCTGGAGGAGAAGCCCAAACTCCTTGATCGGATGGCGGAGGCCGGGGTTCCGATCACCCCGTATCGGCTGTTTCGCGGGGTTGCGGAGTATGAGCAACTGCGCGCAGCCGGCGATCTTTTTCCGGATCACCCCGGCGACCTCTGCGTGAAGCCGGCCTCCGGAATCTATGGGGCGGGATTCCGGATCCTGCGCGAGCGGATCAGCGATCATACCCCCCTCTCCGCCCTCTCCACGCTTGAGGTCCCCGAATCCGCTTTTCGCGCAATGCTGGCGGCGCTTCCAGGCGCGGAGGAGATGATGCTGATGCCGCTCATTCCGGGACAGGAGCGAAGCGTCGACTTCGCCTGTCTGGACGGGCGCCTCCTCGGGACCGCGACCCGCGTCAAGACCCTGACATCTCAGAAGATATGTCATGACCAGTGGGGGGAGGATCTTGCGAGCCTGATTGCGCGCACGTTCGGTCTGTCCGGCGTCCTCAATCTCCAGACCATGGAGGACGCGACCGGGGCCCAGCGTCTCCTTGAGGTGAACAGTCGCACGTCTGGCGGAATCGGGATGACCGGCTTAACGAACGTGAACTTGCCCGCTCTCTTTCTGAACGCGCTGGAGGGTAACATGCCGGGCGTGCCCGAGCGGGTGGAGGGCGATGTTGTGGCGGGGCGGCGGGAGGTCTTCTGGACTGCGTGAGCGTGTCCGCCATCAGCGCCAATGGGACAGTTTAGCGTGATTGCCTAGCGGAGGGCTTGCGGCTCATCTTTACCCCAGTTGGAGTTGAAGATGATGAAGAAACCCGTGACGACGAAGGCGCCTGCCGAGCATGTCGTGAAGGACATCCGGCGTGCGACGCGCAAGTTTCATTCGTCCGAGGAGAAGATCCGGATCGTGCTATCCGGCCTTCGTGGTGAGGACAGCATTGCTGAGCTGTGCCGCAAGGAAGGGATCGCCCAAAGCCTGAATTACAGCTGGTCGGAGGAATTTCTCGAAGCCGGCAAGAATCGGCTGGCCGGTGATACGGCCCGCCAGGCGAATACAGGCGAGGTGAAGGATCTGCGCGCCGAGGCTTTGACGCTGAACGAACTGGGGGCCGATTGATGCCCGAGAGAGAAACGATGCCATCCACCGCCAGATGCTCGACGCCGCCGCCCTCCTGATCGCGATGCTCTGGCTGACCGGCTGCGCGATGGGCGGTTCTGACGCCCGCGCGCCCTGTCCGCCCGTGGTCGACTACACGGCAGCCGATTAGGCGCGGGCCGCCGACGAGGTCGAGGCGCTGCCAGAAGGTGCCATCATCGTCCGGATGCTGAGTGGCTATGTCGTGCTGCGCGATCAGGCGCGGGCGTGCCGGTGAAATTCCTTGAGTCCGTCGCTTGGCGATACCCAGATGTTAACCTAATGTTAACGCCTTCTCGTCACTTCTGACGTGAGAGCAAAGAGACAGGGCAACATGGAACGTTGGGCCTTCAAGACGGGCTGCATCCTGATGGGCTGGGGGCCAGTTGAGGCCGCAATCGAACTTCGAACGAGCATCGACACGATCATGAAACTTGAAGATGGCCCGCTGGACGATGTCTTGGCAGGCGAAGTGGTAAGGCGGGCCAAGGACATTTTTCGAGATCAAAGATTGGCGATTTTTCCGTGTGAAACAAGGCCCGAGGAGCCTGTCAATAGCCGAGATTCAAGGTGATACGGCTTACAAGTCAGTGAAGAGGCAAACCACCCTCGTACTTGGTCTGAATAGATGGGGTGGTTGCCGTCCGCTCCCGTATCCGCAGGCTGCATCTGTGCGATGCTTGTCCTGCAGCACATTCAGTGGAGGACGGTCTATGAAGGATATGATCATTGGCGTGGACTTGGCTAAGCGCATTTTTCAGGTGCATGGCGCGACCCCTTCGGGTGACTTTGTCTACCGGAAAAAGCTCAGCCGAGAGCAGTTTCGCGCATTCTTGACGAGTTTACCTGCCAGTCTCGTGGTCTTTGAGGCCTGCGGGAGCGCCAGATATTGGGCTCGGGAAGCTCAGTCTTTTGGTCATGAGGCCAGGCTCATTGCGCCGCAGTATGTTCGTCCCTTCGTCCCTTCCTCAAAAGGCAGAAGAACGATGCCGCTGATGCTGAGGCGATCGTCATTGCCGCACGCCAGCCGGAGATGCGCTTTGTCTCGCCTAAGTCCGAGCAGCAGCAGGCCCGCGCGGCCGTCTTTAGAGGGCGAGAGAGGCTGGTTCGGCAGCGCACGGAATTGATGAACGCCCTACGGGCCAACTTCTACGAATATGGCGTCGTGTTTCCTATCGGCATGAACCAAACGACGCGTATGACTGCATGGCTGGCTGAACATGCAGCGAGTTTGCCCAAGCTGCTGGTGGATGAATGCATCGACATTCTGAGCTGGTATCGAAAACAGCTACCTGCATTAGCTCGGGAGCCGCGGGCATACCGGGAGTCCAAGTGATCGGAACATCGCCGCTGCCCGCATCAATTACGATCTCCGCTGACTGGAGAGCAGTTCCGCTGCCATATACATCCGCCAGAACCTTGAGTGTCTGTGCGTTCTCAATCCGGGTGCGGCAGGCAGTGCGCAGAATTCGGACAAAGCCGCTCTTGCCGCTGCCATTGCGGCCATAGACGATCGTAAGCGCCTTTGGGCAAAAAGTAAGACCGCATGTCTTTTTTCACCGGCCCGCCGCTGACGGATCATAGCGTATCTTGATCGTTGGACGGTTGGTGCCGTCCTTTTGCGATGGAGAAAGGCATGCCCGAAGCACAAGCATCGATTTACGTTGGTATAGACGTGTCAAAGGACAGGCTCGCGGTGGCGATCGCCACTGGTGAGCGGCGTGACGAGGTCCTAAGTCTGGGCACGTTCGAGAACACCCCGGGGAGCGTCGACAAGCTTTTGAAGAAGCTTTCGGGGCGGGGAAATGTGTCTGTCTGCTATGAGGCCGGGCCGACAGGATATGGTCTCTACAGGCAGGTGCGGGCCTTTGGCTATGACTGCTGCGTGGTCGCGCCCTCGCTGATCCCGGTGCGCGCTGGCGAGCGGGTCAAGACGGACCGGCTGGATGCCATGCGTCTGGCGCGCCTGCTGCGGGCAGGCGAGCTAACACCGGTCTGGGTTCCTGATGAGACGTATGAAGCGATGCGCGATCTGGTCCGCGCCCGGGAAAGTGCGGCAGAGGATCAGCGCCACAAGCGACAGCTCGTCTCTGCCTTCGTGCTGCGCCACGGGCGAACCTATCAGCGGACCAAGCCGTGGACGATGCGGTATCGTCGATGGCTGCAAAGTCTGGCCTTCGACCATCCCGCCCATCAGATCGCTCTTCAAGAGATGCTGCAGGCCGAACGAAACGCAACAGAGCGCCTGGAACGGCTGACCGGGCACATCGAGGCCCTGGTGCCGGAATGGGATCTGGCACCGGCGGTGAATGCGCTCCAGGCACTGAGGGGTGTCGCCCTTATAAGCGCCGTCACCTTCATGGCCGAGATCGGTGATGTGCGGCGGTTCGAGACACCCGTCAAGCTGATGGCCTACCTGGGGTTGGTGCCGAGCGAGTATTCGACGGGTCAGACGACGAGGCGTGGCAGCATCACCCGGGCAGGCAATGCCCGGGTGCGCCACAAGCTGATCGAGGGCGCCTGGACCTACCGCCTGCAGGCACGACCAGGCGAACGAAAGCTCTACATCCTCAAGGAGCAGCCGGCGGAGATTCAGGACATTGCCTGGAAAGCCCAGTCGCGCCTTACTGCTCGATATCGAAAGCTGGTTCAGCGCGGAAAGAAATCGACTGTCGTGACAACGGCCATTGCGCGGGAAATGGCGGCGTTCATGTGGGACATTGCCCGCCGCACCATGCCCGCGCACTGAACTTAGCACCACATGCGCCCAACGGCGGGCGCGAGGTCAACGGCAGGGGAATATCCGACAATCGCTTTGTGGCCAGCTTCGTGCTGACGCCCGTTGTAAGACAGGAATAGCCCCGAGACGCACAATCGGTCATGCGGTATCCAGCCCGCGCATCAGAGCTTGTTCACCGACGTCTTCAGACCTCGTGCCCACCCTTGGGCGCCCAGTTCGCAGAAAACGCCTTGGCGTCCCTGATTGCATGAGAAAATACTTGAAAAAAGACATCAGAGCGATGCCTTGTCAATAAGCAGGTTGACCCCTGTAATGTTGCCCACACGCTTGAAAATGATGGGTGTATGCGCACCACCGCCGAAATGTGCCTTGGCGAAGGGCACTACGACAGGCGGCGGCGAAGCCAGCGTGAAACCAGCGGCAGCCTTGACCATTGCAAGTAGCTCGTCGAAATCAGCCTGCGCCAAGTCAGCTGTCGTGGCAAGGCGGCGGAGACAGTCCTGGCGCCAAGGCGCCTGGCTGTCAGACCAGTTGATGATGTCGTCAATCGGTTCATCTGCCAAAATCGCTTTCTCCATATGCAGTTGGACATTTGTCTCTGATCTTACACCTAGTGATTGTGTTGCCGCTACTGACTGAGGGCGAAATCACCACTACAATCCCCAGTCTAGCTCTTCAGATCGTTCAGGCAGTTCTGCCGGCCTCTGCTCCGCCCTCCTCGCCTCTCTCAAGGTCAGTCCGAAAGCCACATGCGACTTAGCCGCGGAAATAACCGCCCGCGCAATCCACTTCCGCTGGTCCGCATCCGCAAAGTCACCGGCCATCGCTTCTGTCCGCCCGCTGGCGAGCTCCGCCACAACCCCTTTTCCATACCGCCGGCGCAACTCATCGGCGAACCGCTCAGCATGCGCATCACCCCGGAACTCAACCTTGCCATCCGACTGCATGATACGACCCATCGACCCAAGGGCGCGCAGCAACCGGTCGTTCTCATAGACTGCCTCACGCGTTCGAGCGTGATCGATCAGCTTGGCTGCCGCTTCATAGAAGCCTTCAAGATCATCGACGACCTTCCGGCTTTGGACCGGGTTGCGAAGATCGGCACGCCGTCGCCCAGACAGGGCCAACAAGTCACTGCGCACCCAATCGCTGTTGAGTTCCGCCCAGAAGTGACCCATTTGGGCGCGTAATTTCCATTGAGAACTGACCCATGTGACCTTTTCCCCAAGGCGGCGCGCTGCGGG
>NZ_WCHR01000013.1 GCF_008973825.1 Gemmobacter serpentinus | reverse complement strand
CAATCTCAACGGCGAGGGCAATGGCCTGGCCAATGTGGTGACCGGCAATGCCGGCCACAACATCCTGAAGGGCGGCAATGGCCATGACCGCCTGAACGGCAATGGCGGGGCCGATACGCTGGTCGGCGGGGCGGGCAACGACACGCTGCAGGGCGGCGCGGGCAATGACCGGCTGCAGGGCGGCAAGGGGGCCGATGCGCTTTACGGCGGCTCGGGCAGGGATACCTTCGTGTTCGCAAGCCTGTCGGACAGCACGGTGAAGGCCTCGGGTCGCGACACGGTCTATGACTTCAACGGCAAGGCGGGCGACCGGATCGCACTGGGCGCCATCGACGCCAATAGCAAGCTGAAGGGCGATCAGGCCTTTGATTTCATCGGCACCAAGGCCTTCACGAAGACCGCGGGCGAGCTGCGCTACCACGTCACCAAGGGCGACGCCATCCTGACCGGCGACGTGAATGGCGACGGCAAGGCCGATTTCGCGGTGCTGTTCGACGATGTCACCAGCCTCAGCAAAGGCTTCTTCATCCTGTAAGGACAGGCTGCTACGGGGAGCCGCCAGCTGCGGCTCCTCGCGATCTTCTTTCGTTTCCCAACCGGATTGCCCGATGCGTTTTCACCCGCTTCCCACCCTGTCCCGCCTGCTGGTCGGGGTTGCTGTCCTTGCCCCTGCCACGGCCTCTGCGCAAGAGGTCCAGCTGGAATCGGATGAAGGGGCGGTGTTGCTGCAGACGGTCGTGCTGACTGCGACACGGATCGCAACCGGGGTTTATGAGACACTTTCGGGATCCAGCGCCATTTCCGGGGCGGATCTGGAACTGCGCTATCCGGGCGGCAAACTGACCGATGTGATGGCGGGCATTCCGGGCGTGACCACACAGACCTCGGCCGATGATCCGGGCGTGGCGGTCAATGTGCGCGGGATGCAGGATTTTGGGCGTGTCGCGGTGATGGTGGACGGTGCCCGGCAGAATTTCCAGAAAAACGGCCATGAGGCCAATGGCACGTTCTATATGGACATGCAGATGCTGAAATCCGTCGATGTGACGCGCGGGCCGGTGTCTTCGGTCTATGGCAGCGGTGCCATCGGCGGTGTGGTATCGATGACCACGCTGGATGCCGATGACCTGATTGCCGAGGGCGAGACCTCGGGCGTGCGGCTGCGCTTTGGCCTGGACAGCAACGGGCCGGGCCCGTCGGTGAACATCGTCGGCGCGACCAGGCTGGGCGAGCGGTCGGATGTGGTGCTGGGTGGCACGTTCCAGGAGCTGCGCGACTATACCAGCGGCGGCGACCAGAAGGTTGATTCTGCGCAGGCCATGCGGTCGGGCCTGTTCAAATACCGCTTCCGCCCGACCGAGGGGCAGGAACTGACCTTCTCGGCCAGCCGCTACGTCAATGACTTTGAAAACGGCGTGCGCGCGACCGATACAACGGTGACCGCAGACACTTTGACGGCGGGCTATCGCCTGACCTCGATGGACAGTGATCTGATCGATCTCAGCTTCAAGGTCTATTCCACCGGCACCAAGTTCGAGCAGTTCCAACCCGGCGGCGCGTCGGAGCAATCCTTCGATGTCGGCACCACCGGGCTTGATCTGTTCAACACCGCCCGTTTCAGCACCGGGGCGGTGGATCACGAGCTGACCATCGGTGCCGACATGTTCCGGGACCGGGTGAAGACGAATGACAATCTGGGCAATAGCGATGAGCTGACCCCCTCGGGCAAGCGGCTGGCCTGGGGCGCCTATGTGCAGGACCGCCTGCAATATGATGGCTGGCTCGAGGTGATCGGGGGCCTTCGCTATGACGGCTACAAACTTGAGGACGACACAACCAAGGTCAGCGGCAACCGCCTGTCGCCCAAGCTGACGCTCGGCCTGCATCCCAATGAGAATGTGACCTTCTTTGCTTCCTACGCCGAAGGTTACCGCGCGCCGTCGCTGACCGAGACGCTGATTGACGGGCTTCACCCGCCGCCGGTCATGGGCCGCTTTGTGCCCAACCCGGATCTGCGCCCCGAGATCGCCCAGACGGTCGAGATGGGGGTGAACCTGCGGTTCAATGATGTGCTGCGCGAGGAGGATCAGCTGAACCTGAAGCTGACGGCCTTCCGCAACAATGTGGATGACTATATAGACCAGGTCTTCATGATGTTCCCGCTGCCCGGCGGCTATCAATATCAGAACTTCTCACATGCGCGCCTGCACGGATTCGAGCTGGAGGCCGCCTATGACAATGGCGCGGTCTTCGCCAGCCTTGCGGGGCAGGTGCTGAAGGGGCGCAAATGGCAGATCGATCCGGCGGGCTTCAGCCAAAGCTCCGAACCGCTGAAAGACCCGCCCTATCGTGTCACGGCGACCGCCGGTATCCGGCTGCTGGACGAACGACTGACGCTGGGCGCGCGGGCCAATCTGGTGGGGGCGAAATCGAACGCCGCCGCAACCGGCTTTTCGGGGGAACGTTACGAGACGCTGGACCTTTTCGCGCAATACGCCTTCAGCGACAGCATTTCGGCCAATCTGGCGTTGAACAATGTATTTGACCGCGATTACACCCAGTATCTGAATGCCGACCCCAGCCCGGGCTTCAATGCCCGCGCGCAGCTGACGCTGAAGTTCTGATCCTGTGCCTGTCGAAACCCCTATGCCGGTCGAAAACGCCAAGCCTGTCGAAACCCCTATGCCGGTCGAAAACGCCAAGCCTGTCGAAATCCTTAAGCCCGTCAAGAACGCTGTGCGAACCCGAATCGCCGTGGCTCTGTTGGCCTGCCTGACCCTTGGCATCGCCTTTGGCACATTGATGCCGAGCGGGATGCAACCGCCGGTGCCCGGGGGCGACAAGACCCATCACCTGTTGGGATTTGCGGCACTGACGCTGCCGGTGGTCGCGCTGCGACCGGGCTGGTTCTGGCCCGTGCTGGCCTTTGCCGTGGCCTATGGCGGGGCGATCGAGATCGTGCAGCCCTATGTCGGGCGCAGCCGCGAGATGGCGGATTGGCTGGCCGATATCGCGGGCGCTGCGATCGGCGCGGGGGCGGGCCTGCTGATCGCGTGGATTTGGGCGGCCTTCAGGCGCCGGGGCGCCTGAAGTGCAGGAACCTGGGTCTCAATCGCCCAGCTTGGCGTGAACCTCGTCCAGATCGACCTCACCCAGCGGCATCTTGTTGCCCGGATTGTCGAAGTCGTATTTGAACAGCTGAAAATCGCGCTTGTAGATCTCCCAGACCAGATGGCGGGAAAGATCGTCGAAGTAATCCTCGACCGGGTGCAACCGCTTGGGCCCGTGCCCTTCGCTTTCGTTGAACTTCGGGATCTTCTTCAGGTTGACCTTCTTCTTCACTTTGATGTTGTCGAGAACATGTGCCATGCCCTCGTCGAACTTCTCGGTGAAGAAGATGTGGTCGTAACGCCCACCATTCACGATGAAGGTCGAGATATGGCCCGACATCGCCGACCAGTGGATGTCCGGCTCCATCGGTTTGCGGAAGCGGATGGTGTCGCGCGCGAACAGCAGGAAGCGGCGGAAGCTCGCGATCTGGTCAAACTCCTGTTTGCCGTCATCGCCGCCGACCTCGATCCCGTATTTCTGGATCAAGAGCGGCACCAGATTGCCGCGATAGCGCCGGCCGTTGCGCTGGATGCCGCAGATCTTGTCAAAAAAACTTGAAAGAATGCGGGTATAGGGGTTGCGGACGCAGGTGAAGGCATAGCTCTTGTGGCTCTTCACATTGGCTTCGATCAGCGGCTGGCTGGCCTCCTGGCTCCATTTGTGCATCCCGGCGGTCGAATCGTGGATGTCGCCGTCGAAGAACTTGCCGTGATCGGAATAGAACATGATCTGGCCGATGGTCGAGCAGGCACATTTGGGCACCACACGATACACAACACTTTCACTTTCGGTCATCCAGGTGCCTGGGAAACCCATTGCCTTGCCTCCAATAGCCGCAGTCCCGTGCCTTGCGGCCGGGCTGCTTCGTTATGTTGCGAAAAGAGCAAACAAACTCTGTCTTTTCAATGACCCGTAAAGCACTTTATGGAAACAATGACGACGATCCCGGGGTTTGGTTTCCATAAATGGCAAAAATTGCCTATATTCTTCTGTGCCACAAGGATCCCGCCGGGATCATCGCGCAGGCCGAACGTCTGACGGCGGCCGGCGATTATATCGCGATTCACTTCGACGCCCGCGCCAAGCGCGAGGATTACGCCCGCATCCGTGCGGCGCTGGACGGCAATCCGTCGGTCACCTTTGCCCGCAAGCGCCGCAAATGCGGCTGGGGGGAATGGAGCCTGGTCGACGCCACCCTGCAGGCGGTGCGGGCGGCGGTCGATACCTTTCCGCGGGCCACGCATTTCTACATGCTGTCGGGCGACTGTATGCCGATCAAATCGGCCGAATACGCCCATGCCTTTCTGGAGCGCGACGAGGCCGACTACATCGAGAGCTTCGACTTCTTCAACTCCAACTGGATCAAGACCGGCATCAAGAGCGAAAGGTTGATCTATCGCCACTGGTTCAATGAACGCACCCAGAAATGGCTGTTCTACACCTCGATGAACCTGCAGGAACGCTTTGGCCTGTCACGCCCGATCCCCGAGGATCTGGCGATCCAGATCGGCAGCCAGTGGTGGTGCCTGCGTCGCCGCACCATTGAATGGATCCTTGATTTCTGCGCCAAGCGTCGCGATGTGATGCGGTTCTTTCGCACGACCTGGATCCCGGATGAGACGTTCTTTCAGACGCTGGTGCGCCATCTCGTGCCGCAGGACGAGATCCGCACCCGCGCGCTGACCTTCCTGATGTTCACCGATTACGGAATGCCGGTGACTTTCTATAACGACAACTACAACCTGTTGCTGTCGCAGGATTATCTCTTTGCCCGCAAGATCTCGCCCGATGCGCTGGATCTGAAGAAGCGGCTGGGGGATCTCTATAATTCCGAGGGCACGGTCTTTCCGATCTCGAATGAGGGGCGGTCGCTGTTCAAGTTCCTGACCGGGCGGGGCCGGATCGGGCGCCGCTTCGCCCCCCGCTTCTGGGAGGCAGAGACCAGTCTTGGGCGTGAACGCACCCTGCTGATCATCACCTGCAAGAAATGGCATGTCGCCAAGCGGCTGGTGGAAAAGGCCCGGCTGATTTCCGGCATTGCCGCCGTCGAATACCTGTTCAACGAGGGCTCTACGCCGGTGCCCGACCTGGGCGGCATCCAGACCACTGTGGAAAAGCGCACCCGCCATCGCCGCGCGCTGGTGCGGATGCTGTTCGACTACTGGCAGACCGACAAGCTGATCCTCTGCATCGATCCTGCCAACATCGATCTCATTCAGGATTTCTACAACGACCGCGCGACGGTGCGTCTGCTGGAAGTCGATTGCGAATTTTCCGACGACTATCTGTTGGGCCATGCGAGGCGGGTGGGGCTTGCCGGCGACAGTTCGCCGCCAGAGGTCCTGTCGCGGCTGCTGCCGACCATCCGCTATGATGTGCGCTTTGAAAGCGACCGGCTGCGCGATGCCGATTTCGAGAATTTCCATCGCATCCGGCAAGCCGCCACGGTAGAGGAAAACGCCGGTCCGCTGGCGGCCTTTCTGGGCATCCCGCGCGAAGATGCGAAGCGCATCGCCGAGACCCATTACCTTTTCGTGGACTGACCTATTCTGGACTGAGGATCATGGCCTATACCTACGACACGCAAAACATCTTTGCCCGCATCCTGCGCGGCGAGATCCCGAACAAGACCGTGCTGGAAACCGCGCATACGCTGGCCTTCCATGATATCGGGCCGCAGGCCCCGGTGCATGTTCTGGTGATTCCGAAAGGGCCCTATGTCACCTATGACCATTTTGCCCGTGACGCCTCGGATGCCGAGATCGTCGATTTCAACCGGGCCGTCGCGCAGGTCTGCGCGATGACCGGCGTGCAGCCGGGTGAGGGGGGGCAGGGCTTCCGCGCCATCACCAATGCGGGTGCCCATGGGGTGCAAGAAGTGCCGCATTTCCACCTGCATATCTTGGGTGGCCGGGTGATGGGCCGCATGGTCGCGCAGGCCGATTGACCGGAATTCCGTGACCGGGGCTGGACTTGCGGCCCCGGGATCTTGCGGCGCGACCTTGGTTCTGTGTCCCTTGCCGTCATCAAGGTGCCGCAAAGTCAACACGCCGTCCCGCATCTTGTGATGCCGTCTCTCTGCCGCCATAGTGCGGGCTTCGCTGCGTGGGAGGCAGCGCATGGAGGGAGGACAGGCATGACATTCCATATCGGCGCAAAACCGGGTGAGATCGCCGAAACCGTCTTGTTGCCGGGTGATCCCTACCGTGCCCGCTGGGCGGCACAGACCTTCCTCAAGGATGCGGTTCTGGTGAACGAGGTGCGCGGGATGCTGGGCTATACCGGCACCTGGAACGGGCATCCTGTCACCATCCATGGCACCGGCATGGGGATGCCCTCGATGTCGATCTATGCCAATGAGCTGATCCGCGATTACGGCGCGCAGACGCTGATCCGCATCGGATCCGCCGGTGCCTTGCAGCATCATGTCAAGGTGCGCGATGTGGTGCTGGCCCAAGCCTGCTGGACCGCCGGTTCGCCGTCGCGCACGATTTTCCGCGAGTTGAATTTTGCCCCCACAGCAGATTTTGGCCTGCTGAAAGCGGCGTGGGAGGCGGCGGAGCGCATCCGCGCCGAACGCGGTATCGGCATTCATGCCGGGGCGATCTATTCCTCCGACACCTTCTATGACGAGCGGCAGGACCATAATGACGAGATGCAGCGTCATGGCGTGCTGGCGGTGGAGATGGAGGCGGCAGAACTTTACACCGTCGCTGCCCGCTATGGCCGCCGGGCCTTGGCGGTGATGACTGTCTCTGACCATATGCTGACGCATGAGGCGCTGTCCGCCGCAGATCGCGAGACCAGCTTTGGTGATATGGTCGAGATCGCCTTGACCGCCGCCTTCGCCTGAAAGCAGGGGTCAGGTCGGGACAAGCAGCGCCCGCGCCACCCGATCCGCGGGTTGGCCGGGCCGCAAAGGTCGGGCCGACCACAGCCGCAGCGCCGGGCCAAACGGCACACGCAGTGGCAGCGGGGCGACCAGTTGACCCGAGGCCAGCGCATCGGCGACCAGCGTGCCATGCGCCATCAGCACGCCCGCGCCCCGGATCGCCTCCTCCACCGCCAGCGCATAGAGCGAAAAGACCGGGCCGCGTGGGTGGAACTCCTGCCCCGGCAGCGCGATGCGCGCCCAGACGTCCCAATCGGAAATCCAGGCGCTGTCGATCAGGCAGGGCAGGGCGCGCAGATCCTCGGGGCGCTGCAATTGTGCGGCGAGGCTGGGGGCGCAAACCGGGAAGATCTGTTCCTCGGCCACGACCTGCCCCTCGGCACCGTGAAACAGGCTCAGGTCATAGGGCGCGCGTTTCAGGTTGGGCGGGGCCTCCAGTGCGGTCACCGATATTTCCACCCCCGGCACCTGCGCCCGCAAGGCGGGAAGGCGTGGTGACAGCCAAAGCTGCGCCAGAGCGGGCAGGGTTGCGATATGCACGATGCGCGGCGCGGCCTCGGCGCGCAAATCCTGCACGGCCACGGCCAGCGCGTCGAAAGCGGCCACGAAGCCCGGCAAGGCCCGTTGTCCCACCGCGGTCAGCTGCACCCCCTTGGCGTTGCGCTCGAACAGGGCGGCCCCCAGCCGGTCTTCCAATTGCTTGACATGGGCGGTGATCGCGCCGGGCGTCACACCCAGTTCCAGCGCGGCCGCGGTAAATCCACCCAGCCGCGCCGCAGCCTCAAAGGCACGCAGCGCATTCAACGGCAGATCCTTGGGACGAGGCGGGGCGACGGGCATGATATGGCTCAGATTATCTAAGCCTAATTTTCTGCAAATCTGCTTTGCTGGCAAGCCCGCCTTGCGCTTTCATTCGGGAAAATCAGGAGATGTCTATGCCCCGTCTTGCCAGCCGCCCTTGGGTTCCCACCGCCTGCGAGAGCCATGTCCAGACCCTTGCCGCTGCCGTTGCCGCGCCATCGGAAACCGTGGCCGCCCGGGTGGAGACGCTGATCGCCCGCAACAGCGCGATTCACGATCTGGAATGTTTCAACCTGAATCCTGCGACCAATATCATGAACCCGCGCGCCGAGGCGGCGCTTGCGGCTGGCCTCGGCTCGCGCCCGTCCTTGGGCTATCCGGGTGACAAATACGAGATGGGGCTTGAGGCGATCGAGGAGATCGAGGTGATCGCGGCCGAGCTTGCGGCCGAGGTTTTCGGGGCCCGCTATGCCGAGATCCGCGTGGCTTCGGGTGCGCTGGCCAATCTTTACGGCTTCATGGCGCTGGCCAAACCGGGTGATGCGATCATCGCGCCACCCCCTGCCGTTGGCGGCCATGTCACCCATCACAAGGCCGGATGCGCCGGGCTCTATGGCCTGGTCACCCATGCGGCGCCGGTGAATGCCGACGGATATACCGTTGATCTGGCGGCCCTTTCCGCGCTGGCAGAACAGGTGCGGCCGAAAATCATCACCATCGGCGGCAGCCTGAACCTCTTTCCACATCCGGTGCGCGAGGTGCGGGCGATTGCCGATAAGGTGGGGGCCAAGGTGCTGTTCGATGCGGCGCATCAATGCGGCATCATCGCGGGCGGTGTCTGGGCCAATCCGCTGGCCGAGGGCGCGCATCTGATGACGATGAGCACCTATAAATCGCTGGGCGGGCCTGCGGGCGGGCTGATTGTGACCAATGACGCGAACATTGCCGAGGCGCTGGATCATATCGCCTTTCCCGGCATGACCGCGAATTTCGATGCCGCAAAATCGGCGGCGCTGGCGCTTAGCCTATTGGACTGGCGTGACCATGGTGCTGCCTATGCGCAGGCTATGGTCGATCTGGCGCAGGCCCTGGCACGGGAATTGCAGGCGCTTGGTCTGCCGGTCTTCGGTGCCGGGCGGGGCATGACCCAAAGCCATCAATTCGCGATTGAGGCTGCAGGTTTTGGCGGCGGGCAGGCGGCCTCGAAGACTCTGCGCCGCGCGGGCTTCCTTGCTTGTGGCATCGGTCTGCCGATAGCCGATGTGCCGGGCGATCTGAACGGCTTGCGGATTGGCACGCCGGAGCTGGTCCGGCGCGGGGTAACGCCTGCCGATGCCCCGCGCATGGCCGCCCTGATCGCCGAGGCGTTGCGCGGCAATGACCCCGACAGCCTCGCCCCCCGCGTGGCCGAATGGCGCAAGACCTTTGCCGGTCTGCATTACATGAACGCCTGACAGATCGGGCCCTGTTCCTGGGGCCCATATATCGGCCCTTGCACAAGTCGATTCGCTGCTGTTCATTGGTCTCCCCCTGACGGAAAGGATGCCGCAATGCAGAAAACCCAGCTTGGAGCCCGAGGGCCGAATGTGTCGGTCCTCGGCTTCGGGGCCATGTCCTTTGGCGGCATTTTCGGCCCCACCGACACGGCTGAAAGCCTTGCCTGCCTTGATGCAATGCATGAGGCAGGCATCAATTTCATAGATACGGCAAATATTTACGGCTCCGGCATCAGCGAGACGGTGATTGGCACATGGCTTGCCTCACGTCGGCCTGATGGCGTGGTGATCGCGACCAAGGCCAGCATCGTCAATGGTCCACCGCGCCGCATCGACAATTCTGCCGCGCATCTTCGGGCCGAACTGGAAGGATCGCTGCGACGCCTCGGGGTGGAGCGGGTCGATCTGTTCTATATCCATCGCCGCGAACATGCCCGCCCGCTGGACGAGGTGATCGGCACGCTGCGTGATCTGGAGAATGTGGGCAAGATCGGCGGCTATGGCCTGTCGGAGATCGCGCCGGAGACCCTGCGCGCGGCCCATGCGATCCATCCGCCATTGGCGGTGCAGAACGAATATTCGCTCTGGTCGCGGCAGCCAGAACTGGGGATGGTGCAGGAATGTGCCCGGCTTGGTGTCAGCTTTGTCGCCTTCTCGCCGCTGGCGCGGGGCATGTTGGGCGCGACACCGTTGCGGCCGGATCAGGTGCAAGACGGGTTCCGCGCGCAAAACCCCCGCTTCACCGCGCCGAATTTCGGCCTCAATAGCCATAGGATCGATGCCTTCCGGGCCTGGTGCGCGGCGCGCGGCTGGTCGGTGCCCGCAACCGCATTGGCATGGTTGCGCGGGGCCGGGGGGCATGTGATCCCGATCCCGGGCACGCGTCGGGCCGCGCGGTTGCAGGAATGGCTGGATCTGCCGCAACTCGGCCAAGCCGAGCGGGCGGAGATCGAGACGATCCTGCCTGCGGGCTTTGCCGCAGGCGATCGATATGGCGATCATCAGTTGCTGGGAATCGAACGCTACTGCTGACGAAAAAGGCCCGGCAATGCCGGGCCTCTTCATTGCCATGCGGGGAGATCAGATCACGCCAAGGGCCCGCATCGATTCTGCGACGCGGACGAAGCCCGCGATATTTGCACCCAGCACATAATCGCCCGGCGCGCCGTATTCGTCGGCTGTGGCGGCGCAATTGTCGTGGATCGAGGCCATGATGGCAGCAAGCCGGGCCTCGGTCTGCGCAAAGGACCAGCTGTCGCGGCTGGCATTTTGCTGCATCTCCAGTGCCGAGGTGGCAACGCCACCGGCATTCGCCGCCTTGCCCGGCGCGAACAGCACACCCGCCTCCTGGAAGATGCGGATTGCCTCGGGGGTAGAGGGCATGTTCGCGCCTTCGCCCACCGCCTGCACGCCATTCTTCACCAGCGTCTTCGCATCCTTGCCGGTCAACTCGTTCTGGGTGGCCGAAGGCATGGCGACATCGCAGGGCACATCCCAGATCGAACCTTCGCCCGCCTTGACAAAGTAGATGCCTTTGCCCTCGCCCTTGATACGCAGGTATTCGGAAATGCGGGCGCGGCGCACCTCTTTGATTTCCTTGATCAACTTGAGGTCGATGCCGTTCTCGTCGACGATATAGCCTGAACTGTCGGACATCGCGACGACCTTGCCACCGAAGGAGGTGACCTTTTCATGGCTGTAGATCGCGACATTGCCGGAACCGGAGACGACGACCTTCTTGCCCTCGAAGGATGTGCCCTTGGTGCCCAGCATCGATTGCACGAAATAGGTATTGCCATAGCCGGTGGCCTCGGTCCGGGCGCGCGAGCCGCCGTAGAACAGCGCCTTGCCGGTCAGCACGCCGGCCTCATAGCGGTTGGTCAGGCGCTTGTATTGCCCGAACATGAAGCCGATCTCGCGCCCGCCGACGCCGATATCCCCCGCAGGCACATCGGTATATTCGCCGATATGACGATAGAGTTCGGTCATGAAAGACTGGCAGAAGCGCATGATTTCGCCCTCTGACCGGCCCTTGGGGTCGAAGTCGGAGCCGCCCTTGCCGCCGCCGATCGGCATCCCGGTCAGTGCATTCTTGAAGGTCTGTTCAAAGCCCAGGAACTTGATGATCCCGACATTGACCGAAGGGTGGAAGCGCAAGCCCCCCTTATAGGGACCAAGCGCCGAATTGAACTGCACACGGAAGCCACGATTGATGCGGACCTGGTTCTGGTCATCGACCCACGGCACGCGGAAGATGATCTGGCGCTCGGGTTCGCAAATGCGTTCGATCAGCGCGCCTTCTGCGAAATCGGGGCGTTTCGCCACCACGCGGCCAAGGCTTTCCAGCACTTCGCGCACGGCTTGATGGAACTCGGACTCACCGGCATTCCGCCGGATGACCTCTGCCAGAATGGACTCCAGCCGTTCATCGAGTTGCACCATTCGATCCTCCTGCTTGCAGATTCGATTAATCTTTGATCGATTTGCTGCTTGTTAAGGCAATGAATGCCAAAGTTTAAGGCGAAATGTGCAATTGCAGCGAAAATCCTGCGCCGCAGCGTCGCGGTGCAGGCCTGAAAGGTCGAAGTGTGGGGCTTCGGGTTACGTCAGGGCAGATTCGGCTGTCGGATCGAACAGTGCGAAGGCCGTGACGACGCCGATCCGCTTGGCGCGGGCGGGCCATGAAAAGCGCCCGTGCCGCAACGCGAAGGCGAGTTCACGATCCGCACGCCGGAGATAGCTTGTCGCCAGATGCGGCGCAGCCAGCGGTCGTGCGCGGGCGTAAAGGGCGGCCAGTTCGGCATAGGGCGAGGGGCCCTTGCGCGGCCTGCCGCCGGGTTTCGGGCGCGGGGCAAAGACCTGGCCAAGCGGCTGGGGGCTGGGCGTCACGCGGGTCAGGCCTGCGATGATTGCGGGCGTTGGGCTTTTGCGGCTTTTGTCAAAGGGCAGGTTTGCCAGACCGGGTCGCAGGCTTTCCAGAATGTCATAGAACAACTGCGCCCGCGTGATGCGCTCCGGCCCGGCAAGCGCCGCGCAATCGTCAAACAGCGCCGAGGCGATGGGGTTGAACGATATCAGGTATTGCGGCGTGCGCCCGCCATGGAGGCGGTTGCGAAAGGCGCGGTAATGCAGGACCAGCGGGTCCAACCCGCCATCGGGGCCTGCGCCTTCCTGTTCGGTCAGGCGAGCAATGGTGGCGCGCAGGGCGGCACCAAAGGGCGCGCGTTGCGCTGCCGGGCGCAGATTGCGCATTCGGGCCGGGATGAAGCGCGCAAGCTGCCCCATGCCGGTCAGCCTTGCCCAAACGGATCGGTCATAGACGCTGCGTTGGTTGCCGCCGCCGCAGCCGCCGAAATGGATCACATCATTGGTGACGCGGTGGCGCGGGAAATAGATCGGGTGATAGGCCCCCAGACAGAGGTCGCGCCAGACTTCGAACGCTTCGCCGGGGCCAAGGGCCGGGGGCTTGCGGGGCAGCGGTTGGTTCAGGGGCAGCGACAGTCGGGCGGACAGGCTTTGTGCCACCTTCAAATCGCGGACCTGCCGTGCGCCGGTGGCCGAGTTCAGAAACAGCCCCTCGCCACCGCTGCCCGCGAGCAGGATCGACAGCACGGTGCGGCTGTCCAGACCCCCGGTCAGATCGGCATGAAGCAGGCGGTCCTGCGCGGCCAGCGTGGCGATCCGCGCCACCCAGATGCCCAGTTCCCGGGACAGCGCATCGGCATAGCTGCCCTGCGGAGCACGCGGAGGCAAAGCCTCCAGCCGTGCGCCGGACGGGCCGATGCGCAGGCGCATCCGATGCGGCAGCAGCTTCACGCCCTGGATTACCGTGTCAAAGGTGGACATTTGCGCGAAGAACATGCCGCGCCCGGTGGGAAAGATCGTGCCTTCGGCCTCCACCGCCGCCAATTGCGCCAGATCGGGTTCAGGCATCAGCCCCGCGCGGCGCATCGCGTGGGCGATCTGCCAGAGGCTGTTCGACACCGCCCAAAAGCCGGGGCGGTGGATGTAGAACAGCTTGTGATAGCCGCAGTAATCCGCCGAGAAGATCAGATCTTCATCCGTCCGCAGGCCATGGACGTAACACCCATCCTCGGCTTCGGGCAGGGGCCCGCCAGCCTTGCGGAAAGCTGCATACCCCCTTGGGCCAGAGATGAAATCGGTCGCGTGGAAATAGTAGCCGGCAAACACTTCATCCGGCAGCGCAGTGCCCGTCGCATCTGCGCCGTTCACCACGAGAAAGCTCAATTTGTGCAAGGACGATGCTCCAGCCACCCAGACCGATTTTAGCAATCCCGCAGGGGGCCGACAATGCGAAAGCCCCGATGCGGGCTGCATCGGGGCCTGTGTCACGCGAAAGTCAGCGTAGCGGCGCGCGCAATTCAGGCGGCGCGTTCCACCATCATCTTCTTGATCTCGGCAATGGCCTTGGCCGGGTTCAGGCCCTTGGGGCAGGTCTTGGCGCAGTTCATGATCGTGTGGCAGCGATAGAGCTTGAAGGGGTCTTCAAGATTGTCGAGCCGCGCGCCGGTATTCTCATCGCGCGAGTCGATGATCCAGCGATAGGCGTGCAGAAGCGCGGCCGGGCCAAGGTATTTGTCGCCATTCCACCAGTAGCTCGGGCAGGAGGTCGAGCAGGAGGCGCACATCACGCATTCATAAAGTCCGTCGAGTTTCTTGCGATCCTCGATGGATTGCCGCCATTCCTTGGCGGGCGTGTTAGTCTTGGTCTCCAGCCAGGGCATGATCGAGGCGTGCTGGGCATAGAAATGCGTCAGATCCGGGATCAGATCCTTGATCACTTCCATATGCGGCAGCGGGTAGATCTTCACATCGCCCTTGATCTCATCCAGGCCATAGATGCAGGCCAGCGTGTTGATCCCGTCGATATTCATCGCGCAGGAGCCACAGATGCCTTCACGGCAGGAGCGGCGGAAGGTCAGGGTCGGGTCGACCTCGTTCTTGATCTTGATCAGGGCGTCCAGAACCATCGGGCCGCATTTGTCCATATCAAGGAAATAGGTGTCGACGCGCGGGTTCTCACCGTCATCGGGGCTCCAGCGATAGATCTGGAACTTGCGGATATTCTTGCCTTCCGGCTTCGGCCAGGTCTTGCCGGTGCGGATCTTCGAATTCTTGGGCAGGGTGAGCTGGACCATTGGCTAGCCTTTCCAATCGGGACGCGAGTAGAGCGGCTGCGACGGCAGCTGCCCGGATTTCTGGTAGACGCAGGAATCATAGACCGCTGACGGGTCACGTCCCTGAATGTAATCGGCGGAGACTTCCAGCTTCAGATGGCTGCGGGTCTGCCCGCGGCTGTTGATGCCTGCCCCCACCTCGCCGCGCGGCTGCTTGGCCAGCCAGGCGCGGGCAAAGCAATCCCGTTCGGCCTGCTCGCGCGAGACCGGGCCGCAAGCGGCCAACGGCAGGGCAAGAAGGAGAAGGGCGAGGGGCGCGCGCATCTGAAATCAGGCCCCGCCACCAAGCGAGACACCGCGCGTGCGCAGGCAGGCAGCCGTGGCAGGACGGCGAATGATATTGGTCACGTTCTGAACGGTCAGCGTGCCGGCCCGCACGCCGACATCCCGGGCCAGCGCGCGTTTTTCGGCCATGTCGGCATTGGCCAGAACGCAGCCTGCCGCAGCCTCGGCCTGCGGGGCGGTCATGTAGTTTTGCAGCACCGGGACCACGACCGAACGCGCAGCGCGTTCCGTGACCCCGTCAGTCAGACTCTGCGGCGAACAGGCGGCCAGAGCGGCCCCTGTCAGAACAATCAGTGTGGCGCGGGTCAGCATCACGCGTGTCCTCTTACCACGGCCGATGACAGGTATATGCGGTGCCACCCGTCATCATGGTCTGGCAGCGCGCGGATTCCTGGTTCCGCTCGTTTGCGGCGGCGATCATCATCCAGCCGCGCAGCGCAGGGTCGGTTTCGGCGGTGATGCGCATCGCATAGGCCGGGGCATAGGGGTCATAGGTCTGTTCGATACAGGCATTGATCCGCGCCGCGCCACCCGTGGTGCCACCTTCCAGCGGGCGCACCAGCGGCGGCCAGGCATTGGGGGCAAAGTCATATTCGCCCTGCACGCCGGTCGATTTCACACAGGCCACGACAAGGCCATGGGTATCCAGCGCCTGTGCAGGCAGCGACAGGGCGGTAAAGGACAGGGCGGCGGCCGCGCCGATCCGAAGGGCGGTGGCAAGATGGGTCATGACAAAACTCCTGAGCAAACCGGACACGGCAGCACCCCCAATGCGCGGGCCGCACCCCCTGCATACCAAAGAACCAGTAACCCCCCGCCCTGTCCAGCATCACATGCCGAACTCCGCAGGGCTTGCAGCCGGGGTGGCGCATCCTTGCCGGGTCGCAAGACCCCGCTGTCGCCGCCCCGACGCATCAGAACTTGCGTTCCGCAGGCGCGATTTTCTTCAGGCTGATGCCACCATCGGCCTCGGTGGTCAGCGGATCGATATGAACGGGGCGGTAATCGAGCTGCACCTTGTTGCCATCGATCCAGGCCAGCGAATGCTTGCGCCAGTTCACGTCATCCCGCGTCGGGTGATCTTCATGCGCATGGGCACCACGGCTTTCGGTCCGGGCGTGCGCACCATAGATCGTGGCCAGCGCGTTCGGCATCAGATTGGTCAGTTCCAGCGTTTCCATCAGGTCGCTGTTCCAGACCATGCTGCGGTCGGTGACCTTGAGATCGCCCATTTTGCCGGCGATCTCGGTCATCTTGACCTCGCCTTCGGCCAGCGTCTTTTCGGTGCGGAACACCGCTGCATCGCGCTGCATGGTCTTTTGCATCTCCAGCCGCAGATCGGCGGTGGGGATCGCACCATTGGCGTAGCGCAGTGCATCGAACCGGGCCAGGGCACGATCGACCTCGACCTTGTTGACCGGCGCGTTCCGGGCCTTGGGATCCACGATCTGGCCTGCGCGGATGGCAGAGGCGCGACCGAACACCACAAGGTCGATCAGCGAGTTCGACCCCAGGCGGTTTGCCCCATGCACCGAAGCACAGCCCGCCTCGCCGACAGCCATCAGGCCGGGGAAGATCGCATCCGGGTTTTCCGCCGTGGGATTCAGCACTTCACCCCAATAGTTCGTGGGGATGCCGCCCATGTTGTAATGCACGGTGGGCAGAACCGGGATCGGCTCCTTGGTCAGATCGACGCCTGCAAAGATGCGCGCGGATTCCGAGATGCCCGGCAGGCGCTCATGCAGCGTGGCAGGCGGCAGGTGGTTCAGGTGCAGGTGGATATGGTCGCCTTCGGCACCGACACCACGGCCCTCGCGGATTTCCAGCGTCATGCAGCGGCTGACATAGTCGCGCGGGGCCAGATCCTTGTAATGGGGCGCATAGCGCTCCATGAAGCGTTCGCCCTTGGAGTTGGTCAGATAGCCACCCTCGCCGCGCGCGCCCTCGGTGATCAGGCAGCCCGAACCATAAATGCCGGTCGGGTGGAACTGCACAAATTCCATATCTTGCAGCGGCAGACCCGCGCGGGCCACCATACCGCCACCGTCACCGGTGCAGGTATGGGCCGAGGTCGCGCTGAAATAGGCGCGGCCATAGCCGCCGGTTGCCAGCACCACCATCTTGGCATTGAAGACATGCATGGTGCCGTCATCAAGTTTCCAAGCCAGGACGCCGGTGCAGCGCCCGTCGGTCATGATCAGATCAAGCGCGAAATATTCGATATAGAATTCCGCGTTGTTCTTCAGCGACTGGCCGTAGAGCGTGTGCAGGATGGCGTGGCCGGTGCGGTCGGCCGCGGCGCAGGTGCGCTGCACTGGCGGGCCTTCGCCGAATTCGGTCGTATGGCCACCAAACGGGCGCTGATAGATCTTGCCCTCTTCTGTGCGCGAGAAGGGCACGCCGTAATGCTCCAGCTCATAGACAGCGGCAGGTGCCTCGCGGGCGAGGTATTCCATCGCATCGGTATCGCCCAGCCAGTCCGACCCCTTGACGGTGTCATACATGTGCCATTGCCAGTTGTCCGGCCCCATATTCGACAGCGAGGCGGCGATGCCGCCCTGTGCGGCCACCGTATGCGAACGGGTCGGGAACACCTTGGTCACGCAGGCCGTGCGCAGGCCCTGTTCCGCCATGCCCAGCGTCGCGCGCAGGCCCGCGCCGCCGGCGCCTACGACCACGACGTCATAATCATGCGTCTCGTATTCGTATGAAGCAGTCATTTACGTCTTTCCTTGCCGCAACTGTGGGACAGCCGGTCTTGTCAGATTACAGTGCCAGTTTCACCAGGGCGAACAGCCCGGTCGCGATGAGCGCATAAGAGGCGGCGGTCACCGCCACGAGCAGCAGCTTGCCTTTCACGCCATGGACATAATCCATGATCGCCTCATCGATTTCCGCCTTGCAATGCAAGGTGACCACGATCAGCGTCAGCGCCGACAGGATGGCCGGGAAGGGCCGCGCGAAATAGGCCATCACTTCGGCATGGCTGCTGCCCAGGATCCGTCCGAAGGTGAAGACAAACAGCGGCACCAGAATGATCAGCGCGGCCGAGGACACCATCATGTGCCAATGATGATGCGTGCCGCTGCGGCCCGAACCCAGACCCTGTGCGCGTTTGCGGTCAGTGGTGTATTGCATGGTGCCTCTCCTCAGACCACGAGCACGGTGATGAGGGTCAGCACCGTGGCCCCGCCGAACATCACCATGCCCATCAGTTCGTTGAACTTCACCTCGACCCCGTAGCCCAGATCCCAGATCAGGTGCCGCAGCCGCCCCAAAGCGTGATACCAGACAGCCCAGGCGGCCGCCGTCATCAACACATCGCCCACAAGGCTGGTCAGCAGCCAGTTCACGCAATCAAAGGCCGCAGGCGAGACCGCCGCTGCCAGCAGCCATGCCACAACCAGCGCCACGGTGCCGAAGGTGGCGATGCCGGTGATCCGGACCATGATCGACGAGATCGAGGTCATTTGCGGCCGGTAATAGGGGCCGATCATGAAGGGGGATAGGGGGCGCTCGACCCGCTTGGGTGAAGTCATGGAAGTCCCTCATCGCTTGGCGCGCCGCGACCAGCGCACTGGCAGGATTTGTGCTTGTTTCAATAGCGCGTTTTTTGCCCAAGTCACCTATGCAGGCGCAGCAAAAAGTGGCCTTTTGCGCTATCATCGCGAAAAAATGCGCTTTGTGATCACAAATTTTCGACGAGTGATCACAGATTTGCGCGGAAAGGGTGCCGGATCCGATCTGCGCGATATTCCCGACAATTTCAGATATTTGAGTCGGCTGATGCATCCATTGCGCGCCGGTCCGGCCCGTCATGCGGCCTGCGCCGCGGGCGGATGCGGCGTCGTATCAGGCCGCGGACTGGCTGTGGCAAGGTGCGCCGCCCTCGGGGCGATCGCGGCGCGATCACATCGGGATCAGGGCCCAGTAATCCAGATCCAGCAGCACTTCGGGGGCGTATTTGCCATCCGCTCCGCGCAGGGCAAAGGGGGCCGCGCCCTGTTTCACCGCAACCAGCCGCAACCGGATCGCGCCGACACCGGGGGCTGCGGTCGGGGCCTTGTCCAGCACCTCGGACCAAGCCTTGACGGTATCACCCGCAAAGCAGGGATTGGCATGGGTCCCGCCGTTCAGCGCGACCACCATCTGCGCATTGGCCAGCCCGTTGAAGGACAGGGCGCGGGCCATGCTGATGACATGGCCGCCATAAATCAGCCGCTTGCCATCCTCGCGGAACGTGGCGTCGAAATGCACCTTGGCGGTGTTCTGCCACAGGCGCGTGGCGATCATATGCTCGGCCTCCTCGATGGTGACACCGTCGACATGGTCGATCTTCTCGCCGATCTCGTAATCGCCAAAGCGGTGCGGCTCACCCGCCAGCCCGAAATCATAATTGGAGAAATCCAACCCTTCGGGGATCACCAGATCCTCGGGGGCCAGTGATTTCTTCAATTCCGGCACAACAGCCATGGGGGCCGGTGCTTCAAGGCGGTTTTTGCGCACCATCACCCAGCGGACATATTCCAGCACAACCTCATCGCGCTGGTTCAGGCCCTGGGTGCGGACATAGACATTGCCCGACCTGCCGTTGGAATTTTCCTTGAGCCCGATCACCTCGGATTCGGCCCGCAGCGTATCGCCGGGCCAGACCGGGTTGAGCCAGCGCCCTTCGGCATAGCCAAGATTCGCCACTGCATTCAGGCTGACATCGGGGACGGTCTTGCCAAAGACGATATGGAAGGCAGCCAGATCATCCAGCGGGCTGGCGGCAAGGCCTGAGGCACGCGCGAATGCATCGCTGGAATACAGCGCGTGGCGCGCCGGATAGAGCGCGTGATAGAGCGCGCGTTCGCCACCCGACACAGTGCGCGGCACAGCGTGGCGCAGCCTGTCGCCGATGCGGTAATCCTCGAAGAAACGACCGGAATTGGTTTTCATCCTGCTCTCCTGAGCGGCGGGGGCCATCCGCCTTTGGTGTCGGGGGCGGGGGCGAGCCCCGCCCGCAAGGGTCAGTGATCGCCCAGCTTGGTTTCGGGCGTGTAGGTGCCATCTACCTCTTTCACAACGGCCTGACCGCAGCGCATGACGCCGCGTGCGGAGTCAAAGGCATAGGTCGGGTCGCCATGCAGGCTCCATCCCTTGTTCAAGGCAGCGGTGACCTTGTGGCAAAAGGCGGATGTGTCGTCTTCGCTGAGAAAGCGATAAAGTTTCATGATCTTACCCGAATGCAGGATAGCCGAGCGCATAGTGCAGACCGGCAATTGCGCCGAAAACCAGCACGGTTCCGGCCAGTGCCATCGCCTCGAATTTCGCCGGTTTTGCGGCCGGTGGCACCCAGGCCCCGTCGCGGTTGATCAGCGCCATCTGCACCAGCGCCCAAGCCCCGATCCCGCCGAACAGCAGGAAAGACGGCGTGTCGCCATTGACCAGAAGATGCGCGATGGACCACAGCACCACACCGACCAGCATCGGGTGACGCAGGCGCCGCGCGATCCAGGTCTTCATGCCCGATGCGGCAAAAAGATAGACCGAAACCAGCATCAACAGGTTGTTGATCCCGACCAGCGCCGGTGTGCGGCCCCAGTAGAACGCGCCGTCGGCCATGCGATAGCCGATCACCATAAGGATGACAGAGGCAATGACGGTGACCGTCACCGCCAGCCGCCCGGCATCGCCCATGGCGGCACGGCGGCCGGGGGCCAAACGTTTGAAAAGATGGGCTGCGATCCAGAGGATCACGCCGGTGGCGAGCAAAAACATGGCTGGCTCCGATGGGTTGCGGGCGACGGTTGAAGGACGGCACCCACATTCCCATCATTCCGCCATGGCCGCAATCGCCTCGGCCTTGGCCAGCATGGCCTTGGCGGTCACGATATGGAGGTTCTCGACGATCTTCCCATCGACCACCGCGACGCCGCCGCCCGTCGCCATCACCGCGCCAAAGGCCGCGATCTGGCGGCGGGCCAGATCGATCTCGGCCTCGGACGGGGCGAAGGCGGTGTTCGCAATCTCCAACTGCGCGGGATGGATCAGGGTCTTGCCGTCAAAGCCCATGTCGCGCCCCTGTTCGCATTCCGCGCGCAGGCCCTCGTCATCCTTGAAGGCGTTATAGACCCCGTCGATCAACGTGACGCCATGGGCGCGCCCGGCCAGCAGGCACAGGCCAAGCCCGGCTTGCATCGGCAGGCGATCGGGGCGGAAGCGGCTGTTCAGTTCTTTCGCCAGATCATTGGTGCCCATCACCATACCCTTGAGGCGGGGATGCGCGGCGATCTCGGCCGCGTTCAGCATACCAAGGCAGGTCTCCATCATGGCCCAGAGATCGGCCCCCGGCACCGCCGCGGCCACGGCATCCAGATCCGCCTTGCCATTGACCTTGGGGATCAGGATCGCGTCGATCTTTGCGCCCCGCGCAATCGCCTCGTCCATGGCGGCGGCATCAAGACGGCCCCATTCGGTGTCAAAGCCGTTGATCCGCACGATCCGGGCACGATTGCCGAAATCCCAGTCGGTCAACACCTGGGCAAGCAGTTTACGCGCGGCGGGCTTTTCGTCGGGGGCGACGGCATCTTCCAGGTCAAAGATGATGGCATCGGTGGCCAGGCCCATGGCCTTTTCCAGTGCACGCTCTTTCGAGCCGGGAATATAGAGGACGGAACGGTAGGGGCGGGACATCTGGCTCTCCGTCAGGTAATAATCTTGCGTCAGAAAGCATATTATTGCCAGATTTGGCAAGCATGGATTTGCCGCAATGCAGAAATTCCGGACGGATGCAAACGGGATGCTGCGGCGCGTCTGTGTGAAACAGTCCGCGAACGTGCCGGGCGTTAAGGCTTTTTCAGGGGATGGAGCGCAGCGTGATTGCCGTGCCGTGACGCGCCGGATGCGCGCCCTATCCGTCGGAGATGCCCCATGTCCCTGCCTGACCGCACGCCTTTGCGTCTGCTTTTCGCCCTGTCGCTCGGCTTTGGCGGGCTGATTCTGGCGACCCGCGCGGCAGAGGCCGCGCAATGCGCCCCGCGTGAGGGGCTGATTGCTGCGCTTGCAGATCGCTATGATGAACGCCCGCAGGCGATGGGGCTTGCCGCCAATCAGTCGGTGCTGGAGGTGTTCGCCTCGCCGCAAGGCAGCTGGACCGTGACGGTCACGCTGCCCGATGGCACGGCCTGTCTGCTGGCCTCGGGCCAGTATTTCCAGACCCTTGGCGCGCCACCGCCCGGCGACCCGGCATAAGACGCGCGATTTTTCGTCGAAAAATCGGGTTCACATCATGCGGGCGGCATCCCAGAGCAGTTTCAGCGACAGGATCAGCAGCGCCCAGGTCACCAATTGGAAGAACTGCTTTTCCGGCAGGCGCTTTACCAGCCAGACCCCGGCAAAGACCGCGATCGAGGCCGGGATTGCCAGCACCGCCGACAGTTTCAGGTTTTCAAGATTGATCTGGTCCAGTGCCCAATAAGGCACCAGCTTTACCGCATTGACCCAGGCAAACAGGATCGTCGCAGTTCCGGCATAGACTTCTTTCCGCAGCCCAAGCGGCATGGTGTACACCTGATAGGGCGGGGCGCCGGCATGGCTGACAAAGCTGGTGAAGCCTGTCAGCACACCCCAGAACATCCCCGGCGCGAGTTTGGCCGGGCGCGGATCGGCCAGGCTTTGCGTTCGCAACAGCAGGTTCAGGGCGAAGATCGCGCCGATCAGCCCGACAATTCCGGTCACCACCCATTGCGGCACCATATGCGCCGTGGCCCAGCCAAGACCGACCCCGATCAGCGTGGCGGGGGCGAGGATCGCCAGCACCCGCCGGTCATAGGCGTGACGATAGGCATAGAGGCCGAACATGTCGGAAATCACATAGATCGGCAGCAAGAGCCCCGCCGCCATTGTCGGGGGCATCACAAGGCTCATCAGCGGCACCGACAGCATGGCGACCACCGGCACGCCGCCCTTGCCCATGCCGACCAAGGCCGAGGCCAGTCCGGCCAGAACCCAGAACGCGCCGTCCTGCATCGCGAATCCTTCCGCACAATCGGCCAATTTGCGCTGCTTTAGCGCAAACAACTTGCGCCTGCCATCCGGGCCTGTCATGCCGCGACGCGGCGGCTCTTCGATTGCGGCAAGATTCTTGCGGCGAGGCCGGAAAGCCCCTAAAGGCATACCGTTGCATACAATCCCAGCCGGAGACGGAATCATGGCACGACCCAAGATTGCACTGATTGGCGCAGGCCAGATCGGCGGCACGCTCGCTCATCTCGCAGCCATCAAGGAACTCGGCGATGTCGTTCTTTTCGACATTGCGGAAGGCACCCCGCAGGGCAAGGCGCTCGATATCGCGCAATCGGGCCCGTCCGAGGGCTTTGACGCCGTGATGAAGGGCGCCAACAGCTATGAAGATATTGCAGGCGCGGATGTCTGCATCGTCACCGCTGGTGTGCCGCGCAAGCCGGGCATGTCGCGCGACGACCTGCTGGGCATCAACCTCAAGGTCATGAAATCGGTGGGTGAGGGCATCAAGCAGCACGCACCGAATGCCTTCGTGATCTGCATCACCAACCCGCTGGACGCCATGGTCTGGGCGCTGCGCGAGTTTTCGGGCCTGCCGCATAACAAGGTTGTCGGCATGGCCGGTGTGCTGGATTCGGCGCGCTTCCGTCACTTCCTGTCGGTCGAATTCAACGTCTCCATGCGTGACGTGACCGCTTTCGTTCTGGGCGGTCATGGCGACACCATGGTGCCGCTGACCCGGTATTCGACCGTGGGCGGCGTGCCGCTGCCGGATCTGGTGGAAATGGGCTGGACCACGCAAGAGCGTCTGGACGGCATCGTGCAGCGCACCCGTGATGGTGGTGCCGAGATCGTCGGCCTGCTGAAAACCGGCTCGGCCTTCTATGCGCCCGCCACCTCGGCCATCGAGATGGCAGAGGCCTATCTGAAAGACCAGAAGCGCCTGCTGCCCTGCGCCGCCTATGTCGAAGGCGCGCTTGGCCTTGACGGCATGTATGTCGGCGTGCCGACCATCATCGGTGCCGGCGGGATCGAGCGCATCGTCGACATCAAGCTGAATGCCGAAGAACAAGCCATGTTCGACAAGTCGGTTGACGCCGTGAAGGGCCTTGTGGCCGCCTGCAAAGGCATCGACCCGTCGCTGGCCTGATTTCAGCGCATCATGACCTAGGGAAAGCACGCCGCGAGGCGTGCTTTTTCTTTTGGGGCTGGCCCGTGATATGGCTGCAACGGGATGGCAGAAACCCATCTGCCCCCCAGATTGCGGCCGCTCTGACCGCAAGGGCGACCCATATCGGCACCAAGGCCCCAAATGCAAAACGCGGCAGGGTTTCCCCCGCCGCGCCGACCTTACGCCCCGAAGGGGAAGGGATCACTCCTCGTCGGCGATCAGGCCCGAAGGAGCCGCGACATTCGCGATGACGAAGTTGCGCTCGATGGTGGGCTTGGCACCGTTCGGCAGGGTCACGTCGCCGATATGGATCACATCGCCGAAGGTCTTGCCGGTCAGGTCGACCACGATTTCCGACGGGATGTCAGAAGCCAGAACTTCCAGCTCGACCTCGGGGCGCACCACGGTCAGGGTGCCGCCACGCTTCAGGCCGGGCGACGCTTCGTGGTTGATGAAGGTCACATGGATGAACAGGTTGATGCGGCTGTCATCATGCAGGCGCATGAAGTCCACATGGGTCGGCAGGTCCTTCACGACGTCGCGCTGAACGCCGCGGCAGACGACGTGCACGTCGGGCTGGCCTTCGACTTTCAGGTTGAACAGCGTCGACAGGAAGCGGCCCTGACGCAGGCGCTTGAGCAGCGCGTTGTAGTTCATCTTGATCGCAACAGGCTCTTGCTTGTCGCCATACACGATCCCGGGCACGAAGCCCTCCCGACGTGCCTGACGAGCGGCCCCCTTGCCTGTCCCCGTGCGCACTTCGGCGTTAAGATCTTCGATCTTGCGTGCCATTGGTGTCTCCATAACATTGCACTGCATGAATCCGCCACCCTCCAAGGGTGCGTGGCGGATGGGGGGCTATAGCGGCAGAAGGCGTCGGCTGACAAGGGCAAATGCCCAATGCAGACAGGAATCTTTGCCCGTTTCGCCGCCAGAGAGCGACCGCGCTGTCGCGGTTGGACATGCGAGGGCAGGACAGGATCGATAGCAAGGTGCCATGTCGATCGTCACACTTCTTTGCGTGGCCCGCGCGCCGCTCGCGGCCTTTGGGGCCATGGGGATCCTCTGGGGCACCTTTGCGGCCGTGCTGCCCGATCTGAAGACCCAGTTGGGCGTCGCCGAGACCGAGCTGGGCTTTCTGATGCTGATGACACCGATTGCGGCGGTCTGCGCCATGCTGGTGGCACCCGCATACGGCGTGGCGATGGGGCGGGTGGCGCTGCCGGTCGCAGCGATCTGCATGGCCCTGGCTTTCGCGCTGCCGGGGCAGATCAGCACGCTTTGGCTGTTTCCGCCCGCGATGATGCTGGCGGGGGCGGCAACCGGGCTGACCGATGTGCTGATGAATGCGCGCGTCGCCGCGCTTGAGGCCGCGCGGGGGCAGCATCTGATGACAATGTGCCACGGTGCCTATTCCTTTGGTTATGCCACGGGCGCGCTGGCCACCGGGGCCTTGCGCGATGCCGCCTGGCCCCCGGGCGGGGTGATGGCGTCGATGGCCATGCTTGCGCTGGTGCTGACGCTGATGACCTATGAGCGCGATGGCCGGATCGACGGCCTTGCCCGCCCGAAATCCGGTGGTGCGGGGCTTGGGCTGGTGCCGCTGATCGGTGGCGGCATCGTGCTGATCGCCTTTCTGACCGAGAACGCGGCCGAAAACTGGTCGGCGCTGCATATCGAACAGACGCTGGGCGGCAGCCCGGCCGAAGGTGCGCTTGGCCCCGCCGCGCTGGCGCTGACGATGGGATTTGCCCGTATCGCCGGGCAGGGGCTCGTCACAAGGATCAGCCCGCGCCGCTTGCTGACCGGGGGCGCGGTGATCGCGGCCTGCGGGGCGCTTACGGCTGCCGCCGCAAACAGCCCATCAATGGCACATGCAGGTTTCATCATCATGGGGCTGGGGGCATCTGTCATCGCCCCCACGGCCTTTTCGCTGGTGGGCGAGATGGCCGCGCCTGAGGCACGGGCGCGGGCGGTGGCACGGGCCACGCTATACGGCTATTTCGGGTATTTCTTCGGCCCGCCCATGCTTGGACTGGTCGCGGGCGGCTTCGGATTGCGGGCGGCATTCGTCATTGCCGCCCTGATCCTGTCGCTGGTTCTGGTGCTGACGCCGGTGCTGTTGCGCCGGCGCTAGCCCGGCAGCCTCAGGCCCAGTTGCCCTCGAAATCCTGCGGCACAAGCAGGTTGTGCGCCCCAAGATTGCGGATGTCGCGTTCGCCGCACAGCGCCATGGTGATGTCCAGTTCCTTCTGGATCACCTGCAATGCCTTGGTCACGCCCTGCTGGCCCATGGCACCAAGGCCATAGATATAGGCGCGCCCGATCATCGCGGCGTCGGCGCCCATCGCGATCGCCTTCAGCACGTCCTGACCGGAGCGGATGCCGCTGTCGATCCAGATCTCGGTCTGGCCCTTCACCGCGCGCACGACCGAGGGCAGGATGCGGATCGAGGACAGCGCGCCATCGAGCTGCCGCCCGCCATGGTTGGACACCACGATAGCATCGGCCCCGAAATCGGCGGCCCGGCGGGCGTCATCGGCGTCCAGAACGCCTTTCAGGACCAGCTTGCCGCCCCATTTTTCGCGGATGCGGGCGATCTTGTCCCAATCCAGCTTGGGGTCGAACTGCTCGTTGGTCCAACTTGTCAGCGAGGACAGATCGCCCACGCCTTTGGCGTGCCCCACGATATTGCCGAAGCTGCGGCGCTTGGTGCCCAGCATCCCCATGCACCATTGCGGCTTGGTTGCCATGTTGATGATGTTCGGGATGGTCAGGCGCGGCGGCGCGCTGAGACCGTTTTTCAGATCCTTGTGGCGTTGGCCAAGAATCTGAAGGTCCAGTGTCAGCACCAGGGCCGAGCACCCGGCACGCTTGGCACGTTCGATGATATTGTCGACGAATTCCTCGTCACGCATCACATAAAGCTGGAACCAGAAGGGTTTGGTCGTATGCGCCGCCACATCCTCGATCGAGCAGATCGACATGGTGGACAGCGTGAATGGCACACCAAAGGCTTCGGCGGCGCGGGCGGCCTTGATCTCGCCATCGGCAGATTGCATCCCGGTAAAGCCGACCGGCGCAAGCGCCACCGGCATCGTCACGTTTTCGCCCAGCATCGTGCCGCCGGTATAGCGGTCCGACATATCCACCGCCACCTTCTGGCGCAGACGGATCTTGCTGAAATCGCTGACATTCTCGGAGAAGGTCTGCTCGGTATAGCTGCCGGATTCCGCATAATCATAAAACATCCGCGGCGTCCGGCGCTGGTGCAGGCGCTTCAGATCCTCGATGCTGGTGATGACGGGCATACGGCGACTCCCCCTTTGGGATAGATCTGGAATTGGTATATATCCCTTACCAATGCCCCGGAGGTGCTGCAAGCCTGAATGGCCCGGTTCAGCCGCCGCCGATCAGCGCCCCTGCGGCAAAGACCAGCGCCCCGCCCAACACCACTTGCAATGTCGCCCGCAGGAAGGGGGTCTCCATATACCGGTTCTGGATCCAGACGATGGCCCAAAGCTCGATGAAGACCACAGCAATGGCGATGCTGGTCGCGGTCCAGAAATCCGCGATCAGATAGGGCAGGGCGTGTCCCAGCCCGCCCAGCGTCGTCATCACGCCCGAGGCAAGCCCGCGCTTCCACGGGCTGCCACGGCCCGAGATCACGCCATCATCATGCGCGGCCTCGGTAAAGCCCATCGATATCCCGGCCCCCACGCTGGCGGCCAGGCCGACAAGGAAGGTGGTCCAGCTGTCATGGGTGGCAAATGCGGTGGCAAAGATCGGCGCGAGGGTGGAGACGGAGCCATCCATCAGCCCGGCAAGCCCCGGCTGCACCCAAGTCAGGATGAACTGGCGCTTGGCTGTCAGATCTTCGGCATTGCGGGCGCTGTCGGACAGATGCGCGGCCTCCAGCCCCTCGGCCAGTTGCTCGTGGCCTGCTTCGGCTGCGGCCAGATCCCCGAGCAGTTTGCGGGTGGCGGCATCACTGCTTTGACGCGCGGCGCGCAGGTAGAAATCCTCGGCCGCCTTCTCCATCGCCGCCGCCTCGGCCCGGATCGCATCCAGACCCAGTTCGGGCTGCAACCAGATTGGCCGCCGCACCTGTGCACCTGCCACATATTCACGCCGGATCAGGGGAATGGTCGTCCCGAACCGTGCGGTGAACAGGTCGATCAGGCGCTGGCGGTGCAAGTCTTCTTCCGCTGCCATGCTTTCCAGCATCGTCGCGGTCGCGGGATAATCGGGCCGCAATCGCTGTGCGAAGCTGCGATAGATGCGCGCGTCATCCTCCTCAGCGGAAATCGCAAGGGCGAGGATCTCCTGCTCCGACAGATCTGCGAAGCGGCGGCGATGGAAAAGCGGGGTGCTGAACATGGGATTCCATGATTTAGAATTATTCTAATGTATGGGGGTTCTGGCAGGATTTCAACCCCGGATCAGCCGGACCTGCCCGCCGGGGCAGGACAGATCGAGGTCAAACCGGGTCGGATGGGCGCGCAGGAACTTGCTCCAGCTGGCATGGCCGCTTTGGGCCAGCAACCCCGGAAGCGCGTGACCCAGGCGGCTCAGGGGCAGCGCATCCGGTGCGGCTTCGCGCAGCAGATCGGCGATCCGGTCAAGCAGGTCTTGTGCCTGAGGTTGTGCCGTGACCTTGGGCTTGGCTGCCGGCGGTGTCGCGACCGTTTTGGCGGGGGCCGGGGTTGGGGCGATCTGGTGGAAATGGTTGCAGGACTTCAGCCAATGCGCGGGCGCTTTTGCCTCGCCAATGCCGATGACGGGAATACCCCTCTCGCGCAGATGGGTTGCCAGATGGCTGAAATCACCGTCCGACGAGGCAATGGCGAAGGCCTGTGCATGTCCTGAATGCAAAAGTGCCATGGCCTCGATACAGATCAGCATATCGGTCGCATTCTTGCCGCGCCCGGAATGAACAAGCCGGAAGCCCGGCACGCCAGACCATCCCGGCAGCTTGGCCGCATCGCCGTAAACCCGACGGATCATTGGCGTGCCATAGGGCTGGCAACTGTCCAGCACCTTGGCGGCAAGATTGGAGCTCAGGTTATCGCCATCGACCAGCAGGGCGAGGGCGGGCGGATTGCGCGGGCTTGAAAAGGCGTTCACGGGGCAACTCGGTCATCGGCAATGCGCTGCAAGGTTGCCCGGTGATCATGGCGAGACTGTGGAACCTTAAGATAAATCGCGCGTCAGCAATTGCCCGCCCGGGCCCTGCGTCACCTCGAAGCGGCTGGTCAGCTTGCGCATCAGGTCCGACAGTTTGGTGCTGCCATAGGTGCGGGTGTCGAAATCGGGATTGGCCTGAGTGATATACTGGCCGATCTGGCCCAGCGAATACCACTCGCCATCGGGATCAATGGCACGCATGGCGGCGGCGATCAGCGGAATAGCCTTTTGCGGTGGCTCTTTCTCGCGCCGCGATGCGGGCTTCGGCTCGGATACGCTATGGCCGCCGGTCTCGGCCCGGGTCCCTTCCGGGCGCGGATCTGGCAGTGTCGCCTCGTCACCCTCATCGGAGCCAAGGTTCTCGACATAGATGAAACGCTTGCAGGCCATACGGAACGCCTCAGGCGTCTTCTTCTCGCCAATGCCATAGACATCCAGGCCCTGCTCGCGGATGCGCGCCGCAAGCCGGGTGAAATCGCTGTCGGAGCTGACCAGAACAAAGGCGTCAAACAGCCCGGAATGCAGAAAATCCATCGCCGCGATCACCAACCCGATGTCGGAGGCATTCTTGCCCTTGGTATTGGAAAACTGCTGATCCGCCACCATGCCAAGGGATGCCACCTTCTTGGCCCATCCCCCCAGACGCTGCGCCGACCAGTCGCCATAGATGCGGCGCACAGAGGCCTCACCCAGACTGGCGATTTCCTCGAAAATCGCCTCGGCATAGCCCGAGGGCACATTGTCGGCGTCGATCAGGACGCAAAGGCGCGGGGTGCGGGATTGTGGCAGGCGGGGATCGGGCATGACGGCCTCTTGGTGTTTGCTTGGCGCTATCGTGTCAGCTTCAACAGGCCTTGCCTAGCCGTATCCCCCGGTTTCGCAGCGGAAATGTCGGTAACGGACGCGAGCGAGCGGCGCGGTCCGGGCATATCCGGCGTGACGCGCGACAGGCGCGATGGGGGCAGGTGGGGATGACGGACAGCAGTCTCAAGGGCGTGATGCTCATGCTTGGCGCGATGGCGGTGCTGCCTTTCCTGGATGTCACCGCCAAGGCGCTAGGCGAGATGGGCGTGCCGGTGTTGCAGATCGTCTGGGCGCGCATGGTGATGGGGGCCGCGATGACGGCACCACTGGCGGTGAAGGCGGCGGGGCCAGGCGGCCTTTGGCCCGCGCGCGCGTCGATGCACGCGTTGCGGGCGGTGTTGCTGATCATGGCCACATTCTTTTTCTTTGCGGCGCTGCGCTTTCTGCCGATTGCCGATGCCCTTGCCGTGTTCTTCGTGCAGCCCTTGATCGTGACCGCGCTGTCGCCCCTGATCCTGCGCGAAAGGGTGGGGCCGCGGCGCTGGATCGCGGTCGGGCTCGGCTTTATCGGCACGCTCATCATCATCCGCCCCGGTCTGCAGGCCTTCAACCCCGGCACGCTTCTGGCCCTTGGCGCGGGCTGTTCTCTGGCGCTTTATTTCCTGATGACGCGGCGGATTGCCGGGCGCGATCCGGCGATGGTCACCACCTTCCGCACCTCGTTGCTGGGGGCTGTGTTCACCTCCGCCATGGTCTGGACGGTATGGCAATGGCCGACGCCGGGGGAATGGCTGCTGTTTCTGGCGCTCGGGCTGATCTCCACCCTGGGGCATGGGCTGATCGTCAAGGCCTATGACCATGCCGAAGCCAGCCTGCTGGCACCGCTGGCTTATAGCGAGATGATCATGGCGGTGATCCTGGGTTGGTGGTTCTTTGGTGATTTTCCCGATCTCTGGACCTTTGTCGGCGTGGGCGTGCTGATCGGCTGCGCGCTGTATATCTCGTCGCGCGAACGCAAGGCGGCGCGGCGGGGCTGACCCGGGCTGGATGCCGAAGGGCAACACTTGGGCCGTGGTTGCCCCCCGGCCTTGGCAGGGTAACCCGCCGGATCTATATAAGGGGCAGAGGACGACCTCGACCTGAAGACCAACGCGGGACGGCCCGCCCCTTCGCGGAACATTCCCGATGCGAAGCTTCAAGGATCGGCTGCGCCACGCGCTTGCCTTCGAAATTCTCGGCCTCATGATCATCACGCCGCTGGCCATGCTCCTGCTGCATCATCCGGTTGCGCAACTGGGCATCGTGACGGTGGGCAGCGCGCTGGTCGCAATGCTGTGGGTGGGGATCTACAACTGGTTGTTCGATATGGCCAAACAGCGCCTGCATGGCGGCACCGAAAAGGGCTGGACCGCGCGGGTTGTCCATGCGGTGCTGTTCGAGATTGGGCTGCTATCTGTGCTGCTTCCGCTGATTGCCTATGTGCTGCAGATCAGCATCTGGCAGGCGCTGCTGCTCGATATCGGCTTTGCGCTGTTCTATATGGTCTATGCCTTCGTCTTCAACTGGGGCTATGACCGGCTGTTCCCCCTGCCGGAATGGCAGAAGGATCAGGTCTAGGCAATCAACGGCAGCGCCCGAGCCGACAGCACGCGCAGCGCGTCTTCTGGTGCGATGCCCAGCAAAAGCCCGCGCTGACCGGCATTGATCCAGACCTTGGACGCGCCGCAGGACACTTCCTCCAGCGCGGTCGGGACAAGACGTTTCTGCCCGAAAGGCGAGATGCCACCGACGCGGTAGCCGGTCAGCTTTTCCGCCTTGGCGGGTGGCATCATCGCCGCAGCCTTGCCGCCAAAGGCACTGGCCACCCGCTTCATCGACAAGTGCCGGTCGGCCGGGATCACGCAGCAGGCGGGTTTGCCATCGACCTCGACCATCAGGGTTTTCAGCATCAGGGCGGGGTCGATGCCAAGGGCGGCTGCGGCCTGCATCCCGACCGCCTCGGCACCCGGATCATAGTCATAGGGATGCAGCGTCACCGCGATACCCTGCGCCTCCAGCAACTTCAGCCCCTGTGTTGACGCCATCGTCAAACCTTTCCGTCAAAAGAGAAGGGGGCGCGCGCCCCCCTCTCGGCCTGCATTGCGGCTTGCCAAAGGGGCGCGCATGTGACGCGCGCCCGACCCGAGGATATTTGAGAAACGATGCGAGCGGCCTCCACCCTATCATCTGTTCGCAAATATCCTCGGGGGTGCGGGGGCAGACAGCCCCCGCGACTTTGGATCAATACACCACCACGGCGCGGATCGACTTGCCTTCATGCATCAGATCAAACCCTTCATTGATGCGTTCCAGCGGCAGGATATGGGTGATCATGCTGTCGATCTCGACCTTGCCATCCATATACCAGTCGACGATCTTCGGCACATCGGTGCGACCGCGCGCGCCGCCAAAGGCGGTGCCCTTCCAGACCCGGCCGGTGACCAGCTGGAAGGGGCGGGTCTGGATCTCGGCGCCAGCTGGCGCGACGCCGATGATGATCGACTGGCCCCAACCGCGATGGGTGCATTCCAGCGCGTCGCGCATCACCTTCACATTGCCGGTGCAGTCGAAACTGTAATCTGCCCCGCCGATCTGGTCGGCCTCGGTCTTGGTCAGGTTCACGATGGCCTGCACCACCGACCCTTCGATCTCTTTGGGGTTGATGAAATGGGTCATGCCGAATTTCTCGCCCCATTCCTTCTTGTCGTTGTTCAGGTCGACCCCGATGATCATATCGGCCCCGGCCATTTTCAGGCCCTGGATCACGTTCAGCCCGATGCCGCCCAGACCGAAGACCACGGCCTTGGCGCCGATCTCGACCTTGGCGGTGTTCAGCACCGCGCCGATGCCGGTGGTCACGCCGCAGCCGATATAGCAGACCTTGTCGAACGGCGCGTCCTCACGGATCTTGGCCAGCGCGATTTCGGGCACCACGGTGTGCTGCGCGAAGGTGGAGCAGCCCATATAGTGATGGATCGGCGTGCCATCCAGCATAGAGAAACGGGTGGTGCCATCGGGCAGCAGGCCTTGGCCTTGCGTCGCGCGGATCGCGGTGCAGAGATTGGTCTTCTGGCTGAGGCAGGACGGGCATTGACGGCATTCCGGCGTGTAAAGCGGAATGACGTGATCGCCGGGTTTCAGCGTGGTCACGCCCGGGCCGACCTCGATCACCACGCCCGCGCCCTCATGGCCGAGAATCGCCGGGAACAGCCCTTCGGGATCTGCGCCCGACAGGGTGAATTCATCGGTATGGCAGATGCCGGTGGCCTTGATCTCCACCAGAACCTCGCCCCATTTCGGGGCCTCAAGGTTCACTTCCATGATCTCAAGCGGTTTACCGGGGGCAACGGCGACGGCGGCGCGTGTGCGCATGGGGTCCTCCCTCTGTCAATTTTGTGCAAGGTGTGCGAAAGAGGCAGGGAAAGCAACGCGGGAAACGGCACTTATGACTTCACTTGCGAAATCCTCGGCACTTGTTCTGGCGCTGTTTCTGGCGGCTTGCGGCCCAAGCCCCGAGGCAGAGCATGTGCCGGTCAACCCGGTGATTCCGGGCTATGATCCGGTGACGGGGCTGCCTGTCGATACCACGCCGGGTCTGAATGACCGCGAGCCCGACACCTGTCATGCCGCAGATTACCAGAATCTGCTGGGCCAGACCGAGAATGAGGTGCGCGCCTCCGGCATCACCCGCCCTGTGCGCATGGTGACGATGACGACCATCGTCGATCAGGAGTTGTATGACTCGTTCCGGATCAACTTCCATACCGATGCGACCGGCCGGATCATCCGCATCAGCTGTGGCTAAGGCCGCCCGTCAGCCCTGAACGGGCCGATTTCCGCCGGGAATTCAATGCGCTGCCTTGCGGGGCGGCGCGTGATGATTCACACTGGTTTTCGGTAGGGAATGGGGTTTGGGGATGCGGGGCCAGTATTGGGTTCTCGTGGCGATCTGCACTGCGCTGACGGCATGTCAGGCGCAATCTCCTGCCAATGGGGAAACGGATGTCGCGCGCTCTTGTGGGGCGGCGCGGCTGTCGGGTTGGGTTGGCCAGGACGTTTCCACCTTGGACGAACAATACCTGCCTCAGATCGTGCGCTTGATCCGCCCCGGCGATGCGATCACCGAAGATCATAAACCGGGGCGGTTGAATGTGGTGCTGAGCAAGGCCGGGGCGATCAAGGCGTTTTATTGCGGCTGAGACCCCGCTTTGGCGGGCAAGGAGACAGGCAAGTGTCAGGAATGGTGAATGTGCATTTGAAAAGGCTGGCGATGGTTTTTGGCATCGCAACGATTTTGGCAGGATGTCTTGGGCGTGGCGCACCCGGAGCCGCCGAGGCGGAGGTGACGCGGGGCACCGCGTCGCCCATGTTGTTTGTGGAACGCTGCGCGGCGGAAAACTGGCGCCCGGATCTTCTGGGCCGTCCCGAATCTGCGGCGCACAAGGCGGACCTGCCCGCCGGCCACCGGATCCTGCATCCGGGCAGCGTGATGCAGCAGGATTATGACGCGTTGAGACTGAATGTCACGGTCAACCGGAAGGGGCGGATCGATGGGGTCTATTGTGGATAAGATGACAGGGGTCAGATCGGCGGCGGCACTGATGCTGCTGGGGGCATTGGCGGGCTGCGTTCCGGCTGGGGGCGGCGCGCCGGTCAACCCACCGTCCGGGCCGGCCCCCGTGGCGCCGGCTGGCGGCAGCTGTGGTGCCGAGGGATTGCAGGGTCTGGTTGGCAAAAGCCGGGCCAGCATCTCGGGTCAGCGCTTCGCGCATGAGCTGCGGGTCTATGAGGAAGGCCAGCCGATCACGATGGATTACAACGCTGATCGCCTGAATATCGAGGTCAGCCGCAGCGGCACCATCCTGCGTGTGAGTTGTGGCTAAGATCACGCCATGCGAATAGTCAAAAGGGGCGGCCAATCGGTCGCCCCTTTTGTCTTTTGCGCGTGCCAGATCACATGCGATAATTGCTGTGGCAGGCTTTGCAGCTGCCGCCGATGGCCGCCATGCCCGCCTTGATGCCATCCGCGCTGGTGGCATCCACCGCCTCTGCAGCGGTGTGCAGGGCCGCGCCCTTGGCCGCGAAATCCTCCCAATTGGTCCAGATCTCGGGCTTTGCCTCCGAGGCGGGGTCGGTCGCGGCAGCTTCAAACTTTGCCGGGATCTCGGCGGCGGCGGCGATGAGGGCGGCCTTTGCGGCCTCGGCGCCCGCGGCATCAAACGGGGCCTTGCCGCTGGCCATATCGCCCAGCGTCTTGGTTGCACCGCCAATGGTTTTCATCAGCGCCATACGGGCCTGCACCGTCGGATCTGCAGCCTCGCCTGCGGCGAAGACGGCACTGGCGGTCAGGGCGGCAAAGATCGCCGCGCTGGTGATGCGGGAAATGGCTTTCATCGTCTGGCTCCTTGCTGGACTGTCGCCTAGACTATAGGGGCGCTTTGCGACAGACGAACAGGTGGGCGTTGCGCATCCGGCGCGTGTCACGCAATTGTGACGGCGCGATTGCGGAGACCCGGAGCACCCATAGACGGGCCATCTGCGGCCGGGATGCCTGTGCCCCGCCCCCGACTGGCAGAAGGCGGGGCAGGGTGCATCAGCGTTCGCCGGTCATCCGCACCGAATCGCGATCCATGCAGCGCGCGACCCATGCCTTGATGGCGGGCGTTGCGGGCAGCGCATCGCCGAACCACGCGAAGGGCGAGGCGCAGAACAGATCTGCCGCGCTGTAATCCTGCCCCAGCAGATAGGGCTGCTGCGACAGAACCTCGTCCAGCCGGGCAAGGGCGGTGTCATAGTCGCGCAAGGAGGCAAAGACCGCCGGGTGCTTTACCTTGGCCCAATCAAGGATCACCACCGGCTCGAATACGCCCTGATACCAGGCCAGCCAGGACAGATATCTGCCGCGTTTCGGATCGCCGACCACCGGCCCAAGTCCGGCCTGCGGAAAGCGGTCGGTCAGATACAGCACGATTGCCGCGCGTTCTCGGATCGTGTCTTCTCCATCCGTCAGGTAAGGCACCTTGCCTTCGGGATGCGGATTGGCCGCATCGCGCGCGCCGGTTCCGTCCTGACGCGGGATATCGACCTCGACCGTCTTGATCTGGTCGCTGATGCCCAGCTCCAGAATCAGCTGTTTCACGCTGGTCGAGCGGCTGTTGGGCGCATGGTAGAAGGTCAGCATGTTTGACTCCGTGATTGTTTGCCGCCACTGATCTAAGCGCTCCCTGCTGACAGAAGGTGACAGGATGGCCCGGACCGATCGCCTGATGCGGCTGATGGATGTATTGCGCCGCCTGCCGCCTCCGGTCACAGCGGCACGGCTGGCCGAGGAAACCGCGGTCTCGCCGCGCCAGCTTTACCGCGATATTGCCACGCTGCGCGCGGGCGGCGCGCTGATCGATGGCGAGGCGGGGGTTGGCTATGTGCTGACCGAGGATCCTGCGCTGCCGCCGCAAAGTTTTTCCCGGCTGGAGATCGAGGCGCTGTTGCTGGCGGTGCAGTCGCTCGACCGGATCGGCGACGCCGAAATGTCATCCGCCGCGCGCGAGGCCATGGCTCGCATCATCGCCACCCTGCCGGGCGATCAGCCGCGCCAGGCGCTGCACGCCATCATGCACAGTTTTGCCTCAGCGCCCGAGCGCGATCCGCCGGTGATCGATCTGGCCGCCCTGCGCCGCGCCTGCTGGGATGAAGAGGCGCTGGAGATCCGCTATACCGACCTTGCCGGGCAACGCACGGTTCGCCGGATCTGGCCGCTTGGCCTGTCCTATTCCGATCGCAGCCTGATGCTGCTGGCGCATTGCCGCACAAGGATGGATTTCCGGCTGTTCCACGTGAACCGCATCGCCGAGATGGTGCCTTGCGGCGAAAGTTTCCGCCCGCAGCGGGTGCCCCTGATGCGCGAGTTCCGCCGGATCCGCAGCCGATACCCCCGCATTCGCGGCGATGGCGGCGCGCAGCCTGTTCTGGGCAAAACCGGGGCCATCTGAACCGCGGGCAGCATTGGCGGGGGCGGTGCGTGATTGACCGACCTCGGACCGATGAGGGTGTGCCCATTTGACCGGCAGATAATGCCTGCAAGATTGCCGGCCATGGCGAGCCTTCTCGGTCGCAACCCTTGCCGCCCTGAGCCAAGATCGACGTCTGCGCAAAAGCGGTGACCTTTCCCTGCAGGTGCCGCGCTTCGCCCGGAGGATCAGCGCCCGGCCATCATCGGTGAAGATCCGGCAAAAACGCTCTTGCCCTTCCTTAGGGGATGCTCTAGGAACCGCTCACCGCAGCGTCAGACCCATGAGGATGATGCGGCACCCGGTGGGGTCATAGCTCAGATGGGAGAGCGCTTGAATGGCATTCAAGAGGTCGGGAGTTCGATCCTCCCTGGCTCCACCAATTACCAATGAAATTACTTGATAATTTTTGGCGGTGGCGCTTACCTACCATTGTACCCGCCGACTGCAAAGTGACTGCGTGTCATTTATTCCGGCGCTTCAGGGCATCTGATAGGCATTTTTGCAGAAGTCAGGCGGTGGCCGGACGCTCCTCTTTCCCCGTTGGCTTCGGGCTACTCGTTCTATCTCGGCAGCTCTGGGCGCTTTGAAACGGTTCATGATTGCCATGCGGATCTGGACTTCGGCTGTCTGGCGGTCCGGGTCGCGTGATGCAGATGCAATGCGTTCCCCGAACGAACTGAGGCACCTCATCTTGGCCTCGATCCGGCTTCGGACGTGAGATCCGGACCATCGCTTCCAACCTAACCGACCCAGGAGTTGTGTGGCCTTGAGGATCTCGTTGCCTGCCTTGGCGACGGGGCAATCGTCCCACCATCGTCGCCCGTTCTTGCGGATGGGTATGATCGCTGCTCCGTGAGCGAACGACCGAATTTCCAGGCTCTCCGCCTTTGCGATGTTGCACCGCCGTCAGGCCGGTTTCCGCCCAATCAACGTTTATGAACATGGTTCCACTTTCCTAAGCGCGCCGTTGGCGGACCCGCAGAGTTATCCTGGAAATCCATTTTTGACCTGCTCTAACGGTGCACTGAAGTTGATTCAGGCACCGCGAGCGACAGGTGACTCTCCCATCAGGTCATATCTTCATTGATGCGCGCCCAGAGCGCCGTCGCAACCGGCCCGGGGGCCTGGTCCCTGCGGCGGATCGCGAAAATCTCCGATCGGCGCGGTGGGAAGCCCTCAACCGCCAGTGCAACAAGGGTGCCTGACGCGAGATCGGCACGGATAAGATGCTCTGGCATTCCGCCCCAGCCCTGGCCCGCCAGAATGACCTGCCGCTTGGCGTGGAAATCCGACACCGTCCATTTCCTGCCGCCGGGCAGAAGATCGCGGCTCTGGCTGTCCTCGGGCCCGTTGGTTCCGGCAACGATGATCTGCGGGATTACCTGCATTCGGGAAATCGGCAGCACCTCCGACCCCAGTGCCGCAGCCATCTGGCGGCAGGCCACCGGGCGGATGATGACCTCGGTGAGGCGGCGGGTCTCGACCTCATCGACCGGCACGCCATCAAGCGTCGCGATGGCCATATCGGCACGCCCCTGCATGAGCCGGGCGAGCGGGCCGCCCATCATCTCGGTCGAGAGGCGCAGATGCGTTGCGGGAAAGTCCTGGCCGATCACCGCCAGCACAGGCAGCAGAAGCTCCAGCGGCAAGGTCGCAGCAATGGCGAGGCGCAGTTCCGGCTCTTCGCGTGCCCGAAGCCGCGCGGCGGTGGCCCCAAGATCGCGCATCTGCGCCAGAACCCGGCTGGCCTCACGGTAGAAAACGCGGCCTTCGGCGGTCAGCTGCGGGCGGTAGCTGTCGCGTGAGAACAGCGTCAACTCCAGCTCATCCTCCAGCTGGCGGATCGTGTGGCTGATCGCGCTTTGCGATTTGTTCAGCCGCTCGGCCGCGCCGCGAAAGGTGCCGGTGGTAACGATGGCCTCAAGGGCGAGGAGCTGGTCGTGTTTCATAATGATCCAAAAATCAGATCGTTTGGATGAAAACCCGATATTATCATCAGATCGGGATTCGGGCTAGCGAAAGGCAGCACGCATCAAGGAGTCCAGACAGTGAAGCTCTACTACAAACCCGGCGCCTGTTCGCTGGCCAGCCATATCACGCTTTATGAAGCAGGTGCCGATTTCGCCACTGAGGCCGTCGATACCGATGCGGGCCGCACCGAAACTGGCACCGATTTCCGGGCGATCAACCCCAATGGCTATGTGCCCGCGCTGCAACTTGCAGGTGGCGAGGTGCTGACTGAAGGTGCCGCCGTGCTGCAATGGATCGCAGACCGGCATCCGGGCGCAGGCCTTGCGCCAGAGGCCGGAAGTCTTGATCGCGCCCGCTTGCAAGAAGCGCTGAACTGGATTTCGTCCGAGCTGCACAAGGCTTTCGGCCCGCTTTTCCGCGCCAGCGCAACGGATGAGGATCGCGCTCGCGCTCGCACCCAGGTGGCAGCAAAGTTTGACCGGGCTGAGGCCATGCTGGCGGATGGCCGCGACTGGCTGGTAGCAGGGCGCTTTTCGGTCGCCGATGCCTATCTGTTCGCGGTGGCGAACTGGGCGAATTTCACCGGCATTGATCTGGCGCGCTGGCCCGCGCTGGCCGCCCATGTCGCGCGGGTGGCGGCGCGGCCCGCAGCGCAAAAGGCCATGAAAGCCGAGGGGTTGATCCAATGACGCCCGCCGATCACGCCGCAGTCACCGCGCTGATGCAAAGCTACTTCGAAGGCCTGCACCGGGCCGACAGCGTCATATTGCGCGGGGTTTTTCACCCGCAGCTTGCCTATGTCTGCGCCACGGAGGGCGACCCGCTTTACCTCGACCTCAAAACCTATATGGCCCGCATCGATGCCCGCGAGCCGCCCGTTAATCGGGGGGATCCGAGGGATGAGGCGGTGCTCGAGATCGCTTTCGGCAGCGACCGCATCGCCCGCGTCACCGCCCGGATGAGCATGATGGGCCGCGACTATCTCGATTTCCTGACCCTGGTGCCACATGAGGGCGAATGGCGCATCGTCACCAAGGTTTTCACCTATATCCCGAGGAAGGACTGAGCCATGCCCTATGTGAATATCAAGATCACCCGCGAAGGCGGCCCCGAGGGCAATGGTGCCTCTGCCGAGGAAAAGGCCCGGCTGATCGCGGGAGTCACAGAGCTTCTTCAGGCCGTGCTTGGCAAGAACCCCGCCACCACTTTCGTCGTGATCGACGAAGTCGCGCTTGAGGATTGGGGGATCGGCGGACTGCCGGTTCCACAGTATCGGGCGCGGCAATGAGAACCCGGCTGACGGATTTCTTCGGCCTGTCGCTGCCGGTGATACAGGCCCCCATGGCCTTTGTCGCCGGCGGTGCGTTGGCCGCAGCCGTGTCGCGGGCCGGCGGGCTTGGGCTGATCGGCGGCGGCTATGGCGATGCCGGCTGGATCGAGACGCAATTCGATATCGCGGGCGATGTGCCGGTCGGCTGCGGCTTCATCTCTTTCGCCCTGCAGGAGCGGCCCTGGCTGCTGGATCAGGTGCTGGCGCGAAAGCCAAGGGCGCTCTTCCTGTCCTTTGCCGATCCGGCGCCGTGGCTGGACAAGGTCCGCGCGGCAGGCGTTCCGGTCATCTGCCAGGTCCAGACCTTTCGCGATGCCTGCCACGCGCTGAATCTGGGTGTTGATGTCGTTGTGGCGCAGGGCGGCGATGCCGGCGGCCATGGGCAGAGCCGAGGCACCATGGCCTTCGTGCCCGAGGTGGCGGATGAGATTGCACGGCGAGGCAGCGCCACGCTTATCTGTGCGGCGGGCGGTATCGCCGATGCGCGGGGCGTTCTTGCTGCACTTGCCCTCGGCGCCGATGGGGCGGTGATCGGCACAAGGTTCTGGGCCGCGCAGGAGGCACTTGTCGACGAACGGCTGGTTGCGCTGACGCTGGCCCATGGCGGGGATGACACCATCCGCACACGCGTCGTCGATACGGTCCGGCGGATCGACTGGCCCGGGCGCTATTCCGGGCGGGTGCTGCGCAGTTCTTTCGTCGAGCGCTGGCATGGTGATGAAGCGGGGCTGCTCCATGACCTGCCAGAGCAGGAAAAACGCTGGCAGGCCGCCGTCGCCGAGGCGGATCCTTCCGTTGTCGCCCCCTTCGTCGGAGAAGCCATCGGTCTGGTGCAGGCACCCCAAAGTGCCGCCGGTGTGATCGCGTCGATCAGGGCCGGTCTGCAGAAAGGCTTTCGCCCTGATCAATATTCCGCAATCGATAGTTGAGCTTCCTGTCGTGGCATGGCGTACATTCCCTTGCAGCTGATTTTTGCCGTTTCGTCCCTCAAATGGCCGGTTCGAGGCTTGGGAAATGAATGACCGTCGCACCGCAATTCATGCCGCAGGGCAGTCTATCTGTTGTTTCTCACCCAGTGAGCTACTCCCCGGAAATCGGACAGTGACGGAAGCTACGATCTGACGTTTGCTGGTCTCCAAGGACGAGGAGATCAGGAATGCGGAAACGCCGGAACCATGACGCG
>NZ_WCHR01000012.1 GCF_008973825.1 Gemmobacter serpentinus | reverse complement strand
TCAATGCACTCGGCACTGCCGAGATCGAACGCGTGGCCTGAACCCAACGGGGAAAGGGGCGCGTCTAGCCGCAGCCGGACTTCTGCAACAATGCCCCTCCGATCACGACAGGCGAAAGCCTTGCGCGGTATTTCATGGGCGCTGGCAACCGCTTGCCTGTCCGGCCTGGCGAGGAATATTTCCTGGCCGCCGATTTCCGCGCCTCGGGCACGACGCCCTCGTTCCGCACCCGCATCGTGGTCTGGATGTATGATCGCGCAGGCACCTATCTCGGGGCGGCGGTGGGGGGCATCGCCATCCTGACCAATACGGTCTACACCCAGCAGTCGCTGACCTGGACGGTCCCGGCAGGCGTCGCCTATTGCGAAGTCGGTTTCGGGCGCAGCGGTGATGCGGGTGCCTCTGGCACGGGCTATATCGAAAATCCTTCGATGCGCCGCCGCAATGATGGCGACCTGATCGTCGACGGCGGATTGAAAGCCCGTCACATGGCGTCCGAGCTGGTCATCACCCAGGGTCTGCAGGTCGGCGCAGCGATCATCAACACCGCCCATATCGTCGATTTGTCTATGACGACCGCCAAGATCGGTGCGCAGGCGGTCAGCGCCGATTGGAACACCTATACCGCAGGGTGGGTCAGCTTCCTCGGATCCTCGGGCGGTAGCCTGGCGTTGCTCACCATAAATGACAGCACGGTCAACGGCTGCCCCGCCTGGTTCACGTTTAGCGCTCAGGTCGGCCTGCGCCGCACCACTGCCGGTCTGGCGTCAGGCACCGTCACCTTCTTTCTCGGCAGCACGCAGGTCGCAGAGTTTTATGTCCAGGCCAATGTCGCTGCCGGTGTCGAGGTGCAGATCCCGATTTCCGTCACCCGCCGCGTGATGCTCCCCGCCAGTGGCCCCCACGACATCAGCGTTACCGCGACCTCCGACGAGGTCACCGTGGGGGGCGGCAACCAGTTCCGCCTCCGCTATCGCCGTCTCGAAGTCAACGTCTTCAAAAGGTGATCTCATGATCCGCACTTTGCCCTTTCTCGCCCTCGCCGTGCTGCTTGCCGCCTGCGGTTCCGCCCGGATCGCTGGCCCAGCCACAGCCCCCGGCCGCGATTATCGCCCCGCCTCGATCTCCGTCAGGATCGAGCCGCCGCGCGCATTGGTCACACCCGAAAGTGGTGGCCCCGCGCGCGGCGATCAGACTGGCAGCTATCTGTGGACCGGCGACCGCTGGACCCGCTGGGAGGATCTGTGATGCGCGACCACGCAACCGATACCCCGACGGATCCTGGCGCCTCGGCCGAGGCAGTCAGCGGCGAGGTTCTGCCCCCCGATCCGCCCGCGCCCCCGCGCCGGGTGCCGTTCGTCGTCTATCAGCCCGAGACCGGCCAGATCCTGCGCGCGGGCACCTGTTCGGAAACCGACATCGACCTGCAACCCAATCTCGGCGAGGCGGTGCTGGAAGGCGAGGCCAGCGACGACACCCATTACACCCTGGATGACCAGATCACCGAACTGCCGCCGTCACCGGGCGATTGGGCAGAGTTTGATTTCGCGGCCCGCGCTTGGGTCGACCCGCGCAGCCCGGCCGAGGTCGAGGCAGAGGCCCGCGCCCCCGCCATCGCGCAAGCCCGCGCCTATCTCACTGAGACCGACTGGTATGTGACCCGTCAGGCCGAGACCGGCACCCCGATCCCTGATGATATTGCCGCCGCACGGGCCAAAGCCCGCGCCGTGGCCAGCAGCTGAGGCCCCCATGCGTGAAACGGAACTCGACCCGACCGCAGGGGCGTCAATCACCGCCCCGATCGCGCTGATCCGCGATGAGCGCCGCCGCATCAAAGTGACGGGCATGGATACCTCACCCCTGATCCTGACCATCGCCGCCGATCCCGCCGCCGCGCCGATCATTGAGATCCCCGGCACCGGCAGTTTTGACCTGCACCCGGCCGCGATCCAGATCCTCACCGAAGGGGCAAGATACGATTACAATATCTGGACCCGCGACAGCAGCAGCGATCTGGTCCAGATCGCCTCTGGCGAGCTGACCATCGGCCCCTCTATCGCGCCGGTCGGTGTCGATCAGGCTACCACCTGGCTCAACAGCGGCGCGCCGGTCATGACCATGACGCGGGCCGCCTACAATGCCCTGGTGACCAAGGTGCCGGGCGCTATCTATGTCGTGACGGAGGCCTGAGGATGGCGATTGGCATCCACTTGGGCGCAACGCCCGTCTCGGCCATCTACCGCGATGCGGAGCCGCTATGGCTCTGGCCTGCCGAGCTTGCGGTCCTGTCGGCCGACCGTGGCCTGCTGATTGACGCATCCCGCCTCGATCTCATGGATCAGGTCGCCGCAGGCGGCAATCCGGTCACCGGCCCCGGCCAGCCGGTCGGGCGCATCAAGCGCGTGGCGGGCAGTGTGGACGCCTCGCAGACCCTCTCAGCCGCGCGGCCGACCCTTGGACGGCACCCCAAAAGCGGGCGGCGCAATATGGCCAATGGAGCGCAGGCAGTCGGGGATCCGGCCTATTGGCTCAATACCGCGCCGACCTATAACGGGCTGACTTATGCCAAGGTCGGCTCCGGCTATGAGGGCGGCGTGCCCTATGCTGATATCCGCGTCACCGGCACCGCGACCGGCGTTTTCACGCTGCTCAGCTATGACACGACCAGATCGGACACGCTGGCCAAGGTTGGGGATGTCTTCACGGCCTCGGCGTTGGTCCGCCTGATTTCCGGCACGCTGCCTGCCGGGCGCGGCATTCGCCTGCAGATCATGGAGATGGACGCGGCCAAAACCTATCTGGTGGATAGCGCATCGCCAAACGTCGCGGCCTCCGTCGATACGCCGATCTCCCTGACACGGACGGTGAACAACGCCTCGGCTGCCTATGTCCGCTGCCGGGTGCAGATCATCGTCCAGGTCGGCGATGTCGTGGATGTCACCTACCGGGTAAAGGCTCTCCAATTTGAGCCGGGCACGATCATGACCGCCCTCCAGCACAATCGCGGGCCGCATGACGTGACCGAGATAGGCCAGCCTGACCTTTGGTATCTCGGCATGGATGGGATTGATGACTGTCTTTCGACCCCGGCGATCAACTGGGGCACGGACGAGGTGACGGTAATTGTAGCGGCCAGCCTTGCAGCGGGTGCCGCCAATGCCATCCTGCTGGAAACTTCGGCCAGTTCCGGCAGCAATGCCGGGGCGATGGCGCTGATCTGGCCGCAGGCCAATGGCAATACCGTAGGCCTGTGGCGCGCCAAGGGTAGCGGCACCAGCGTCGACCAGCTGTTTGGCACCCTCGGATCAGAGGTGCCCCGCATCTTGTCCTGTCAGGCCGATCTCTCGGAGCCGATGTCGCGCGCCAAGGGTAATGGCAATGCTTGGACCAGTTCGGTCACGTCCTCGGGCGCGATCAACTTTGGCAACTGGCCGCTGTTCATCGGGATGCGCAATGGCACATCACAGCCCTTTGCCGGGCGGATTTACGGGCTGCTGGTGATCAACCGCATCCTCAACCCCACCGAACTGGCCATGGCGGAACGCTGGATGGCCACCAAATGCGGAGTGACCCTGCCATGAGCCTGCGCGCAACGATTGCCTGCCCCGAGGCGCTGATTGCAGATGCCAACCAGCTGGCCTCCTGCCTCGGCCTCGGCCCCGACGACGCCCAGACCTACGGCGCGCCGGTCTGGCGGGATGCAGCCGGCAACCGCTATGCCGTGGCCTCGGCACAGGTGAGCTGGAATTTCCCGACAATCGCCGCATCGCCCCTGACCGAACCGCCATGGGGCGCCGATATGGACGCCGCCGCCCGCGCGCAGGCCGTGATCCGTATCGGGGATCCCGAAGCCCCGGAAACCTGCCGTGCAAGCCCGGCCGCGCTGGTGGCGATCCTTGGCGATGACGCATGGGCCGCGATTGCGCTGCTGGATGTGGTGCGGGAGGTGGAGGCTTCATTTGAGTAAGCGAAGCATCTACCGCTCACCTCAAGATATGTGATACTACATCGGATAGCAGACACGGACCAATCTCGAATAAGTATGGCCTGTCATGCTTTGAGACCAGATCGAAGAAGATCGGTCGTCGCCAGGCAAAAAATACATCATTGCCCGCTACAGCAAGCTAACTCAGAAGGTGATACGATATGAACGTTTCTCCAACTATGAGCTACTCAAAGACAGTGTATGCAGCTGATATCCCTTACGACGTCTCAGTGACGGGTGGCAAAGAGCTCCTTGAAGATGAAGTTGCTGCGGTAGCAACCCTCATACTCGCGGGTGGTGCTGTGAAGGGCACCACCAAAGAAATCCAAGAGCGTGTTAAGAATGCGCATTTATTCGCTATCGCACGTCACGGAGCAGAGATCGTCGGCGTAGCAGCGCTGAAAGACCCAGAGCCCGGATATCGGAAAACACTACAATTCAAGACGGGCATAGATCTTCCACCCGAAACGTATCCGGCTGAACTGGGCTATGTTTCCATATCTGAGGCCTGCCGTGGAGGTCGATTGTCGTCAGGGTTGATGGCGAAGCTAATGTCACTGCCCGCTGGCCAAGATGGCGTTTTCGCCACCACAAAACGTGACGGTTTCTACAAACATGCGCTGCCTAAGCTGGGCTTTGAGTCTCGGGGCTCATACCAGAACGACAAGGGCGAAACCGTCCACCTGCTCACGAAACCAGCTGTTCAAAAATAGGCCCCTTCCTAGCGAGCCAGTCTAAAGGCCAGCTAGAGCGCCATGAACCGCTAAGCGGCGTATGCGGGCACCTTGCCCGCATACGCCTCTCACCCTGACGAGGCGTCATGGTGTAGGGCGTACGGCGTAGGGAAAATCTTCACGACAAAGCTGATGCGCTGTTCCGACATAGATGAGACACAACAATATAATGTTGACTGATGATCTGGCCGTTAGATACGGGCCGTGATCTTGTCGCCAAATCTGATATGTCTGACGAATGAACACTCCAGAATCCTCATTCTCTGATCGCTTCGGCTACCGTGCACCCGAATCCGAAATCACGGTTCGGGAAGACGCGCCGCCGCCGATCCGCGACGGCATTATGATGGCAGGGTACGGCGCTGATCTGGGCCCAAACCGGATGCGTGACATTCTTTGTCAGGTTCTGCTGCGGCGACCAGATCCGAGTAACTGGTCGGACAGCAATGTTGAGCGCGAGGTAGCGATACTAATCGATGAGGCACCTTGGTATCGAGTGTACGACTTTGCCGAGCACCTCTATGGCGAAATCGGCACGCGCAAATACACGAGCCAAGCCAGATTCGAAATGCAACTGAACCAGCTCTTCCGTGAGCACGGGGTCGGCTGGGAGATGAAGCAGGGGTGCTTGGTGGCGCGCGGGTCCGAGGCATTCGCGTTAGCAACCGGTCATGCGACTCAAGTGATGCAGCAGCACGGTGCGCCAACAGCCGCGACCGAGATCCATGAGGCACTAAAGGACATTTCTCGCCGCCCCATTGCAGACGTGACGGGCGCGATTCAGCATGCAATGGCAGCGCTGGAATGCGTTATGCGCGAGGTTAGCGGGACGAATGAGACGCTTGGGCAAGCAGTCAAGCGCCTTAACCTGCCCCCGCCACTCGACCAGGCTGTTACTAAGCTCTGGGGCTTCTCATCGGAGCAGGGGCGTCACATCCTTGAAGGAGGGGCACCACGATTCGAAGAAGCCGAGTTGGTAGTGACGACAGCCAGTGCGCTAAGTGTCTATCTCCTACGCCAGCGAGACGCACTAAACGAATGATTCAGGGCGCCTTCACGGCCCCCTTTCCCCGGCTACAAGACGCACTCCGGGGCAAAACTGCTCTGCTGCAGTTTTCGGTGTAAAACTCTGCAGTTTTCGCCGTCGCGCTACAACCGGCCTGCAAAGGCCAGTTATCAACAGAAGATTTGCCCAGAAATCGCTTTACAGGCTTCCCCATTCGGCACCATATCTAGTAATGGGTCATCCGGGCCTCCGCTGTAGCTTGCCCGTCCCCCAGCTTCTTGTGGATAATTCTCGCAAGGCTGCCGTATGATGAGGCCACGCTATGTCGCTTGCTGAAGATTTCTTCATCGAAGACGATCTCCACCCCATCGATCTGGTGGAAACGCTGGCGGCTGACCAACAATGGGAATTCAACCGCGTCACCGACAACCAGATCGCCATGGCGGTCGAAGGCCTGTGGCGCAGCTATGCGCTGACGCTGGCCTGGTCGCCGCAGGACGAGACGCTGCGCCTGATCTGCACCTTCGAGATGGAGCCGCCGGAGCATCGCCTGGTCGACCTCTATGACGTGCTGAACCGCTGCAACGACCAGGTCTGGTCGGGTGCCTTCACCTTCTGGACCGAGCAAAAGCTGATGGTCTGGCGCTATGGCCTGCCGCTGGCAGGTGGCGCGATTGCAGGACCAGAGCAGCTCAATCACATGATTTCCGAGGCGGTCAGCAATTGCGAACGCTTCTACCCGGCCTTCCAACTGGTCTGCTGGGGCGACCGCACCCCCATTGATGCGATGGGTGTCGCCATGGCCGAGGCCTGGGGCCGCGCCTGACGACCAGCCGCTTTGGCGCAGAACAGCCATTGCCCCCCCTCGCCCACCTGCCTAATCTGCGCCCAAATCAGGAGGCGTCGATGCTGGATCGGGTGAAGAAACAGGGGCTTGTGCTGCTCGGCTGCGGCAAGATGGGGTCCGCCCTACTGGAAGGCTGGCTGAAAGAGGGCGTGCCGCCAAGCGCCGTCTGGGTGCTGGAACCGCGTCCAAGCGACTGGTTGCAGGGCAGCGGCGTCCATCTCAACACCGATCTGCCCGCAGCGCCCGCCATCGTGCTGCTGGCGGTGAAGCCGCAGATGATGGGCGCGGCGCTGCCGCAGGTCACGGCTTTGGGCGGCAAGCAAACGCTGTTCCTGTCGATTGCCGCCGGCACCACGATCGCTAGTTTTGAAGACAGCTTTGGGGCGGCGACCCCGATTATCCGCGCCATGCCAAATACCCCGGCCGCCGTCGGCCGTGGCATCACCGCGATCATCGGCAATGCCCGCGCCAGTGCCGCCGATCTCGATCTGGCCGAGGCGCTGCTGTCGGCGGTGGGACAGGTCGTGCGGCTGGCATCCGAGGATCAGATCGATGCGGTCACCGCCGTCTCTGGCTCTGGTCCCGCCTATGTCTTCCATCTGATCGAGGCGTTGGCCAAAGCGGGCGAGGCCGAAGGGCTGCCGGCGGATATGGCCATGCAACTGGCGCGCGCCACCATCTGCGGCGCGGGCGAGCTCGCCTTCCAATCGCCGGAGACGGCCGAACAGCTGCGCATCAATGTCACCTCGCCCGGCGGCACCACCGCCGCGGGGCTGGCCGTGCTGATGGAGCCGGAAACCGGCTTCCCGGAGCTGATGCGCCGCGCGGTGCAAGCCGCCGCCGCGCGCGGGCGGGAGCTGGGCAAATGACCATCACCTATGATGACTTCGCCAAGGTGGATATCCGCGTCGGCCGCATCACCAAGGTCGAACCCTTCCCCGAGGCGCGCAAACCCGCCTTCAAGCTCTGGGTCGATTTCGGACCTGAAATCGGCGAGAAACGTTCTTCCGCCCAGATCACCGCGCATTATGCACCCGATACGTTGATCGGGCGGCAGGTGCTGGCGGTGGTGAACTTCCCGCCGCGCCAGATCGGCCCGGTCAAATCCGAGGTGCTGGTGCTCGGCCTACCCGATGCGGCGGGCGAGGTGGTATTGATCGGCCCCGGTCACGAAGTGCCGCTGGGCGGCAAACTGTTCTGACGCAAAAGGGGGGCCATGGCCCCCCGCATCCTCAAACCGCGCCCCTTCAAACCGCGCCCCTTGCAAACCGGCCAGCATCAGACCGGCACCCTATTCAAGCCGGACAGGCCGCTTCCGCCTCACCCGGTTCCCGCACACCCCCCGCACGAACAATGGCTTGCCAGCCGCTTCAAGGGCTTGCGTCGTGCCCAACCGGCCAAACCCTCGTGCATTGCTGCTTGCCCAAATACTCAAAAAACAACGCCAGAGCCAGAACCGCCTCCGGCCGTGTTCAGCACCCGTTCGGCACCCGGATCAGACCCCAGCCGAATTGCGGATCCCGGCCCGGTGCCCCCAGATCCTCGGCCGCGCCGCGCAGGCCTGCAATGACCGCCTCACGCCCGCTGACACCGCGTGACATCATCTGCGCCACGACGGCCGTGGCAATCCCCGAGGCATAGGAGGTTCCGGAGCGATGCGCGGTGCCGCGCGCGCTTGGCACGATCATGTCGACGCCGGGGGCTGCGAAATCCACCCCGTCGCCGAAATTGGCCTTGCGATACAGCCGGCGCGCCGCGTCCACCGCCGTGATGCCGATCACCCGCGGATCCGAGGCCGGATAGGCCACGCCCTCGCGCCCGCCATTACCGGCGGCTGCCAGCATGACGATGCCACGCGCATCGGCCAGCCGGATGATCTCGGCCAGCGTGTCATTCTGCGGGCCAGACAGCGACATGTTGATCAGCTCGACCCGGCTTTCGATCAGCCAATCCAGCGCCTCGGCGATGTTTTCCAGCCGCGCCACCTCGCGCCCGCCGGTGCGGGCAAAGGCCACGACCGAGAAGATCTGTGCGCCGGGGGCCACGCCCGCAGGCACCGCCCCGCTACCGGGTGAGGCGATCAGCGCCGCGATGCCGGTCGCATGATCGGGCGATCCCTGATGGTCGCCCGTGCCCAGAACAGACGTTGCGCGCAGCGGCACCCCCGCCAGTGCGGGCACCGCCGCATCGACCGGCCCGTCGATCAATCCGATCCGCACCTGACGGCCCAGCTTGCAGGTGCGTGCCGGATCCAGCCCGATCAGCCCCGGCGCGTAGGAGACAGCGCCGCCTGCGGCGGCGCGATAGACGGTATGCTTGTCGGCCTTGGCCGCGACCCCGCGCCGGGCCAGGGCCCCGCGCAGCTGGTTCAGCGTCATGGTGCCGCGCAGATCGACCGCCATCATGCGGATGCCAAGCCCGCCAAGATCCTTGCGGCGCAGCACTTCTGCCCCGGATTCCACCAAAAGCGCCTCGGCCTGCCCCATGGCGGCGGCGCGTCCCGCCAACAGATATTCCGGCGCGCCACTTGGCGCTGCCACATCATTGGCGGTGGCACGTTCCAGCGGGCGGCGGCTGCGGCGCGACAGCGCCTCCGGCCCCGAAGGATTGGCCGGGCTGCCCGCACAGCTGCGGCCATTGGCCAGAATGATATCGCGCCCGCCGCCCGAAGGCACATGGCGCAGCCAGAACAGCGCATCGCCCGGCAGGCCGCGCATCGGCAACCGCACCCGCAACCGGCTGCTGGAGACAGAAAGCGGCTTCACCGGGATACTGATCCCGTCAAAGTCAATGGAAAGGTTCAAATCGTTGCGATCCACCAGCCCCTGCATGGCAAGGCGCTGCATGGAGACATCGATGATCTGGCCCGGACGGAAGCATTCGCGCGCAGCTACCGGCAGGGCACAGCCGAGGGCCAGCGCAAGCACCAGCCCTGCGCGCAAAAGGGTGCGTCTCATCCCGGGCAAGGCGACCTCATTCCGTATCATCCACCGACAGGACCAGATGATCGGCTGCCCGCAGGGTTTCTGCAAGGGCCAAGCTGTCGCTGCCCGGCGGTGGTGCCAGGCGGTAAAGGCCAAGCGCACCCGGACCATCGACGATGATCAGATCATGCTCCTGCAACAGCGCGGCCACATCGGCAAGCCGTGCCTCGGGGCGGAAACTCACGGTCAGGACCGGCAGGTCACCATCACCCGAAGCCTGAACATAAAGCGGCTCCTCTGCCGGGCCGCGCAGCGCCATCGCGGTCACAAAGGCCGAGACCAGCGCGGCAGCGGATGCTGCAATCGCCCCGGTCCAGAGCCCGCGACGCGACCTCACCTGCAGCGGCGCATCCTCGGCGGCGACCGCGCGCATCAGCCGGGCCAGCCCAAACTCGCCGGGCGATTGCGGCATCGGCAGCGCCTGCATTTCGGACCGCAGCTTGGCGCTGAACGCCGCGCTGTCCCGCAGAGCGTTATCCTGTGACAGCCATTGGGCCAGCGCCGCATCCTCATCCCTGGAAAGCGTGCCATTAGCTTGAAAGGCCAGAAGCTCTTCGGCGCCTGCGCGATCAAGATCAAGCGTGCTCATGCCGCGCCCCCTTGCAGGCCAAAGCGGCCCAGACAATGTTGCAGCAATTTCTTCGCATGGAAGACCCGGGTTTTCACCGTGCCCTCGGGCACGCCGGTCACCTCGGAGATCTCGCGATAGCCCATATCCTCGTAGAAGGCGAGTTCGATGGCGGTGCGGTGCTCCATCTTCAGCGTCGACAGGCAATGCCGCACCTGATCGCGGGTCTCGGCCACGGCCAGACATTCCAGCGCACCGGGGCTGTCATCCTCGGTCTCGGGGACCTCATCGGTCACATGCAGTCTTGCATTCGCCCTGAACACATCGATCACCTTGCGATAGGCAATGCCGAAGATCCAGGTTCGGACGGAAGAACGTCCCTCAAACCGGCCTGCACTGCGCCACACTTCCAGAAACACATCATGGACTATGTCGGCGCTCTGCATGGGATCGTTCAATTTTCCTTGCACAAAGCGGTAAAGCGGCTGCTCCAATACCCGGTAGAGCGCGGCCAGCGCCTGCCGGTCTCCTGCAGCCACGCGGGCCAGAAGTTCCTCAGGGGAAAGGGCGCTCATCTTCAGCCCCCAAGATCGTGGCGCAGCACCAGGCCAAAGACCGTGCCGCCATCGGGGGCAAGGTCCGGTGCCTCGGCCCCTTTGCCCCAATTCACCTTGCCAACCAGATCGGTGCGTGGCGACAGGCTGCGCGACAGTTCCACCCCGACAAAACGCCCGGTATCCACCCCCGGCTCGCTGTCGCGGATCACGCCGCCCTCGACATAGGCCGACCACAGATCAGGCACCAGATCCCAGGCAAAGCCCGCCTCCAGCGCCTCGCGGCGGTAACGGTTGCCGCCGCGCTCCACCTGGCCCAACTCACCGCTGAGGGTCAGCGTGGTGGTATCGTCCGGCGTCCAGGCATAAAGCGCCTCAAGCCGGGTGCGGCGTTCATCAAGCCCCCGCCCGGTTCGATCATGCAGCCGTTCCGATGTAATGCCCAGCGCCCAGGCGTAATCGGGCTGAAACTTGTCCATGCCGATGCTGAACGTATCCAGATCGAAATCTTCGGCCGCGGGCGCAAAGGCCGGGGTTTTCAGCCGCCGCTGCCCCTCGCGCGCCGCAGACAGATAGAAGGTCATCCCGTTCAGCGGCCCGCCGGTAAAGTCATCGGGCAGGAAATAAAGATCGAATGACACATCCCGAAAGCTGTCGGTCGGCAGGCCCGGCAGATGCTCGATATTGTTGCGCGCCCGCGCGGCGCGCGCCTCCCACTGCCAGAAAGCCGATTGCCAGATCAGCCGCGCGGCGGTTTCCGTCTCGTCGGCGATCAGATCGGGGTTCAGCGGGCTGTAGAACTCGCCACCGATGCGGCTGGCCTCCAGCGCAAGGCTCAGGCTGCGCGCGCCATCATCGGGCAGGATGGCAAAGCCCAACTCACCCGTCACCGCATCATCACGCGTTGTGCCAATGGCGGCAGATCGGTTCTCGACCTGCGCATAGCCCAGTTCGAACGATCCGGCGGGCAACAGGGCGATCGGCCCCGACAGCCGCATCCCCTGCCCTGTCACCGGCACGTCTTCGGCCCTGCCTTCAAAGGCCAGAAGGTCGATCTGGAACCCACGATTTGCGAAAGGCATGACCTGCGCGGCAAGGCCCGAGACCAGATCATCGGGCTCTTCCAGCCCGGTCAGATTGCGCCGCCCCTCAGCCTCACCCGGCTTCATGGCGAACATCATCAGATCATAGCGTCGCGCCGGATCCTGCAAGCGCATGGACAGCCCGCGCCGCTGGCCATCATCCATCGCAGGCGTCTCGCCCGGCAATTCCTGCGTGCCGATGCGGGCAATCAGGTCATCGCCAAAGGCCGCGCCGCGATGTTCCAGAAAATAGTCGGTGATTTCTGTGCGTGGATTGCGATTGGTGCTTTCCTGCGTTTGCAGGAAGCCCAGACTGCCGCGCCAGCGGTCCCCATCGCGCGAAAAGCCGATCCGACCCGATCCATTCAGCACCCCTTCGGTGCCGCCGGGGCCAGAGATCACCCCGGCCTCGATCCGGCCGGTCATGGTGTAATCGGTCTCGCCGGTCGGGGTCTCAAAGCTCCAGACGCCAAGTTCGACATCCTCGCCCGGTTCCATCCGGTAGACGACCAGATCATGACGCGCCCCGCCAAGGCCGGAGGGCAGACGCACCAGCAGGTCACGCCCAGACAGTGCAAGCCCCGCCGCAACCGGCACGCCGTCGACCTCGATGCGCAGGCGCGACAGCGGGACCAGCGTGTCGAGCGGCACGCGCAACACCCCCTCGGAATCGACGGCACCAAGACGTGCCTGCGCGGTCAGCGGCTGCGCAAGCAGCGCCAAACAGGCAAACGACAGCCATGTTCGCTTCCATCCCGGCATAGGGCCTCAATGCGCCACTTCGGCGGATGCCTCATCTTACGTTTTTTTTCTGCCCAATATCCAGAGGCAGCATCGGGCGCACCCTGTCTAACTGCCCTGATCCCGCTGATTTTGCGCGCGTTTTGCGAAAATATAACATGATCAAAAAAAATAGCGCCCGATTTTGAACCATTCGGGGTCTCAGCCCGTCTCATCGCCATACGAGTTCAAGATGTGTGGGGTGGACGCGACTGCCGGAGTAGTGAGTTGAGTGAGTATCCATGCTGGCAGCATGGCTGTTCAACGGCAGTCAATGCAACATCCGACCTGTTGGCCCATCCTCGGGGCGGCAGGGACCGAGGAGATCGCGCGGATGTTCCGCGTAGATGTGCCTCGCCTCGCGCATTGCTCTCCGGCCCGTCTGGGTGGTGCGGCTCTCCGTGGCCCATCATCCGCCCCAGAGACGGGTCGGAGGCAATGTGCAAAGCGGGTCGCCACCTGTCGAGCGTAACGAGTGTGTCTGCCCCGCATCCGCAAGGTGCGGCGGGGCAGACGGTGTATCCCAACCGGCTGCCGCTGTCCTGGCAGGCCGGAAAGTTGAGACCCTGAAGGGCATCCGGTGACGGGTGCCCGCTTTTTTTGTGGTGGCAAAGCGGGTTGAACTGGCCGGGCAAGCTGCCCCCGTGCAAAGGTCCTTTGCGCGCGAGACGGGCCCTTTGCGCGCAAAGCATCATCAAACCTATCCGCCAGATTGCGCCGGTCTCAGCGTGCCCAGCGGGGCCTGCACGTCTGGCATCGCCCCCTGCGCCCTGCCCGGGACCAGAAGCCGACCTGGCCCGCCCAGCAGCCCATGGCCGTCAAAATACCCGCTTTTCCGATCGAAGCGCCGCCTATCAAGACGGCAAAATCCCGACGGCCAAACCCCTCCGCAGATGATCGCAGCGATTGCATCGCTCTGGCTGCCAAAGCCCTGTCTCGTGCATGGAAGGGTCGACCTGCCCAGATCCGCGCAGCCGGTGGCAGTGGCGATGCGGCCCCCCTGCCCCCTTGGACAGATGCCTTCTTGGCCAGTGCTGGCAAGAAGGGGTCTTGAGCATGGAAAACGGGCGGCCCCAAAAAGGGCCGCCCGCAATCATCCAGGATCGGAACGCAACTGGGCGCTCTATCAGAAGATGAAGTCGTCCATCGACAGTTTCGCCACGCGGAAATCCTCGATCGTGACGGTGGTGCCGCTGCCCAGCGTCAGAACCACATCCGAGCCAGACTGACGTGCCGATGAAATGACCGAGCTGACCTGCGCGCGGCTGAAATCATCGAAATGCAGCTTGTCGAGGCCATCGGTGAAATCGGTGATGACATCGCGCCCGTCGCCGCGCTCAAATTCGAACAGGTCGGCATCGCTGCCGCCGGTCAGCGTGTCATTGCCGCGCCCGCCCTCGAGGTGATCGCGCCCGGACTCGCCATTCAGGCGGTCATTGCCGCTGCCGCCATCCAGCTCGTCATGGCCCTTGCCCCCCAGCAGCACGTCATTGCCGGTATCGCCATCCAGCTCGTCATTGCCTTCGCCGCCAAGCAGGCGATCATTGCCGCCGCCGCCATCCAGCTCGTCGTTGCCGCTGCCGCCATAAAGGCTGTCATTGCCGCTGCCGCCCTCAAGCTCGTCATGGCCTGCGCCACCCAGCAGGTAGTCATGCCCGTTGCCGCCGTAAAGGTCGTCATTGCCGCCAAAACCCTCGAGCCGGTCATTGCCGTCCAGACCATAGAGCTTGTCTGCCGATGCGGTGCCCTTGAGGACGTCAGCAGCCTTGGTGCCGGTCTTGCGTGCCATGTCAAATCTTCCTTCTTGCGATTTTGGACGCGGACCTTCTGGCCCCGCCCTGTTTTGGCGTCACATCCCTTGCGGGTGGTGCCGCCGCCTGTTCGATGAATCACCTTTAGCCGGTCCTGCCTGACACTGGTCTGACCCGATCTGTCAGGAAACTGTCAGCGCCGGGCCTGGCGTTTCAGTCGTCGTTCTTGCGGCGCAAGATATCGCCGCTTGCCACATCGACGCGCAGCTCAACCTTGCGCCCGTCCTGACCATAGGCCTCGATTTCGTAATTGCCGTCATCGAGATCGGCCTCGACGATGCGGAAGCCCTGTGCCTCGATTCGCTGCATCGTGCTGGCAAAGCTCGGCATCGGGGTCTCAGTGGCGGCCAGTGCCGGCCCGGTCAGAACGGGTGCGGCAAGGGCGGCAGTAAACACGGCTCCCCCGAAACGACGTGTGATATTGCGGATCATGACAACCTCCTGATCTGTCAACTGAATGTCGAATCGGTATCGCACGCCCCCCCTGACAGCAGACTGAGCGCGCCTGTCAGGGGACTGTCAGCCGGAACCGGCTAAGGAATGGGCATGAAACCGCTCATCCTCGCTTTGCTCTGCCCGTTTTTCTGGGTGCTGCCCGCCAGCGCCGATGGCGACACGCCCGACCATGAATGGGCGGGCGGTGCGGTCGCGCGTGGCGAATTTCTGCCGCTTGCCGGAATCCTGTCGCAGATCGCGGCGGTGCAACCTGGCCGGGTGATTGAGGTCGAACTCGAATATAGCGATGATCGCTATATATATGAGGTGGAGCTGGTCACGCCGGATGGCCGTCTGATCGAGGTCGAGGTTGATGCAGCGACCGGCACGATCCTGCAACTGGAAGAGGATGACGACGACTGATGCGTGCGCTGGTCGTGGAAGATGACCCCCGGATCGCCGCCGATCTGGATCGCGCCCTGTCGGCTGCGGGGTTTCGGGTGGAGCTGGTCTCTGATGGCGAGACCGCCTGGTTTCGCGGCGGCACCGAGACCTATGATCTGATCGTGCTGGATCTCGGCCTGCCCAAACTGGACGGGCTGACCGTGCTGAAACGCTGGCGCAGCGAGGGCTGCGACAGCCCGGTGCTGATCCTGACCGCGCGCGGGGCCTGGACCGAGCGGGTCGAGGGCATTGATGCCGGGGCGGATGATTACCTGCCCAAACCCTTTCGGATGGAAGAACTGATCGCACGCGCCCGTGCCCTGGTGCGGCGGGCCGGGGGGCGGGGGGCCGCGCAACAGCAGGTCGGGCGGCTCAGCGTCGATCTGAACCGGATGTCGGTCGCGGTCGAAGGCGTGCCGGTGGCGGTGACCGCGCTGGAGTTCCGCCTGCTGGCCTATCTGGCGCTGCATCAGGATCGCGTCGTGCCGCCATCGGAACTGCTGGAACATCTTTACGGCGATGATGATGCGCGCGAGGCCAATGCGCTGGAGGCGATCATCACCCGGCTGCGACGCAAGACCGGGCCGGGCATCATTGGCACCCGGCGTGGCTTTGGCTACCATCTGGAGGGAACAGCATGACGGCCCTCCGCCTTCGCGCGCATGCCCTCGCAGCGCCTGAACGCTGCGCATGAGCAGCCGTCTCTTGCCCCTCCGCCACCGGCCATGATCCGCCATTCGCTGAAATGGCGGCTTGGGCTTGCCGGGGCTGCGGGCATCATCACGGCGCTTGGCCTTTCCGCCATCGGGCTGACCCTGCTGTTTGACCGCCATGTCCAGCGCGCGGCATTGGCAGAGCTGGAGGCCCGGATCTTCACCCTTGCCACCATGGTGGAGGCCAGGGATCCGAAGCTGGAACCCGGCCGGCTTCCCCCGATGGACCCACGCTACGACCAGCCGTTTTCCGGGCAATACTGGCAAGTGATGCTGGGCGACGAGACGCGGCGATCGCGGTCGCTCTGGGACACCACGCTGACCGAGCCGGACGCCCCGCCCTTCACCGCGGGCAGCCTGCGCAGCCGAACAGCAAGCGGACCACGCGGTGAGGATCTGCTGATCCTTGAACAGCAGCTTCTGGTCGGTGACGGCGCGCAGGCGGTGCCGTTGCATCTGATCACGGCAATGGACCGCGCGACGCTGTCGGATGCGCGGCGCGGCTTCATCGGCGACCTTGTGCCCTTCCTCGCCCTGCTGGCGGCGCTGCTGGTGCTGGGGTCCTGGCTTCAGGTGCGGGTGGGTCTGCGCCCCTTGGCCGAGGTCAGCGGCCGGGTGGCCGACCTGACCTCCGGCGCGCGTCCCCGGATCGGCGACGATCTGGCGCGCGAGGTGATCCCGCTGGCGCGGGAGATCGACACCCTGCTGGATGCGCGCGACGGCGAATTGGCCCGGGCGCGCCATCGCAGCGCCGATCTGGCGCATGGTTTCAAGACCCCGCTTCAAGCTCTTCTCGGCGATGCGGCACAATTGCACGAGCGGGGCGCGACCGATCTGGCCGAAAGCGTTGAACATATCGCGATGTCGATGCAGCGGCTGGTCGACCGGGAACTTGCGCGCGCGCGCATCCAGTCTGATCGCGTTTCCTCCAGCTGCGCCCCCGCGCTGGCCCTGAACCGGGTCGTTGAGGTGCTGCGCCGGATGCCTGCGGGTGCCGCCCTGGACTGGCGGATCGAGGCCGATCCCGCGATCCGGGCAAGGATCGATGGCGACGATCTGACCGAGGCGCTTGGCGCGCTGCTGGAAAACGCGATGCGACATGCGAGAGGCCGCGTCACAGCCAGGCTGCGGCGCGAAGGCGCAGAGGTGCATATCCTGATCCAGGATGATGGAGCAGGTGTGCCCGAGGCCAAACTGGCATGGATGGTCGAGCGCGGCGTGCGGCTTGACGAAAGCGGCGAAGGCCATGGGATCGGGCTTGCCATTGTCGCAGATATCGTCGCGGCGGCGGCGGGGCGGCTGCGGCTGGCGAACCGCCCCGGGGGATTCGAGGCAGAGATCACGATCCGGGCAGCCTGAGCCATGGGCCGTCATCCAGCAGGCCCCGCGGACGGGCCGCGTTTTCTGCGCGAAGTCTGCGGCTCGCGTGGGGCCTCAGCTGGCAGTTCCGGCGGCAGATACTGCTGCACGCAGGCCCGCCCCGCCCGCTTTGCGGCATAAAGCGCCTGATCGGCGTCGTTGAGCATGGTTTCCGCCTCTGGCTGGGCATAGCTGTCCGACAGGGTAAATCCGGCAGAGGCCGCAATCCGGCAGATACTGCCCTCAAACGGAATAGGCAGGCTGAGCCGGGCAATGATGCGCGCCGCGATCTGCGTGGCCAGCGCGGCATCGGCGAGCCCCGGCATCACAAGCACAAATTCGTCCCCCCCCACCCGCGCCACCGTATCATTGGCGCGGGTCTCATCCGTGAGGATCTGCGCCACCACGCGCAAAACATGGTCGCCTGCCGCATGGCCAAGCGTATCATTCACCGCCTTGAAGTAATCGAGATCCATATGCATCAGGGCAAAGCCCTGCCGCCCCTCCACCAACCGCCTCAGGATCGTCTCCAATGCGCGGCGATTGCGCAGGCCCGTCAAGGTATCGGTCAGCGCCTGCTCCTCGGCCATGGACTTGGCCCCCTGCAGCCGCAGGTTCAGCCCACGCAATTCGTGCATGACGGCAGATTTGGCCTCGACCACATAAAGCAGCTCCACCGCCAGATCGGTGGGTGCGAAATCGGCATCGGTCAGCCCGCAATCGCGCACCGCCTCGATCAGATCGATGCCGAAGGACAGATTGAGCAGAAGGCCGCCGCCCGGCATCGGGACGGCAATGCCACGCAGGGTCAGTCCGGGCAGCGCCGCGAGCTTCAGATAGAGCCTGCGCCCGACAAGACGGCGCAGATCGCGCAGGTCCTCGACCCCCGAGGGGCGGCGCACATCCATCACCTCCAGCGCCGGGCGATCCAGAAAACCATGCCCCTGATGCAATTTGGCAATTGTCGGCCCGCAACCAAGAATGCGGCCATGGCTGCCGATCCGCACATGCATCGGCATCAGAAGATCCAGCCCGCCGGCCGCAATCGCGGTAAGGTCGGGCCTGTCCGGCGGGGCGGCCCCCATCACGGTGTCACCTGCATGGCCAGATCAAAGCGTCGCCCTTCGGCAAAATCATCATCGGCAAGCGTGATCGCGATCCTTTCGGCGCCATCGGGTGCAACCCCCTGATATTCCACCAAGGTCAGCGCGCCATAGTCATCGGCCATGGCGCGCAGGATGCCGACAACCACATGCCCGGCCCCGGCCAGCCCGGCATGGCACAGCACCGAATATTCGCTGGAGGAGTGATCTTCCAACACCAGATGCGGGGCCTCCACCTCCGGCAAGGCCAGACGGATCCGGCCCGGCAGATCCTCCAGAGAATGCAGGAAGTCCGCGTAACCCACACCACCGAAACGCAAAAGTCGACGCAACCCCTGCCGTTCGGGATGCGAGACAAGGTAAATCCCCAGATCTTCCAGAACGGTATCACGGGCGCGCCCCAGAACCTGCACCGCCGCCTCCAGCACCGCGTCGGTCAGGGCATCATCATAGCTCAGCATTGCCTCGAAATTCTCGAAGCCAAGCTGGGCCTGCCGGGCCACGGCTGCCCATGTCGCGGCACCGTAAGTGTCGCGCAGGAAGCATTGGATGGAGCGGTTCATCAGCCCATGCATCGGAATCCCCCTTGATTCCCATGCAGGCTAGGCGGCAGCACTTAACAAATCGCTAGTGACGCAAAGCCACGGCAGCCTAGCGGGCCAGCATCAGCGCATCCCCCGGCAGATCCAGCACAAAGCCCGGCACCGGGCGCAGGCGCGGCACTGCATTGTCCTGCATCGCCCGCAGCTGCGCTTCGGCACTGTCGGGGCGCGCGGGTCGCCCGGTCAACGGGCGCATATCATGCCATTGCCAACTGTCGCCAAGGCGCGAAAACCCATGCGACATCAGAAAACCGGATGTATCGAGCCCCGCCAGAACCACCTCGTCGCCCGGGAAATCGGGCCAGAGATCGGCCACCACCATGACGCAGGCCGGGCGGCCATCGGCCATCCGCGTCTGGCAGGCGGTCTGCCAATCCTGCAATTGCGGACCACCGATCATCTGCAACACACTGTCGCGCGTCGCGATCGCCCCTTCGGGACGCAGGGGCAGATCGGCGGCAAGCCCGGCCCGCATGGCGTTTTCGTCCAATTCAGGGGCGCGTGCGCTGTCCTCGGCGAGCAAGACAGTCGACAGACGCCGCGCCAGCGCCTCTTGCCCCGGCTCCAGGGCCAGCGCCTCCAAGCGCGCACGCGCGGCGGCCCCCGCCTTGCCCCAGCGATCAAAATCGGCCAGATCCAGCTGTGCTGCCGGGATCTTGCCGGTCTCGAACCGGGCAAGCTGGCTGCGCGCCGCAATCGCCTCGGGGTTCAGAAGCGGGGTGAACTGGGCGGCAGACAGGGCCAGCATCACCAACGCCATGGTGATATTGGCCTGGCGGATCCGCGCCTCCCATCCCGTGCCGCGCAAGACCGCAGCCAGATAGAGCACACCATATCCAAGCCCCAACGCCGCGATACAGGCCGCAAATACCCGGTCCGGCGTCCAGCCATATTGCCCGACGCGCAACCAGACCGCCCAGGCACCAAGGGCTGCGGGGGCGATCAGCAGCAGGGCCATCCCCTGTGCGCAACGCCGCACCAGGGCCGAGCGCGTGGCCTCTTCTTCGGTCTGGTCAAGGGCCGCGGTGGCCAGTGTGGCCCCGAGCGCCGCCATCCCCAGCAGCGTGGCCGCCGCCGACAGCGCCCCGAACAAACGCACCGTCCCGCTGAACGGCAAAGCCAGCACGAAGATCACCACAACCAGCAGCACCGGCGGCAACAGCAGACGCAACAGCCGCAGCACCAGATAGGGCGAGACGACATCGGCCATCTCATCCACCACGGCGATGGCCAGACCCAGCACCGCCCCGGTCAGCAAAAAGCCCATCATCGGCATCTCCAGCACGGCACCGATGATATTCAGGCCCACCCCGCGCAGCAGCATGTCGGAAGCATACAGCACCAGCCAGACCAGCCCGACAAACAGCCAGGCCGCAGCATAGCGGATCACGATCCCCCAGGCCTCGGAAAACAGGGTGGGGTAATGGCGCCATCCCGTGGTCAGCGCCGCCACCGCAAAGGGCATCGGCACGAAGGTCAGCACCAGCCCGGCCAGCACGATGCCGGGACCATTGGCAAAATCCCGTGGCTCCTCATAACGGAAGCTGGCCCAGAACAGCAAAAGCGCCACCCCGACCGCCAATGCGGCAGAGACCAGCGCGGCCCTGCGCAGACGCAACGCGCCCGCCATGCCAAGCAAGCCGGTGAAGAAGACCAGGGCCAGGGCAAAACCGGCCATCGTCGCCCGTTCGCCAAGCACACCGCGCGTGGTCATCTCGCCAAGGCCGAACAGGGCAATACCGGCAAGCGCGCCCACAACGGTCATCGCCAGCCGCTGGCGGGTTTGCGGATCGATCATGCTGTCACTCCTGCGTCGAGGCGATTGGGGGCGATCTTGGCCCGCTTTCTGGCTTGGCCCGCCTTTTTGGCGCGCAGGCTAACCGGCTTTGTCCCAAAGGAAAAGCGCCACAGGCTGCGGCGCTTTTCCCTGATCGGCTGGCAATCAGGAATCAAGCTGCCAGACGATGGTCACCCGGGCCTGGGTTGCGGTCTCGCCGGCCGCCACCGGCACCGCCCCGGCCGATGCCTCGGCCGCCATGCGCATCATAGGCATCGGCGGCATCTCGCCGCCGCCTTCCACGATGCTCTGGATCGCACCCAGCTTGGCCCCCGCGGCCTCGGCCATCAGCTGTGCCTTGGCCAGCGCATCGGCCACCGCGCGCTTGCGTGCCTCGGCCAGTGCCGGGGCCGGATCCTGCAAGGCGAACTCCACCCCGTTCAGCGTATTCGCCCCATCCTTCACGGCTGCATCCAGCGTGGCCCCCAGCGTATCGAGCGCACGCACCCGCACCGCGATCATGTTGGAGGCGATATAGCCCGAGATCGTCGAGCCCCCCTTGGACATGTCGCTTTGCCAGTTCGGATTGATCGACAGGCCAGAGGTCTGGATATCGCGATCCGCCATGCCCGCCGCGCGCAGATTGTCGATCACCCGGGCAATCGCCGCCGAATTGGCCGCAAGTGCCTCGGCAGCGTTGTCGCCTTCCGTGGTGACCCCCAGCGAGATCACCGCCATATCCGGCGCGCTGGCCACCCGGCCCTCGCCGGTCACCTGGATCATCGGTGCCGTCGCCATGCTTGCCCCCGCCACTTGTTGCGCCAGTGCGGGCTGCACCATCAGCATCGGAAACGCGAGCGCCATGGCCAGCAGTGCCGCCTTGCCCCCCTTCGCCATGCCACCCTTAACCATGCCCGTTTTCATCTTGGCTTTCATATCCGGTCCTCCTTTGACCTTTTGCAACCATTCACGGGTTCAGACGCGGCAGGAAAGCCAATCCTTGGTGAACTCACGGGTGTTTTTCTTTCTTTCGGCGGAAAGCTGCTATACTGGCTGCCGCACACGCCGCATACGACTCCCGCCTCCGTCCCGAGCTGTGCTAGATCAGAAGCAATGAAACCGAATTTCGCCCTTACCTTTGCCGCCGACAGTATCGGCCTGCTGCATCGCACTGCGCGCGGTTGGCTGGAGATCGGCACCACCAGCATCGACGCCCCCGATCTGGGCGAGGCGCTGTCCTATCTGCGCCGCTCGGCCCTTGGGCTGGCACCGCATGGCGTGGCCACCAAGCTGATCATCCCCGACGAGCAGATCCTGTATATGGAGGTGGAGGCCCCCGGCCCCAGTGATGCCAAACGCGAGGCGCAGATCCGCCGCGCGCTGGAGGGGCGCACGCCTTATATGGTCGAGGAACTGGTGTTCGACTGGTCCGGCGAAGGGCATATGGTGCAGGTCGCGGTTGTTGCGCGCGAAACGCTGCAAGAGGCCGAGGCCTTTGCCAATGAATACCGGCTGAACCCGATTTCCTTTGTGGCCCAACCGGATCCGGCCAAGTTTGCAGGCGAGCCGTGGTTCGGCCCCTCCTCGCTGGCACCCGGCCTTCTGCCCGAGGGCGAGGTGGTGGAGCGCGACAATGAGCCGGTTCAGGTGGTCAGCCGCGATGCCCATCGCGCTGCCCGGATCGAGGCCGCCGCGCGCGAGGCCGCAAGCCGTCCTGCGCCCCCGAAATCCGATCCGGCGGCCGAAGCTCCCGCGCCTGCGCGCAGCGAACAGCGCGCCCGCAAGCGCGCCGAACGCGCCGCGGTGACAGAGGCCGCGGTCGAGGCTGCGCCAGACGCCATGCCCGCACCGTTTGCGGCATCCATTCCCGACCCCCCCCCGGTGATGGCAGAGGGCGCGGCTGAGACCCCGCCGGACCTGGTGCCAGAGGCTGTTCCGGCGGATGCCGCCGGGGCGGAACACGCCGTTGAGGCGGCGTTTACAGCGCCGACCGAAGATACGCCCCCCGCCGTCACAGAGGCGCAGGCGATCGCCGAGGTCAGCGTCGAGGCGGCGCCGCAGCCCACCGAGAGCGTCTGGCCCGAGGCCGAGTTTGCGGAGACATCCACCGCCGTCGATGCCGATCCGCAGGGCGGTGCCGCGATTTATGCGCAGGCAGAAACCCCGATCGCGGCAGATGCAACGCAGGATCTGCTTGCCCCCCATGCCGTATCTGCCGCTGCATTCGACCCTGCTGAGATCGCGCCTGCGGCATATGCCCCCGAGGACTATGGCACCGCGGAAGGTGCCACGATGGATCTGCGCCATGACCGGCCAGACCCTGCTGTCTCCGCAGATCTTGCCCACCGCGATCTTGCCCACCGCGATCTGGCCATCGACACGCAGATGACCGAGCCCGCATTTGCGGAAGATCCGGGTGCCGAAGATCTTGGGCTGGAACGGCACCACCCCGCGCATCCCGATGCCGATGATCTCGGCCCCGAGGCGCCGGTCTGGCTTGCCGCCGACGAGACGCCCGAGCCCCCACGCGCCGCTTCCCATGAGGCGGGACACGAACTGCCACCGACCACCGGCCAGACCGCCTTCGATTTCGCGCCACAGCCAGTCATTGATCCGCGTTTCGCCGCGGGCCAGATGTCGGAACCGCGCATCGCCCTGCCCGATGGCGCAAATGGTGCCGCAGATTTCGATTTCTCCGTGCCGCCGCTCGCACATCCCTCGCTTGATGACGACGTGGAGCGCCCGCCGGTCTTTGCCAGCGCCAAGCGCAGCCGCGGCGAGGCGGAGCCGGTCGCCCCGGCACCGACCCGCAGCCATGCGACCTCGCGCATCACCGTCGTGATGAACCCGCAGCCCGAGACCACAGAGCCCGAGGCCCCCTCCGGTTTTGCAGAGGGTTTTGCCGAAGCCCCGGCGGAGTATACCCCGGAACCCGCGGGCGATCCTGCGGCCGGGCGCCTCGCGGTCACCTCGATCACGCCGCATCGCCGCGCGCCCGCTGCGCCGCTGACGCCGCCCGCAACCAGCGCCTCTGCCGCCGCCGCGCGGCCCTATGACCCGACCGAGGCCGCAGCCACACTATCCGCCGATATTGGCGATGCGTATGATGCGGGATTTGACGGGGCAGACCTGCCGCCGCCGGTTGCCCCGCAGATCCGCGAGGCATTGGCCGCCAGCCGCGCAAATGCGGCCCCTGGCACGATCGGGGCTGCCCCGCCGCGCGCGGCAGCCAAGCCCGCAGCAAAATCCGGCAAGACCGGGCTGGGCGCGCTTGTCACCGCCCCCGGCATTCCGGGGTTTGGCGGGCGCAACCGCAATTCAAAGCCCGCCAAGGCTGCACCTGCGACCGCAGGCAAGACAGCCGCTCAAACGCTGGTCGCGCCGCCACCCGAGGGCATGGCCCCCGAAACCATGGCCGGCAGCAAATCGGCGCGCGGCATGGCCTCGGCCCCGATCAAGGGGCGCGGGCCTGTGCGCCAGGGCAAACCGCGCTTTCTTGGGCTGATCCTGACCGGCCTGTTATTGCTGGCCCTTGCCGTGATCGGGGCCTGGTCCTCGATCACGCTGTCGCGCAGCAATGCCACGCCCGCCAGCACGACGGAGCAACCGCAGGACGTGGCCTCGTCCAGCCAAAGCCCGGCGCTTGACCCCGATCAGAGCGGCGTGACCGCGCTGTCCCTGGATACCGCTGCCACAGGCGATCCAGCGGCCGATCTGGAGGCCGATCTTGCGCAACAGACCAATACCGAAGACACGCCCAGCATCGATGACGAGGCCTTTGCAGATGGTGAGGCGGTCACCGATGTGACCCCCGCAACTGCGACACAGGATCCTGCGACAACCGACGGCCCGGCCCCTGCCACCGGCAATCTTCTGCTGACCGATACCGCCCCCGCAGCCGCACAGGGCCAGCAGGATGAAATCATCCTGTCGACCATGGATGCCCCGCCGCCCTCGGCGGATGCATTCGCTTTGGCGCAGCCGCAGGCCCAAGGCGATACCCTGCCCGCCGCCGCACCGCCGCCGCCGCCCTTTGGCACGCAATACGAGTTTGAGGCCAACGGGCTGATCAAGGCGACCCCGCAAGGGATCGTGACACCGGATGGCTATTTCCTGATCGCCGGGCGCCCGGCCAAGGTGCCGCCGCCACGCCCGGCAAGCATCGCGGCGATGGCCGCCGCTGCCGCAACGCCAGACGCGGCAGAACCCGCGATTGCCGCCCCGGCCGTTGCCGCAGACCCCAGTCTGCAAGGCTTTCGCCCGCGTCCGCGCCCCGAGGGCCTGACCGGCCCAACCGCAGAGGATGATGCAGCCCTCGCCATCCCCGAGGCGCAGCGCATCACCAGCCTGCACCCGCGCGCGCGCCCGGCTTCGATCACCCGGATCGCCGAACAGCATCGCCGCGATGAAGAGGCCCGCAAGGCTGCCGAAGCTGCCTCCCTTTCCGCCACCGCCGCAGCCAATGCTGCCGCCGCGACTGTGCCGCAAGGGGAAGATGCCACCGCTGAGGCCCTGGCGCTGGCCGCCGCAGCCTCCACCGCCAATGCCGGGCCAATCAGCCCGCAAGCCGTGGCCATCTCGCGCAAGCCCCCAAAGAAACCGCGTAATTTTGATGCCCGCGTGCAGGCGGCCGTGGCTGCCGCAGCGGCCCCCACCCAGCGCAGCCAGCCGCAGGTCGAGGCAGAGCCCGCAGCCCAACCCGCCGCCCGCAGCGCCGCCGCGCGCAAGGTCGAACCGGGTGAGGATGAGGAACCCGAGGTCGCACAGACCCGCGTGCCAAAGATCCCCAGCAGTGCCTCGGTTGCCAAGAATGCGACCTATGTGAACGCGATCAATCTGGGCAAGACCAACCTGATCGGCGTCTATGGCACGCCCTCGCGCCGCTATGCGCTGATCCGGCTGGGGTCGGGGCAATACAAGAAGATCTCGGTCGGCGACCGGGTGGATGGCGGCACGGTGGCCGCGATCACCGAGAATGAAGTGCGCTACAAGAAGGGCGGGCGCATGGTCGCGCTGGCAATGCCGCGCGGCTGAAACCACGCCTCAGCCAAGCTGCGCGGGATCGGCTTGCACGCATAACCTTTGTGCCGTTGCCGCATTCCTTTGGCCAGCCACATGCCCTTCCCTCTGCCTCGCTTCGCGGCCCCCAAAGCCGCAGGCCCTACCCTCCACCGGGCTTCGCGCCGCCAAAGCGCCGCACGCCCCCCGAACGCCTCAGGCCCCGGAAACCCCCGCCTCGGCAAAGGTTGCCATGCCGGAATGGCAGGCCACCGCGGCCTGCACGATCCCGATGGCCAGCGCCGCCCCCGATCCCTCGCCCAGCCGCAGGCCCAGTTCCAGAAGCGGGGCCTTGCCCAGCCGGGACAATAGGGCGCGATGCGCGGCCTCGGCACTGGCATGGCCTGCAACGCAATGATCCAACGCGCCCTCGGCTGCCTGGGCCAGCACCGCCGCCGCCGCAGTGCAGATGAAACCATCCAGAATGACCGGGATACGTTCGGCATGGGCGCGGGCAATGGCCCCGGCCATGGCGGCGATCTCGCGCCCGCCAAGGCAGCGTAGCACCTCTAGCGGGTCGCGGGCGGGGTTGGCGGCCAGTCCCTCGGCCACCACCTGCGTCTTCAGCGCAAGCCCCGCATCATCCAGCCCGGTGCCCCGTCCTGTCCATTCCCGCGCCTCGCCGCCAAACAGCGCGCAGGCGATAGCGGCGGCAGAGGTGGTGTTGCCAATCCCCATCTCGCCCACCACCAGCAGATCTGCCTGCGGGTTCACCGCCTGCCATCCGGCGGCAAGGGCGGCAACCAGATCGTCCTCTGACATCGCCGGACCTTGGGTGAGATCCGCGGTGGGGCGATCCAGATCCAGCGCCTGCACGGACATCTCGGCCCCAAAGCAGCGGGCAAGCTGATTGATCGCGGCCCCCCCGGCGCGAAAATTCGCCACCATCTGCACCGTCACTTCGGCCGGGAAAGCCGAGACGCCGCGCGCGGTCACCCCATGATTGCCCGCAAAGACGATGACCTGCGGGCGCGTCACGCGCGGCCGTGCATCGCCACGCCAGCCGGCATACCAGATCGCCAGATCCTCCAGCCGGCCAAGCGCGCCGGGCGGCTTGGTCAGTTGCATATTGCGCGCGCGCGCTGCGGCCTCTGCCCCGCTCTCGGACAAGGGCAGAGTTTGCAGCAGGGCACGAAACGCGGCAAGGCTGGCAAAGGGGGCGGGCATGGCGGAACTCCGGTTGATCCTTGGGCCCCCCTTGGCTACCGAGGGATGGCGGCAATGACCATCCCGGAAAGGTGCCCGATGCCCAAACTCGACCCTATCCGCGATCTGCGCGCGGGCCTCAGCCTGCTGACGCGGCTGCCGCTGCCGCCGCCCGCGACCTTCCCCAATCCGCCTGCGGTCTGGGTCTGGCCCCTGGTGGGCGGGCTGGTTGGCACGATCAGTGCCGGGATTGCCATGGCGGGCCTCACGCTTGGCCTGCCTGCGAATCTTGCAGCGGCGCTGCTGTTGGCCATGTCTGCCGTGCTGACCGGCGCCTTGCACGAGGATGGATTGGCCGATTGCGCCGATGGCTTCTGGGGTGGCTGGACGCGCGCAAGACGGCTGGAAATCATGAAAGACAGCCATATCGGCAGCTATGGCGTGATGGCGCTGATCCTTGTCAGCCTTGGTCGCTGGAGTGCTGCTACAGTGTTGCTGGGCCATGGCCACTGGCCTGCCCTGATCGCCGCGGCAATTCTCAGCCGGGTGCCGATGGCGGTGCTGATGGCCACGCTGCCCAATGCCCGCGGCAGCGGCCTGAGCGCCGCGGTCGGGCGACCGACAGGCAGCATGGCCGCATTGGCAATAGGCGTCGCATTGGCCGCAGCCCTGGCACTGACCGGGATTGCCGGGCTCGGCATGGCATTGGCTGTTCTCTCTGCCTGCGTGGGGATTGCGGCCTTGGCACGGGCGAAGATCGGCGGACAGACCGGCGATGTGCTGGGGGCGAGCCAGCAACTGGCGGAGCTGGCCGCCGTTGCCGCCGCCTGCGCCCTGCTGGCTTGACAGCGCCCCCCGCCCGCCGATATCGCCTCCGTCGCCTGCCTCACCCCGCCTGCCCCAGCCCGACCGCATTGCCAACCCGCAATCCGGCGGCCTGAGACAGCCGAGGGTCGAGCCCCAAAAACCACAAAGGCCGCCCCTGCCGGGCGGCCTTTGCCTTGTCGATATCGACACATTGAAGACCAGGGAAAATCAGGCCGCGCGTGAGGTCAGCACCGAATCCACAGTCTTTTGCGCCTGTGCCTCATCGGCACCGCTGACAGCCGCCACTTCGCGGGTCAGGCGTTCCAGCGCCGCCTCATAAAGCTGACGCTCGGAATAGCTTTGCTCGCGCTGTTCATCGGTGCGATGCAGGTCGCGCACGACCTCGGCGATCGACAGCAGATCGCCCGAATTGATCTTCTGCTCATATTCCTGGGCGCGGCGCGACCACATGGCACGCTTGACCCGGGCCTTGCCCTTCAGGGTGTCCAGCGCCTTGTTGACGATGTCGGGGGTCGACAGCTGACGCATCCCGATTTCCGTGGCCTTGTGAGTCGGCACACGCAGCGTCATCTTGTCCTTTTCGAAGTGGATCACGAAGAGTTCCAGCTTGAACCCGGCAATCTCCTGCTCCTCGATCGAGACGATCTTGCCCACACCATGCGACGGATAGACGACAAACTCGTTCGGGCGGAAATCAGGCTTCTTGGTCTTGGTCATTCCAGCGGCTTCCTACTGCGCAATTCGCACTGTCCGGTTCAAGACGACAAAAATACGCCCGCCAGCGAAAATCGCAGGCAAAACGGTTGATCTGTCACAAGAAAAACGACCCGGGCGAGCAGTCCCGAGGCGAGGTCAGGCGTCCATGCTTTGTTTGCCTGTTACATATAGCACAGAATCACCCCGATTCCAACCGTGGCGAAATGACCGGCAGATCCGCCCTGAAACGGGCAGGGCCGCGGGCTTGCGCTGCCTTGGATCAGCTGCCTTCGCCGGGATTGGGCACGAAATACTTGGTCAGCTTGTCCTTTTCGCCATCCCGTTCCTTGTGGTCGGGCAGCGGGTCGCGCTTCTGGGTGATGACTGGCCACAATTCCGCATATTTGCGGTTGAACTCCACCCATTCATCCATATCCGGCTCGGTATCCGGGCGGATCGCATCGGCGGGGCATTCCGGCTCGCAGACGCCGCAATCGATGCATTCATCCGGGTGGATGACCAGCGTGTTCTCGCCCTCGTAGAAGCAGTCCACCGGACAGACCTCGACGCAGTCGGTATATTTGCAGGCGATGCAGTTGTCGGTCACCACATAGGTCATGGCTGAGCCTCGGATCTTCGTTGTTGGCGTCTAGCTAGTTGAAGCAGTTGGGTCATTCAAGCGGAGAAGAACGCGGCAAAATACCGCCTCTTGCCGGCGCAGGCGAATCCAAAATTTCGTTCTCGGTTTCGGGGCCGCCGGAGCAATCCTGTTCTGCATCAGGGTCTTCCGGCAGATTCGATTGTGGGTCAAGGTCCAGATACAGCCCCTGTGCCTCTGACGCGGGGCCGCGCCTCGCCCCGGGTGCCAGCACGCGGATCAGCCGAATCCGGCCCCCTTGCGGGAAGGTCAGCGTATCGCCGGCCCCCACCTGATGACCGGCCTTGAGGCAGCGTTGGCCGTTCAGGCGCAGATGCCCTTCATCGATCATCTCGCAGGCCATCGGGCGGGAGCGGAAGAACCGCGCCTGCCACAGCCATTTGTCCAGACGGATGGTGGCACGCGGCGGCGCCACCTGTCTGGAACGTTCCTCGGCCCGATACTTGGCCAATCAGACCTTGCCCTTCAGGGCCAGCAATGCCGCGAACGGATTGTCGGGGTCGATGGGCTTTTCGGCGCGCGGCGGGCGAGCCTCAAAGTTCTTGGGCTTGTGGCCATCCTTGTTGCGGTCGTCGCGACGCGGACCCTTGCCATGGTCACGCCCCTCGAACTTGCCGCCCTTGCGATTGCCCTCACCACCACCTTCGCGGCGCGGACGATCTTCGCGGGACTTGCCGCCCTCGGGACGCGGACCACGCTCGCCACCCTCACGCGGGCCGCGATTGGGACGCTCGCCCTGCGGCTGGCCTTCGCCTGCCTCACGACGCGGACCACGGCCGCCCTGCCCCTGACCTTCCCGGCCACCAGCTTCTCGGCGCGGCCCACGGTTTTCGTGGCGCGGACGCGGTGCCCAGGTGAAGGTATAGAACACCTCCATTTCGGGTGCGGCGGCCTCGACAGGGGGCTCTGCCCCATCCTCAACCGCCTCGGCCGCAGCCTCGACCACCGGCACCTCTTCCAGCGCGGGTGCCAGAACCGAGACCTCTTCCGGGATCGGGGCGGTGCTGCCCTCTGCGACCACGGAAACCGGCTCGGCCTTGCGGGTTTTCACCCGCTCACCCTTTTCGCCCTTGTAGCCAAGGCCCGCCATCAGATCGACGAACTGGTCCAGCGTCATGCCGGTGATCGACAGCATATCCGCCGTCGCCTCAAAGCCCGCGCGGCTGTCCTTGGCGCGCAGAAGATCGGCCAGACGTTCCAGCATGTCGATGCGGATCGCGCGCGCGCCTGCCGGGCGATAGCCCGCCAGCGTGTAATGCTCTTTCGGGACATCGGCAATGTTCGGAATGGTCACCAGACCGGGCGGCGGGCTTTCCGGGAATTCCTGCAGGCCCTTGGCCAGCGACCAAAGAACCAGACGCAGACGGGTCGGCGCGGGCTTCAGCAGCAGCGGCAGGAAGATGGTGTATTGGCCAAAGCGCACACCATGCTTGCGCAAGCTGGACCGGGCTTCCTGATCCAACGCCTTCACGTCATCGGCGACCACTTCGCGCGGCACGACGCCCAGACCTTCCAGCAGGCGGAAGGCAAAGCCCCGCGCCAGCCCCTGCAATGCCTCATCGCGCGACAGGGCCAGCAGCGGTTCGAACTGCGCAGCCACCTTGCGGTCGATAAAGTGTTGCAAGCGGCGCTTTACCTTTTCGGCGACATCGGGGCCGGCCTCGTCATCGACGAAAGCCTCCACGCCGGGTTTCAGCGCCTCGGCACCTGCAACCAGCTTGCCGACGGCATTGCCACCCCACATCAGACCACCCTGTTCGGTGAAGTCCATCTCGGTATCGGGGGCGTTATAGAACTTGTCGGCGCGCAGGTGGAATTCCGGCCGCAATGCCTGCACGGCAGCCTGACGCATCACCTTTGCCTCTTCGCCCGAGGCCGAGGCATCCTGACGGAAGCGGAACCCCTCCAGACGGCCGACGAACTCGCCCTCAACCGTCACTTCACCCTTGTCATTCACCTCAGCCACAAGGCTCTCCTTCTGTTTCAATCGGCGCATCAGCACGCTCGTGCGCCGATCGACAAATCTCTGCGTCAGCCGCGCATGAAGCGCATCCGACAGGCGGTCTTCTACAGCGCGGGTCTCCTCGCGCCAATGCGATTCCTCCTCGACCCACCCTTTGCGCTGCGCAACATAGGTCCAGGTGCGGATATAGGCCAGCCGTTTGGAGATGGCGTCAATATCTCCATCGCTGCGATCGATACGTTCCACCGCTTTTGCCAGCCAATCGGACGGGATTTTGCCATCGAGCAGGAATCCGAAAAGCCTTTGCAACAGTTGCACATGATCCGCCCCGGTGGTGGAGCGGAAATCGGGGATCCGACAGACATCCCATAGCAACCGCACCGCTTGCGGTTTCGTCAGGCGCGCCCGCACCCCCTCCATTGCGGCCAATGCCTTGAGCGCCTGCAGGTCATCGGCCTCGCGCGTGCGCATCAGCCATTCGTTCTGGGTCGGTGCCTCAAGCGAGGCGATCAGACGGTCGACATTGCCAAAATCGAGATCGGGATTGCGCCACATCAGCTTGCGCACGGGCGCAAAGCGGTGTTCCTCGATGGCCTCGACCAGATCTTCATCCAAGGGGCTGGCGTCGCCGGTCACGCCAAAGGTGCCCGGCTCCATATGCCGCCCCGCCCGGCCTGCAATCTGCGCCAACTCATGCGGGAACAAGGGCCGCATCCGCCGCCCGTCAAATTTATGCGTCCCGGAAAAGGCCACATGCTTGATATCAAGATTGAGGCCCATGCCGATGGCATCGGTGGCCACCAGATAATCGACCTCGCCATTCTGATAAAGCGCGACCTGCGCATTGCGGGTGCGGGGCGACAGCGCCCCCATCACCACCGCGCAGCCGCCCTTCTGGCGGCGGATCAGTTCGGCAATGGCGTAGACATCATCGACCGAGAAGCCCACGATGGCCGAACGCGGCGGCATCCGGCTGATCTTTTTCTGGCCGCTATAAGTCAGGGTCGAAAACCGCTCGCGGCGCACGAATTGCGCCTGCGGGATCAGCGCGGCAATCGCCGGACGCATCGAATCCGACCCAAGGAACATCGTCTCCGACAATCCGCGCGCATGAAGCAGGCGATCCGTGAAGACATGCCCGCGTTCCGGGTCGCCGCAGAGCTGGATCTCGTCCACCGCCAGGAAATCAGCGCCGATCTCGGTCGGCATCGCCTCGACGGTGCAGACCCAATATTGGCTGCGTTCAGGAACGATGCGCTCCTCGCCGGTGACCAGCGCCACCACCGATGGCCCACGCGCCTTCACGATGCGGTCATAGACCTCGCGCGCCAGCAGCCGCAGCGGCAGGCCGATGACCCCTGTGCGGTGGCCCAGCATCCGTTCGATCGCATAATGGGTCTTGCCGGTGTTCGTCGGCCCGAGCACCGCCGTCACGCGCGATTTGATTGACATGAAAACCGCCCGATACGCCGCTCAGATACCTTGTCCGGCGACCTTGGCCTCCAGACGCTTCACCGCATCGTCTATCCCGCCCAGATGGGGATGTATAGCAAGGGCTGCGCGATAAACCTCCAGCGCCTGTTTTGGGCGCTCCATCGCCTCAAGGATGGTGGCAAAGCCCACCAGCGCGCCGAAATGCCGCGGGTTCAGGCGCAGCGTGCGCTGGATATCGGCCACCGCCTGCCCGAAACGCCCCATGTTGAAATAGGCAACCGCCCGCTGGTTCCAGCCCTCGGCGAAATCGGGGGCGTGATCGGTCAGTGCGGTCAGGTGATCCAGTGCCACCTCGTAATCGCCCTGCTCCACCGCCTTTTCGCCACGTTCCAGCAGCAGGTCCATCGCGGGCGAGCCCGAGCGCGACCAGATCCGCCAGATATCGGATTCGATCACCGCCGCATCGACCTCATTCGCGGTTTTCAGGGCGGCGAACAGCTCGTCCAGTTTGGCGGCGTCTTCCTTCGGGCCAGCCTGCGCCCCCCCTGCCGCAACGGCAAGGCTCACAAGCACGGCAAATGCCGCAACGGCAAACTTGTGTGGCAGAGATGGGACTTTCATGCTTGCACTGTAACGCAGGGCGGCGGAAACACCAGCACCCCCTATCACTTTCCCTGGATCACATTCCGGGGAAGCCAGCCCCTTCCGGGGCAGAAGGAGCGAAAGATGAGCAACGTGATCTCCGCCGCCGTCGAGGCATTGTCGGGCAAAATCTCCGGCTTTCCGGGTGTCGCGAAATTCGTGATCCCCGGCGAGGGCGCGATCATGATCGACGGCAATGGCGTGCGCGCCGCCGATGAAGAGGCCGATGTGACCCTGACCGCCGAGGCCGAGGTGTTCCGCGCCATGCTGGAGGGCGAGTTGAACCCGACCGCCGCCTTCATGACCGGCAAGCTGAGCGTGGATGGCAATATGGGCCTTGCCATGCAACTGGGCGCTGCCCTGTCGTGATCTTCGCCCCGGCGCCGCTTTATGAGGATGCGGCGCAAGGCCCGGCCGGGGGCGAGGCCGTCTGGGCGGATGCGCCCGACGGCACCCGGCTTCGCCTCGCGCATTGGCCTGCCATGGAGCGCGCCACCGGGCCCGCGCGCGGCACCGTCCTGCTGTTCACCGGCCGGTCGGAATATGTCGAGAAATATGGCCCCACCGCCCGGGCGTTGACCGAAGCGGGCTGGCATCTGGCCACGCTGGACTGGCGCGGCCAGGGGCTGGCTGCGCGCCGCCATCCTGACCCGATGCTGGGCCATGTGCAGGATTTCGCGGAATATCAGCAAGATGTCGCCTGCCTGATGGGGTTTGTGCGCGCACGCGGCCTGCCGGAACCCTTGCATCTGCTCAGCCATTCCATGGGGGGCTGTATCGCGCTGCGCGCGCTGCTGGACGGGCTGCCGGTGCGGTCGGCTGCATTTTCCGCACCGATGTGGGGGATCAGGGTCTTTCCCTTCCCCGAACCCATGGCGGTATCATTGGCCGCGACGCTGCATCGCAAGGGACAAGGGCTGCGGCTGACGCCCACCACGATGCGCGCCTCTTATGTGCTGCAAGCCGGGTTCCGCTGGAACATGCTGACCCGCGACCGCGAAATGTGGCACTGGATGCGCCAACATATGCTGGCCCATCCCGATCTGGCGCTTGGCGGCCCCTCGATCACCTGGCTGGACGCAGCCTTTCGCGAGATGCGGGCGCTCGCGCAGGCCAAATCCCCGGCCCTGCCCGCCTATACGGCCCTTGGCACATCCGAACGCATCATCTGCCCACGGATGGTGAAGCGCCGCATGGCGGATTGGCCCGGCGGGCAGCTTGATCTTTACCCCCGCTCCGAACATGAGGTGATGATGGAAGTGCCGATCCATCGTGACCGCTTCCACAAGGCGGTGCTGGCGCTGTTCGCGGCATCGCCACCTTAAGCGACATTGCGCGGACCGGCCCGGTCGAGGGATCAATATTCATTTGACATCCGCCTGGCGCAGACAAAACATCTGGTCATTTCAATCCGCATTACCTGGAGGACGATATGGCATCCCTGACGGTCTATGGGCGTTTGCTGAACATGCAGAACGGCCTGTTCGTGCCCCTCCTCCCGACGCTCATGGAAGACCCGGAACGGATGGCCACATGGTCGTCCAGCAGCATCATGCTGGAATACGGCTCGATGGATGACGGGAATGCCATCGCATTCGGCGGGACCTTCACCTTCGAGACAAATATAAGCGACTTCACCACCTCGCTTGTGACGGCCACGGTCACGAGTATCGTGCAACAGGACTGGTGGCATGACTATTCCACTGTGCCCGAAACCTATCATTCCTCCGAATGGCAGCTTTCGGGCATTTCGGTCAGTCAGGCCGATTACCGCACCCTCACACCGCTGGCCTTTGCCAGCGTCGTTCTGGCGGGCCATGACAGCATCACGGCCAGCACAGCCAACGACTACCTTACCGGCATGGCGGGCAATGACACGCTGACCGGCAATGATGGTCACGACACGCTGGATGGCGGCACCGGCGCGGACCAGATGTATGGCGGCAAGGGTGATGACCACTATTATGTGGACAGCGCCGAAGATCAGGTGATCGAATCCGTGAATGAAGGGACCGACACCATTCATACGCGGATTTCCTACAGCCTGCTTGACGCGACAGGTGTCGAAAACCTGACCCTCGTCGGTCATGCCGACCTCAATCTGCGCGGCAACCGGCTGAACAATGTGCTGACCGGCAATGGTGGCTCCAACATCTTCAATGGCGGTGACGGCATCGACACCGCCTCGTTTGCTGCGGCAGGGTCCGTTCAGGCCTCGCTCAAGACCGGCAAGGCCCTGGGTGCGGGCTATGATTTCTTCGTCGCGATCGAGAACCTGCGCGGCTCTCGCTTCGGTGACCGGCTGGAGGGCGACCGCACGGCCAATCTGTTGCAGGGCGATGGCGGCCGGGATTTGCTGTTTGGCGGGGCCGGGGCCGACACGCTGCAAGGGGGAAAAGACAAGGATCGGCTGACCGGGGGCGACGGGCGCGATATCCTCACGGGCGGTGCCGGCGCGGATGTATTCGACTTCAACACGCCGCGCGAAAGCGGAACCACCGCTGCGACCCGTGATATCATCACCGATTTCAGCTCGATTGACCGGATCGACCTGCGAACCATCGACGCAATCGCCGGAGGCAACAACAACGCCTTCGGCCTGATCGCGCGCATGGGGACTGCCAATAGCGCGGTCGGCCCCGGCAAGATCGGCTGGTATCAGATCGACAATCCCGGCACCGCCAATGACCGCACCATCCTGCGGCTGAATACCGACCGCGATGCCCAGATCGAAATGACGATCGAACTGTCGGGCCTGCATGTCATGAAGGCCGGGATGTTTATCCTGTAACGGGGCCCGGTAATGCGCCCCGGCGTCAGATCGCGATCTGGGTAAAGCCGTCGCGCAAGGCGGCCGACCAGGCCTCGCTCATGGCGCGGAATTGCGGATCACCCGCCTCGATCCGGCGGCGCTGGCTGACTTGGCAGGCCTCGGCCTCGATCACCACCAGATCCAGCGGCATCCCCACCGAAAGGTTGGAACGCAGCGTGGAATCCATGCTAAGAAGCACGGCCTTTTGCGCATCGGCAAGGCTGGTCTCGGGGCGCACCACACGGTCCAGGATCGGCTTGCCGTATTTGTGCTCGCCGATCTGCAGAAAGGGCGTGTCTTCGGTCGCCTCGATGAAATTTCCTTCCGGGTAGATCAGGAACAGCCGCATCGCGCCGCCCCGCCGCTGCCCCGCCACGATCATGGAGGCCGAGGCGCTTTGCTTCATCACGCTCAGTTTCTCGCCGATCTCGACCCGGACACCGGCCAGCATATTGCCGACGATCTGCGCCACCTTCAGCATGGTCGGCGCTTTCATGATCGAGGTTTCGCCATCGCTGTCGGGATCGTCCATCGCCTCGCGCAAGCGGGCAATGGTGGTTTGCGTCACGCTCAGGCTGCCCGCCGTCAGAATGGCGATGACCCTTTCGCCCGGTTCTTCAAAGGTGAACATCTTGCGATAGGTGGAGATGTTGTCGAGCCCCGCATTGGTGCGGGTGTCGGACAGAAGAACCATGCCTTCATTCAGAAGAAGGCCCACACAATAGGTCATGTTCGTTTCCGTAACGGGCTGGATAAGGCAACCCTATTGTCCAGCTGATGCCTGCGCAATGGGCAGCTGCGCAAAAGGGGCGCACTATTGCTGGGTCTGCGACTGACTTTGCCCCGATGACGGGCCCTCCCCCGATGACCGGCTTTGCCCGGGTGCCACAGACACGGTGACCAGCATGGTTTCCGCCCCCGGGCCGCGCGCAATGCCGCGAATGGGGGCGGCATCCTGCGCGTCAAGCCCGGACCCAAGCCGGATATAGCGCGCATCCGGGCAACATCTGTTCGCCGGATCAAAGCCGATCCAGCCCAGTCCGGGCACGAACAGTTCGGCCCAGGCATGGGCCGCCTCATGCGGCGCGCCTTCCGCATCGGCGCAAAGATAGCCCGAGACATAACGCGCCGGGATGTCGCAATGGCGTGCCACCGCGATCAGGGCATGGGCGTGATCCTGACAGACCCCCGCGCCCTGCGCCAAGGCCTCGGCTGCGGTGGTCTGCGCCTCGGTCACGCCGGGTGAATAGGTGATGGCATCGGCCACCGCCCCTGACAGGCGATGCGCCGCATCGAGCGGGTTTGCGGCCCCCTCTACCGCCGCCGCCAGGGCGACCAGACCGGGATCGGCCCATGTTGCCTTGGTTTCGCGCAGATAGACCTCGGGCTTCACAGTCTCGCGATGGCCTTTCAGCATCCCGGCCAGATCGACGGTTTCCACCGTGCCGCGCACACGCACGGTGATCTCGGTCACCGGGCCCTGCACTGACCAGCTTTGGATACGGTCCCCCGCCCCATCGCGGAACTGCCCGCCGGGCGTGCCATCGCTCACCTCGATCTGCCAGTCCAGCACCGTCTGCCCCTCAAAGGCCGAGGGGGTCAGGCGATGGCTTTGCACCACGCCGCGCACCGGCTGGTCATAGCTGTATTTGGTCACATGATCGACGCTCAGCCGCATCAGCGCACATCCCCGCTCAGATAGCCTTCATGGATCAACGTGCCGAGTTCAGCACTTTCGCCAATGAAACGCGACAGGAATTCGTGCAAGCCTTCGTCAAAGATCGCCTCGACATTGGTGGTTTCCAGCTCTGCCAGCATCGCCGCCGCCTTGGCCTGCGCCCGCGTGCTGCGCCCGTAAGCCTTGGCCAGCCGCCCCAGATGGTTGTTCATACCCGCCACACAAGTGATGATCGCGCGCGGGCTTTGCGGGTTCAGGATCAGGAAATCGGCGATCTTGGCCGCCGTGACCTCGCCGCCATAGGCCCAGTGGAAGGCGCGCTGCGCCCCCATGGCGCGCAAAAGCGTGATCCATTGGTAATTGTCGATGCCAGAGCCGACCAGATCGAGGCTGGGCAACAGGACATAATATTTCACATCCATCAGCCGGGCGGTGTTGTCGCCGCGTTCCAGATAATAGCCGATGTTGAGGAAGTTATAGCCATCGTCGCGCAGAAGCGTGGCATCGATCGCACCGCGCACCATGGCGGCGTGGCGCATGACCCAATCGGTCAACCGGCTCAGCTCCAGCTCGGACCTTGGGGTGCGCTCCAGCTGGCGCAATTCCTGGAAGGCGGTGTTCAGCGCATCCCAGACCTGACTGGTCAACGCCGTCCGCACGATGCGGCCATTCTCGCGTGCCGCCGTGATGCAGCTTGCGACCGAAGACGGATTGTCGCGGTCAAAGAACAGCCAGCTTTCCAGATTGCGTTGTACCGGATCGCCATATTTGCGGGCAAAGCCATCGGCCGTGCCCGAAGATTGCAACAGGCTGTCCCATTCGCTGCGATAGCCATGCGCCGAGGGCAGCAAGGTGATGCGCGATCCGACCTCCAGCAGTCTGGCGGCGATATCTGCGCGCTCCATATAGCGGGCGATCCAATAGAGGTTGTCTGCGGTTCTGCTCAGCATGATCGTTACTCCGCCAACACCCAGGTATCCTTGACGCCTCCGCCCTGCGACGAGTTCACCACGAGGCTGCCTTCGGTCAGCGCCACGCGGGTCAGGCCACCCGGCACAAGGTCGATCTGTTCGCCCACAAGACAATAGGGCCGCAGGTCGACATGGCGGGGGGCGATGCCTTCCGCCACGAAGGTCGGTGTGGTGGAAAGCGCCAGCGTCGGCTGGGCGATGTAATTGTCGGGATCGGCCTCGATCTTGGCGCGGAAGGTCTCGATCTCGGCCTTGGAGGCCTTTGGACCTACCAACATGCCGTAGCCGCCCGATCCATGCACCTCTTTGACGACCAATTCCGGCAGCTTGTCGAGGACGTATTTCAGATCATCGGCCTTGTTGCATTGCCAGGTCGGCACGTTGTTCAGGATCGGCTCCTCGCCCAGATAGAAACGGACCATTTCGGGCACGAAGGTATAGACCGCCTTGTCATCGGCCACGCCCGCGCCCGGTGCCGAACAGATGCTGACCCCGCCAGAGCGGTAGACATCCATCAATCCCGGCACGCCCAGCATACTGTCCGGGCGGAAGCAAAGCGGGTCGATAAAGGCATCATCGATCCGGCGATAGATCACATCAACACGCTTGGGGCCTTCGGTGGTGCGCATATAGACATATTCGCCCTCGACAAACAGATCCTGCCCCTCGACCAGTTCGACCCCCATCAGGTCGGCGAGGAAGCTGTGCTCATAATAGGCGCTGTTGAAATGGCCCGGCGTCAGGATGGCGATGCGCGGCTCGCCCTTGCATTTTGCGGGCGCGACCGAAGCCAGCGTGCGGCGCAGCCTTTCACTATAGCTGTCGACCGGCTGGATACGGTTCTCGCGGAATAGGTCGGGGAACATCCGCATCATGATCTCGCGGTTTTCCAGCATATAGCTGACACCGGAAGGCGTGCGGCAATTGTCCTCCAGCACGAAGAAATCCTCAGGCCCGGTGCGAACAAGGTCGATGCCCACGATATGGGAATAGACCCCTTTGGGTGGCACGAAACCCACCACGGCCTTTTCATAGGCCTCGTTCTGGTAGACCAGCCGCGCGGGGATCCGGCCGGCCTTCACGATCTCGCCCCGGCCATAGACATCGACCAGAAAGGCATTGAGGGCGCGGGCGCGTTGCTTGATCCCGCGTTCCAGCTTGGCCCATTCCTGCCCCGTGAAGACGCGCGGGAACATATCGAACGGGATCAGGCGATCCGGATCACCGCCTTCGCCATAGACGGCAAAGGTAATGCCGATGCGGCGAAACAACGCCTCGGCCTCGGCCTGCTTCATTTGCCGGAACTCAGCCGGCATCGTCCTCATCCAATCTTCCAGCCGGGCGTAAGGCGGGCGCACCGCGCCGTTCTGATACATCTCGTTGAAATAGTCGGTCACCTGAACCACCCCCCGGTCTTGTTCTGGGTTCTTATTGAGATCAGTTAAGCAACCGCCTTTGGGAGAGAAAAGCGCCCGGCGCATTTTCCGGGCAGATCGCGAAATGAAATTGCTTTGCACCCGGTCATTTGCACAATATTTGAGCAAATTCTTCGCTGCACCGCCGAAAAACGCCGCCGAGTTGTCCGAATCCGGCAAAAACTGCCCTTGGGGAAAGCCGGGCGGTCCGGGGCCGCACCGGAAAATCACCGGGCCTCAAGGCTTGCGCTTCGCCCTGCCCAGAACCTAGATGAAGGGCAAAGGATCTTGAGGATTTTCCCATGACGCTGCCGCTGCCTACCCCGCTGTTTGATGCCCATGCCACTGGCGGGGGTTTGGGTGATCTGCCGGAATGGGATCTGACCGATCTCTACCCCGCCCCAGACGCGCCGGAATATGCGCGCGACATGGCCTGGCTGGAACAGGCCTGCGCAGGGTTTGCCGCGAATTATGAGGGCAAGCTTGCCAGCCTTGACGCGGCGGCCCTGCTGGCCTGTGTGCAGGAATACGAGGCCATCGACGTGACCGCCGGGCGGATCATGTCCTACGCGGGCCTGCGCTACTATCAGAACACCATGGACAGCGAACGCGCCAAGTTCATGGCCGATGCGCAGGACCGCGTGACCAACCACACCACGCCGCTGGTCTTCTTCAGCCTTGAATTCAACCGGCTGGACGATGCCCATCTGGACGGGCTGCTGGCCGAAAATGCCGATCTGGCACGCTATCGCCCGGTGTTTGAGCGTATGCGCGCCATGCGCCCACACCAGCTGTCGGACGAGTTGGAACGCTTCCTGCATGACGAAAGCGTTGTGGGTGCTTCCGCCTGGAACAAGCTGTTCGACGAGACCATGGCGGGCCTCATGTTCACCGTGGCCGGTGAGGAGGAAGAGCTGAGCCTTGAGGCCACGCTGAACCTGCTGACCGACACCGACCGCACCCGGCGCGAGGCGGCGGCCCGGTCGCTGGCAGCGGTGTTTGACAAGAATATCAAGCTGTTCGCGCGCATCCACAACACGCTGGCCAAGGAAAAGGAAATCCATGACCGCTGGCGCAAGATGCCCTCGCCCCAGCATGGGCGGCATCTGTCGAACCATGTCGAACCCGAGGTGGTCGAGGCGCTGCGCAATGCGGTGGTTGCGGCCTATCCCAAGCTGAGCCACCGCTATTACCGCTTGAAGGCGAAGTGGCTGGGGCTGGAGCGGTTGCAAGTCTGGGACCGCAACGCGCCGCTGCCGATCGAACAGCCGAAGCTGGTGGATTGGTCCGAGGCCCGCAAGACCGTCTCTGACGCCTATGCCGCCTTCTCGCCCAAGCTGGCCGATCTGGCGGAGCCCTTCTTCACTAAGGGCTGGATCGATGCGGGTGTGAAGCCGGGCAAGGCACCGGGTGCCTTTGCGCATCCGACGGTGACCACGGTGCACCCCTATGTGATGCTGAACTATCTGGGCAAACCGCGTGACGTGATGACGCTGGCGCATGAGTTGGGGCATGGCGTGCACCAGCGCCTTGCGGCGGATCAGGGCGAACTTCTCGCCTCCACGCCGCTGACGCTGGCCGAAACCGCAAGCGTCTTTGGCGAGATGCTGACCTTCCGCAAGCTGCTGGATGGCGCCAAGACCAAGGCCGAGCGCAAGACCCTGCTGGCGGGCAAGGTCGAGGACATGATCAACACCGTCGTGCGCCAGATCGCCTTCTATGATTTCGAGTGCAAGCTGCACGCGGCCCGCGCCGAGGGCGAGCTGACGCCTGATGACATCAACGTGCTGTGGATGAGCGTGCAGGCGCAAAGCCTTGGCGATGCCTTTGATTTCATGGAAGGATATGAGACCTTTTGGGCCTATATCCCGCATTTCGTGCATTCGCCCTTCTACGTCTATGCCTATGCTTTCGGCGACGGGTTGGTGAATGCGCTTTATGCGGTCTATGCCTCGGGCCTGCCGGGCTTTGAGGAGAAATATTTCGATCTGCTGAAGGCAGGCGGGTCCAAGCACCACAAGGAATTGCTGGCACCCTTCGGGCTGGATGCCTCGGATCCGGCCTTCTGGGACAAGGGCCTGAGCATGATCGCAGGCTTCATCGACGAGCTGGAGGCGATGGAGGACTGATCGCCCCCAAGCGCCATGCAAAAGACCCGCCGGAGGCGTTCCGGCGGGTCTTTTCTTTTTGGGGCGTGACGTAGGTTGCGGGTGGGCCGGGGTCGGGCCAACAGGGATCGGGCGGGCAGCGGAAACGCACCGCGTTTCCCCGCCCGCGCGGTCAGGTTCCCACCAGACCCTCAGCCACCGCGATGACAAAGGCCAGTGCCCTGCCCTGGCGGGTGCAAAGCGCCCGCCACCCGGAGGGCGGACGCTGGCCGGCGGCCTTTGGGCCTCCGGCGGTCAGGTTGCCTATGGCGCGAAGGGCATCGGCGATGGCCGATGCCCCCCTTCACGCCACCCGGCTGGGTAGCCGTGCCTCGAACCACCGAAACAGCAGCACGATCAAGCCGGTGATCGCCATATAGACCACCGCCAGCAGCAGAAGCGGCTCATAGGTCAGGAAGGTGTCCTGCCGCACCCGGCTGGCCACGGCATAGATATCGACCACCGTAATCGTCGCCACCAAGGGCGTCGCCTTCAACTGCAACACGGTTTCGCCGCCCAGCGTGGGCAAGACCCGATGCACCGCCTGTGGCAGCCAGATCCGGCGCAGCATGGTGAAACGCGGCATCCCCATGGCCTTTGCGGCCTCCAGCTGACCTTTCGGCACGCTTTTGAAGGCACCGCGCATCACCTCGCCCTCATAGCCCGCGAAGCTGAGCGTCAGCGCCAGCAACCCATAGGGCCAGGCTTGGCGCAGGATCGGCCAGAGGTCGCTTTGCCGGATCCACGGGATCTGCGGGAACAGTGAGCCAAGGCCGTAATACAACAGCCAAAGCTGCAACAGCAAAGGCGTGCCCCGGATCACCGTGCAAAAGGCCCGCGCGGGCCATGCCAGAAACCATGGCCCCACCGCCTGCGCCAGCCCCAGCGGGATCGCCAGCATCATCCCCAGGACCAGTGAGGCCAGCATCAGCCAGATCGTGCGCCAGATGCCCTGGACCGCCTGCGGCAGATATTTCGGCAACCAGTCCCATCGCAGGGTGGCAGCCGACCAGATCACGATCCCCAGCACGATCAGCGCCATGATGATGCGATGCGGTTGCCAGAAGGCGCGTGTGAACAGCATCATCCCCGCACCTCCGGTTGCCCGCGCCGCGCCCGCCGTTCGGCCATGGCAAAGAGCCACCCCGACCCGATCGACAGGATCAGATACAAAAGCCCTGCCGCCATGAAGAAGGTGAAATAGGCCTTGGTGGCCCCCGCCGCCTGCCGCGTGGCCTGTGTGAGTTCCGCAAAGCCAACCACCGCCAGCAGCGCGGTATCCTTGGTGGCAATCAGCCACAGATTGCCTAAGCCCGGCAGCGCATTGGACAGCATCAGCGGCAAGGTGACCCGCCGCGCCAGCAGCCCGGGTGACATGCCCATGGCACGCGCCGCCTCGATCTGGCCCGCAGGCACCGCCTGAATGGCACCGCGCAACACCTCGGTCGCGTAGGCCCCCTGCACCACGCCCAGAACGGCGATCCCGGCGGCAAGGCCCGAGATCTGGATACGGGCATAGCCGAAGGACAGCAGGATCTGGTTCACCGCATCCGTCACCGCATAGTAAAGGATCAGGATCAGCACCAGTTCCGGCACGGCGCGCACCACGGTCGTATAGACCGCAAGAAGATCGCGCAGCACCGGCCCGCCATAGAGCTTGCCAAAGGCCCCGCCCGTGCCCAGCACAAGGCCAAGACCAAAGGCACCCAGCGAAATCATCACCGAATTCCACAAGCCCCAAAGCAGCCCTGCCCCCCAACCGGGGGGCGCAAGGCGCAACAGGTCCAACGTGGAGGCGGCCTCTGCCGCCCCGACGAGGGCGAACACCCGTTACCCGCCGTAGATCGACGAGGCGAAGTAAGGCTTGGTCACCGCGTCATAGGTGCCATCCGACAGGATCTTGGCGATGCCCGCATTGAACTTGGCCTTCAAGGCGTCGTCCCCCTTGCGCAGCCCCACGCCCACGCCGAGGCCCAGCACATCGGTATCATTGGCCACCGCCCCCTTGCTTTCGCAGCAGGCCCCGCCTTCCGGCGTGGCAAGGAAGGCATCCAGCGCGATGCTGTCGGCCTGGGTCGCATCGATCCGGCCCGCGACCAGATCCTGATTGGCCTCATCCTGGGTCTGATAGATCTTGATCTCGGCGGCGGTGTCCTTGAAGTGCTTTTGCGCATAGGCCTCATGCACGGTGGACACCTGAACGCCGATGATCTTGCCCGCCAGCCCCTCGGGCGTGGCTGCAAAGGTCTCGGATTTCGGGCCGATCACCACGGTCGGCGTGTCATAATACTTGTCGGAAAAATCGATGGTCTTCAGACGTTCTTCGGTGATCGACATCGAGGCCATGATCGCATCGATCTGCCCCGCCGTCAGCGCCGGGATGATGCCATCCCATGCCACCGGCACCACCGTGCAGTCCATCTCGGCGGCCTTGCAGACCGCGCCGATCATATCGACCTCCCATCCGCCCCATTTGCCGCTGGCATCGGGCGATGCGAAAGGCGGATAGGGTTCGGCGGCGATGCCGACTTTTACGGTTTCAGCCATGGCGGTGCCCCCCAGTAGCAGCGTGGCCAGCGTTGTGGTCAGGGCGAGTTTCGTCATCATCGGGCATACCTCTCTGTTGGATCTGGCGGGTTTTCCCGCGCTTTTCTCTGTCGTCTTCAGCCGATTATGGCCGTCTCTGCGGCGGGTTAACCCACGCTTCTCAGAAATTGTTTCAACCGTTCGGATTGCGGTGCGCCGAACAGGGCCTCGGGCGGACCCTCTTCCTCGATCACACCATTATGCAGATAGATCACATGGCTTGCGACCTCGCGGGCAAACTTCATCTCATGGGTGACAAGGATCATCGTGCGCCCTTCCGCCGCCAGATCGCGGATCACCGCCAGCACCTCGCCCACCAGCTCCGGGTCCAGGGCGGATGTGGGTTCATCGAACAGCATCGCCCGTGGCTCCATGCACAGCGCCCGCGCAATCGCCGCGCGCTGCTGCTGCCCGCCCGACAGGAAGGCCGGATAGGCATCGGCCTTTGCCGCCAGCCCCACCCGTTCCAGCAGACGCCGGGCGCGCGCCTCGGCATCCGCGCGCTTCACGCCCAGCACATGCACCGGCACTTCGATCAGGTTTTCCAGGATGGTGCGGTGGCTCCACAGGTTGAACTGCTGGAACACCATGCCAAGGCTCTGACGCAGGCGTTCGATCTGGCGACGGTCAGCGGGCGCGCCATCCGCGCGCATCGCGACCGCCTCGCCGCCAATCACGATACGGCCCGCGCTAGGCTGCTCCAGAAAATTGATGCAACGCAACATGGTCGACTTGCCCGAGCCAGACCCGCCGATAATCGCCACCACGTCGCCCTCGCGCGCCGTCAACGAGACACCCTTCAAGACTTCCAGCGTGCCGAAGGATTTGCGCAAGCCTTCGACATGGATCGCTTCGGGGCGCAGGACCTGGGAACTCTGGCGGGCGTTGTCGGCTGTCACTGTCATCGGGACTCCGTCACTTGCTCATTGCAGTAAGCCCGCGCCTCTGCAATTATGCAAGTGTATAATTGAGGCATCGATGACCGGAGAGCGGCGAAAATTCACCCGCAAAAGCGAGGATGCGCGGCGCGAGGCGCTGATCGCGGCGGCGCTGGAGCTGATCGCGGAAGGCGGACCCACGGCTGCAACGGTGCGCGCCATTGCCGCCCGTGCCGGGGTGACGCCGGGGCTGATCCGGCATTATTTCGACGGCAAGGATGACCTGACGCGCGAGGCCTACCGCGCGATGATGGCCGCGATGCAGGCAGATAACACCACCGTGCTGGGCCCGGCCACCGCCGATCCGGCCACGCGTCTGGCCGGTTTTGTCACCGCAGCCCTGCGCCCGCCGGTGATGGACCCGCATCGCATGGGGCTTTGGGCCGGCTTCATCCATCAGGTGCGCAGCGATCCAGATATGGCTGCTGTTCATGCCGAAACCTATCTGCGCTACCGTGACCTGCTGGAAAGCCTGATCGCCGATCTGGGCCGGCACGAGGCTTCGGCCCTGCGCGGTCTGGCGATCGCCTGCAATGGCGTGATCGACGGGCTCTGGCTTGAGGGCAGCGCCCTGCCCGCAGCCTTCGCTCCCGGCGAATTGGAACGGATCGGCCTGATGGCAGTCGGCGCGATCCTTGGCCTTGACCTTCTGTCCCGTCACCCTGCGGAGGAGCAACCCTGATGCAATATGCTTCGATCCTGGATCGCCTTTCGGGCCTTGGTGGCGCGAAATGGGAAATCCATCGCCGTGCCCGCCAGATGAAATCCGAAGGCCGCGCCGTCATCGAACTGACCATCGGCGAGCCTGACGTGCCCTGCCCCGAAAGCCTGATGCAGCGCGCAGCCAGCGCAATGTTCGACGGGCGCATCGGCTATTCCAATGGTCAGGGCGAACCGGGCCTGACCCGCGCGCTGGCGCATCGCTACAGCACGCGGCGCGGCCGGCATTTCGGCCCTGAAAACATTCTGTGCTTTCCCGGGACGCAAACCACGCTTTACGCGGTGCTGACCGGGCTCTGCGAAGCGGGCACCGAGGTGCTGGTGGGCGATCCGATGTATGCGACCTATGAAGGGCTAATCCGCGCCAGCGGTGCGCGCCCGGTGCCGGTGCCCTTGCGGCCCGAGCGCGGCTTCCGGCTGGACCCCGCCGATCTTGCGGCCGCCGTCACGCCGCAGTCGCGCGTCATCCTGCTCAATACCCCGCACAACCCGACCGGCGCAGTCTTGAGCCGCGCCGATATCGCCGCGATTGGCGAGATCGCCCGCGCCCATGATCTGTGGATCGTCTCGGACGAGGTCTATGAGGATCTGGTCTTTCCCGGTGTCAGCTTCACCTCGCCGCTGGATCTGCCGGATCTGGCAGATCGCAGCGTGGCCTGCGCCTCGATTTCCAAATCACATGCAGCCCCCGGCTTCCGCTCTGGCTGGTGCGTGGGATCGGCCGAATTTTGCGCCCGGCTTCTGCCCTTGTCGGAAACCATGTTGTTCGGTAACCAGCCTTTCATCGCCGATATGACCGCACAGGCGGTCAGCGCCCCGTCGGAAGTCGCACCCGGCATGGTCGCGCGCTTCTCGGCCCGCGCAAGCCTGATCCATGACCGGCTGCATGGCAATGCGGGCCTGCGCGTCCACGCGCCAGAGGCGGGCATGTTCGCTCTTGTCGATATCCGCGAGACCGGATGTTCCGGCGCGGCCTTTGCGGCATCCCTGCTGGAAGCCGAAGGTGTGGCCACCATGCCGGGCGAAAGTTTCGGCACTGCCCTTACGGGCTGGCTGCGGCTGGCGCTCAGCCAGCCCGATGCGCTGGTGGCCGAGGGTTGCACCCGCATCGCCCGTCATGCCGCAACGCTGCGCCACCGCGCCGCCTGACAGGAGAGCGATGATGATGACCCTTTCCGTTGGTGAGGCGCTGGTTCAGGGCCTGAAGGCACGCGGTGTCGATACCGTTTTCGGCATTCCCGGCGTGCATACGATCGAGTTGTATCGCGGCCTGCCCGGATCGGGCATCCGCCATGTCACGCCCCGTCATGAACAGGGCGCGGCCTTCATGGCCGATGGCTATGCCCGCGCCTCGGGCCGGATCGGGGTGGCCTTTGTCATCACCGGGCCGGGCCTGACCAATGCGCTGACCGCGATGGCGCAGGCACGGGCGGATTCGGTGCCGATTCTGGTGATTTCGGGCGTCAATCGCCGCGCGAGCTTTGGCCAAGGCTTCGGCCTGCTGCATGAGCTGCCCGACCAGGCCGGGATGGTGCGGACGCTTTGCCCCAGCCTGCAGATCACCGCGCCCGAGATGCTGGAGCCGGTCCTGAACCGCGCCTTCGCCCTGCTGGAAAGCGGCCGCCCCGGCCCGGTGCATATCGAGGTGCCAACCGATGTGATGCCGCTGCCTGCCGCCCTGCCCGCCCTGGCCCCGCCTGCGCCCGCCAAAGTGCCGGAACCCGGCCTGTTGGCACAGGCGGCTGCGCTGCTGAACCGCGCGTCTTCGGTGGTGATTCTGGCCGGGGGCGGCGCGAAACACGCGGCACCCGCGCTGCGCGCCTTGGCCGAGCGACTGGATGCGCCGGTGATCCAGACCACCAATGCGCGCGGGGTGCTGTTTGACCACCCGCTGTCGCTGCCCGCCTCGCCTTCCCTGGATGCCACACGGTCAGTGATCGCCGGGGCGGACCAGATCCTTGCCATCGGCACCGAATTCGGCCCCACCGATTACGACATGTATATGCGCGGCGGATTGCCGGATATGTCGGGCATGATCCGCATCGATCTGTGCCCCGAGCAACTTGCGCGCCACCCCGCCGCCTGCCGGATAGAGGGGGAAAGCGGCGCAAGTCTTGCGGCCCTGCTGCCCTTGCTGCAATCGAAATCTGGCGACGGTGCCGCCCGTGCCGCGCAAGGCCGCAGCGCCGCGCGGGCGGAACTGACGGGCCTGCACCCCGCCATGCCACATCAGTTGCAGATGGTTGAGGCGATCCGCGATGCCGTGCCCGGCGCGCTGATCGTGGGCGACAGCACCCAGCCGGTCTATGCCGGGAACCTTTTCTACGACCATGACCGGCCCGGCGGCTGGTTCAATGCGGCGACCGGCTATGGCGCGCTTGGCTTCGGCCCGGGGGCGGCTATCGGGGCAGCCATCGCCTGCCCGGATGCGCCGGTGGTCTGCCTGATCGGCGATGGCGGTTTGCAGTTTTCCCCGGCAGAACTGCGCGTGGCACGGGATGAGAACCTGAACCTGACCTTCCTGGTCTGGAACAATGCGGGTTATCGCGAGATCGCCGAGGCGATGATTGCGGCCGATGTGCCGGTGACCGGCTGCACGCCATCCCCCCTGCGGCTGGAGGCATTTGCCGCCGCCTGCGATCTGCCCTATGCTGGGGTAGACAGCGATCCGGCGGCATTGCGCGCGGCGCTTGAGACGCCCTGTAATGGCCCGCGCCTGATCGAGATCCGCGCGACCTGAATGTTCTGAATCTGATATTTTGATCCGATAAGGAGGCCATTCGGGCCCCCTTTCTTATTGCAAATCGTCAAGCCATCTTGCCGGTATCACGCAGCCTGACATGCCAGCTCAGCGCCTCTTCCAGCAGATGGGGCGTATGGCCGCCGCGCGCTTCGGCCCGTGCCAGATAATCCGCCAGTGCCGGGCACCAGTCGGGATGCACGCAATTGGCAAGGATCACCTTCGCCCGTTCCCGCGGCGCGAGGCCGCGCAGATCGGCCAGCCCCTGTTCGGTCACCAGAATATCCACATCATGTTCGGTATGGTCGACATGGCTGACCATCGGCACGACCGAGGAAATCGCGCCCCCCTTGGCGATGGATTTGGTGACGAAGACAGAAAGATAGGCATTGCGCGCGAAATCGCCCGATCCACCAATGCCATTCATCATCTGTGTGCCCATCACATGGGTCGAATTCACATTGCCGTAGATGTCAAACTCCAGCGCGGTATTGATGCAGATCAGGCCAAGGCGCCGCACCACCTCCGGGTGGTTGGATATCTCCTGCGGGCGCAGGATCAGTTTCGGCTTGAACTCGGCCAGACGCGGCAGCACCTCGGCATATTTCGCGGCAGATAGCGTGATGGACGAGCCCGAGGCAAAGCTCATCTTGCCCGCCGCCATCAGATCAAAGGTCGAATCCTGCAAAACCTCGGAATACATCTTCAGGTCATGGAACGGGCTGTCGATCAGACCGTGCAGCACTGCATTGGCAATGGTGCCAATTCCGGCCTGCAAGGGCGCAAGACTATTGTCCAACCTGCCCTGCCTGACCTCGTTCAGAAAGAAATCGGTCAGATGCCCGGCAATCGCGCGTGTCTCGTCATCGGGGTCCAGAATGGTCGATGAACTGTCGAGCTTTTCGGTGATGACAATCGCCGCGATCTTTTCCGGCGGGACCGGGATGAAGGGCAGCCCGACCCGGCTTTCGGGGCTGACCACCGGGATCGGCATCCGGTTGGGACGATAGGTCGGGATGAAGATGTCATGCAGCCCCTCCAGTTCGGCGGGCTGGTTCAGGTTGATCTCCACGATCACCTTATCGGCCAGAAGGGCGAAACTGGCGGAATTGCCAACCGAGGTCGTCGGCACGATGCCCCCGGTTTCGGTGATCGCCACCGCCTCGATCACCGCGACATCGACGCCGGGTATCTGCCGGGTGCGCAGCATCTCCACCGTTTCCGACAGGTGCTGATCGACATACATCACCTCGCCCGCATTGATGGCGCGGCGCAGGGCCGGATCAGACATGAAGGGGATGCGGCGCGACAGGACATGGGCCTCGGCCAAGGTCTTGTCGAGATCATTGCCAAGGCTTGCCCCGGTCATCAGCGTGATCTTCAGCGGATCGGTTTTCGCGCGTTCGGCCAAGGCCATCGGCACCGCCTTGGCCTCGCCGGCACGGGTAAAGCCCGACATGCCAACCACCATACCATCATGGATCAGGCGCGCGGCGGCGTCGGCACTGACCACACGGTCGCGCAGGGCGGCATTGCGGATACGGGTTTCCAGCTGGGTCACGGATGCCTCCTCGCATTGATTTCCGCTTCGTGACCTGCCGCCGATTTGGGCACAACTGTCAGTTTGACGGAGCAGGTATGACATATACGCATATCTATAATTTTAAATGCATAGCTTGCACCCAATGGCCGACTTGAATTTGATCAAATCACGCCGCATAAGCAAGACAACCCGGAGGCTTCCATGACCGATTCCGCCCAAAATTCTGGCCTGCTTGCCGGCATCCGCCGCGACCGCCTTGATGCGATGAAAACCCGCGAGGCCAAGGCCTATGCCAAAAGCCGCCCCGCGACCCGCAAGGCGTTGGAACAGGGCGGCAACCACTTCCTGGACGGGCTGCCGATGCATTGGATGAAGGATTGGTCGATGCCCTTCCCCATGCTGGTGGACAGCGCCAAGGGCGCGAAGCTGACCGATCTCGACGGGCATGAGATTGATGATTTCTGCCTTGGCGATACCGGCTCGATGTTCGGCCATTCGCCCGCGCCGGTGGCCAAGGCGATCCGGGCGCAGGCGCGCCATGGCCTGACCTTCATGCTGCCGACCGAAGCCGCATTGGAGGCATCAAGCCTGCTGACGCAGGCCTTCGGTGCCTTCCGCTGGCAGATCGCCACCACCGCAACCGACGCCAACCGCTATGCGTTGCGGGTGGCACGGGCGGTGACGGGTCGCCCCAAGGTGCTGGTCTTCAACGGCTGTTATCACGGCACGCTGGATGACACGATGGTGGAGCTTGCCAACGGCAAGACCCGGTCGCGCCAAGGGCTGGTCGGCCAATTCGCCGATCTGACGCTGGGGGCCACGGCGGTTGAATTCAACGATCTTGCCGCAGTCGAGGCCGCGCTGAAAACCGGCGAGATCGCCGCGATCCTGACCGAGCCGGTGATGACCAATTCCTGCATGGTGCTGCCCGCGCCTGACTTTCATGACGGGCTGCGCGCCTTGTCGCGCAAATATGGCGCTCTGCTCATCATCGATGAAACCCACACGATTTCATCGGGCTATGGCGGCTATACAAGCGTGCATGGCCTCGACCCGGATATGTTCGTGGTGGGCAAATGCGTGGCAGGCGGAATGCCGACGGCGGTCTGGGGGCTGCGCCAAGAGGTGGCGGACCGCTTTGCCGCCTATGAGGCCAAGCGCCCCTCCGGCCATTCCGGCATGGGCACCACGCTGTCGGCCAATCCGATGCAATGTGTCTGCCTGCGCGCAAACCTGTCTGAAGTGATGACGCCAAAGGCCTATAAACACATGGAAAAGGGCGCAAAGCGCCTGTCCGCCGGGCTGCAAAAATCGATCGTGAAACACGGCGCGCCCTGGCATGTCGTGCGGGTTGGCGCACGGGTCGAATTTATCTGCGCCCCCGGCCCGCTGAAGAATGGAGCCGAATCCGCACTGGCCCATCAGCCGGAGGTGGAGGCGGTGCTGCACACCGCGTTGCTCAATCGCGGCTGCCTGATCGCCCCCTTTCACAACATGATGCTGGTCAGCCCCGCCACAAAGGCGGCCCAAATCGACCGCCTGATCGCCGCCTTTGATGAAATTCTTGCTGAACTGTTCTGATCCATGACCGAGACCATCTCCCCCTCCGGCTCCACCTTGTCCGAGGCCGAAGCCTTTCTTGCCGCCCATCCCGAGATCGAGGCCTTCGATATCGTCTTGCACGATGCGAACGGAATTGGCCGCGGCAAGATCATTCGTAGGCATGAGCTTTTGTCTTTTTACAAGAATGGTCGGCATTTGCCGATCTCGATCCTTGGTCTGGATATCTGCGGTGAGGATGTGCATGAAACCGGGCTGATCTGGGATCAGGGTGATGGCGATCTGCGGGCCTGGCCGATCCCCGGCACGCTGAAGCCCCTGCACAACACCCAGCCGCCACGCGGCGAGGTCTTCATGTCGATGTATGATCTGGAGGGCCACAAGATGACCTCCGATCCGCGTCACGCGCTACAGGCCCAGATTGATGCATTGGCCGCAATGGATCTGCACCCGGCAGGCGCGTTCGAGCTGGAATTTTTCCTGCTGGCGAATGAGCGCGATGCCAATGGCAAGATGGTTCCGGCCCGGGACGTGCTGGATGGTCGCCCCTCGCGCAAGACCGAGGTCTATTCGGTCGATCACCTGCATGGCATGTTGCCGCTGTTCTCCGATATCTACGCCGCCGCCGAAAAGTCCGGCATCAAGGCCGAGACGATGATTTCGGAATATGCGCCCGGCCAGTATGAGCTGACGCTGCACTACCGCGAAGACGTGATGCAGGCCGCCGATGATCTGATGCGGCTGAAACGCATCGTGCGGGCGCAGGCGCGCGCGCATGGCGTCACCGCCTGCTTCATGGCCAAGCCCAATGAGGATTATGCAGGCTCCGGGATGCATTTCCACGTCTCGCTGCAGGATGGCGCGGGCCAGAACGTCTTCATGGAGGCCGCAGAGGGCCAGTGGAACGACAAGATCCTGCACGCGCTTGGCGGGTTGCGCGCCACCATGGGCGAAAGCATGTTGGTCTTTGCGCCGCACGCCAATAGCTGGCGGCGGTTCTCGTCGCAATCCTATGCCCCGGTCAGCCCGACATGGGGGGTGAACAACCGCTCGGTCGCGCTGCGGATCCCGGCTGGCGATATCCGCGCGCGCCGGGTCGAACACCGCCCGGCAGGTGTGGATGCAAACCCTTATCTGGTGGCCGCAACCGTGTTGGCAGGCATCCGCAAGGGCCTGAATGAACACCTCGATCCCGGCCCTGAAACCACCGGGAACGGCTATGAGGGTGGCGCGGATGCGCCGCCAATGCCGGTCGATTGGCGGTCTGCGATTGAGGCCGCAAAGGCATCGGATTTCCTGAAGGATGCGCTTGGCCCCGACATGCATCGCACCTTCACCGCCATCAAGGCCTCCGAATATGCAAGGGTGGCGCGCACGGTGTCAGAGGTCGATTTCGACCTGTATCTGCATACGGTCTGAACCGCTTGCAGTCTGAAGCGCTTGCATCGGGGGCCTACAGCTTGGCCCCCGGCAGGGCGCGTGCCTGATCGATCCATGCCCCCAGCAGATCGGCATCAAAGGCGTCGCCTTCATGGATATGGTAATAGCGCACACCTTGCTGCTTGGAACTGACCGGCGGCACCGGATCAAGCGCCATGCCGCTGAAGAAGGTGATCTGGATATAGCGGGTCATGCAATAGAACGACATGAACCAGTGGCTGTCACCCATCCCGTAAAGCGGCGTGTTCCACTTCACCGCCTTTTGCACATTCGGCACCCGCGCGACGATCAGGTCATCCAGCCGCCGCCCCACCGGGCTTTTCCAACCGGGCATGGCCGCGATATAGGCCTGCACCGGCGCATCGCCATAAGCCTTGGCGATCTGCGGATTGCCGCTGGACAGCAATACGACCTGCGCGGGCTTTGCTTCTGTCATTGTCGATCTCCAATTCTGCTTGCCTCTGGCACAGTTTGCCGCTATCGCCAGAGCCATGATCGCATGTGGCACCCTTCTTTCCCAGCCCCGACGCCGACGCTTCTGACAGAGCCGCGCGGCTTTGCGCGATCATCTGCCGCCGTCTTGCGGCACATCCCCACCCCGCCTTCGCGACGTTCTGTCCGCCTTCATACGTTGACAGCCCCCCGGCCCTTTGGCACGTCTGGGGCTTCGGCTTTCCAAGGGTAAATCCATGATCACCACCGTCCTGCCGACCTATAACCGCGCCCCTCTCGCCTTCGTCAAAGGCGAAGGCAGCTGGCTGTTTGCCGAGGATGGCAGCCGATACCTTGATCTGGGATCGGGCATCGCGGTGAATGCGCTTGGCCATGCCCATCCGGTTCTGGTGCAGACCCTGACCGAACAGGCACAAAAACTTTGGCATGTGTCGAATGTCTACCGCATCCCGGAACAAGAGGCGCTGGCCGACCTGCTCGTCGATGCGACCTTTGCCGATACGGTGTTCTTCACCAATTCCGGCACCGAGGCGGCCGAGCTGGCGATCAAGATGGCGCGCAAATACTGGTATGACAAGGGCGAGGCCCGGACGGAGATTATCGCCTTTGAAGGGGCCTTCCATGGGCGGTCGACCGGCGCGATTGCCGCCGCCGGTTCGGAAAAGATGGTGAAGGGCTTCGGGCCGCTGATGCCAGGCTTCAAGCAGGTGGCGTTCGGCGACCATGAGGCACTGGCCTCCGCGATCAGCGACAAGACTGCCGCCGTCATCATTGAACCCATTCAAGGCGAAGGTGGCATCCGCACGCTGTCGGATGCCTGCCTGAAAGGCCTGCGCGATCTCTGTGACGAGACCGGCGCGCTCCTGATCTTTGACGAGGTGCAATGCGGCATGGGCCGCAGCGGCAAGCTGTTCGCGCATGAATGGGCGGGTGTCACCCCCGATATCATGATGGTCGCCAAGGGCATCGGCGGCGGCTTCCCGCTGGGCGCGGTGCTGGCCACCGAAGAGGCCGCCTCGGCCATGGTGGCGGGCACGCATGGCTCCACCTATGGTGGCAACCCGCTGGCCTGCGCGGTGGGGGCTGCCGTGATGCGCATCGTCTCGGATGATGCCTTCTTGGCCGAGGTCAACCGCAAGGCCGCGCTGTTCCGTCAGGGACTGGAAGGTCTGGTTGCGGCCCATCCCACCGTCTTCAAGGCGGTGCGTGGTCAAGGTCTGATGCTGGGTCTGGAATGTGCTGTGACCAATACGGATGTGGTGAAGGCGGCCTATGGGCAGAACCTGCTGACGGTCGCCGCCTCGGATAATGTGATCCGCCTTCTGCCCGCGCTGACCATTCAAGACGCCGACATCACCGAGGCGTTGAAGCGCCTCGATGCCGCCGCCACCACGCTGGACGCCGCCTGATCACCACTGACTTTACATATCCCACGGGGGTCAGCCATCGGTCGCCATCGGTTCAAGACCGATGGCTGACGGGGCGCAAAGCCCCAGGGACCGCCCGAAGAAAGCCCATCATAATGAAACACTTCCTTGATATTCACACCACCAGTGCTGCCGATCTGCGCGCCATGATCGACAGCGCCCATGCGATGAAAACGGCGCGGCAAGGCCGCCCCAAGGGCACGCCCGATGACGACCAGCCGTTGAAGGGCCATATGGTCGCGCTGATCTTTGAAAAACCGTCGACCCGGACCCGGGTGTCGTTCGATGTCGGCGTGCGCCAGCTTGGCGGCGAGACCATGGTCCTGTCCGGCAAGGAGATGCAGCTGGGCCATGGCGAAACCATCGCCGATACCGCGCGGGTGCTGTCGCGCTATGTCGACCTGATCATGATCCGCACCTTTGAAGAGCAGACCCTGCTGGAGATGGCCGAACACGCCACCGTGCCGGTCATCAACGGGCTGACCAACCGCACCCATCCCTGCCAGATCATGGCCGATATCCAGACCTATGAGGAACATCGCGGCTCCATCGCGGGCAAGAAGGTGGTCTGGGCGGGCGACGGCAACAATGTCTGCGCCAGCTTTCTTCATGCCGCCGGCCAGTTCGGGTTTGATTTCACCTTTACCGGCCCGCAGACCCTTGACCCCGAACCCGAATGGCTGGGCTTTGCCCGATCCAAGGGTGTGTCGGTCGCGGTAGAGCGTGACCCGGCCAAAGCGGTCGCGGATGCCGATCTGATCGTGACCGATACCTGGGTCTCGATGCATGATCCCGAAAGCGCGAAGGAACGGCGCCACAACCAGCTGCGCCCCTATCAGGTCAATGAAGATCTGATGGCCAAGGCCAAGCCCGATGCGCTGTTCATGCATTGCCTGCCCGCGCATCGTAATGACGAGGCCACCAGCGCCGTCATGGACGGCCCGCATTCGGTGATCTTCGACGAGGCCGAAAACCGTCTGCACGCACAAAAGGCCATCCTGCGGTGGTGCCTCGGCCGCTAAGGCCGCGATGATGCGAGGCCCTGCCTGACGGCGGGGCCGAACCAGCAACTCTGGACAGGACAGGCCTGGCTGAGCTTTGGCCTGGCCGTTGCGATCGCAAACCGTCATCTCGCGGGCCGTAAGCGATTACTTTCACGCAGCGAAATCCCGCGACAATCGCCGTCAAGATCGCCCCATCAAGACCAGCCCGTCAGATCTCCGTGGCAGCTGAGCGCATTTTCTTCGCCGGGCAGCATGGCGACGCGGCCCGCCGCGCAGATGCCGTCAGTTTGTCCCGTGCCAAAGGCCTGGTGTTCGGGGGGATATGCGCATCGAATTTCACATCTTCGAGGGCACGAAACTTGATGGCCTCGGCCTGGCTGACCTGCCCGAACGAGGTCTTCCAAAACTTCTTGCCGAACTGCGGAACAAGACTCACCGGAAACGCACGGCTGGTAGTGCCAAGCATTGCCGATCTTCGTGATGCGGAAGGTCTTCGACACTTACTTCATCGCTCCATGTTACCAGCTTTGTTGCCAGCTGACATGAGCCAAGTGCCTAAAAACGAATTACTCTTTCAGCATCAATGCCTTAGAGAAGGCCATGGTGGAGCAGAGGGGGATCGAACCCCTGACCTCGTCATTGCGAACGACGCGCTCTCCCAACTGAGCTACTGCCCCATGACTTGTGGGTCTTTTTCTCCAATCATCCCGATATTGTCAAGCTTGGGCGAAAGCCACCGATCAGGATTTCACGGCATTTCACGAGCCATGGCACCAGCCTCACCGATTGCGTGCCACAAGCGATTGCCGCACGAAATCCGTGATTTCGGCGGCCGGGCGCGCGCCGGTCAGGCGCGCAACCTCGCGTCCCTTATGATAGAGCACCAGCGCCGGGATGCCCTGGATCCGCGCACGCCCGGCAATATCCGGGTGATCTTGCGTGTTCAGCCGGGCAAAGCGCGCAGCCCCTTCCATGCCCTTGGCGGCCTTGGCAAATTCCGGGGCCATCGCACGGCACGGTCCGCACCAGGGGGCCCAGTAATCCACCAGAAGCGGCAGGTCATCACCGCGCACCGCCTTGTCGTGGCTCAGCGCGTCCAGATCATGCACGCGGCCACCTGCCAGCGCCTCGCCACAGCTGCCGCATTTCGGCGCTTGCGCCAGCCGCGCCATCGGCACGCGATTGGCCTGCCCACAGGTCGCGCAGATCAGTTTGACAGCATCCATCCCCGGTCTCCGGTCCAGTGCCCACCTGGCCCAATATTTGCAGTCGCCCAGCAGATCGCAAGTGGGGGGCGTGGCTCAGATCGCGAAGGCCAATCCATAGACCAGTGCCCCGGTCAAGGTCGCCAGCACGACGGACCGCCGCCAGAACCATATGCCGATTACCGAAAGCGTGCCCGCCCAGAACGGCACAGCCTGCCCGCCCCCCAAAAGCGGCATCACCGAGACGACGAAAAGCGCGGTGATCGCGGCAGGCCCGGTGGCCGAGAGCAGCCGCGACAGCCAGCCTTCCGGCGAAAGGCGCGACATGTCAAAGCGGAAAGGCATGGTCCGAAAGGCCCAGACCGATGCCCCGACCACAAGCGCCAGCAGCAGATAGTCCGTTCTCATGCCCGCCTCCGCACCGCACCGGCCAGCGCCCCGGCCAACATGCCCGCCAGGATCCCCGAAGTGGCGCTGACCGCAAGCGTGACCAAGATCGTCACAACCGCCGCAACCGCGATCACCGGCATCTGTGCCCGGCTCAGGATCGACAGGAGCAGCGCGAGGAACAGGGCAGGCAGCATGAAGCCAAGCCCCGCCTCCACTGCCGGAAAGGCAGCCAGGGCACCGCCCCCCGCCAGCGCCCCGATCAGCGTGCCAATGACCCAGGACGCATAGGAGGCAAGGCCCAGCCCGAACATGAATGCCTCGGAGAAGCGCCGACCGCGCGCCATCTCGCCCAAGGCCGCACCGAACACCTCGTCGGTCAGACCAAAGGCCCAGATCCAGGCGCGTTTGATGCGGGTCTGGCCTGCTGCCGCCATCAGTGCCGGGCCATAGGCCAGATGGCGCAGACCCATCGCCACCAGCGTGAAGGCCGAAACCAGCAGGGGCGCGCCGCCCGCGATCAGCGCGATGGCCAGAAACTGCGCCGCGCCGGAATAGATGATCAGCGAGAACCCGGTGGCCTCCAGCACCGAGAACCCGGCCCGGCTGGCCGCCACCCCGAAAGAGAATGCGATAGGAAAATAGCCCAGCGCCACCGGCAGGGCAGCGACAAGTCCATGGCTGAAACGCGCGGATTGCTCATTCATCGGGCAGAGCTAGCCTGCACCGCAGGCGGGGTCAATGCGGCGCGTGGCAGGGGGCCGCCCACGCCTCGGACCATGATCGTGCCGCAGATACAGCGCAGGGATTTCGGCCCTTCAGCCGCGCCGCAGACCTGGCCGCCCAAACTGCGCAGCCCAGACGGCGCAGCCCCCAGACGCGCCGATACCGGCAGCGTGACACCCTGCCCCGCTCAACCGACAAATCCCCCGACTCCCTGCATTGCTGCTTGCCCAAATACTCAAAAAACAACGCCGCCGCCCGGAGCCTCACCCGGGCGGCGGCGCATCACTCAATGCCAATCCTTCACCCTTCAGGCGTAGGATTCCACCGGCGGGCAGGTGCAGACCAGATTGCGGTCGCCAAAGACGTTGTCGACGCGCCCGACAGGCGGCCAGTATTTGTCGACCCGGAACGAACCCGGCGGGAAGCAGCCCTGTTCACGCGGATATTTGCGCGTCCAGTCAGCCACCAGATCCTCCACCGTATGGGGGGCGTGGCGCAGCGGGCTGTCCTCGGGCGCGATCTCGCCCGCCTCGACCGCCTTGATCTCGGCGCGGATGGCCAGAAGGGCGGTGATGAAGCGGTCGATCTCGGCCTTGGTCTCGCTTTCGGTCGGCTCCACCATCAGGGTGCCTGCCACCGGCCAGCTCATGGTCGGTGCGTGGAAGCCGTTGTCGATCAGACGCTTGGCGATGTCATCCACCGTCACACCGGCCTCGGCGAAGGGCCGGGTATCCAGGATGCATTCATGCGCAACACGCCCGCGATTGCCCATGAACAGCACCTCATAGGCCCCCTTCAGCCGGGCCGCGATATAGTTCGCGTTGAGGATCGCGACGCGCGTCGCCTGCGTCAGCCCCTCGCCCCCCATCATCAGGCAATAGGCCCAGGAAATCAGCAGGATCGAGGCCGAGCCATAGGGCGCAGCCGATACCGGCCCCGCATCATTGGCACTGTGCAGGCCCGCGCCGGCAGTTCCACCAACTTCCGGATGCGCCGGCAGATGGGGTGCCAGATGGGCGCGCACACCGATCGGGCCCATGCCGGGGCCACCGCCGCCATGCGGGATTGCAAAGGTCTTGTGCAGGTTCAGGTGGCTGACATCGCCGCCGATCTCGCCGGGCTTCACAAGGCCGACCATGGCATTCATGTTCGCGCCGTCGATATAGACCTGCCCGCCATATTTATGGGTGATGTCGCAGATCTCGCGCACGGTCTCCTCGAACACGCCATGCGTGCTGGGATAGGTGATCATGCAGGCGGCAAGGTTCTCGCCCGCCTCGGCAGCGCGGGCGCGGAAATCCTCCACATCCACATCGCCATTGGGCGAGGATTTCACCACCACCACCTTCATCCCCGCCATCTGGGCCGAGGCCGGGTTGGTGCCATGGGCCGAAACCGGGATCAGGCAGATGTCGCGATGCCCCTGCCCCTGCGCCCGGTGATAGGCCTGAATGGTCAGAAGCCCGGCATATTCGCCCTGCGCACCACTATTGGGTTGCATGGAGAAGGCGTCATAGCCGGTGATCTCGCACAGTTTTTGCGACAGATCGCTGATCGCCTCGGCATAGCCCGCCGCCTGATCCACCGGCACGAAAGGGTGCAGGCTGCCAAACTCCGGCCAGGTGATCGGCATCATTTCGGCGGCGGCGTTCAGCTTCATCGTGCAGGACCCCAGCGGGATCATGGCCCGGTCCAGCGCCAGATCGCGATCCGACAGACGGCGCATATAGCGCATCATCTCGGATTCCGCCCGGTTCATGTGGAAGACCGGATGGGTCAGCACCTCGGAGCTGCGCAGCATCTCGGCCGGGAAACCAAGCTCCGCCTCGGCAGGCGGGGCTGCATGAATGCCAAAGGCGCGCAAGACGCGGGCCAGCACGTCTTCATTGGTGGTCTCATCCAGGCTGATGCCGACATGGTCATGGCCGACCTTGCGGAAATTCAGCCCCTCGGCCCGCGCCGCAGCGAGGATCCCCGCCTGCCCCACGCCGACATTCACCGTGATCGTGTCGAAGAAAGCCTTGGGCGGCAGGCTGGCGCCCGCATCACGCAGCGCCTTGGCCAGACGCACGGTGTAGGAATGCACCCGCTCCGAAATGGCGCGCAGGCCTTTGGGCCCGTGGAAGACCGCATACATCGAGGCCATGACCGCCAGCAGCGCCTGCGCGGTGCAGACGTTGGAGGTGGCCTTTTCGCGGCGGATATGCTGTTCGCGGGTTTGCAGCGACAGGCGATAGGCCTTGTTGCCGCGCGCGTCGATGGAGACACCGACGATGCGCCCCGGCATATTGCGCTTCAGATCATCGCGGCAGGACATGAAGGCGGCATGTGGGCCACCATAGCCCATCGGCACGCCGAACCGCTGCGCCGAACCCACGGCGATATCGGCCCCCATCTCGCCCGGGGCCTTCAGCATCATCAGGGCCAGCAGATCGGTGGCCACCACCGCGACCGCCTTGGCGGCGTGCAGCGCCTCGATCCAGGGGGTCAGGTCGCGCACATGGCCCCAGGTGCCGGGATATTGGAAGATCGCGCCGAAGACGGCGGTGGCCTCCATCGTCTCCGGGTCGCCGGTGATGATCTCGATGCCCAAAGGCCGCGCACGGGTGCGGATCACCTCGATGGTTTGCGGATGGCAATGTTCATCGACAAAGAAGGCGCGTGCCTTCGATTTCGCCACGCGCTCGGCCATGGCCATGGCCTCGGCCGCAGCCGTCGCCTCATCCAGCAGGCTGGCATTGGCGACCGGCAGCCCGGTCAGGTCGCAAACCATGGTCTGATAGTTCAGCAGCGCCTCAAGACGCCCCTGCGCAATCTCGGGCTGGTAGGGGGTATAGGCGGTATACCAGGCCGGATTTTCCAGAATGTTGCGCTGGATGGCAGGCGGCGTCACTGTGCCGTAATAGCCCTGCCCGATCAGGCTGGTCATCACCCGGTTCTTCGCCGCGACCTCGCGCATCCGCGCCAGCAGCTCATGTTCCGACAGCGGGGCCCAACCAAGCGGCTTGTCCTGCCGGATCGAAGCCGGGATCGTCTCGTCGATCAGCGCGTCCAGCGTCGGCACGCCGACCGCCTGCAGCATGGCCGCCATCTCCACGGGCGAAGGCCCGATATGGCGGCGATTGGCAAAGTCATATGGATTGTAATCGGTCGGCGTGAAGGTCATCTCACCACATCCTGTGCGCGGGCGGCCCGGATTTTCGGTGAAAATCCGGATCCCGATTTTTCGGCGAAAAATCGGCTTTTCAGCCGATCAGCTCGTTATATTCGTCCTCGTCCATCAGGTCGTCGAGCACGCCCAGATCGTCGATCTTCATCTTGAAGAACCAGGCAGCCCCCAGCGGATCCTCGTTCACCAGACCCGGATTGTCGGCCAGCGCCTCATTCACGGCGACAATCTCGCCATCGACCGGGGCAAGGATGTCGGAAGCGGCCTTGACGCTTTCGATCACGCAGACCTCATCGCCCGCCGCCACCTGCGTCTCGGGTTCGGGCAGCTCAACGAAGACCACATCGCCCAGGGCCTCGGCGGCGTGCTGGGTGATGCCCACCACCACCAGATCGCCCTCGACGCGCAGCCATTCATGTTCCTTGGTATATTTCATGCCTTGGGACTCCCCGTTCAGCGTTTGTAGGTTGTGGGTTGGAAGGGCATCGCGGCCACGGTGAGCGGCTGGCGTTTGCCCCGCAATTCGGCGGCAAGTTCGGTGCCAATGCCGGCATGGGCGCGGGCGACATAGCCCATCGCAACGGGGGCCTCGACCGAAGGGCCAAAGCCGCCCGAGGTGATCTTGCCCAAGGGCGTGCCATCGGTCGCAAACAGCTCCACCCCTTCGCGCATCGGTGCACGCCCCTCGGGGCGCAGGCCGACACGCAGGCGCTCCGGCCCCTCGGCCAGTTCGCGCAAGATACGGGCCGCGCCCGGGAAGCCGCCCGCGCGGGCACCACCTGCACGGCGGGCCTTCTGGATCGCCCAGGTCAGCGCGGCCTCGACCGGCGAGGTTGTCTCGTCAATATCATGGCCGTAAAGGCAAAGCCCGGCCTCCAGCCGCAGGCTGTCGCGTGCGCCAAGGCCGATGGCCTCGACCTCTGGCATATCCAGCAGCGCCTTGGCCAGCCCCTCGGCCCCGGCTTCGGGCACCGAAATCTCATATCCGTCTTCGCCGGTATAGCCAGAGCGGCTGATCCACAGCTCGCCAAACAGGGTCGGCACCTGCGCCACATCCATGAACCGCATCGCCGCCGCCTGCGGCACCAGCCGCGACAGCGCCGCCTCGGCCTGCGGGCCTTGCAGCGCCAAGAGGCAACGGTCGGTCACCGCGATCACCTCGGTCGTGTCGGACAGATGCGCCTGCATATGGGCCAGATCGGCCTCCTTGCAGGCGGCATTGACCACGACAAACAGGTGATCGCCGCGATTGGCGAACATCAGGTCATCCAGAATGCCGCCGGAGTCGTTGGTGAACAGGCCATAGCGTTGCCGCCCCTCAGCCACCGACAGCACATCGACCGGCATCAAGGCCTCGAAGGCCAGCGCGGTCGCCTCATAGCTGCCCTTGGGGCGCAGGATCACCTGCCCCATATGGCTGACATCGAACAGACCGGCCGATTGCCGTGTTTGCAGATGTTCCTTCATCACACCAAGGGGATATTGCACCGGCATCTCGTAGCCGGCAAAGGCCACCATCTTGCCCCCCAATGCCACATGCAGATCATGCAGCGCCAAACGCTTCAGGTCGCTCATGCGTCCCCCTTTTGGCCGGAAAATGCCCGGCACCGTGCAGACAGGCCAACCCCTGTCCCTTCGGTGCCCCCTCTGTCCCTACCCCTTGCCCGAATGATCGGGGCGGGGCGCCTGAGATCGTTATCCCTTCGGCGGGCGCAAAGCGCCACTCTCCAGAGTTTTGGTGCCAGAACGGTCCGTTCGCCTGAGAGTTTACCGGGGCGGTTGCTCCTTCGGCACCGGCTGCACGGGCCATTGGCCCGCTGCCGGATTCTCCCGATCCTGACCAGATCGGGTTAGCGCGGCCAGCCCCTGCCTGTCCAGCAGAAAAAGCGTTTCCGACGCATCGTCGAAAAATTACGACACGACCTGCGCGGCGGCACGACGATCCACCACGCGCAATGCCAGATAAATCGCCACAACGCCAAAGACGATGCCGCCAAACGCCTGCCCGATCAGCACGCCGGGTGCCCCCCAATGCTGCGCGCCCCACCAGGCGAAAGGCAGCGTGCCCAGCGTGTGGCGGCCCCAGTTCACCAGCGTCGACTGGAAGGCCGCGCCCAGATTGTTGCAGGTTGCATTGGCAACAAAGATCAACCCGTTGAAGAAAAACAGCAGGCTCAGCGGGCCGCAGAACAGATAGACCAGGTCGCGCGTCAGCCCCTCGGCATGGAACAGATCGGCGATGGGTGCGCGCAGCACAAACAGCGCCAGCGACATGGCCCCGATCACCAGGCCGACAAACAACACCGCATCCCAGAAGCTGCGGCGCACCCGGTCCATCCGGCCCGCGCCAAGGTTCTGCCCCATGATCGGTCCGATGGCACCGGACAGCGCAAAGATCATCGCGAAAGCGACCGGCGTCAGACGCCCGACAATCGCCATTCCGGCCACCGCGTGTTCGCCGTAACCGGCAACCATCCGCGTCACCGCCGCCTGCCCCACCGGGGTGGCCAGTTGGGTCAGCACTGCGGGGCCGGAAATCACGAACAGCGGCACCGCCGCCGCCATCAACCCGCTGCGTGTGGTCAGGCTGAAGCCGCCATGCCTTTGCCAGATCGGCCAAAGCGCCATCGCAGCCATCGCGAGGCGCGAACCCCAACCGGCAATCGCGGCCCCGGTCAGTTCCAGATCCAGCCAAAGGATGAAGATCGGATCCAGCGCCGCCAGCACGATGGCCCCCCACACCGTCACCATCATCGATCCGCGCGCCTCGCCATGCGCGCGCAGGATCGAAGCCCCGACCATGCCGATCATCAGCAGCGGCTGACTTGGGATCACAAGGCGCAGGAAATGCAAGGTCTCATCCGCCGTGCGGCCGGTCGCGCCGAGGGCCGAGACAATGCCCGGCAGGAAGATCCAGACAATGCCCGAAAAGACCGCGCCGACGATCACGCTCAGCAGCAGCCCTTCGGTGGTGCGGCGGCGCGCCAATTCGGCATCCTGTGCGCCGACCGCGCGGGCGACCAGGGCCGAGACCCCGACCGACAGGCCAATGCCGACCGCGGTGGTGAAGAACAGCACCGCCCCGCCATAGCCGATGGCGGCCGTCAGAACCTCGTCCTGCAACCAGCTGATATAGATCATGTTGATCAGATCGACGATGAAGATCGCCATCAAACCGACCGATGCGGTCAGCGACATGACCGTGACATGCCGGAACAGGTTGCCTTCGACGAACTTGGCCTGCTGCTGTGCCATCGCATCACCCCTAAAACGCCGGAAGGGGGCATCAGCGCCCCCTTTCCTCTTTCTCGACATATCCCCCGGGGCAAAGCGCCTCAGGTCACAAAGCGCGCACTTTTTCCAGCAGCGGCATCACATCTGCCATGTCCGGCCCATGCGCCTGGCCGGTCAGCACCTTGCGCAGCGGCATGAACAGGCCCTTGCCCTTGCGGCCCGTGGCCTCCTTGACGGCGGCGGTCCATTGCCCCCAGGTCTCGGAGGTCCAGGGCTGCGCCGGCAGCAGGGTCAGTGCCTGCGCCACGAAATCGCGGTCTTCATCCTCGATCAGCGGGTCCGCCCCGTCGCGGAACAGGTTCCACCAGCCTGCCAGATCGTCCAGCACGGTGATATTGTCCTTGGCCACGCGCCAGAAGGCCTCGGCCTTGTCGGCAGGCACACCAAGCGCCGCGATCCGTGCGGCCACCGCATCCAGCGGCAGGCCCTGCACGAATTGCCGCGTCAGCGGGAACAGGTCCTCGGCGTCGAACTTGGTCGGCGCGGTGCCGAAAGATTCGACATCAAAGCCTTCTGCCAGCTCGTCGATGGATCCTGCCAGCACGACGGGCTTTGATGACCCCAGCCGCGCCATCAGCGACAGCAGCGCCATCGGCTCCACGCCGCGCGCGCGCAGATCGCGCAGGGACAGCGTGCCCAGACGTTTCGAAAGCTCCTCTCCCTTTGCCCCCGTCAGCAGCGAATGGTGCGCGAAGGCCGGGGGCGTGCCGCCCATGGCCTGCATGATCTGGATCTGTGTCGCGGTATTGGTGACGTGATCGGCACCGCGCACGATGTTGGTCACGCCCATATCCACGTCATCGACCGAGGAGGCAAAGGTATAGAGCACCTGCCCATCGGCGCGGATCAGCACCGGGTCCGAGACCGAGGCCGCATCGATGGAGACCGGGCCGATGATGCCATCGGTCCATTCGATCCGGTTCTGATCCAGCAGGAAGCGCCAATAGCCATCGCGCCCCTCAGCACGGAAGGCGGATTTCTCTGCATCGGTCAGCCGGTAAGAGGTCCGGTCATAGACCGGCGGCTTGCCCATGTTCAGCTGTTTCTTGCGCTTCAGGTCCAGCTCGGTCGGGCTTTCAAAGCATTCGTAGAACCGCCCCTTGGCCTTCAGATTCTCGGCCTCTTCCCGGTAGCGGTCAAGGCGCAGCGACTGCTTCTCGACCCGGCCCCAATGCAGGCCCAGCCATTCCAGATCGCGCATGATGCCATCGGCATATTCCTGCTTCGAGCGTTCCTGATCGGTGTCGTCCAGCCGCAGGATGAACTGGCCGCCGCTTTTGCGCGCGATCAGATAGTTCATCAGCGCGGTGCGCAGATTGCCGACATGGATATAGCCGGTGGGCGAAGGCGCGAAGCGGGTAACGGTGGTCATGGTTGGCTCTCCTGAACGCAGGCACCTTTTGCACGGGGCGCGGGTTTTGTCCATATCGGGCACCCTTTGCCACCGGATCCCGATTTTTCGTCGAAAGATCGCAGCCCCCCGCATATCCCGATTTATCGTCGAAAAATCGCGCAGGCCCGGCTAAGCTCGCGCCATGACCCAGGCCAACGCAGACACTATCGCCCCCGACCTCACCCTGATCGAACAACTGGCCCATGAGGCCGTGATCGCCCTGCCCGAGCCCTGGCGCGCGGCCGCGACCCAAATCCGCCTGCGGATCGAGGATTTTCCGCCGAAGGACATGCTGGCCGCAATGGGGATCGAGGATCCCTTTGAACTGACAGGCCTCTATGAAGGCATCCCGCTGACCGAGAAATCGGTGATGGACCAGCCGCTTGGCCCCGATGTGATCTGGCTGTTCCGACGTCCGATGCTGGATGAATGGCTTGATCGCGGCAATGTCTCGCTGGGCGAGATGGTGACTCATGTCATGGTGCATGAGCTGGCGCATCATTTCGGCTGGTCGGATGACGAGATCGCGGCGATCGACCCCTGGTGGGAATGACGCAAGCGTGATCGGGCGATGCGGCCCGACCGGGTTACCCTGCCCCTGTCGCGGCCCTTTGGCGCGCGGCCACCCCATTTCTGCGGCCCCATCCTTCCGGTGGCCCAATCCTTCCTGTGGCCAGCCCCCCTTTTCGATCTGGCCGCGCCGCAGCCTTCCGGGCCGCATCGCATCTGACCTTGAGACCTGAAGGGACCCCCCATGACCCAAGCCATGCCCCCCGAAAAAAACCAACGCGGTCCCGGCCTGAGCCGCCGCGGCGCACTGATCGCGGCGGCGGCGCTGCCGCTTTCGCCCGCTTTGATCGGGCGCGCCGTGGCCGCAAGTGAACCTCTTGGCACAGCCTTGCCGCAATTCCAGCGCTTCAAACTTGGCGATTTCGAGGTGACCTCGCTGCTGGCAGGCACCCGCAGCACGGAGAACCCGCAGGAAACCTTTGGCACCAATGCCAGTCCCGAGGCATTTGCCGAACTGGCCAGGGCAAATTTCCTGCCCGCAGACCGGACCCAGAACTACTTCACCCCGGTTCTGGTCAATACCGGGGCGGAGCTTGTGCTGTTCGACACCGGCCTTGCGCCCGAGGGTATTGCAGGCGCGCTGACGGCAGCGGGCTATCGCCCCGATCAGATCGACACCGTGGTGCTGACCCATATGCATGGCGACCATATCGGCGGGCTGTCAGGCGAAGCCGGGCCAACCTTTGCCAATGCGCGCTATGTCACGGGGGCGGCAGAATTCGAGCATTGGTCGAAGGCCGGGAATGAGGGCTTTGACGCCAAGGTGAAACCCTTGGCGGAAAAGATGACCATGCTGGACGATGGCGGCGCGGTCACCTCTGGCATCACGGCAGTTGCGGCCTTTGGACATAGCCCCGGCCATATGGCCTATGCGCTGGAAAGCGCCGGGAAAACGCTGGTGCTGACCGCAGACACCGTCAATCACTACGTCTTCTCGTTGCAGCGCCCGGATTGGGAGGTGCGCTTTGACATGGACAAGGCCGCCGCTGCCGCGACCCGGCGCAAGCTGCTGGGCTGGATCGCCACCGACCGGCTGCCCTTCATCGGCTATCACATGCCCTTCCCCGGCATGGGCTATCTGGAAACCCGCCCCGACGGGTTCTTCATGATCCCGGCCAGTTATCAGTTGCTGTAACGGCTGGGCTCCGATTGCAGACCAAAAGGGGCGCAGACCGCGCCCCTTTTCATGCCTGTCACCTGAAGGCCGATCAGGCCGAAATCTTGCCGGCCATCTCCACCAGTCGCTTGGCCTGATGCGCGATCGCGGCGCGTTCGTTTTCTCCGAATTCTTTGCCCTGGGTATGGCTGTAGCCATAAGGGTTGCCACCCGCAGCAAAGATCGAGGCATCGGTAAAGCCCGGCGCCACGATGACCGAACCCCAATGCATGAAGGTGGTATAAAGGCCCAGAATGGTCGCCTCTTGCCCGCCATGAACATTCTGCGCCGAGCTCATCGCCGAGACCGCCTTGTTGGCCAGTTTGCCCTGGAACCAGACGCCGCCCAGCGTGTCGATGAAGCTGCGCATCTGCGACGCAGCCTGACCAAAGCGGGTCGGCGCCGAAAAGAGATAGGCATTGGCCCATTCCATATCCTCGGGCGTGGCCACCGGGATATCCTTGATCTTTTCAGCGGTGGCCTTCCAGCCGTCCTGGCTGTTCACCACGGCCTCGGGCGCGGTCTCGGCGACGCGCAGCAGACGCACCTCGGCACCTGTGGCACCCGCGGCCTCGGCGGCGATGGAGGCCATCTCGAAATTGGTCGAATAGGTGGAATAGAACACGATGGCGAGCTTGACGGCGGACATGGTGGCCTCTCTGTTGGCTTGGTTCTGGTGAATGTATCCGGTCTCTTGCAAGGAAAAGTAGCACGCCGCTGGAACGGTTCCATTCGGTAATGCAGCCGGGCCATTGTGCACCAGCGCACAATGGGGCGAAGGCGAGCGCAAGGCTGGCCCGCCCCGCTTGCCCCGCGCCAAGGGTGCTGCCATGGTCGTGCGGATCTGCCTGCCAAAGACGGCGCGTCATCATCCGGTGCACCCGCATTCGGGCGCGCGACGAATTGGCCCGCGAAAGCCAGATCTTGAAGAATAGGGCCGCACCGAAATCGACCTTTGCACGAACCAGACCTCGCAGGAATGAAGACCCCGCAATGCCCGAGACCGACTTTACCGATAGCCTGATCCTTGTCCTGCATGGCGTGGGCGGGCGCGGCGCGCATCTTGTCCTGCATGGCGTGGGCGGGCGCGGCGCGCATCTTGTCCTGCATGGCGTGGGCGGGCGCGGCGCGCATCTGGAGGCGCTGGCCGAGATGATCGCCCCATCCCTGCCCGGCGCGCGTCTGATCTGCCCGGATGCGCCTTTGCGCTACGACTGGGATGATACCGGCCGGCAGTGGTTCAGCGTGAAGGATATCTCGCCGCGCAACCGCCCCGCCCGACTACGCGCGGCACGGGCCGGGTTCGATGCCGTGCTGGCGCGCGAGATCGCGGCGGCGGGTTTTGCAGACCGGCTGAACCGCGTGGCCTTGGTCGGCTTTTCGCAAGGCGCGATCATGGCGACCGATGCGGTCATGTCGGGCCGCTGGCCGGTGGCGGGGTTGGCCGCGCTTTCGGGGCGACTGGTGAAATGCGGCCCGGTCGCCGCCCATCAGGTGCCGGTGATGCTGTCGCATGGCCGCGATGACCCGGTGATCCCCGCAAGCGATGCGATCAAGGCCATGGCTCATTGGCAATCCCAAGGCCATGTCTGCGACCTGCATCTTTGGCAGGGCCTTGGCCATTGGTTCGATACCCGCACCGCCGCGGTCACCGCAAACTTCCTGCGCCGCTGCCTTCTGCGGACCGCCTGACCCTTTCACATTCTGCTGTTCCCCAATATCCCCATGTCGGGCGCGCGCACCCTGTTGATGAATGGGCCGAAGACCAAGAGGGGCCCCAAGCGCCCCTGACCTGCACTCAGCCGCGCGGTGCCAGCAGGATTACCGCGCTGCCCATCACCGCAAGCGCCGCCCCCGCCAGATCAAAGCGGTCCGGGCGCATCCCCTCGTAAAGCCACATCCAGCCCAGACTGGCCGCGATATAGACCCCGCCATAAACCGCAAAACTGCGCCCCGCCGCCTCGGGCGGGGTCAGGGCCAGCAGGAAGGCAAAGCCCGCAAGCGCCACACCGCCCGGCAAAAGCCATAGCGCGGATGCCCCGCCGCGCCACCAGGCCCAGACCGCGAAGCAGCCCGCGATCTCGCAGAGCGCCGCCCCAAGATAGAGCGCCAGCGTCACGAAGGGTCGCGCCAGCGATTGGCGATGGGGTAGCGGCGATCCAGCCAAAAGGCCTTGGGCGTCAGCCGCACACCCGGCGCGGACTGGAAGCGTTTGTATTCGCTGATGTAAAGCAGATGCTCCACCCGCTTGACCGTGGCACGATCAAAGCCCTGCGCCACCAGATCGGCAACCGACTGTTCACGATCCACCAGCCCTTCAAGGATGGCGTCCAGCACCTCATAGGGCGGAAGGCTGTCCTGATCCTTTTGATCCGGGCGCAGCTCCGCGCTTGGTGGCTTGGTGATGATCCGGTCAGGGATCACCACACCGCCCGGCCCCAGCATCCAGTCGCGATGGTTTTCATTGCGCCAGCGGCAGGTCTCGAAGACACGGGTTTTATACATGTCTTTCAGCGGGTTATATCCGCCATTCATATCGCCATAAATCGTGCAATAGCCAACCGCCACCTCGGACTTGTTGCCGGTGGTCAGCAGCATCTCGCCGAACTTGTTGGAAATCGCCATAAGGATGACGCCGCGCAACCGGCTCTGGATATTCTCTTCGGTGACGCCCGGTTCGGTGCCCGCAAACAGATCCGCCAGCGCATCGCCGACCGCGCCCTGCGGACCGGAAATCGGCACCGTATCCAGACGACAGCCCAGCAGCCGCGCGCATTCGCCCGCATCCTCCAGCGAATGCTCCGAGGTATAGGCCGAGGGCAGCATGACGCAGCGCACATTTTGCGGGCCCAGGGCATCGGCGGCAATCGCAGCCACCAACGCCGAATCCACCCCGCCCGACAGGCCCAGCACCACCTTGGAAAAGCCGGTCTTGCCCATGTAATCGGCCAAAGCCATGACGCAGGCGCGATAGTCGGCTTCCCAGACGCGGGGAATCTCGGCCATCGTGCCGGGCTGGGCGCGCCAGCCTTCCGGGGTTTTCAGGAAATCGACATGTTCCAGACAGGCGTCGAATTGCGGCAGTTGCACCGCCAGATCGCCGCCCGGGTTCAACACCATCGACGATCCGTCAAACACCTGATCGTCCTGCCCGCCCACCATATTCAGATAGACCAGCGGCAGCCCGGTCTCGACCACGCGCGACACCATCAGGTTCAAGCGCAGATCGGGCTTGCCGCGATGATAGGGCGAGCCATTGGGCACCAGCAGGATTTCGGCCCCGGTCTCGGCCAGGGTTTCGGCCACATCGGGGTGCCAGGCGTCCTCACAGATCGGGGTGCCGATGCGCAAAGGCCCGATCCGGTAGGGACCGGACACATCAGCGGGTTCAAAAACCCTTTTCTCGTCAAAGACATCGGTATTGGGCAGATGGTGTTTCAGCACCCGCGCCACCACCTTGCCGCGCTCCAGCACCCAGAAGGCATTGTGCAGCCGTCCGTCGATGCGGGCCGGGCCACCGATGCCGATCGCCGGACCATCGGCGCAATCCTGTGCCAGTTGCGCGATCGCGGCCTCTGCCGCCGCCTCAAAGGCCGGTTTCAGGATCAGGTCCTGCGTCTGATATCCGGTGATGAACATCTCGGTCAGCGCCAGCATATCGGCGCCTGCGGCCTTCGCGGCTTCCCATGCGGCGCGGGCTTGTGCCGCATTGCCCGCAATATCGCCGGTCACGGGGTTCAGCTGCGCAAGCGTCAGGCGAAAGGTGTCGGCCATGGCGGGCTCTCCGGGGATTGCGGGTGCGCGGGCGGTCGCGCATTTCCGAGGAATTGACTTGCTTTCTAGCAGACTGACCGCCAAGGAAAAGACGGCAAGTCAGAAGGAGTCCGTCATGCGCCTGGCAATCGGTTTTTCGCTTATCGCACTGACCGCAGGCATGGCCCATGCGCAAGTGCTGAGCGATGTGCTGGTCAAGCAATATGATGACGGATCGGTCTATGAGGGCACCTTCCTCGGTGGTCGCCAGCATGGCAAGGGCACCTATCGCCTGCCCAACGGCTATGAATATAGCGGTGACTGGGTGGAGGGGCAGATCCAGGGGGTTGGCCGCGCGCGCTATCCCGATGGATCGGTCTATGAAGGCGATTTCCTGGGTGGCAAACCCACAGGCAAGGGCAAGATCACCTATTCCGACGGCTCCACCTTTGAAGGCGACTGGCTGGACGGCCAGATCCAGGGCAGCGGTGTGGCGCGCTATGCCGATGGATCGGTCTATGAAGGCCCGCTGCGCAATGCCCGCCACCATGGCAAGGGCAAGCTGACCTCGCCCGCCGGTGTCGTCTATGAGGGCGATTGGGTCGATGGCATCAAGCAGGGCGCGGGCATCATGCGCTATCCCGATGGCACCACCTATGAGGGTGCCATGGTCGCGGGGATGCGCGACGGCAAGGGCAAGCTGACGATGCCCGACGGCCTGATCTACGAGGGTGACTGGGCCAAGGGCCAGATCAACGGCCTTGGAACCCTGACCCAGCCCAACGGCGACATTTATGAGGGTGCCTTTGTCGAGGGTGAGCGCCAGGGCCGCGGCAAGATGCATTACACTGACGGGTCCACCTATGAGGGCCAGTTCCGCGCCGATCAGCGCGAGGGCACCGGCATCTTCTCGACCTCTGACGGCTATCGCTATGAGGGGGACTGGAAGGCGGGCAAGATGGAGGGCACAGGCCGCCTCGCCTATGCCGATGGTTCCAGCTATCAAGGCAGCTTCAAGGCCGACAAGCCCGATGGTCTGGGCAAGATCACCTACCGCGATGGGTCCAGCTATGAGGGCACATGGGCAGCGGGTGCCATCGCGGGCCGGGGGCGCGCCAATTACAAGGATGGCGCGGTCTATGAGGGCCAGTTCGCCAATGAAAAAGCCGATGGCATCGGCACGCTGACCCGGCCCGACGGATTCCGCTACGAGGGCGCGTGGAAGGCCGGGAAGCGCACCGGCAAGGCCGTTGCCACCTATCCGGGCGGCACCACCTATAGCGGCGATTTCGTCGATGGGATGCGGCAGGGCGAGGGCGAGATCACCCTGCCCGACGGCTTCCGCTACAAGGGCCAGTGGCAGGCGGGCGAGATGACTGGCAAGGGCATCGCCACCTATGCCAATGGCGATGTCTATGAAGGCGATGTGGTGAAGGGCAAGCGCGAGGGCATGGGGCGGTTGCGCTATGCCTCGGGCGAGGTGGCCGAGGGCCAATGGCTGAACGGTATTCTTGTCGCCCCCGGCCAAGTGCCGCCAGAGGGTTTGGTGCCTGCGCCCCCCGCCACTGCAGATGCCCCGACCGCAGAGGCACAGGCCCCCACCGCACCGACCGCCAACACACCTGCGCCCAGCACGCCTGTGCCCAGTGACACGACAACCGACGCGCCAGCGGCAGACAGTTCGGCCGCCGATATCTCGGCTTCTGACCAACCCGCTCCAGACTCCGGCGCGGCCACAACATCCGGCGGTAACCCGGCAGCCGGGGCCTCCACCGCGGGCCTCGTGACCGCCCCATCTGCCCCGCCCTCAGATGGCAGCAGCGCGACAGCTATGCCCGCAGATGGCACCGCCGCGCCTGCGGTGCAGACGCCGGCCTCACCCTGGGACGGAACGCCATCGGTCGCGCCGCAGCAGATTGATCTGAAGCCCCAACCACGCCCAGCGCAAGTGCCGGCCCAGAACTGAGACCAAGGCCCGCGGCAGATGCATGGATGCCCCCTGCCGCTGGCCGTGGCATCAGACTTGGGATAGAGCGAGCCGGCGACGGGATCCGCCAGTGACGACAGAACCGGACCCGCGCCGAGCAACCTTCAGGCGGGGTCCCCGACAGCGCAGTCAACCGGCGCAGTCAAACCTGGCGTGCCCCCAAACCTAGCGCGCCCATTGCCCGCGGGCGCGGATCTCGGTCGAGGACAGATCGTTCAGCGGCACATCGGCCAGGCACCAGGCAGGTGCAGGGATATCCCCCAGATCGCCCGCAGCCCCTTCGCTGACCCGGTCTGATCCATAGACCCGCGCCGCGCGCCCCAGCCGCCCCTTCACACCCCAGCCGGGCCGCGCCAGCACCCCGACCGGCACCGTTTGCATGATCTCTTCCCAATGGTCCCAGCGGTGGAACTGCACCAGATTATCGGCCCCCATCAGCCAGACAAACCGCACCCCAGGATAAATCGCGCGCAATTTGCGCAAGGTGGCGGCGGTAAAGCGTGTGCCCAGCCGCGCCTCCAGATCGGTGATCTGCACCCGCGGGTGCTGCATCAGGGCGCGGGCATGGGCCAGACGCTGCGCCATCGGGGCGGGCTGGCGGGCCTTCAACGGATTGCCGGGGCTGACCAGCCACCAGACCCGGTCCAACCCGAAGCGCCGCAGCGCCTCGCGCGTGATATGGACATGGCCCGCATGGGCCGGATCGAATGATCCGCCCAGCAACCCGACCTTCATCCCGCGCGTGGCAATGGGAAAGCCCTGCCGCATCCTGCCTCCCGTCCTTCTGTCGTGTCGCGCCTGCCCGGGGAAACCAGCCCCGAACCTCTGTTCCGGGCTCTTGCCGCGGTGTTTGCCCCCAGCCTTCGCCCCCCGGCGCGCGATCCTGCCCCAAGCGTGTTCAAAACACGGTCAAGGCGGCTTGCCAAGCGGAATTGGGCCGGGACAAATGACGTGCATGAGCCAGATCACCTTCGCCCCCTGCCCCGTCACCGCACCTGAAGCACAAGCCTGCATGGCGGCCTATTTCGCCGAGCTGAGCACCCGCTTCGGCGAGGTTTTCGCGCCCCGCCCCGTCGACCCGGATGCCGGGGCTATGGCCCCGCCGCGCGGGCAGTTCCTGCTTGCGCGCGATGCGGCGGGCCGGATCATGGGCTGTGTCGGGTTGCGCAGCGTGGCCGAAGGCATCGGCCCCGGCTGCGGCGAGATCAAGCGGCTGTGGATCGCGCCCGAGGCGCGGGGCCAGGGGCTTGCCCGGCGTCTGATGGCCACCATTGAAGACACCGCGCGCGCAATGGGCCTGACCCACCTCCGTCTCGATACCAGCCGACACCTACCCGAAGCGCAGGCGCTGTATCTGCGCGATGGCTGGCAAGAGATCCCGGCCTATAACAGCAACCCTCATGCGGATCACTGGTTCGAGAAGCGACTCGTCCCGGCTGGTTGACGGGCCAGCAGGTTGACGGGCCTGCGCCGCGCTGATTAGGCTGACACCAGCAAAGGCGGCCAAGCGCCGGGCAACCGGAGGGGTGGGGCTTCCCCACCCGAAAAACGCAACGCCAGACATTCGACGCAAGGACGGCGCCGGGCTCTGCCCGGGTCAGTCCTTGCAGGACCAGAGAGGTTGGACCGCCTTTGCCCCCCGCTTTCAATCGCCCGGTTGTCAGTCTGGCGGTGCTTGGCCCGATCGCCAGCAGCCTTGTGCAGGCTGAATGGAAGGAGGCCAGTCTGAAACAGGTGCTGCTGCAACGCCTGCCCGTGCGGATGCGCAATCAGGCAGGCCGTGTCGCAGGGCGCCTGATCCAGGCCTTTCCGGGCGGCAGCGCCCCGGATGTGGGCCGATTGCGCAGGATGTTGCAGGACCTTTCCATCAGCGCAAGGCTGCGCGACCACGCGAGGCGAACGGACAGCCTGCCCGCGCCGGTGCTGGATCCCCCCCGGTTTCGCCCGGTATCCGCACTCGACAGGCTTGATCTGCCCAAACTTGCCACGCCGGGGGATCTGGCAGATTTTCTGGCCATCACACCCGAACAGCTAATCCGCTTTGCCGATCTGCGCGGCCTGTCGGCCCACAGCACAGATCCGTTCGGGCCTCATTACCTGTGCCACCTGCGGCCCAAACGCAACGGCGGCCACCGCCTGATCGAGGCACCGCGCCCCTTTCTCAAGACCCTGCAACGCCGCATCCTGCGCGGCATTCTCGACCATGTGCCGCCCCATCATGCCGCCTTCGGCTTTCGCCGGGGCCGCAATTGCGTGCAGGCGGCCGCGCGCCATGCGGGCGAACGGGTGGTTCTGGGTTTCGATCTGACGGATTTCTTTCCGGGCCTTGATGTGGCGCGGGTATATGGGCTGTTCCGTAGCCTGGGTTATCCCGCAGCGACGGCGCGCGATCTTGCGGGCCTGTGCAGCGCATTGACACCGCGCCGGTATCTGCTGGGCCATGACCCCACCTTGACCGGCAGACTGCACGCCCGCCATCTGCCGCAGGGCGCGCCAACCTCGCCCGCCTTGGCCAATCTGCTGGCCTTCCGGCTGGATTGCAGGCTGGCCGCACTCGCCCGCAGCCTTGATGCGCAATACAGCCGCTATGCCGATGATCTGAGCTTTTCCGGCGACGCACGGATCGCACCGATCCTTTTGCGCGCAGTGCCCGAGATCTGCGCAGAGGAGGGGTTTCGCCCCAATCACCGCAAGACCAGGGTGATGCCATCCCATCAGCAACAGAAAGTCACCGGGATCTTGGTGAACCATCACACCAATCTTCCCCGCGTCGAATATGATCGGCTGAAGGCCATCCTGCACCGCCTGCAGCAGCCTGACGATCCACGCCGCCAAGATATGGCCTTTCTGGGCCACCTGTCCGGGCGCATCGCCTGGTTGGCCCAGCTGAACCCTCACCGCGCAGCCCGCCTCTCGCAAAGCTTGCAACTGGTTTCGGCCTCCGCCAGAACCGTCCCCCCTGCCCGGTGACCCGCGCGTTGCCCTTTCCCTGCTGATCCGCTACATACGCGCCAATCCTAGGCACAACCGCTCGACACCGGAGATCCCGCATGGCCTCGTATCAATACGTCTATCACATGGAAGGCGTCTCCAAGACCTATCCCGGTGGCAAGACCTGCTTTGAAAACATCCACCTGAACTTCCTGCCCGGCGTGAAGATCGGTGTGGTCGGCGTCAACGGTGCCGGTAAGTCCACGCTGTTGAAAATCATGGCGGGCATGGACAAGGACTTCAAGGGCGAGGCCTGGGCCGCCAAGGGTGCCAAGGTCGGCTATCTGGCGCAGGAGCCCTATCTGGACCCCGCGCTGACCGCCAAGGAAAACGTCATGTTGGGCGTGGCCGAACAGCAGGCGATCCTTGATCGCTACAACGAACTGGCGATGAACTATTCCGACGAGACCGCCGACGAGATGGCGGCGTTGCAGGACCAGATCGACGCCGGCAACCTGTGGGAACTGGAGGCGACGGTGGGCGTCGCCATGGATGCGCTGCGCTGCCCGCCGGATGATTCCGATGTGACCACGCTGTCGGGCGGGGAACGTCGCCGGGTCGCGCTGTGCAAGCTGCTGCTCGAGAAGCCCGACATGCTGCTTCTGGACGAACCGACCAACCACCTGGACGCGGAATCCATCGCCTGGCTGCAAAAGCACCTGATCGATTACAAGGGCACGATCCTGATCGTGACCCATGACCGCTACTTCTTGGATGATATCACCGGCTGGATCCTTGAACTCGACCGTGGTCGCGGCATCCCCTATGAGGGCAACTATTCCGCTTGGCTGGACCAGAAGGCCAAGCGCATGGCGCAGGAAGCCCGCGAGGACAAATCCAAGCAGAAAGCGCTTGAGAAGGAATTGGAGTGGATCCGCTCCGGCGCAAAGGCCCGCCAGTCCAAGGGCAAGGCCCGTCTCGCCCGCTATAACGAGATGGCCAGTCAGACCGTCATGGAGCGTGCGACCAGCGCGCAGATCATCATCCCGAACGGCGAACGTCTGGGCAATAAGGTGATCGAGGTCGAGGGTCTGAAAAAGGCCATGGGCGACCGCCTGCTGATCGAGGATCTGTCCTTCACCATCCCGCCGGGTGCCATTGTCGGCGTGATCGGACCGAACGGTGCCGGGAAATCGACACTGTTCCGCATGATTACCGGCCAGGAAACCCCGGATGAGGGCACGATCACCCTGGGCTCCACCGTGCAGCTGGCCTATGTCGACCAGTCGCGCGACGCGCTCGACCCCGACAAGACGGTGTGGGAAGAGGTGTCTGGCGGGGCCGAGGTGATCCATCTGGGCGACATGCAGATGAACAGCCGCGTCTATACCGGCGCCTTCAACTTCAAGGGCACCGACCAGCAGAAGAAGGTGGGCCTGCTTTCGGGTGGTGAACGCAACCGCGTCCACATGGCCAAGCTGCTGAAATCGGGCGGCAACGTGCTGCTGCTTGACGAACCGACCAACGATCTGGACGTCGAAACCCTGCAGGCGCTGGAAGCCGCGATCGAGGATTTCGCGGGCTGCGCGATCATCATCAGCCACGACCGTTTCTTCCTGGACCGTCTCTGCACCCATATCCTGGCATTTGAAGGCGACGCCCATGTCGAATGGTTCGAGGGCAACTTCGAAGCCTATGAGCAGGACAAGATCCGCCGTCTGGGGCCGGATTCGGTGAACCCCAAGCGCGTGAAATACAAGCGCTTCGCCCGTTGAACCGCAGCTTTGCGACCGCGCCAAAAGGGGGCCAACGGCCCCCTTTTTCATGCGCCAGCTTTTCTAGGGCCAGCTTTATGGGCAAGTTTTCCCAGGGCCATCTTTTCTTGCGCCAGCTTTTCTTGGGCACGATTTTCGCGCGCCTGATTTCACAGGCAGGCAAAACGTCCTGTTATCTGCGGATCGTCACCCGGCGGCCAAAGCATCGGCCAATCTGACGAAGCCGAGGTCAAACTCCGACACAGCGGGTGGAACCGAAACCCATCCCGGATGTTTCTCTGTTGCACAATCAGGAGGACCATCCCATGAAAGGCATCTTTGCCTGGCTGCTCGGCATTCCGATCCCGATCATCATCCTGCTTTACTTCTTCGACGTGTTCTGAGACAGCACCGTGATGCGCAACGGGTGAGGCCCCGTCTTGTCGGTGCCCCACCTTTTCGACTTCGATGTCGCGCGTTGTTGATGCGGGCCCTGTTGATGCAGAAAGGCACGATAGGGTCGGCATGATAAGATCGGCCCCCAAGGCAGATGCGCCTTCAGGCTCTGACGAGTGCAGACGGCCATGATCGTCGGACCATCTGCTTCCCGGCCATCACTCCAGCGCGGCCAGAACCTCGTCGGCCAATGCCTTTGCCTCTGCTGCTGCCGGGCCACGCGCCTCTGTGGCAGAGGCCCCCTCGCCCAGCGTTTCGGCAAAGGCCACGCGCGCACCAAGCCGCGCCTTCGCGACGCGCGCAATGCCTTCGGCATTGATCGCGACGTCCTCCGACAGACGGGTGCCGCGATTGATGCGGTTCAGCACGATCATCGCCCGCCCGCTTTCGCGCGCCACCAGATCCAGCACACCTTCGGTCGCCCAAAGATCGACATGGCTGGCGGCCACCGGCACCAATACCAGATCCGCCTCGCGCAGCGCCGGGCGCAGATCGGCATCCGCCTTGGGTGGCGTGTCAAGGATCACGATATCGGCGCGGTCACGCAGCTTGCGGATCTCATAGGTCACGCCCCAGGCGGAGGCGGTGGAGAACTCCATATCCGGGGCCCCCAGACGATCCACCCGTGTCATGAACCAACGACCAAGCGTGCCCTGCGGATCGCTGTCGATCAGCGCGACCTTCAGCCCGCGTTGCGCAAAGACCCCGGCAAGGGTAACGGCAAGCGTGGTCTTGCCCGAGCCGCCCTTTTGCTGCGCCACCGTGATGACCTTGGTCATGACCTTGCCCATCCATCGCCCTCCGCAGGCATTTTCTGCACCGCAGCATAACGCGATTCGGGCAGACAGGACAGCAATGATGCTGCGACAGGCGATCGGGATCAGGTTTCAGGCAGGGAATTGCCCCAAATGCTGGGTGACAGAGGCGGCCTGAAATGCGCAAAGCGCGGCCTTGTCAGGGGCGATACGCAGGACAGCGCGCTTTGGCCCGACCTGTTCAGACCCAACTTGCGCGGGCCCAACTTGCGCAGGCCCAAGTTGCTCGGGGCCAGCATCCGCAAGTCCGGCCTCTGTCGCCCCTTCCTGCTCCAGCACGATGCCGCGCGCGATCAGCGCGGCAAGCCCCTGATCCACCGCCGCGGCAATCGCAGCCCCCGGGCTGGCGGCCTCGGGCAGCTCCAGCGGGACCGAGCGCGCGGCAAGCTGCGCGGTCAGGTCCGTCACTGCTGTTTTCACCGCAGGCCGATCCCGCGCCCCGGCCAGCAATGCGGCCGCAACCAGCGGCACCGGCAGGGCGGGCACCACGGCGGCCACCCGCGCCATCAGATCGGTGCCAAGCGCCTCTGGCTCTGCCGGGTGCTGCAGCAGCCATTCCGCCAGTGACAGCGGCGTCCCGAAACTGACCGCCGCCGCCCCGAACCCCTGATAGCTGCCGCGCAGCTTGTGCCGGATCATCCGGGCGACAAAGCCCAAGCCGCTCCAGATCGAGCCGCGGAACCTGCGCTCGCCCCGCGCGGCGGCCTCGACCAGCACACGGTCCTCCAGCACCCGGTCATAGCTGATGCCGACCGGCACAAAGACCACATCGCGATGCCCCGGCCCATGGCCTTGCAGGATATAGCTGAGCAGACCCATCTTGGCCGGGCCAACCCTGCCATCAAGGCTGAGGCCACCTTCCGGGAAGACCGCCTGCGTGACCCCTTCGGCGGTGATCAGTTGCACATAACGCGCCAGCACCTTGCGATAGAGCGCATCGCGCGAATTGCGCCGCACGAAGAAGGCCCCCATGCCCCGGATCATGGCAGACAGCGGCCAGACCTGCGCCCATTCGCCCACCGCGTAGCTCAGCGCCGAGCGGTTGGCGACCAGCCAAGTCACCAGCACATAATCCATATTGCTGCGATGGTTCATCACAAAGACCACCGTCGCCTCGTCGTCGATCTGGCTCAGCGCCGCATCGACGCGCCCCACCCGCACATCGTAAAGCGCCCGGCTGAGCCAACGGGCCAGGCGCGAGGCGATGGAGAAATAGATGATGGCGGAAAAGCCCGGCACGATCTCGCGTGCGGCCTTGCGCACCGCCTCGAACACCACGGGCTCCGGCGTGCCGGTTGCCCGCGCATGGTCGATGGCGGCCTGCACCACCTGCGGATCATAGGTCAACTGCACGATGCGATCCGCCCGCGCCATCAAGCGAAAGGGCCGGATCGGCCGCGACAGATGGGTGTTCAGGCGACCAATCAGCCGTTCCGCCCGCCGCCGCAGGAACCAGCGCGCCGAAGGCATCAGCACGCGCTCCAGCGCGGCAATGGCGGCAAGGATCAGGGCCAGCACCACCAGCCAGAGGGGAAGTTCGACTACAGACGTCATGCCCTGACCTTAGGCAATTGCCGCAGCCGCAACAATCCGGTCATGCCGCAACGCGGCGAATTGACAGAGGCACATTCTTTCTGTCATGGCTAAAGACACGCAATAATATTGCCGACACGATTCACGAGGCTGCCATGACCCAGATGAAAGATGCCCCCTGGCTGTTCCGCACCTATGCGGGCCATTCCACGGCCAGCGCCTCCAATGCGCTGTATCGCACCAATCTGGCCAAAGGGCAGACCGGGCTTTCGGTGGCCTTCGATCTGCCGACCCAGACCGGCTATGACAGCGATCATGAGCTGGCGCGGGGCGAGGTCGGCAAGGTGGGCGTGCCGGTCAGCCATCTGGGCGACATGCGGGCGCTGTTCGACCAGATCCCGCTGGAACAGATGAATACCTCGATGACGATCAACGCGACCGCGCCCTGGCTGCTGTCGCTGTATATCGCGGCGGCCGAAGAACAGGGGGCCGATATCTCCAAGCTGCAAGGCACGGTGCAGAACGACATCATCAAGGAATATCTCTCGCGCGGGACCTATATCTGCCCGCCCAAACCCAGCCTGCGGATGATCACCGATGTGGCGGCCTATACGCAGAAGCACCTGCCGAAATGGAACCCGATGAACGTGTGTTCCTACCATCTGCAAGAGGCGGGGGCCACGCCCGAGCAGGAGCTGGCCTTTGCCCTTGCCACCGCATGTGCGGTGCTTGATGACCTGCGCGGCAAGGTCACCGAGGCCGACTTCCCCAATATGGTCGGGCGGATCAGCTTTTTCGTGAATGCGGGCATCCGCTTCATCACCGAGATGTGCAAGATGCGCGCCTTTGTCGACCTGTGGGACGAGATCCTGCAGGATCGTTATGGCATCACGGATGCGAAATACCGCCGCTTCCGCTATGGGGTGCAGGTCAACAGCCTTGGCCTGACCGAGCAGCAACCGGAAAACAACGTCTACCGCATCCTGATCGAGATGCTGGCGGTGACGCTGTCGAAACGCGCCCGCGCCCGCGCGGTGCAACTGCCCGCCTGGAACGAGGCGCTTGGTCTGCCGCGCCCCTGGGATCAGCAATGGTCGCTGCGGATGCAGCAGATCCTGGCCTATGAGACCGATCTTCTGGAATATGACGACCTGTTTGACGGCAACCCCGCGATTGATCGCAAGGTCGAGGCGCTGAAACAGGGCGCGCGCGATGAGCTGGCGCAGATCGACGCCATGGGCGGCGCGGTCGCCTCGATCGATTACATGAAAGGCCGGTTGGTAGAGGCCAATGCCGACCGCATCGCGCGGATCGAGGGCAAGGAAACCATCGTGGTCGGCGTCAACCGCTGGACCGAGGCCGCACCTTCGCCGCTGACCGCGGGCGATGGCGCGATCATGCTGTCCGACCCCGAGGCCGAGGCTGACCAGATCGCGCGCCTGACCGCCTGGCGCAGCAGTCGCGATGCCGGCGCGGTCGCCCGCGCGCTGGAGGCATTGCGGCAGGCCTGTGCCAGCGGCGCCAATGTCATGCCTGCCTCCATCGCCGCCGCCAAGGCCGGGGCCACGACAGGTGAATGGGGGGCCACGGTGCGCGCGGCGTTTGGCCAGTATCGCGGTCCCACGGGCGTCTCCAAGAACCCCTCCAACCGCACCGAGGGGCTGGAGCCGATCCGCGAGGCGGTCTCGACCGTGTCTTCGAAACTTGGGCGGCAGCTTAGCTTCCTTGTCGGCAAGCCGGGGCTGGATGGTCATTCCAACGGCGCCGAGCAGATCGCCGCCCGCGCCCGCGATTGCGGGATGGAGATCCATTACGAAGGCATCCGCCTGACCCCGGCCGAGATCGTCAGCGCCGCCGCCGATCAGGATGTGCATGTGGTGGGCCTGTCGATCCTGTCGGGCAGCCATCTGCCGCTGTTGGAGGACACGATGGCGCGGATGCGCGCGGCAGGCCTGGACCATATCCCGGTCGTGGTCGGCGGCATTATCCCCGAGGAAGACGCGGCCCGGCTGCGCGGCATGGGGGTCGCCGCCGTCTATACGCCCAAGGATTTCGAGCTGAACCGCATCATGCTCGACATCGTGGCGCTGGTGGACCCGGAGCCAGTTGCGGCGGAGTGATCGCGGGCATTGACGGCTTTCCCGCCTTCGGACCCGAATGCCCCCTCTGACCAGCAGACCCTGAATGATCGCAGGCCTGTGGGCCTGTGGGCCTGTGGGCCTGTGGGCCTGTGGGCCTGTGGGCCTGTGGGCCTGTGGGCCTGTGGGCTGAACATCTCACTGCCCTGTCTTGCCCGCAAGGGCAGGACGGGGCGAAAAATGACAACACCCCGATCCACAAGGATCGGGGTGTTTCCGTCTCAGAGGCCTTGGTGGGCCAGATCAAACCTGACCGGATCAGGCGTGGATCGCGCCGTCGCCGCAGGCCAGCGCCGCCTCGCGCACCGCTTCCGAATAGGTCGGGTGGGCGTGGCAGGTCAGCGCCAGATCCTGCGCAGATGCGCCAAATTCCATCGCAACGCAGACCTCATGGATCAGATCGCCCGCGCCCGGCCCGATGATATGGCAGCCAAGGATACGGTCGGTTTCCTTGTCGGCGATCAGCTTCACAAAGCCATCGGCCTGGAAGACCGCCTTGGCGCGCGCATTGCCCATGAAGGGGAATTTGCCGACCTTGTAGGCGCGGCCCTCGGCCTTCAGTTGCTCTTCGGTCTTGCCGACCGAGGCCACCTCGGGCGTGGTGTAGATCACGCCGGGGATCACGTCATAGTTCACATGACCATGCTTGCCCGCGATGACCTCGGCCACCGCCATGCCCTCATCCTCGGCCTTGTGGGCCAGCATCGGCCCGACCACGGCGTCGCCGATGGCGTAGATGCCCTTCACATTGGTCTGGAAATGACCGTCGATCTTGACCTGACCGCGCGGTTCCATCTCGACGCCTGCAGCCTCGAGGCCCAGACCCGCCGTATAGGGGCGCCGCCCGGTGGCCAGCAGCACGGCCTCGGCCTCGATCTCGTGGGCAGAGTCATCCTTGCGCAGCTTGTAGCTGACCTTCGCGCCGGTCTTGGTGCGCTCGGTGCCTTGCACCGCGGCCCCCAGGACAAACTTCAGACCCTGCTTGGCCAGCAGCTTCTGGAAGGATTTCGCGACTTCACCATCCATGCCGGGGGTGATCGCGTCGAGATATTCGACCACGGTCACCTGCGCGCCGAGACGGGCATAGACCGAGCCCATTTCCAGCCCGATCACGCCCGCGCCGATCACGACCATGGATTTCGGGATCTTGCCCAGGGACAGCGCGCCGGTCGAGGTCACCACGACCTCCTCATCGACGGTGACGCCGGGCAGCGCGGCCGGTTCCGACCCGGTCGCGATCACGATGGCCTTGGCGGAATGCAGTTCTTCACCGACCTTGACCTGACCGGCGGCCGGGATCGAGCCCCAGCCCTTCAGCCAGGTGATCTTGTTCTTCTTGAACAGGAATTCGATGCCCTTGGTGTTGCCGTTCACCACATCCTGTTTGTAATCCTGCATTTTGGCCCAATCGACGGTGGGCGCGGCCCCCATCAGGCCCATCTTTTCAAAGTTCTCATGAACTTCATGCAGGTGATGCGTGGCGTTCAGCAGCGCCTTCGAGGGGATGCAACCCACATTCAGGCAGGTGCCACCCAGCGTCTCGCGCCCTTCGACACAGGCGGTTTTCAGGCCCAGCTGCGCGCAGCGGATGGCGCAGACATAGCCGCCCGGGCCGCCGCCGATCACGATCACATCGAATTCTGCCATGGTGGTCTCCTTTGGCGTCCGAAGGCCGGGGGCTGTCTGCCCCCGGACCCCCGAGGATATTTGAGGAACAGATGAAGGGCTCAGAACAGGCAGGCACCGATCATCGTCAGGATTGCAAGAAAGCCGATGCCCCAGATGAGCGAGCGCCAGGGCGCAAGACCAAGGGCATAGGCAGGAATGTAAAGCAGGCGGGCCGCGACATAGATCCAAGCCGCAAAGGCGGTGACCGCGCTGGATTGGCCAGACAGCACGGTGACCAGCACGACGGGCGTGAACATCGCAAGCCCCTCGAAGCCGTTATTCACCGCACGGCGCAACCGGCCAAGGCGCGGCGACATCTCGGGCTGCGCATCGCGCGGGCCGGCATTGTAGCGCGGCCCCAACTCGCGGTTCATCTGTGCGCCTGCGGCGGCGATGGACAGCATCTGGACCAGCACGGCAAAAAGCAGGGCGATGAGTTCGGCAGAGAACGTGGCGGTCATCATTGCGGGCAAGCCTCAACCTGACGGAACATCTGCGCCGTCATCGCCAGTGGCGGATCCTGCGGCCGGTTCGCGGTATAGAATTCGCTGTTGGACCAGATATCGGTAAAGCCCGGCGCGAAGGCCTCATCGCTCCACCACGGGTGATAGGGGCCGGAGACCAGCTCCAGCGTCACGCTGTCGGCTGCACGTTCGGTGACGCGGAAACAGGCATCCGCTTCGCCCTTGCGCGGCGCGATGAAGCTGTCGCTGTCGGGATCGTAGCTTTGCACCTTCATCACCAGATCGCCGGGCTGTAGCCGAGCCGGCGTATCGGCCACGGCAGGCACTGCCGCAAAGGCAAGGGTGGTGGTCAGAACAGAGCGTGACATTTTCACTGTTTTACCCGGTCGCGCGAGGTCGGACGGGCCTTTGGCGGCCCGCCCCTGTTCAGTTGCGGATCACAGATCCATCAGCAGGCGGCGCGGATCCTCCAGCGCCTCCTTGACGCGGACGAGGAAGGTCACGGCACCCTTGCCATCCACGATGCGGTGATCGTAGCTGAGCGCAAGATACATCATCGGACGGATGACGATCTGGCCATTCACCACCACCGGGCGATCCTGGATCTTGTGCATCCCGAGGATCCCCGATTGCGGCGGGTTCAGGATCGGCGAGGACATCAGCGAGCCATAGACCCCACCATTCGAGATGGTGAAGCTGCCCCCCGCCATTTCGGCCATCGACAGTTTGCCGTCACGGGCACGCAGGCCCAGTTCGGCAATCTTCTTCTCGATCGCGGCAAAGCCCATCTGATCGGCATCGCGCACCACCGGCACCACAAGGCCCGACGGCGTGCCGACGGCCACGCCCATATGGACATAGTTCTTGTAGACGATGTCAGTGCCGTCGATCTCGGCATTGACCTCGGGGACTTCTTTCAGCGCATGGCAGCAAGCCTTCACGAAGAAGGACATGAAGCCCAGCTTCACGCCATGCTTCTTCTCGAACTGGTCCTTGTATTCGTTGCGCAGCGCCATGATGCCGGACATGTCCACCTCGTTATAGGTGGTCAGCATCGCGGCAGTGTTCTGGCTGTCCTTCAGGCGGCGCGCGATGGTCTGGCGCAGCTTGGTCATCTTGACGCGTTCCTCGCGGGCGGCGTCATCGGCGGGAACCGGGGCGCGCGGGATCGCGGCGGGTGCCGGGGCAGCCGTGGCCGCAGCACCGGCGGCGACCGCACGGGCCACATCTTCCTTCATCACGCGGCCATCGCGGCCGGACCCTTGCACCTGTGCGGCGGTCAGACCGGCTTCGGCCATGGCCTTCTTGGCGGCGGGCGCATCTTCGACATCACGGGCCGGGGTGGCAGCCACCGAAGCTGCAGCCGGGGCCGCAGCAGGCACCTCTGCCGCTTTGGCGGAAGGCGCAACCGCGCCGCCCGCCCCTGCGGTGATGGTGGCAAGCAGGGCAGCAGCGCCGACCGTCTCACCTTCCTGCGCGATGATCTCGCCCAGAACGCCAGCGGCAGGCGACGGCACGTCGAGGCTTACCTTGTCGGTTTCAAGCTCGCACAGGATCTCGTCCACAGCGACGGTGTCGCCGGGCTTCTTGAACCAGGTGGCGATGGTCGCCTCGGTGACGCTTTCGCCCAGGGCGGGGACGCGGACTTCAACGGTCATTGGCTTACTTCCCTTCAACGGTCAGCGCATCGTTCACGAGCGCTTCTTGTTCAGCTTTGTGTTTGGAGGCGAGACCCGTGGCAGGCGAGGCCGAGGCTGTGCGGCCCACATAGCGGGCGCGCTTGGAGGCCCCGCCGACCTGATCCAACACCCATTCGATACTGGGTTCCATATGGGTCCAATAGCCCTGGTTCTTCGGCTCTTCCTGGCACCAGATCACCTCCGCATTGGGGAAGCGGCCCAGTTCGGCGCGCAGCGATTGCGCCGGGAACGGATAGAGCTGTTCGACCCGCAGCAGATAGATGTCGTCGATCCCGCGGGCATCGCGTTCGGCCAGCAGGTCATAATAGACCTTGCCCGTGCACATCACGACGCGCTTGATCTTGTCATCGCCCTTCAGCGTGGTCTTCGACACGCCCAGTTGCGCATCATCCCACAGCACGCGGTGGAATTGCGAGCCGGTAGTAAACTCCTCAGCCTTGGACACGCAAAGCGGGTGACGCAGCAGGGATTTCGGCGTCATCAGCACCAGCGGCTTGCGGAAGTCGCGGTGGATCTGGCGGCGCAGGATGTGGAAGTAGTTCGCCGGCGTCGAGCAGTTGGCAACGATCCAGTTATCCTGGGCCGAGTTCTGCAAGAACCGCTCCGGCCGGGCGGAAGAGTGTTCCGGCCCCTGCCCTTCAAAGCCATGCGGCAGCAGCATCACCAGGCCCGACATGCGCAGCCACTTGCTTTCGCCCGAGTTGATGAACTGGTCGAACATGATCTGCGCGCCATTGGCGAAATCGCCGAACTGCGCTTCCCACAGCGTCAGGGCATTGGGCTCCGACAGCGAATAGCCGTATTCAAAACCCAGAACCGCATATTCCGACAGCATACTGTCGATCACCTCATAACGCGCCTGACCGGCACGGATGTGGTTCAGCGGGTAGTAGCGTTCTTCGGTCGACTGGTCGACAAAGGCCGAATGGCGCTGCGAGAAGGTGCCGCGCGTGCAATCCTGCCCCGACAGACGCACCGGGAACCCCTCGGTCTGGAGCGAGCCAAAGGCCAGCGCCTCGGCCGTGGCCCAGTCGAAGCCGGTGCCGGTCTCGAACATCTTCTTCTTGGCTTCCAGCTGGCGCGCCACGGTCTTGTGCAGGTCGAACCCTTCCGGCGCGCGGGTCAGCGCGGCACCGACCTCTGCCAAGGTCTCGGGTTTGATCGCGGTATTGCCGGCAGTATATTCCAGCCCCTCTTTCGAGAGGTTCTTCCAGCGGCCATCGAGCCAGTCGGCGCGGTTCGGCTTGAACTCGCGGCCGGCTTCGAATTCCTCATTCAGACGGGCCTGGAAGGCCGCCTTCATATCCTCGATCTCGCCTTCCGGGATCAGGCCGTCCTGCACCAGACGCTCGGTGTAAAGCTGCAGCGTCGTCTTGTGCTTCTTGATCTGGTTATACATCGCCGGGTTGGTGAACATCGGCTCATCGCCTTCGTTGTGACCAAAGCGGCGATAGCAGAAGATATCCAGCACGACGTCCTTGCCGAACTTCTGACGATATTCGGTGGCGACGCGTGCGGCGTGCACCACGGCCTCCGGGTCGTCGCCATTGACGTGGAAGATCGGCGCTTCCACCATCAGGGCGATATCGGTCGGATAGGGCGAGGTGCGCGAGAAATGCGGCGCGGTGGTGAAACCGATCTGGTTGTTCACCACGATATGGATGCAGCCCCCAGTGCGATGGCCCTTGATGCCCGACAATTGCAGGCATTCGGCCACGACACCCTGACCGGCAAAGGCCGCGTCACCGTGCAACAGGATCGGCAGCACCGCGTTGCGGGTCTCGATATCGTTCAATTGGTCCTGCTTGGCGCGGACCTTGCCCAGCACGACCGGGTTCACCGCCTCAAGGTGCGAGGGGTTGGCGGTCAGAGACAGGTGAACGGTATTGCCGTCAAAGGTGCGGTCGCTGGAGGCACCAAGGTGATATTTCACATCGCCCGAGCCGTCGACGTCTTCCGGTTTGAAGCTGCCGCCCTGGAATTCGTTGAAGATGGCGCGATAGGGCTTGCCCATCACATTGGCCAGCACCGACAGGCGGCCACGGTGCGGCATCCCGATGACGATCTCTTTCACGCCAAGATTGCCGCCACGCTTGATGATCTGCTCCATCGCCGGGATCAGGGCCTCGCCCCCGTCCAGACCGAAGCGTTTGGTGCCCATGTATTTGACATGCAGGAACTTCTCGAAGCCTTCTGCCTCGACCAGCTTGTTCAGGATGGCCTTGCGGCCTTCACGGGTGAACTGGATTTCCTTGCCATAGCCCTCGATCCGCTCTTTCAGCCAGCTCGACTGTTCGGGATCGGAGATATGCATGTATTGCAGCGCGAAGGTGCCGCAATAGGTGCGCTTCACGATGTCCAGGATCTGGCGCATCGAGGCATGGGTCAGGCCCAGCACATTATCGATGAAGATCGGGCGATCCATGTCGGCTTCGGTGAAGCCATAGGATTTCGGATCCAGCTCGGGATGCGAGTTCTTGTCGCGCATCCCGAGCGGATCGATATCGGCGGCCAGATGCCCCCGGATCCGGTAGGCGCGGATGATCATGATGGCGCGGATGCTGTCGAGCACGGCGCGCTGGATCTGGTCCTGGCTCAGCGCCACGCCGGTCTCGGCGGCTTTGGCGGCGATCTTGGCACCCGCCCCCTTGGCCTCTTTCGGCGCGATCGGCCATTCGCCCGTCAGGGCGGCGGTCAGATCGTCGGCCGCGGTCGGCGGCCAGTCGGCCCGGGCCCAGGACGGGCCAGCCGCAGCGCGCTTGGCCTCAAGCTCGCTTTCGCCAAGGGCTGCGAAAAACGCGGCCCAACCCGCATCCACCGAGGCGGGGTCGGCGGCATAGCGCGCCTGAAGCTGGTCGATGTAATCGGCATTCGCCCCGTCCAGATAGGATTGGGCATGGAATGCGGCGTTGGGGGATTGGTCAGTCATGTCATTGCCTCATGGAGACGTAGGGGCGAACGGAGATCAGTTGCAGCGAAGAAGGAGTCTATGAAAGCTACCGGGCTTTGATGAGACCTCCACCACCTCCAACAGATCGGCACCGAAAGATTGGCAAATGATACGCGATGCCTTTCGCACCGTCTGCATATCTTCGGCCACTCCAGCGAGAAGGGGTAGTTCAGTCACGGAGCCAGGAGGCGAAGCTTTTCGGTGTGCGGCAACCCGAGCAAAGATAGGCGCGACGTCAGACGGCTGCAATCCGGCGATCGTTTCCAAGACCATCTTCGGATTGTCGGATGTCACACCAAAGCTCGGCACAAGTGGTTCCGGACCTTTCGTATCCCGCGCAATCTTCAGACCAGTGGATGGGTCAGGTTTCAGGGCACTAAATGGGATGGAATGCGCGGACTGGACACAGCCAGCAACCGCGAGAACAGCCAGAATTGCGAGTGTCGGTCGTTTCATCCTGTTCACCCTGAAAATCTGTTGCACTGGAAAACCCTCCCCGAGGCACAACATGCGCGCGCCCCGGGGAAGCAAACTGTCACATCAGCCCCTGATCGCCTTCATCACGGCTTCGCCCAGTTGGGCCGGGCTGTCAGCCACAACGATCCCGGCGGCTTTCATCGCCTCGATCTTCGATTCCGCATCACCCTTGCCACCGGCCACGATGGCACCTGCATGGCCCATGCGACGGCCTTTCGGCGCGGTGCGGCCCGCGATGAAACCGGCGGTCGGCTTCCAGCGGCCACGCTTCTTCTCGTCGGCCAGGAATTGTGCGGCTTCTTCCTCGGCCGACCCACCGATTTCACCGATCATGATGATCGAGGTGGTTTCCGGGTCTGCCAGGAACATTTCCAGCACGTCGATATGCTCGGTGCCCTTGATCGGGTCGCCGCCGATGCCCACGGCCGAGGATTGGCCAAGGCCCAGATCGGAGGTCTGCTTCACCGCTTCATAGGTCAGCGTGCCCGAACGCGACACCACACCGACAGAACCGCGCTGGTGGATATGGCCCGGCATGATGCCGATCTTGCAGGCGCCGGGGGTGATGACGCCCGGGCAGTTCGGCCCGATGAGGCGCGATTTGGAGCCTTCCAGCGCGCGCTTGACCTTCATCATGTCCAGCACCGGGATGCCTTCGGTGATGCAGACGATCAGCTCCATCTCGGCGTCGATCGCCTCGAGGATCGAGTCGGCCGCGAAGGGCGGCGGCACATAGATCGCGGTCGCATTGGCGCCAGTGCGCTCGCGCGCCTCATGCACCGAGTTGAACACCGGCAGGTCGAGATGCGTGGTGCCGCCCTTGCCGGGGGTCACGCCGCCAACCATCTTGGTGCCATAGGCAATCGCCTGTTCCGAGTGGAACGTGCCCTGCGAGCCGGTGAAGCCCTGGCAGATGACTTTGGTATTTTCGTTGACGAGGACTGCCATTTTCTTAGCCTTTCACCGCTTTCACGATTTTCTGTGCTGCATCCGACAGATTGTCGCCTGCGATGACGTTCAGACCGGAATTGCGGATGATCTCTTTGCCGAGTTCCACATTGGTGCCTTCCAGACGGACGACCAGCGGAACCTGCAGACCGACCTCTTTCACCGCAGCCAGCACGCCTTCCGCGATCACATCGCAGCGCATGATGCCGCCGAAGATATTGACCAGAATGCCTTTGACGTTCGGGTCAGAGGTGATGATCTTGAAGGCCTCGGTCACCTTTTCCTTGGTGGCGCCACCGCCCACGTCAAGGAAGTTGGCGGGTTCGGCACCATACAGCTTGATGATGTCCATCGTGGCCATGGCAAGGCCCGCGCCGTTCACCATGCAGCCGATCTCGCCATCCAGCGCGATGTAGTTCAAGTCGAACTTCGACGCCGCCAGTTCTTTCGGGTCTTCTTCGGTCTCGTCGCGCAGGGCGGCGATATCGGCGTGGCGATAGATCGCATTGCCGTCGAAGGACACTTTGGCATCCAGCACCTTGATCTGGCCCTCGGGGGTCACGATCAGCGGGTTGATCTCCAGCATCTCCATGTCCTTCTCGACGAAGGCCTTATAGAGCACCTTGGCGAGCGCGACCATCTGCTTGACCTGCGCGCCTTCCAGCCCGAGGCTGAAAGCCAGACGACGGCCATGGAAATCGGACAGGCCGGAGGCCGGATCCACCGAGAAGGACAGGATCTTTTCGGGGGTCGAGGCTGCAACTTCCTCGATATCCATGCCGCCTTCGGTCGAGACGACGAAGGAGATGCGCGAGGTCTGACGATCGACCAGCAGCGCAAGATACAGCTCGCGCGCGATGTCCGAACCCGCTTCGATATAGATGCGGTTCACCTGCTTGCCGGCCGGGCCGGTCTGGTGGGTCACAAGGGTGCGGCCCAGCATCTGCTTGGCCATCGCCTCGGCTTCTTCTACCGATTTGGCCAGACGGACACCGCCCTTTTCGCCAGCTTCGGCTTCAACGAACTTGCCCTTGCCGCGACCGCCGGCATGGATCTGCGCCTTCACGACCCAGAGCGGGCCTTCCATTTCGCTCGCGGCCGTTTTGGCTTCATCCGCCTTCAGAACGACGCGACCGTCCGAAACCGGGGCGCCATAGCTGCGCAGAAGCGCCTTGGCCTGATATTCATGGATGTTCATGGATCATGTCCCATCTCTGCTGATTTGGGCGGGTGATGCCACAGAAACAGGCGGTTTCAAAACGACATTTCGGCGACAGGCGGCTTTTGGCGCATAAAAATCGGCTTTGTGATCACACCTTGAAATCGTGTGATCACAAAGCCTCTGCTGTTTCCGCAAACGCTGCATTGCCGCATGGAATGGGCAGGTCTTGCCACCCGTCTCAGGCCTGAGTCGCGACGCAAAGCACCTGACCCCGCGGCAGCCGGTCTGGCCGGATCTCCAGCCGCAGCCCGGCCTGCGCGGCAAAGGCCTGCACGTCCGTCGCCAACAGGTGATAGGGCGGGCGGATATCATGCGTCACCACCCCGTCGGGCTGGCGCACCGGGACCAGGCTTGCAGCCGCATCGGGGGCCAGAAACACCGTGAACAGGAATTTCTCGAACCGTGTCACATGGCTTGCCACCCGCAGCAGCCCCCGCCGCAGATGGTTCATCGGCAGATGGGTGAACACGGCAAAGCACAGGATAAAATCGATCTCGCGCGGGATACCCGGCAGATCAAAAGCGCCATCCTCGATCAACTGGTCGCGCGGCAGGCGGAAACGGTCGCCCTCGGTCAGTTCGCGTGCATAGCCCTGCCGCATCAGATCGCCGGAAATATCGGTAGCCCAGTAATTGCCCGGATTGAGATAGGGCACCGCGCGACAGCCGGTGCGCAGGGGCCCTGCCCCGATATCGAGGAGGCTGTGTTTCGGGCGCAGCCCCTCGGCCATCAGAAGGCGCATCTGCTGCCAGCCAGTTTCCTCCCACCGGCCCCCGATGATGGCGCGGTGCTGGCCGCGCGTCAGCGCGTCAGGGATGAAATCAGGGGCATGATAGGGCGAGATGAAGCGGCTCATGCCGCGCCTTCTAGCGCAGTCGCGCCGAAAACGGAACGCCCGTGGCAGGCCGGGCTTCGGGGGCAGCCCGCCCGCACAGGACGCACAAAGCGCGCCCTTTCCCCGAAGACATTTGGTCGCAGAAGCAGGTCCCTGCATCGTCTTTCCAGGGATCTTCGGGCGCGACACCCTGAGTGGAGCGGAAGCAGCGCGCGCCGCTCTTTCAGTCGCCGACCGCCTCGCGCCAGTGGCGGCGGCAGAGGCTGACATAGGTCTCGTTGCCGCCGATCTGGACTTGCTCGCCCTCTTTCAAGGCTTTGCCATCCGGGCCGCGCCGGATCACCATCGTGGCCTTCTTGCCGCAATGGCAGATGGTGCGCACCTCGCGCATTTCGTCGGCCCAGGCCAGCAGTGCGGCCGAGCCGGGGAACAGATGGCCCTGGAAATCGACCCGCAAGCCATAGCACATCACCGGCACACCCAGATCATCGACCGCCCGCGCCAGTTGCCAGACCTGATCTTGTGTCAGGAACTGCGCCTCGTCGATGAACACGCAGGCCACCGGCCCCTCCGCAAAGCGCGTCGCAAGCCGCGCGAACATATCGGTGCCGGGCGCGAAGGTGTCCGCCTCCTCGCCGATGCCGATGCGGCTGGCGATGCGGCCCTTGCCGGCGCGATCATCCAGCCGCGCGGTCAGCAGATAGGTCTGCATCCCCCCCTCGCGGTAATTGTGCGAGGCTTGCAGCAACGCGGTCGATTTGCCCGCATTCATCGTGGAGTAATGGAAATAGAGCTTGGCCATGCGCGCCCGCCTAGCGCAAATCCTGTTCGGGGCCAAGCCCGTGTCCCCCCGGCACTGGCTTGCATATGGCCGGCGCAGGTTTGCCTATGGGCCGCAGCCCGAAGAGTGGCCGCACGATGCCCGGCACGTCCGGCCATCCCTTTTCGGGCGATGCCCATCAAGGTGCGTGCGACTGCCTCCCCACGCATACCGACGCTGGGGACGTCGGTCACTCGCTACCGCTCCGGACGGTCCGAAGCCTGAATCTGCATGACAAATCCCTGCCATCCGCTTAATGGGAAAACAAAATGGCTTTTCCCCCGGATGCATCTGGCGGGGAGAGTTTCGATTGCGGGATGAAAAGTATGTCGATTGCCTCCTATCTCAAGAAACACACCGAAGCCTTGGTGAAGGATGTGGGGATCGAGGCCGCCTGTGAGCTGACCGGCAAGTCCAAGGCGACCATCGGGCGCTACTATTCGGATCAGGATGAACATGGCGACCGCTTCATGCCGATTGATGTGGTGGCCCAGCTTGAGGGGGCCGCGCGCTTTCCGCATGTGACCTCGGCCTTGGCCGATCTGCGCGGCATCACGCTGAGCTATGACGCCGAGCGCCGCAATGCGCAGTCCGGCGGGATCAATTCCGATGTGGTGGCGCTGGCGCAGCGTTTCGGAATGCTGATGGGCGAATACAATCAGGCGATCAGCGATGGCAAGATCTCGATCAATGAGGCCAAGCGCCTGCTGCGCGAGACGCTGGCGATCCAGCAGGTGCTGCTGGAAATGAAGCTGAGCCTTGAGGAAGAGGCGGGGAACTGATCCCCCTGCCCGACCGGGCTTATGGCCTGCGTTGCTGGTCCGGCCCCATGAACGACAAACGCCGCCGGACATCCGGCGGCGTTTGTCGTCTTGATGCTGCGCAGATCAGCGGCGCGGGCCGCTGCGCCCCTGCGAGGTGGGTGCAGGCTTGGCCCCAACCGCACGGCGCGGGGCCTGTGCGCCCCCTTCGGGCCGCGCGGCTTTGGGACGTGCCGCGCCTGCGGGCTTGGCACCGGCCGGTTTCGCGCCTTGCGGTTTGGCCCCCTGCGGCTTGCCGCCTTGCGGGCGGCCGCCACGCGGCGGACGCTGGCCACGGTTCTGGCCGGGTTTCGGGGCGGCAGCCACCGCCTCCATCGCCCAAGGCGCGCCACCGATCACCGGCACCGGCTTGTTCAGCACCTTTTCAACGGCGCGCAGCTCTTCCATCTCGGCGGGGGCGCAGAAGCTGACCGCCGCGCCATCGGCCCCGGCCCGCGCCGTGCGGCCAATGCGGTGGACGTAGTTTTCCGGCACATTCGGCATGTCGTAATTATAAACATGGCGCACCAGCGGAATGTCGATGCCGCGCGCCGCCACATCAGTGGCGACCAGCACATCGACCTGCCCTGCCCGGAAATCGGCCAGGGCGCGCTCGCGTTGGTTCTGGCTGCGATTTCCGTGGATGGCGATCGCGTTGAAGCCCCAGCCAACAAGGAATTTCGCAATCTTGTCAGCCCCGTGTTTGGTGCGCGAAAAGACAATCGCCGCCTCGCCCGGATGCTTTTGCAGATAGCTTTCCAGCAGCCGCCCCTTATCCCCCTGTGGGGTGAAATGGACGCCCTGAATGATCTTTTCAGCAGGTTTGCCCGGCGGGTTCACCTGCACGCGGACCGGCTCGCGCAGATAGGTCGCGGCGATTTCCTCGATATCCTTGGGCATGGTCGCGCTGAACAGCAGGGTCTGGCGCTTGTGCGGCAGGTGGCGCGCGATGGTGCGCAGCGCATGGATGAAGCCCATATCCAGCATGTGATCGGCCTCGTCCAGCACGAGGTAAGAGCAGCGCTCAAGGCTGACATCACCGCGTTCCAACAGATCGATCAGACGGCCCGGCGTGGCGATCAGACAATCGGTGCCCTTGGCCAGCCGATCCGACTGCCGGTTGATCGAGGCACCGCCAACCACCATGGTCAGCTTCACCGGGGTGCCCCGGGTGAAGGCATAAAGGTGTTCATAGATCTGCTGCACCAGCTCGCGCGTGGGGGCAAGGATCAGCGAGCGCACATTGCGCGGCCCGGCGGGATGGGTCACGTCCAGCAGGCGGGTCAGCAGCGGCAGGCCAAAGGCCGCGGTCTTGCCGGTGCCGGTCTGCGCCAGCCCCATCAGGTCGCGCCCGCGCACCACATGCGGAATGGCTTGGGCCTGAATGGGGGTCGGTTCAGTAAAGCCCGCAGCCGGAAGGGCTGCCAGCAATTTGGGGGAGAGGCCGAGTTCGGCAAAGGTCGTCATATGTTCATCCTTCACGGCACAATGGCCGTTCGGGTGCCGGATCGGCACCACAATAAGGGGCGGCGTCGCCTCGCCATCAGGGCGCATCCCCGAAGGCCGTCGATCCGCGGCACCCCTGCGTGAAGGTGGGAACCTGAAATATCCGGGCCGAAGAAGGCTCACGCGGCCGGGCGACGGATCGACAGCAGATGGGCGCAATCGCCCCGGTTGTCAAGCGGCAGGGCAGATCCCCCCCGTCAGACCTGCGGCCGGCGCAGTGCAATCATCATGCCCGCCGCCACGATCAGGCCCATGCCAAGGATCGCGGTCATGCCCAGGGTCTGTCCCCAAAGCAGCCAGCCCCACAGGGCGGCGGCGGGCAGGATGAGATATTCGATGACCGAAACCCGGCTGGCATCGGCCAGCTGATAGGCCTTGATCATCATGCCGACCCCCAGCAAAGACCCCGCCGCCTGAATGCTGGTCCAGAACAGGAAGGTATTGCTGGGCCAGACCGCGCCGCGCGCGACAAAACCCTCCGCCCCGGGGGCCGGGTTCAGTGGCCAGATGCCCAGCACGATCATGCCAAGGCAACCCGCGACGCCCAGGGCCGCAAAGAACCCGCCCAGCAGCGTCTCGGCGGTTTCGCCGCCACACCATTCCCGTGTCGCGATATTGCCGAGCGCGTAAAGCGCCCCCGCCAAGACCGGCAACAGCGCGGCAAGGCTCGCCTCGCCCCGCGCCTCGGGGCCAAGCACCAGCAGCACCCCGGCAAAGCCCACCGCCACCGCCACGATCCGCACCGGGCCGATATGATGGCCATAGGCCAGCCGCGAAATCAGCAACACGAAGATCGGTGCAGTGAAAAGCCCTGCCGCCACCAATGCGACCGGCAGAAAGGCCAGCGCGCCGAAATAGATCAGCATCGCCCCGGCATGGATCATCGACCGCGCCACCACCGCCTTCATGTTGCGCGGTCGCAGCTTCAGGCCCAGCGGCACCGCAAGCGCCAGCAAGATCGCCCAGGCAAAGGCGCCGCGCGTCGCATGGAACTGCCACAGCCCCGCCTCTGCCGCGATCACCTGGACATAATTGTCGGTGAAGCCGATCACCATGGCATAGATCAGCACCAGACCTGCCGCAGCCATCGGGCGGTCCGGCGCAGCGATTGGCATGTTAGCGGATGACATAGCGCAATTTCCTTTCGTCTGCCCTTTTCATTGCCGCAAGACCTGCTCATTCTGCGCGTCGAAAAGCGACACTTTCTGCCATATGAGGGAGGGGACTGCCATGGGATGGCTTGCCGATGAACGTGGGCTTGAAAAAACCGCAGCCAACTATGTGCCACTGACACCGCTTTCACATCTCAAGCGTGCCGCAGATATCCATGCCGACCGAATCGCGCTGGTCTGGAAGACCACCCGCACCAGCTATGCCGATTACGCGCGGCGGGTCAGCCAGATGGGATCAGCCCTGCGCGGGCGCGGTGTGCAGCCCGGCGATGTGGTTGCAACCCTGCTGCCCAATATTCCGCAACAGGCCGAGGCGCATTTCGGCATCCCCGCCTGTGGCGCGGTGATCAACACGATCAACACAAGGCTTGATGCCGATACCATCGGCTATATCTTCGGCCATGCCGGGGCGAAGATTGCACTTGTCGACACCGCTCTGCTGCCACTGGCAGAAAGCGCCATCAAAAAAATGCAAGGCCCCGCCCCGCAGATCATCGAGGTCTGCGACCGCGCGGCGGGCTTTACCCCCGGCGGGCATTATCTGGAATATGAGGATCTGCTGGCCGAGGGCGATCCGGATTTCGCATGGGCGCTTCCCGAAGATGAATGGGAAAGCCTTGCCATCAACTATACGTCCGGCACCACCGGGCGGCCCAAGGGTGTGGTCTATCACCATCGCGGCGCCTATCTTGCGACCATGGCCAATGTGATTGCCTGGCGGATGCAGCTGTTCCCGAAAGTGCTGACCATCGTGCCACTGTTCCATTGCAACGCCTGGGTGCAGCCCTGGCTTTTGCCAATGATGGGCGGCACGCTGGTCTGCTGCCGCGATGTCACCGCAAAGGCGATCTTTGATGCCATCGCCGATGAAGGCGTCACCCATTTCGGCGGGGCCCCCATCGTCTTGAACACCCTGATCAATGCGAAACCCGAGGACCGCCGCCCATTCGATCATGTGGTCGAGGTGTTCACCGCAGGTGCCCCACCGCCCGCCGCGACCCTGGCCGCGATCGAGCCGCTGGGCTTCAACGTGACGCAGGTCTACGGGTTGACCGAGACCTATGGCCCTGCCACCGAATGCCTGTGGAAACCGGAATGGGCGGACAAGACCGGCGAGGACCGCGCCGCCATCAAGGCCCGCACCGGCGTCGCCATGGCGATGATGGAGGCGGCCGAGGTGCATGACACCAAGGGCCAGCCCGTGGCGCGCGATGCCGCCCATCTGGGCGAGATCGCCCTGCGCGGCAATATGGTGATGAAGGGCTATTACAAGAACCCGCAGGCCACGGCCGAGGCCTTCAAGGGCGGCTGGTTCCGATCCGGCGATATCGCCTACCAGACGCCGGACGGCTATCTTAAGATCACCGACCGCGCCAAGGATATCATCATCTCGGGCGGCGAGAATGTCTCATCCGTCGAGGTCGAGGGGGCCTTGATGCACCACCCTGCCGTCAGCCTCTGCGCCGTGGTCGCCAAACCCGATGAGAAATGGGGCGAGGTGCCCTGCGCCTTTGTGGAGCTGAAACCCGGACATGAGGTGACAGAGGCCGAGCTGATCGCGCATTGCCGCGCCCGGCTGGCAGGCTTTGCCACGCCCAAGGCGGTGGTGTTCTGCGAATTGCCCAAGACGTCGACCGGCAAGATCCAGAAATTCGAGCTGCGCGCGGTGGCCAAGCTGATGGCAGAGCCACAATGATCCTGCGCGATGAAACTGCCGCCGATGTCGATGCCATTGCGGCGCTGGTGACGGCGGCTTTCACGGATGCGGAACATTCCGACGGCAATGAGGCGGCGATTGTCGCAGACCTGCGGGCCGGCAATGGCTTGCTGCTGTCGCTGCTGGCCGAGGATACGGGGGCATTGCTCGGTCATATCGCGGCCTCTGCCGTCACGGTGGGCGGAGAGCCGGGCTGGGCCTGCATCGCGCCGGTCTCCGTCGCGCCTGCGGCGCAGCGGCGTGGCGTGGGGTCTGCGTTGATGACCGCTGCCATGGCCCGGCTGCAAGCCCTTGGCACAGGCGGCGGCGTCATCCTTGGTGACCCGGATTACTACCGCCGCTTCGGCTTTGTCGCCGATGGCAGGCGACGTATCGCAGGCGTGCCGCAGGACTATGTCCTGTCGCATGTGCTGACCACCGATCCGCCGGGCGACGTTGGCTTTCACCCGGCCTTCGGCATGGCATGATGGGCACCGCAGGCGGCTTCCCGCCGATACAGTTGTGCCGGTGCTGTCCACCCTGTAAGCTGTTCAAAAGGGGCAAAAAAGGCCAGCGATGCGCAGCACGGCGCTAAAGCAATTCTCCAAACTAGAAGCCACCGGCCTTTGGCGGGAAGCGCCCGAATTGCAACGGCGCGAAGTCATCGTGGCCTTTGGCGAAAGCAGCCTGACGATCTCGGACCCGCGCAATGAAAGCGCGCTGTCGCATTGGTCGCTGCCTGCGGTGGAGCGCCTCAACCCCGGCGAGCATCCGGCGCTTTATGCCCCTGGCGTCGATGCGCTGGAAACCTTGGAAATCGACGACAATCTGATGATCGAGGCGCTGGAAAAGGTGCGCCATGCGCTGGATGACAGCCGGCCCCGCCCCGGTCGACTGCGCGGCACCATCGTTCTGGTGATCAGCAGCGCGATCGCACTGACCATGGGGGCGCTGCTGCCCGGTGCACTGGTCAAGCATACGGCCTCGGTCCTGCCGCCCGCGACGCGGCTGGAGATCGGGCGCATGGCGCTGGCCGATCTGTCACGCGTTGCGGGGGCACCTTGCAGCGATCCGACGGGCCAGGCTGTGCTGGACCGGCTGTCGGCGCGCCTTTTCGGGGCGACAGCCCCGCAGCTTCTGGTGCTGCGCGACGGGCAGGCCAAGGCGCTGCACCTGCCCGGCAATATCATCACCTTGAACCGCAGCCTGATCGAGACGGCGGCAGGCCCCGATGTGGCGGCGGGTTTTGCCTTGGTCGAAAGCCTGCGCAACGAGGCCGATGACCCGATGCTGCCGCTGCTGCGCCATGCCGGGTTCTTTGCCACCCTGAAACTGTTGACCAGTGGCAAGCTCGCACCCGAGGCGCTGGATGGCTATGGGCAGGTGCTGCTGCTGGCCAGCCCTGCCCCGGTTGCCAATGACGCGGTTCTGCGGCGCTTTGGCGCGGCGCAACTCCCCTCCACGCCCTATGCACGGGCGCTGGATGCCAGCGGAGAAACCACCCTGCCGCTGATCGAGGGCGACCCGATGGCGCGTCGTGAGGTGCTGCCCTTGATGCCCGATGCCGAATGGCTGGGCCTGCAAGCGATCTGCGCCGACTGACCCCTTCCCCAACGCAAACGCCCTAACACAAAAGGCCCCCGCAGCGGATGCAGGGGCCCTTACGAAAGATATTCTCGGAAATCAGCGGATATAGGCGTCGCCGAACCCGGCAGAACGCGCCATGGACAGTGCCGATTGCGCCGAACCCGCATCCGCGAAGGGACCGGCCATGACCATTTGCAGCGCCTTGCCGCCCTTCACCGCCTTGGCGGAGCCGACGGGCAGCCCGGCGGCCCGCAGACGGGCTTTGGCCCCCTCGGCATTGGCAGGAACGCCAAAGGTGCCGACCTGAACATAATAGCCACCGCGCGGCGCGACCTGGACCTGCACTTGCGGTGCCGGGGCAAGCTGCACGCGCGGCTCTGATTTCGACGAGACATGCAGGTTGCTGCCCCCCGAGGAGACGCGCACACGACCAGTGGGCTGGCCTTTGGTCGAGACCACGACACGCGGCTGGCCCTGCGGCACCAGCTGGGCCGGAACATCGCGGGTCCAGACCTGATCCTGGTCATATTGGCCCTGCGCCGTGCCAAGCCCGCGATAGGGGTTCAGCCGGTCATCGGTCCAGGCGCGCTTGTAGCCCTGCGGCACCACGACGACATCCTGGGCCACCACCACGCGGGGCTCGACATAGGTCACGACATTTGTGCCACGCGACACGACTGTCGCCCGGCCCGACACGCCAGCCTGATCGGCGCTGACATTGCCGCGGGCCACTTTCTGCCCGGCAGGCGGGTAAAGCCCTGCCCCGACACGCTGCCCCTCGCCCATGGCGACCTTGCCATAGATCGGCGCGCGCAAGCCGTTCAGCGTGCCATCCCCCTTGGTGCAAAGCACAGCCGAGCCACCATTGGACAGCGCCACCACCTTTGGCACCGGCGCGGAGGCATAACAGCCGATCTGGCCCGGCCCGGGGCCGGCCTGACGATATTCCACACCCTGCGAGGGCGGCGCGACCTGTGCGACCGGCGGTGCAATCCGCGAGGCGACGGGGGCCTGCGCCATCATCACGGCAGCGGGCGGCATGATCGGGGCGGGCAGCGCGCGTGCCAGCGCCGGATCGACCGGGCGCTGCGTGCCGGTTGCGCGAATGGCAGGGGGCGTGGTCAGCGTGGCCACGGTGTTCAGCGGCTTGCCGGTGGCGCGCGGCGCGGGTGCCGGTGTCGGTGCGGCGCTTGCCACAGCGGCGGCCATCTCGGCAGGTGTCGCAATCTCGACCGGCGCGGCCATGGCGGCCAGCGTCGGCGGATAGCCACACAGCGCCTTGCGGTTCCGGCTGACACGCGGCACCCAGTTGGTGCTGCCGTTCAGACCGGCGCGCAGAAACACGCAGCCGCGGCTATCGACATACATCTGGCCTTTGAACCCGGCAGGGGGCAGCTCTTTCGGTCCGCCGATCTGGCCAACCGTCTGGGCGTTAGAAACAGTAATCCCTGATACGGCCGCGAGAACCGCAGCCGTCATAAACTTGCGAAGCATGACTACCCCCATGTAGCGTGGGGGTGATTCTGGCTCAGGATTGTTGCCGAGTAAAGGGGTTATCCCTTATTTTGTGCCAAACATCCTGTCGCCCGCATCCCCTAGCCCCGGAACAATATATCCATGGTCATTGAGGTGGCTGTCCAACGATGCCGTGACAATCGGCACGTCAGGATGGGCCTCTTTCATGCGCGCCACCCCTTCCGGTGCCGCCAGAAGGCACAGGAAGCGCAGATTTTTCGCGCCCGATTGTTTCAGAAGATCGATCGCCGCCACCGAAGAATTGCCGGTGGCAAGCATCGGATCGACGACGATGCAGATGCGCTCATCCAGATGATCGGGAACTTTGCAATAGTATTGAACGGGTTTCAGCGTTTCCGGGTCGCGATACAATCCGACAAAACCCACACGCGCCGCCGGGATCAGTTCCAGAATGCCGTCGAGCAATCCGTTGCCCGCCCGCAGGATGGAAATCAGCGCCAGCTTCTTGCCGTCCAACGTCGGCGCATCCATCGGCTGCATCGGGGTTTCGATCCGCGTCGTGGTCATGTCCAGCTCGCGCGTGACCTCATAGGCCAGCAGCAGGCTGATCTCTTTCAGCAGACGCCGAAAGCCGGCCGTCGAGGTCTCCTTGTCGCGCATGATGGTCAGCTTGTGCTGAACCAGCGGGTGGTTCACGACGGTCAGATGTTCGGTCATGCGCGGGGCTCCAGTTGCTTGGCGATCTTGGCTTTGGTGTCGGCGTCGCAGAAGGCGGCGTCAAGGGCTGTCCGGTTCAGCGTGTCGAACACGCCCTGATCCCAGTCAAGGGCATCTGCCAGCCGATCCCATTCGCGGGCCATGGTGGTGTGGAAAAACGGCGGATCATCGGTGGAGACGGTGACCTTTACACCCCGGTCATAGAGCTGGCCGATGGGATGCTTGCGCCAGTCCGGATAGATCCCGAGCGCGATATTCGACCCCGGGCAGACCTCCAGCACGGTGCCACGTTCGGCCAGCTCATCGACCAGCGCCAGATCCTCGATGGCGCGGACGCCATGACCGATGCGCGACGGGTTCAGCGCCCGCAACGTATCGCGGATATGGTCGGGCCCGCGCCATTCCCCGGCATGGGCGGTGATGCCGAGCCCGGCCTCGCGCGCGCAATCGAACGCCCAGAGAAAATCGGCAGGCTCGCCCGATTTCTCGTCGCCGCCAATGCCAAATCCGGTTACGAAACGACCGGCCGTCTCGGCCGCGCAGATCGCGACCTCGCGCGCCTTGTCGGGGCCGAAATGGCGGATCGGTGTGATGATGGCGCGCAGCGTTACGCCCATCTTCGCCTCGGCCTCGGCGGCGGCCTCCTCGATGGCCGCCAGATATTCGCGCCAGGCGACCAGATCGCGCCCGCCACAGAAATCGGGCGAGATGAAGGTTTCACTGTAGATCACGCCACTTGCGGCACTTTCCTCAAGCACCGCAAGGGTCAGGCGGCGGTAATCCTCCGGGCTGGTCAGGACCGAGGTCGCGGCCTCATAAACCTTCAGGAAATGCCAGAAATCGCGATAGGCATAGCCCCCCGTCTCGTTGAAGATGCCCGAGATATCCTCGTGCTTTTCTGCCGCCAATCCGCGAATGAAGGCGGGCGGTGCCGCCCCTTCCAGATGCAGGTGCAGTTCCAGTTTCGGCTGTGATGTCAAACTCATAGAAAGCTCCGCCCCGGCCCTTGCGCCGGGATCTGCAGGTGATGTGCGATGCTGGCCGCCACATCGGCAAAGGCGCAAAGGTCAAGCGTGCCCGGACCCTTACCTGCCACCAGAACCGGCACCCTTTCACGGGTGTGTTCGGTGCCGAACCATGTCGGATCATTGCCGTGATCGGCGGTGAAGACGGCCATGTCACCGGGTTGCAGCAGCGTCAGGAAGTGCCCCACACGCGCATCGAACCATTCCAGCGCGCGGGCATAGCCCGACACGTCACGGCGATGGCCGAAATTGCTGTCAAACTCCACAAAGTTCGCAAATGTAAAACTGCCTGGCTCAGCATCGCTTGCAAGGCGGTCCAGATGATCGAAAAGTGCAGCGTCATCCTTGCCCTTATGCAGCTTGCCGATGCCGCGATGCGAGAAGATATCGCCGATCTTGCCGATGGCATGGGTCTGCCGTCCGGCCCCGGAGGCCCAATCCAGCAGCGTCGGCGCGGGCGGCGCAATGGCGAAATCGCGCCGGTTCGGTGTGCGGGCAAACGCCCCCGGCGCACCAAGGAAAGGCCGCGCGATCACACGTCCCACCCGACGCCCATGCAACAGGGGCGACAGATCGCGACACAGGTTCACCAGACGCTCCAGCCCGAAGACCTCTTCATGCGCGGCGATCTGGAACACGCTATCGGCGGAAGTATAGCAGATCGGCCAGCCGGTCGTCAGATGCTCTGCCCCAAGACGGTCGATGATGGCGGTGCCGCTGTCATGGCAATTGCCAAGGATGCCCTCGACGCCCGCCAGACGGCAGACCTCTGCCACCACATCCGCCGGAAAGGCGGGCTGCGCGTCAGGGAAATAGGTCCAGTCCCACGGCACCGGCACCCCGGCCAGTTCCCAATGCCCCGAAGGCGTGTCCTTGCCCTTCGACACCTCGGTCGCCGCCCCCCAAAGCCCGATGGGCGTGGCCTCAAGGCCCGGTGACGGCGCGCCGGAGGCCAGCCGCAGCGCGGCCCCAAGCCCCAGACCATCCAGCACCGGCAGGCGCAACGGGCCGGAACGCCCATCCTCGGCCCGGCCCGCCGCGCATTCGCGGGCAATATGGCCAAGGGTGTTCGCCCCGGTATCGGGCACCCCGCCCGAGGCAAAATCGGCAGCATCCGGCGCGCCGCCAATGCCCACGGAATCCAGCACGATCAGAAATGCCCGGCTCATGGCCCCACCCTTTTGAACACCAAAGGCGGCAAAGGGGCCGCCTCACCCAATTGATAGGCCGCAAGCACCTGCGCCACCGCGCGATCCGCATCCGCATCGGTTGCGGCATGGATGCGGGCCAGCGGCACGCCGCGATGCATCACCGCGCCAAGCCCGACCATATCCGACAGACCGACGGTCGGGTTGATCCGGTCGCCCTCGCGCAGCCGCCCGCCGCCCAGCCCGACCACCACTTGGCCCAGAGCAAAGCCGTCAATCGCCACCACCACCCCCGCATCGGGGCACGGCACCTCGCGAAGCACCGGCGCGCCCGGCAGGCGGTCGGCATAGCAATCCACGAAATCATGCGGTCCGCCCTGCGCCGCCACCATCTGACCGAACCGTTCGGCAGCGGCACCGCTGTCCAGCGCCTCGGCAATCATCCCCTCGCCCTCTTCGGCATCGGTCACCATGCCCGCCAGCGCCAGCGCCTCGCCGCCAAGGGCGCAGGTCAGATCCCAAAGCCGCGCATTCACCGCGCCGCCGGTCAAGGTCTCCATCACCTCGATCACCTCCAACGCGTTCCCGGCGGTGGACGCCAGCGGCTGGGACATATCGGTGATCAGCGCCGCGGTCTTGCAGCCCGCACCATTGGCGGTGCGCACCAGCGCCTGCGCCAAGGCCTCGGCCCGGTCCATGTCAGGCATGAAGGCGCCAGAGCCCATCTTCACATCCAGAACCAGCGCCTCCAACCCGGCGGCGAGTTTCTTCGACAGGATGGAGGCGGTGATCAGATCAACGCTTTCCACGGTCGCGGTCACATCGCGCACGGCGTAAAGACGGCGATCCGCCGGGGCGATCTGCGCGCTGGCCGCCACGATAGCGCAGCGCAGATCCGCGATCTGGCGGCGCAGCGCATCCTCAGGCAGCGCGGTGCGAAAACCGGGGATCGCCTCCAGCTTGTCCAGTGTGCCGCCGGTATGGCCAAGGCCCCGGCCAGACACCATTGGCACGAAGGCCCCGCAAACCGCAAGCGCCGGTGCCAGCAGCAGCGAGACACTGTCGCCAATGCCGCCGGTCGAATGCTTGTCGATCACCGGGCCGGGCAGATCCCAATGCAGCACATCGCCACTGTCGCGCATGGCGCGGGTCAGCGCGACGCATCCAGCCTCGCCCAAGCCCTTCAGCAGCACCGCCATGGCAAAGGCCCCGGCCTGCGCATCGGTCACCGCGCCCGAAGCAAGGCCTTGCGAGAACCATCTCAAATCCTCCACAGACGGCACAAGCCCATCCCGGATCTGCGCGATGATGCGGCGCGCCTCGGTCATTCTGCCTCGGCGGTTTTCGCCATATGGGCCTGGGTGAACTGCCCGGGCAGCAATTCAGCCACCGTCATCTGGCGCGACTGGCCATCGGTGGTGCAGAGCGTGACGACAACGTCCTGCCCCGCAAATTCCGCAATCTTCTGGCGGCAGCCGCCACAGGGCGGCACCGGCGAGGGGCTGTCGGCGATCACCAGCATCTCGACAATCTCGCGATCACCTGCCGCGCACATGGCGGCAATTGCGCCCGCCTCGGCGCAGGTGCCTTCTGGGTAAGCCACGTTTTCCACATTGCAGCCGACATGCACCGCGCCACCCGCCGTGCGCAACGCCGCCCCCACCTTGAAGCGGGAATAGGGCACATAGGCATTTTCGCGCACATCAGTGGCGGCCTGCAACAGCGACATCTGGCTCTCCGGGGTTTGACCAATTGGTCACGATTGTGCGCTGCCGCCCCGGCGGTGGCAAGCGGTGCCAGCGTGCGCGCCCCGGCCCTTGCCAAAAAACTGAAACAGACCTGTGGTTTTCCACCATTGCGGATCGGTGGAAAACCGCCACACTGCGCGCGGAGGAGCGGCCCAGCGTGCCTTCCGGCTTGCATCGCAAACCGGATGGTTTAAGGCCAAACCAAATTTCGGGAGGGTATCATGGACGAGGCACGGCACGACGCGATCCGCCAGGCGGCACTGGATTATCACGAGTTTCCCAAACCCGGAAAGCTGGAGATCCGTGCGACCAAGCCGCTGGCCAATGGCCGCGACCTGAGCCGCGCCTATAGCCCCGGCGTGGCCGAAGCCTGCCTGGAGATCAAGGCCGATCCCGCAACCGCCAGCCGCTACACCGCAAGGGGAAATCTGGTTGCCGTGGTCACCAATGGCACCGCCGTGCTGGGTCTTGGCAATATTGGTGCGCTGGCCTCAAAGCCGGTGATGGAGGGCAAGGCGGTCCTCTTCAAGAAATTCGCCAATATCGATTGTTTTGACATTGAACTAAATGAGCCAGACCCGGTGAAGCTGGCGGAAATCGTCTGCGCGCTGGAGCCGACCTTTGGCGCAATCAACCTTGAAGACATCAAGGCCCCCGATTGCTTCATCGTCGAAAAGCTCTGCCGTGAGAAGATGAACATCCCGGTCTTCCATGACGACCAGCATGGCACGGCCATCGTGGTAGGGGCTGCCGCGACCAATGCGCTGCATGTGGCAGGCAAGGCCTTTGACCAGATCAAGATCGTCTCGACCGGCGGCGGGGCTGCGGGCATTGCCTGCCTGAACATGCTGCTGAAGCTGGGCGTGAAGCGCGAGAATGTCTGGCTTTGCGACATTCACGGTCTGGTCCATGAGGGCCGCGAGATCGACATGAACCCGCAGAAAGCGGCCTATGCGCAGGCCTCCGACAAGCGGACGCTGGATGAGGTGATCGAAGGCGCGGATCTGTTCCTTGGCCTGTCCGGGCCGGGTGTGCTGAAACCTGAAATGGTCGCGCGCATGGCGCCGAACCCGATCATCTTCGCCCTGGCCAACCCCACGCCCGAAATCCTGCCCGATGCGGTCCGCGCCGTGGCACCGGGGGCGATCATCGCCACCGGCCGGTCTGATTTTCCCAATCAGGTCAATAACGTGCTGTGCTTCCCCTTCATCTTCCGGGGCGCACTTGATGTGGGCGCGACCCAGATCAATGATGCGATGCAACTGGCCTGTATCGAGGGCATCGCGGCGCTTGCCCGCGCCACCACCAGCGCCGAGGCCGCCGCCGCCTATCAGGGCGAAAAGCTGAGCTTCGGCCCGGATTACCTGATCCCCAAACCGTTCGATCCGCGTCTGATCGGCGTGGTGGCCAGTGCGGTCGCCAAGGCCGCGATGGACACGGGGGTCGCTACCCGCCCGATCGCCGATCTGGATGCTTACCGCGACAAGCTGAACGGCTCGGTCTTCAAATCCGCCCTGATCATGCGCCCGGTTTTTGAAGCCGCGCGGCAGGCCGAACGCCGTATCATCTTTGCCGAAGGCGAGGATGAGCGCGTCTTGCGCGCGGCCAACGCCATGCTGGAAGAGATGACCGACAAGCCGATCCTGATCGGCCGCCCCGAGGTCATCGCGCGCCGCGCCGAACGGGCGGGCCTGTCGATCCGGCCAGATCGCGATTTCGAGATCGTGAACCCCGAAAGCGATGCCCGCTACCGCGACTACTGGCAAAGCTATCACGAGCTGATGGCGCGCCAGGGCGTCACCCCGGATCTGGCGCGCGCCATCATGCGCACCAATTCCACCGCCATCGGCGCGATTGCCGTGCATCGCGGCGATGCGGAAAGCCTGATCTGCGGCACCTTCGGGCAATATCTGTGGCACCTGAAATATGTGACCGAGGTGCTGGGGCGCTGCGGCCTGTCGGCCCATGGCGCGCTGTCCTTGATGATCATGGAGGACGGGCCACTGTTCATCGCCGATACGCAGGTGAACCCGGTGCCGACCCCGGAACAGATCGCCCAAACCGTGCTGGGGGCGGTGCGCCATGCCAAGCGCTTTGGCGTGACGCCGAAAGTGGCTTTGTGCAGCCATTCCAACTTCGGCAACCTGGATACCGATAGCGGACGGCGGATGCGCGCGGCGCTGGAGATCCTTGATAGCGAGACGCGCAGCTTCCTTTATGAAGGCGAAATGAGCCTTGATGCCGCCCTCGACCCGGAGCTGCGGGCGCGGATGCTGCCGTCTTCACGGCTGGAAAAGGCCGCGAATATTCTGGTCTTTGCCTATTCCGATGCCGCCAACGCCGCACGCAACATCCTGCGGATGAAGGCAGGCGGGCTGGAGGTCGGGCCGATCCTGATGGGCATGGGCAACAAGGCGCATATCGTGACACCCTCGATTACCGCGCGCGGCTTGCTGAACGTCTCGGCCATCGCAGGCACCCCGGTCGCACATTACGCCCATTCCAGCTAAGGCGATGAAACTGGCGCTCCATGCGCTGGTCATTCTGGCGCTGACGCTGCTGACCCAGCTTGGCGGGCTGGCATGGGCACTTGCCCTTGTCACCCGCTGGCGCTGGCGGGTGTTTCTGCTGATCTATCTGCTGTTTTGGGGCGTGGCGCAGGTTGCGGCCCCGCTATTGGGTCGTGAGCCCCTGCCCTGTCAGGGCGATGTGTTGCACATGCAATCTGCCTTCTATTGCGTGGCCATGCGCAACTTCGTCGCACCAGACTTGGCCGATCTGGCGCGGGATGCGGCGCAGCGGGTGGCGGATGATTATCCCGGCACGGTCACGCTGGCGCTGGATGGCGGCTTTCCCTTCCTGAAGGGAATGCCGCTTTTGCCGCATCTGTCGCATGATGATGGCGACAAGCTGGATCTTGCCTTCTACTACCAGTCCCCGACGGGCACATATCTTCCCGGCCAGACCCGCGCGCCCTTGGGCTACTTCGCCTTTGAAGCCTTGGCGCACAACACCTGCCCGCCCTCCTTTCCGACGCTGCGATGGGATCTGCGCTGGTTGCAACACCTCTATCCCGTCCGCCCGATGGAGCCAGCCCGCACCACGGCCCTGGCGCGGGCGCTGCTGACCGATCCCCGCTTGGGCCGGATGTTCATCGAGCCTGCTTTGGCCACGCACCTTGGCCTTTCCGACCCGCGTCTGCGCTTTCAGGGCTGCCGCGCCGCCCGGCATGACGATCACATCCATATCCAGCTTTAGCCGACTCACTTCACAGCGGTCGCAAACTGCGATTCTGGAAAACTTTGCAAATTTTTCGCCGCGTCTTGTGGAACTTGGCAGATCAAATGACTTTGCAAAAATTTGCGATCCTTCTCAGCAATATTCTGCAAATTTTTTGATGGAGGAGCTCCGCGTGATCGGTAACAGCGTTGCGCGCTGACCGGGCGGTCGCGTAACAAAATACCCAAACCGTGGGAGGTGCATACGATGGCATACAAAGAGATCTATGACAGCTGGAAAGCTGACCCGGAGGGCTTCTGGATGAAGGCGGCGGGTGCGATCGACTGGGTCAAACCGCCAAGCAAAGCCCTCAATGCGGACCGTGCCCCCCTTTACGAATGGTTCACCGATGCCGAGGTGAATGCCTGCTGGAACGCCGTGGACCGCCATGTCCAGGCCGGGCGCGGCAATCAGCTGGCGATCATCCATGACAGCCCGGTGACCCATCTGCGCAAGGGCATCACCTATAAGGAATTGCAAGCCCGTGTCGCCAGCCTTGCCGGTGCATTGCGCGCCAAGGGCGTGGAAAAGGGCGACCGTGTCATCATCTATATGCCGATGATCCCCGAGGCGCTGGAGGCCATGCTGGCCTGCGCCCGCCTTGGCGCGGTGCATTCGGTGGTGTTCGGCGGATTTGCGGCCAATGAACTGGCCGTGCGGATCGACGATTGCAAGCCCCGCGCGATCATCGCCGCCTCCTGCGGGATCGAGCCGAACCGCATCGTGCATTACAAGCCGCTCCTGGATGGCGCGATTGATCTGGCCGCGCACAAGCCCAATTTCTGCGTGATCTTTCAGCGCGAACAAGAGGTTGCCAAGCTGATCGAAGGCCGCGATGTCGCCTGGCACACCTTTCAATATGGGGTGGAGCCCGCCGAATGCGTGCCGGTTTCGGGCGATCATCCGGCCTATATCCTCTATACGTCGGGCACGACCGGCGCGCCCAAGGGTGTGGTGCGGGCAACTGCGGGCCATCTGGTGGCGCTGAACTGGTCGATGCGGGCGATCTATAATGTGGGCGTCGGAGACGTGTTCTGGGCGGCCTCGGATGTGGGCTGGGTCGTTGGGCATAGCTACATCACCTATGGCCCGCTGATCGCCGGTTGCACCACCGTGGTCTTCGAGGGCAAGCCGGTCGGCACCCCGGATGCGGGAACGTTCTGGCGCGTGATCGCCGAGAACAAGGTGAACAGCTTCTTCACCGCACCGACCGCGCTGCGCGCCATCCGCCGCGACGACCCAGAGGGCGAGTTCATCAAGGAATACAACCTCAAGCACCTGAAGGCCCTCTATCTGGCCGGTGAACGCGCCGACCCGGATACGATCCAATGGGCGCAAAAGCACCTGAACATCCCGGTCATCGACCATTGGTGGCAGACCGAAACCGGCTGGGCCATTGCCGCGAACCCGCTCGGGATCGAGGAATTGCCGGTGAAACTGGGCAGCCCCTCGGTGCCGATGCCGGGCTATGATGTGCAGGTGCTGGATGAGGGCGGCCATCCCGTCTCGCCCGGCACGCTGGGCGCTATTGCGGTGAAGCTGCCGCTGCCGCCCGGCACCCTGCCCACGCTGTGGAATGCAGAAGACCGTTTCCGCAAATCCTACCTCACGCAGTTCCCCGGCTATTACGAGACGGGCGATGCGGGCTATATCGACGAGGACGGCTATCTTTACATCATGGCGCGCACCGATGATGTGATCAACGTCGCGGGCCATCGCCTGTCCACCGGCGCAATGGAAGAGGTTCTGGCCTCGCACCCGGATGTCGCCGAATGCGCGGTGATCGGGGTTGCGGATCAGTTGAAGGGCCAGTCGCCCCTTGGCTTCCTGTGCCTCAAGCGCGGTGCAGCCCGCAGCCATGATGAGGTGGTGGCCGATTGTGTGAGGCTGATGCGCGAAAAGATCGGCCCCGTTGCCGATTTTAAGCGCGCGCTGGTGGTGGACCGCCTGCCCAAGACCCGATCTGGCAAGATCCTGCGCGCCACCATGGTGAAAATCGCCGATGCCGAGGCCTACAAGATGCCCGCCACCATCGACGATCCGGCGATTCTGGACGAGATCAAGGCGGCGCTGCAAGGCATTGGCCTGGCCAAAGCCTAATCGCCGCAACAAGCCTGATCTGTCCCAGTCAGATCAGGCACCCCGCCGGGAAACCGGCGGGGTATCGGATTAGATACATTTCGTCGGTTTTACGGGACGGAGCGGCCGTGCAAATAATCGGCTTGCTCAATGTTGACTAGGAAACAAATCTCGCGTAGTTTCCTAGTCAACATTGAGCAAGCGAGCCGTCATGCCCATCTCCGACCTGACCGATCACACCGGATACTGGCTGCGCATGGTGTCGAACGCCGTATCGCAGGATTTCGCCCGCAAGGTCGCCGCGGAAGATGTAACGGTCGCTGAATGGTCCTTCATGCGGGTGCTGTTCGATGAGGATGGCACTGCGCCCACCTTGCTGGCCAGCCGGATGGGGATGACCCGCGGTGCAATCAGCAAACTGGCCGATCGGCTGGTGGCCAAGAGGCTGGTCGCCCGTGCCGAGACCGGCGGACGAGGGCAGATTCTGTCGCTGACGCTTGAGGGCCGGGCGAAGGTTCCTGCATTGGCGGCGATGGCCGACCTGAATGATGCCGAATATTTCAGCGTATTGTCTGGCGACGACCGTGAGGCTCTGAGCCGGATTCTGCGGACCCTCGTCGAGCGGCGGGGGCTGACCGAGACCCCGTTAGACTGATCCGCTGGGCCTAACCTGATATCTGCAACCACGAAAGGAACCGCCATGGACGCGGAACGGACTTCTATCGCCGAAATCTGCTTGCAGGCCGCCCATGACGGCAGCCTCAGCTTTCCCGAGATCGTGGGCAAGCTGATCGCTGCCGACTTCGAGGGCTATTCGGTCGATTATCGCCGCAACACCCAGACTTTCTATCTGCCTGACGGCGAAAGCCTGGTCTGCGACATACCGCAGGCGGCGGGGTCCGTTGGGGCCAAGTTCGACGCGGGCGAGATCGAACGCCTTGTCCGCTGGGCGCAGGCCAATCCTGCCGATTACAGCTATGCCGTCTTCAGCGAAAAGGCCCGGGCGGCCGGTTGCGCGGGGTATTTCGTCTCGTTCCTTGGCCGGCGCGTGGTCTATTTCGGACGGACGGCGGAGACCCATGTCGAGCATTTCACGCGCTGAGCCGACGTGACATCCGCAGGATCCTTCTTTGGCGGGGCGTTCGCTGTCGCCTGCCTGGGGCTGGGCACGGGCTGATGCGCGCGCGCATCGACTGCGGTGCTCCAATCCCGGTGTATCTGGCGCTTGTGGCCAACACGATGGCAGTTCCGGGCAGGAATGCAGGTTTCCTGAAAGACACGGCGCTGCCCGGATTTCCGGCTATAGGCTATGCGCTGGCCATGGGGTGAACCGGGCCCGCGCCATTCTCTGCATGGCCTGGGGCATGGCGTTGCCCCCCTGTTTCCGCGGGCGCGCCACGGGCTGATGGCCATGCGCTGGTGGCGGGGCTGGTCGGGGCCATCACCCTTCTTCCGAATGGCGTGATCTGCACCTGCATTTGTGACGCCGGAAACGGCGCTGATCTGCGCGGGCCAATAGTGATCGCTCTGGCACAGTTGAAAGGCAAGGGATGACCGGCGGCCATGAACTCAACGCCGTTCAGGCCCCCACCCTGTCACATGAACTGCTCATGCGTCAGGCGTTCTTCCAGACCGTGACCCGGATCGAACAGGATGCGGTGGCGGATGCTGGGTTCTGAACGGATCTCCACGCTGATCACGTCACGGAACGACCTTCCATCCGCATCGGCCATCACCGGACGTTTCGCCGCCTCCAGCACATCAAAGCGCACCAGCGCAGTCTTGGGCAGCAACGCGCCACGCCAACGCCGCGGGCGGAAAGCGGCCATCGCCGTCAGCGCCAGCACATCCGACCCCATCGGCAGGATCGGACCATGCGCCGAATAATTATAGGCGGTGGATCCGGCGGGGGTGCAGAGCAGCGCCCCGTCACAGACCAGTTCCGGCATCCGTTCACGCCCATCGACGCTGATGCGCAGCTTCGCGGCCTGCGGGCCTGCGCGCAACAGGCTGACCTCATTGATCGCCAGCGCGTGATGGTCGCGGCCATTGGCCGAAATCGCGTGCATGGCCAGCGGGTTGATCACGGTTTCCTCAGCCGCGCGCAGCCGCGCCTCCAGCGCATCCTCGGCATAGGCGTTCATCAGGAAACCGATGGTGCCGCAATTCATGCCATAGACCGGCAGATCAAGGCTCTGCGTCTCGTGCAGGGTCTGCAGCATGAAGCCGTCACCACCAAGCGCCACGATGATATCAGCCGTTTTCACCGGCGCATCGCCATAGCGGGTCGATAGCGCCGTATAGGCCGCAAGCGCCGCCGGGCTGGTGCTGGCGCGAAAGCTGATGCGCATCGAACGGGCCTCCCCCTCGTCTCGGGCGACGCCTTGCGACACCCCGCCGCCAGTCTTGGGCCGGGTAGACGGCGAAGGCAAGGGGCGCGGGCGCAACAGCGGGGCAGCACCGCAAGCGGCGCGGCGGAATTGCCCCATGTCGTTTTCTTCCCTTCACACGAGGCCACCCCATGGTCTAAAGGTCGCGCAAAGGCCCCGCATGACAGGAGACGCCACATGAGCGCCAACCGCGACCCCGGTTTCTTCACCGAAGACCTCGCCTCGCGCGATCCGGAAATCTTCGGCTCCATCAAGAACGAACTTGGCCGTCAGCGCCATGAGATCGAGCTGATCGCCAGCGAGAACATCGTCTCCCGCGCCGTGATGGAGGCGCAGGGCTCCGTCATGACCAACAAATATGCCGAAGGCTATCCGGGCAAGCGCTACTATGGCGGCTGCGAATTTGTCGATGTCGCGGAAAACCTCGCGATCGAGCGCGCCTGCAAGCTGTTCGGCTGCACCTTCGCCAATGTCCAGCCGAACTCGGGCAGCCAGGCCAACCAGGGCGTGTTCAACGCGCTGCTGAAGCCGGGTGACACCATCCTTGGCATGAACCTTGCCTCGGGCGGTCACCTGACCCATGGCGCGGCCCCGAACCAGTCGGGCAAATGGTTCAACGCCGTGCAATATGGCGTGCGCAAGCAAGACAGCCGCATCGATTATGACGAGCTGGAGGCTCTGGCGGTCGAGCACAAGCCGAAGATGATCATCGCCGGTGGCTCTGCCATTCCGCGCCAGATCGATTTTGCCAAGTTCCGCGCCATTGCCGACAAGGTCGGTGCTTACCTGATGGTCGATATGGCACATTTTGCCGGTCTGGTCGCAGGCGGCCAGCACCCCTCGCCCTTCCCCTATGCCGATGTGGCGACCACCACGACGCATAAAACCCTGCGCGGCCCGCGCGGCGGCATGATCCTGACCAATAACGAAGAGATCGCCAAAAAGGTGAACTCGGCGATTTTCCCGGGCATTCAGGGTGGTCCGCTGATGCATGTGATCGCGGCCAAGGCCGTGGCCTTTGGCGAGGCGCTGCGCCCGGAATTCAAGGAATACGCAGCCCAGGTCGTGACCAATGCGCAGGCCCTGGCCGATCAGCTGATGAAGGGTGGCCTGGATATCGTTACCGGCGGCACCGACACCCATGTGCTGCTGGTCGACCTGCGCCCGAAAGGCGTGAAGGGCAATGCGACAGACAAGGCCCTTGGCCGCGCGCATATCACCTGCAACAAGAACGGCATCCCGTTCGACCCGGAAAAGCCGACCGTCACCAGCGGCGTCCGTCTTGGCACGCCGGCAGGCACTACCCGCGGCTTCCGTGAGGCCGAGTTCCGCATGATCGCCGACTGGATCGTCGAAGTGGTCGACGGTCTGGCCGCCAATGGCGAAGAGGGCAATGGTGCCGTCGAGGCCGCCGTGCGCGCCAAGGTCGAAGCACTCTGCGAGAAGTTCCCGCTTTACCCGACGCTCTGATCCGCGTCAGGATATGGATATGCAAAGGCCCCGGGAAACCGGGGCCTTTTGCTTTGACAGCGCAGGTCTTGGGCGATTGTCCTTCTTGGTGCTGCCCGTTCAGGCCGACAGGATCGCGGCGCTTTCCGTCATTTCCGCGAAATCGGCCGCCAGAAGACCCATCGTCACGTCGAAAATCGCCCGCGCCGACAGCCCGTCCTGTGGCAGACCGAAGCCCAGCACGGCATCGCGCACCACGATCATGCGAAAGCCGAGATCGGCCCCCGCCCGCACCGTCGAATTGACGCAAAACCCGGCCACGGCCCCCGTCACCACCAGATCGGTGATCCCCTGCCCGCGCAGATGTGCCGCCAAATCAGTGGAGGCGAAGGCGGATGAGGTCTGTTTGACAAAAACCGCCTCGCCCGGCTCCGCCTCGGCGCAGGGCATGGGCGCATAGCCCGGCGCATCGACATGGAAGGGGGCTGCGGGATCTTGCGCGCGGTGGCGCACATGCACAACCGCCCTGCCCTGCGCCCGAAACCGAGCGGCAAGCGCTGCGATCTGTGCCGGGGCCTCTGGATTCACCAGATCATAGCCCGCATCGATGCGGCGCTGCATCTCTTGCTGCATGTCGATGATCAGCAAGGCCTGTCCCATATTCTTCACCTACCGTGCGTTCCTTAAGCCCTTCACGGGCCGCAAGTCACATCGATCCCCGTGCCCGTACCAGCACATAGGCCAGCACCGCGACCACGATCAGCCCGAAAGCCACCTGTGCCATGACGGAGCCAAGTAGGCCCTTGCGGCGCGCGCCGGCCCCCATGGGGGCCAGATGGCGCACACAGATGTCATAGGCCTCGGCCACACGGCCCTCATCGATCTGTAGCAGCAGCTTGGGGTTTTGCGACAGATGCGCGGCTTCGGCCAGTTCCTCGGCCGCCTTGCGCACCCGGCGCGGCAGACGCCGCCCGGCGCTGCGCAGCTTGGCGGTCAGCCCGTCGCCACGGGCGCGCAGCCGGTCTTCCATCAGACCCGCCACCCGATCCGCCATCTGCTGGATGGTGATTGCGCCCATAGCCCTGCTCTTGGTTGTGCCAATGTTTGCGCCACCTTACGGGGCAACCCTTGATTGCGCAACGGCTCTGGCAGGGTGGTCGCAACGGCTCTGGCAAGCCGCGCGACGCGGCGCTAGATTGGCCTCATGCTGAACATCCTGCGCCATCCCGCCCAAACCCCTTCCACTGACCTGCCGCCGATCCTGATCGCGCATGGCCTCTATGGGTCGGCCCGCAACTGGAATGTCATCGCCAAGCGCCTGTCGGAACGCCGCGATGTCATGGCGGTGGATATGCGCAACCATGGTTTCAGCCCGCATTTCCCCGGCCACAGCTACCCCGAACTGGCCGAAGATCTGGCCGAGGTGATCCGCGCCAATGGCGGACAGGTCGATCTTCTGGGCCATTCCATGGGCGGCAAGGCCTCGATGACGCTGGCCCTTGCGTATCCTCCGCTGGTGCGGCGGCTGGTGGTCGCCGATATCGCGCCGGTCGCCTATCCGCATGACCAGACGCAATATATCCACGCGATGCGCGGCATGGACCTGCGCGATCTGACCACCCGGGCCGAGGCCGATCGCCGTCTGGCCCAGACCGTGCCTGAAGCCCCCTTGCGCGCCTTCTTTCTGCAATCGCTGGACCTCAAGGCCGAGGGCGGGCCGCGCTGGCGGCTGAATTTCGACGCGCTGGAACGCGAAATGCCCAAGATCGTCGGCTGGCACGACCCCGAGGGGCAATTTGACGGCCCGACCCTGTTTCTGACCGGCGCCGAGAGCGGCTATGTGCGGCCAGAGAACCGCCCCACCATCCGGGCGCATTTCCCCAATGCCCATTTCGCCAAGCTGGCCGGGGCCGGGCATTGGCTTCACGCCGACAAGCCGCGCGAATTTGAGGATACGCTGAAGGTGTTTTTCGACGCCTGAGCCGCGATCAAAAGATCTGGCGTGCCACCAGCCAACTGACCGGACCCGCCGCGACAAAGCCGATGGCAGCCGCGATCAGGATCGGCTGCAAGGTGTCATGCCCACTGACCAGAGCCGCTATGATCAACGCCCCCATGAGCGCGGTGGAAATGATGGAGAACAGCAGCAGCGTCAGGCGTGTCATGGCGGGTTTCCGGGTCGTGGGGGCGCGTTGCATTTGCACCCTGCCCCGGAACGCCAACGCGCACCTTGATATGCGTCAAACCCGGCCGTTTCGCACGGATTGCGATCCGTCGCCAAAGGATCGCGCACGATTGGGGCACGCGATCCCATTCAAACGTCCGAAAGCGCACCCCTTCCTCGCAGGGCCGCCCGCACCACAGGCCGCGCGGAAATGCAAAAGGCCGCCTTTCGGGCGGCCCTTTTCAATCCTTTCAACAGCCGGTCAGCCGTTGAACAGGAAATGCAGCACGTCGCCGTCCTTGACCTCATAGGTCTTGCCCTCGACGCGGAACTTGCCAGCCTCCTTGGCACCCGCCTCGCCCTTGCCGGCGATGTAATCATCATAGGCCACGGTCTCGGCGCGGATGAAGCCCTTTTCGAAATCGCCATGGATGACACCGGCCGCCTGCGGTGCCAGCATCCCCTTGGTGATGGTCCAGGCGCGGGCCTCTTTCGGGCCGACGGTGAAGTAGGTGCGCAGACCCAGCAACTGGTAACCCGCGCGGATCAGCCGGTCGAGACCGGCCTCGGTCAGGCCCATTTCCTCAAGGAACATCGCCGCTTCGTCATCGGCCAGCTGGCTGATCTCTTCTTCGATCTTGGCAGAGATCACGACCGAGGCCGCGCCCTGCTTCGCGGCCATCTCGGCCACGCGGGCGGATTGGCTGTTGCCTTCGGCGGCTTTCGATTCCTCGACATTGCAGACATAAAGCACCGGCTTGGCGGTCAGCAATTGCAGCATCCGCCATTGCTTCTGATCGTCTTCCGCCACAGTCACGGTGCGGGCAGGCTTGCCCTCGTTCAGCGCGGCCAGCGCCAGGCGCAGCAAGCGATCCTGATCCAGCACTTCCTGATCGCCGCCACGCAGCTTTTTCGCAAGGCTGGCCAGACGGCGCTCCACCGATTCCAGATCGGCCAGCATCAGCTCGGTCTCGATGGTTTCGGCATCGGCGACCGGGTCGATCCGGCCTTCAACATGGGTGATGTCGCCATCTTCAAAACAACGCAGCACATGCGCGATGGCATCGCATTCGCGGATATTGGCCAGAAACTGGTTGCCAAGCCCCTCGCCCTTGGAAGCGCCGCGCACAAGGCCCGCAATATCGACGAAGGTCATCCGGGTCGGGATGATCTGTTTCGATCCGGCGATCTCGGCCAGCCTGTCCAGACGCGGATCGGGCACCGCCACCTCGCCGACATTCGGCTCGATGGTGCAGAAGGGGAAGTTCGCGGCCTGCGCCGCCGCCGTGCGCGTCAGCGCGTTGAAGAGCGTGGACTTGCCGACATTCGGCAACCCGACGATACCCATCTTGAAGCCCATGGCCCATCCCCTTTGGCAATCTGCGCCCCGGCTTCTAGGGGCGCGGGCGCAAAATCGCAAGCAGGCCTTTGAAAACCGGGGGCCCGCGTGGCAATCTGGGCCCCCCACACCCCTGCCGGAGCGCGCCCATGTCCTTCGATCCCTATATCCACTTCCCCGGCACCTGCGCGCAGGCGATGGCGTTTTATCAATCTGTCTTCGGGGGAGACCTGCAAATGATGCGCTACGCCGATATGCCCGATGCGCCGCCCGAATATGCGGGGTCGGATCTGGTGATGCACAGCACGCTTGCGGTTGGCGGGCGTATCATGATGGCCGGGGATTTCCCGCCCGGCATGGTGCCAGATCCGCAAAAAGCCGTGTCAATCAGCCACTTCGCTGCCGATATCGACGATGCGGCCCGCATCTTCGCGGCCCTATCCGACGGGGCCGAGATCATGCTGCCCTTCGGCCAGACCTTCTGGTCCAATGGCTATGGGATGCTGAAAGACCGTTTCGGCACGCATTGGATGATCGCCGCCACGCCACGCGCGGACTGAAGGTTCAGGGCCCCTCGCGCCCCGCTTCCCCCGCTGTTCGCCTCGCCCAACGCCCCCTGCCTTGTTTCCCTTGCCTTTCCTGGCGCTTTTCTGCACATCGGACGGATCAGACAAGAGGACGCCCGATGACCCGGATCGACGCCAAATTCGCCAAGCTCAAGGCCGAAGGCAAAAAGGCCTTTGTCGCCTATATCATGGGGGGCGACCCGGACCTGGACACGTCGCTTGCGGTGATGAAGGGCCTGCCGGGGGCGGGCGTCGACGTGATCGAACTGGGTATGCCCTTCACCGATCCGATGGCCGATGGACCGACGATCCAGCTTGCGGGCCAGCGGGCGCTGGATGGCGGCATGACCATGGACAAGGTTCTGGATATGGTCCGCGCCTTCAGGACGGGCGACTCTGAAACCCCGATCGTGCTGATGGGCTATTACAACCCGATCTATGCGCGCGGCGTGGATCGTTTTCTGGCCGAGGCCAGAGAGGCCGGGATTGACGGGCTGATCGTGGTCGACCTGCCGCCCGAGGAAGACAGCGAGCTGTGCCTGCCAGCCCAGGCTGCGGGCATCAACTTCATCCGGCTGGCCACGCCGACGACGGACGCAAAACGCCTGCCGGCCGTTCTGAAGAACACATCGGGCTTTGTCTATTACGTCTCGGTCACCGGCATCACCGGGGCCGCCGCGGCGCAAGCCGCTGCTGTCGGCCCGGAAGTGGCACGCATCAAGCAATCGACCGATCTGCCGGTCATCGTGGGCTTTGGCATCAACACCGCTGAAAACGCCCGCGACATTGCCAGCATCGCAGATGGCTGCGTGGTAGGGTCTGCCATCGTGAAGGAAATCGGCGCAGGCAAACCGCTGGCCGAGATTCTGGCCCGCGTCGCCGATCTGGCCTCTGGCGCGCATAGCGCCTGAGGCTTTGGCCGGATCCGGGTCTGTTCTTTCTGGCCCGAGCATTTGGCCTGACGATCGCGCATGGGGCGTTGCGCGGGCGGAGACGGGACCACCACGCCCCGCCTCGTTTGCCGCCTGATGCGACAATGGGGTGCAGCGCCAGGCTGGCCCAGGCCTGGTCGCGCTTGGCACAGGCCACGCAGCGCAGGTCTTTTGTCGTCAAAGCGGTTGCATCCCGGGGGCCTGCGTGGAACTCTGCGACCGCCAACCTGCCCGCCCCCTCGCTTCGCAACGCTGGACATGCTGCCGATCCTCCTGAAAACCTTGCCATTCTTCGCCCTGATCGGCACCGGATATCTGGCCGGACGCATCCGCATGATCCCGCCCGAGGGCGTGGCATGGATCACGAAATTCGTCTTTTTCTTCGCGCTTTCGGCGATGCTGTTTCGCTTTGCCGCCAATCTGAGCCTTGGCGAGATCTTCGATCTTCCCTTCGTTCTTGCCTATCTGGCGGCCTCCAGCCTGCTTTATGCGGGCGTCATGGCGGTATCGCGGATGCGGGGGCGCAGCATCGAAGTGGCCGCGATGGAGGCGCAATGCGCCCAATCCGGCAATACCGGCTTTCTGGGCGTGCCGATGCTGGTCGTGCTGCTGGGGCCGCAGGCAGCCGGGCCGGTCTTGATGGTGCTGACAGTCGACATGGTGGTGTTTTCCTCGCTGATCACGCTGATCATCGCGGGCGCGCGCGGCGGCAGCCCCGGCCTTGCCACGGTGAAGACGCTGGCCCTTGGCTGGGTGAAGAACCCGATGGTCGTCTCGATCGTGCTGGGGCTGATCTGGTCGGGGCTGCATTTGCCGGTTCCGGGGCCGGTCAATGACTATCTGGCGCTACTGGGGGCGGCGGCCACGCCCGGCGCGCTGTTTGCCATCGGGGCGTCCCTTGCCGGGCGGGGCGTCACGCGGCTGGCGGATGCCGCATGGCTCAGCTTCGCGAAGCTTGTGCTGCACCCGGCCCTTGTCGCCATTGCCGCCTTCTGGATCTTCCCGGTAGAGCCGGGGGCCGCGGGCGTCATGGTCGCTGCGGCCAGCCTTCCGGTTGCCGGGAATGTCTATATTCTGGCTCAGCATTACGGCGTGGCACCACAGCGCGTTTCCACCGCCATTCTGATTTCCACGGCGTTCAGCATCCTGACCGTCACGACCATCATCGCCTGGATCACGGGCTGAGGGAGAACCGATGAAGACCATTTCCGAGAACCGTTGTTTCGGGGGCGTCCAGGGCGTCTACAGCCATGCTTCTGATGCCTGCGGCGTCGACATGACCTTCGGCCTGTTCCTGCCGGAAGAGGCCGAAAGTGGCCCAGTGCCGGTCCTGTGGTATCTGTCGGGCCTGACCTGCACGCATGAGAATGCCATGGTGAAGGCAGGTGCCCAGAAATGGGCGGCCGAGGCCGGGATCGGCCTGATCTTCCCCGATACCAGCCCGCGCGGCGAGGGGGTCGCCAATGATGATGCCTATGATCTGGGCCAGGGCGCGGGCTTCTATGTCAATGCGACCGAAGCCCCCTGGGCACAACATTTCCGCATGTGGGATTATGTGACCGAAGAGCTGCCCGATCTGGTCTTCAAGGCCTTCCCGCTGGCCGAGGGGCGGCAGGCGATCACCGGCCATTCCATGGGCGGGCATGGCGCGCTGACCATCGCGATGAGCTTTCCGGGCCGCTTCCGCTCGGTCTCGGCCTTTTCGCCCATCGCCAACCCTTCGGCCAGCGACTGGGGCCGCAAGCAGTTCACCGCCTATCTCGGCGCGGATGAGACGAAATGGGCACCCCATGACGCGACCCTTCTGATGAAGAAGCGCGGCTTTGACGGTCCGATCCTGATCGATCAGGGCGCATCCGACCAGTTCCTTGATCTGCTCAAGCCCGAGGCCTTGGCAGAGGCCATGGCGGCACGCCGTCAGGGCGGCATCTTCCGGATGCAGAAGGGCTATGACCACAGCTATTTCTTCGTCTCGACCTTCATCGAAGACCATATCGGCTTCCATGCCGCGGCGCTTTACGACCGATGACAGGGCGCGCGATCTATATCGATGCCGATGCCTGCCCGGTAAAGGCCGAGGCCGAGACGGTGGCCACCCGCCACCGTCTGCGCATGGTGCTGGTCTCCAATGGCGGCATCCGGCCTTCCGCCAATCCGCTGGTCGAAAGCGTCTTTGTCAGCGAAGGCCCGGATGAGGCCGATAAATGGATCGCCGATCACGCGAAGACGGGCGATGTGGTGGTGACCGGGGATATCCCGCTGGCCGCGAAATGCGTGGCTGCGGGCGCGCTGGTCGTCAAACATAATGGCGAGGCGCTGACGACGGCCAATATCGGCATGGCCTTGGCCACGCGCGATCTGATGCAGGATCTGCGCAGCGCCGATCCCTTCCGGCAGGGCGGCGGCAAACCGTTCGGCAAAGCCGACCGCTCGCGCTTTCTGGAGGCACTGGAACGCGCGGTGCGCGCGGCGGGCCGGGCGATTGAGGGCTGAGCTGTCGGGGGCGCTCGCGCCCCCTCAGGCCTTCAGCCCTCCCCCCTGAGGATATTTTTTAGACAGAAAATTGCGGTTGTCCGGCGTGGGATCGGATGATGATCCGCCCGACAGCTCCGTCAAAGACCCGCCTCGGCCTCGGTCAGCAGGCCCTCTGCCACCAGACGCCGCGCCCAGCCCTGCCAAGTCTCGAAGCGGTGGCATTGCCAGCCGCGCGCCTCGGCGGCGGCGATATTATCCGGGCGATCATCGACAAAGAGCAGGCGTTCGGGTGCAACGCCGCAATCGGCCTCGACCAGCGCAAAGATACGCGGATCGGGCTTGGTCACCCCCATCCGGCCCGAGACATATTCACGGTCAAATTCCGTCAGAAACTCATATTGCGTGCGGGCATAATCGTAGGAATGGGTGCCGAAATTCGTCAGCGCGAAGACCGGCACCCCCTTGGCCCGCAGGGCCCGCATGAGCGCGATGGAGCCCTCGATCCGGGGGGAGGCCATGTCGATCCAGTTGTCGAACCACATGCGGATCTCGTCCGACCAGTCGGGATAGATATCGGCCCATTCATAGATGGTTTCCTTGAACAGCGCGCCGCCATCGATCAGGTCGTTCATGCGATGCAGGTCGACCTCGGCAAACATCGCCTCGCGATTGGCGCGCCCGATCTGCCAATCATAGAACCGCTCCGGGTTCCATTCGATCAACACATTGCCGATGTCGAAGACCACCGCCGCAACCGTCATCACCTTCTCCCCAATCGGGTTTCCCGCCAGAGTACATAAAGGCCCGCACCGCAGATCAGCGCAATCCCGATCCATGCGGTCCGGTCCGGGCTTTGCCCGAAAAACACCACGCCCCACAATATCGCGAGCGGCATCGCAGAATATTCAAAGGGCGCGACCACCGCCGCCTCACAGAGCCGGTAAGCCTGACTGACCAGCAGCCCACCAATCGCGACCGATAGTCCGGTGGCCAGAAAGGCCGGCCAATCCGCCATGGCAGGCCAGACCCAGCCGCGAAACAGAAAGGCCAGCAACGGGTTTTCGGACCCCGCCAGATGGCCGTCGCCCACTGTCAGCCCCATGCCGGTGCAGACCAGAATGAAGCCGCATTGCACATAGAAACTCAGCGTGGCCGCGCTTTCGGTATCGCGCAACCGACGCGTCATCATATGGGTCGAGGCATAGGTGAAGGCCGACACGAAGACGAGGATCGCCGCTGGCTGCAATGCACCACTTCCCGGCCGCATCATCACCATGACGCCGATCATGCCGACAATGACCGCCGCCCAGCGGCGCGGCCCGACCGTCTCGCCCAGCACCAATACCGACAGCAGGGTAACCACCAGCGGGCTGACAAAGGCAATCGCCACCGCATCGGCCAGCGGCAGCGCCGCAAGACCCAGAAAATAGGTGATGTTCGACAGCATGACGAAACTGACCCGCAGCAGATGCGCCAGCGGCCGCCTGGTCAGGATCTGGCGATATCCGCCCGCCAGCCCCATGAAGCCCAGAAGAAACAGGATCGAGATCAACGAGCGGGTCAGGACCACCTGATGCAGCGCGTATGAGCCCGACAACGATTTGATCGCCACATCATTGACCGACAGGATCACAGGCCCCGCCACGGCACAAAGGATGCCGATCAGAGTGGTCTGTGCGGGCGAGCCGAGCGCGGTCATCCGCAATTCCTAGGCCGGATGCCTGTGGCCCGCTGTCCCGCCCCCGACATGCCATGCCGCTGGCAAGCACCCCCCTCTCATCTGTTCACAAATATCCTCGGGGGGTCCGGGGGGCGGAAAGCCCCCCGTCCAAACGGCAGGCCGGGGACAGAAGGCCGCCAGGCAAAGCATGAACTTGGCAGATCAAGCCCCTGGTCTGTGCGGGGATCTGGGGCCGCAGGCTCCCGTCTTGGGGACCTCTGGGCAGAGGAAAGCGCCGCCCTCCGTCACAAGGGCCGAAACATGTCCCGGTGTGGGATGCCCGCGTCATCATAAGCCTCGCCTTCCGCCACGAAGCCGAGCTTTTCATAAAACCCGAGCGCATGGGTCTGCGCGCTGAGATAGACGCGCGCAAAGCCCGGTCGGGCCTCGAAATGGGCGATCCCGGCCCGGATCAGTGCCGCCCCCAGTCCGGTGCCGCGCGCCTGCGGCAGCACACAGACCCGGCCGATCTTGCCAGTCGTCCCCTTTTGCAGCAGCCGTGCAGTGCCGACGCTCTCGCCGCTCATCACCGCCAGCAGATGCACCGCCTGCCCGTCCAGATCATCCAGTTCATCCGCTTCGCTGATCCCCTGTTCCTCGATGAACACCGCGCGGCGCAGCGCGACACAGGCGGCGATATCGGCGGTTTCCGCGATCTGCCAGATCATGCGAAGTAATCGCGCAGGATGCGGCTATAGATCGATTTCAGCTGCACGATCTGCGCCACCTCCACCCGCTCATCCACCTGATGCATGGTCTTGCCGACAAGACCGAATTCGACGACCGGGCAATGGTTCTTCACGAAACGTGCATCCGATGTGCCGCCCGAGGTTGAATATTCCGGTCGCCGACCAAGCTCGGCCTCGACCGCATCGGCGATCAGCCCCGACAGATCCCCCGGCGGCGTCAGGAAACTTTCACCCGAAATCTGCACCCGCATCTCGATCCGCACGCCGGTCTCGGCCTCCACCGCCTGCGCATGGCCGGTCAGCCATGCGGTCAGGCTTTCGCCGGAATGGGCATCGTTGAAGCGAATGTTCACCGTGGCCGTGCCGCGCGCCGGAATGACGTTATTGGCAGGATTTCCACAATCGATGGTGGTGATTGCCAAGGTCGAGGCATCAAAATGTTCGGTTCCTGCATCCAGCGGCGCGGCCTCCAGCCGCGTCATCAGCCGCACCAGCGCGCTCATCGGGTTCTTCGCCCGGTGCGGATAGGCGCTGTGACCCTGCACACCATGTGCGGTGAACCAGCAGGTCATCGAGCCGCGCCGCCCGATCTTCATCATCTCGCCCATCTCGTTCGGGCAGGTCGGCTCGCCGACAAGGCAATCGGTCATCCGCTCGCCCTGTGCAGCCATCCAGTCCAGCAGCGCCACAGTGCCGTGCTCGGCGTCGCCCTCCTCATCACCGGTGATCGCCAGGATCACCGCGCCATCGGGCGGGGTCTCGCGGACGAAATCCACCGCCGCCGCCGCAAAGGCCGCAACACCCGATTTCATATCGGTGGCACCGCGCCCCCACAGCACGCCGTCGATGATCTCGCCGCCAAAGGGGTCATGCGTCCAGGCGCTGGCATCCCCCACCGGCACCACATCGGTATGGCCGTTGAAGCCAAAGCTGCGGTTCGCGCCCCGCGCGCCCCAGCGGGCGTAAAGATTGGCCACCCCGCCACGATCCACGCGCGTGCAGGTGAAGCCCGCGCCGGACAGCAGCCCCTCCAGCAGTTGCAGCGCCCCGCCCTCCACCGGCGTGACCGAGGCGCATCGGATCAGATCGGCGGTCAGCTGAACCGGATCGACGGGCGGGTGGGACAGGGTCATGGCGGGCTCCTCAGGCATGTGTCACCGGGATAAAGGTTGCCCCCTTTGGGCGCAAGCCGGGGCAAATGCGCCGCACTGGCCCGGAACCCGCGCAATCGATAACCGAAAGACTTGCCTTGCGTCGACATTTTGTGATGAGCATCGGGCAAGCCTGTGCAAAACCGGCGAAAAAGAAGGTTGGGGCAATTGGCGGCAGGCCAGAGCCAGCATCGCCTTAGGGCAGAGCATCCCCTAGCGCAGCCATCGGGCAGCGGCTGGATCGTGCTGTCCGATCAACCGACCGAGATTGCGGGCCGCCGCCCCGGCGAGACGCAAGCCCTGGCGCGCGGGGCGCTGATCTGCGAATTGCCGCTGCCGCTGCAACAGGGCGGCATCGTGCTGGATCATTGCGAGGGATCGCGCATCTTCTCGCTGTTTTTCGACGGCGGCAGCGGAATAGGCCTGCTGATGCGCGACGGGGAACGGGTCTTGCGCGCGCGGCTTCCCGGCCCCTTGGCCGCGGGTGTCGGCGTGGCGCGCATCACCTTTCACTGGAATTGCCGCGCGGATCTGTGGTCACTGCGTTATGAACGCCCCGGCGAGCCCGGCACGGCGCAGGTGGAAGGCCGCGGCGCGCTGCCGCTGCGGCTGCATGATCTGGAGGCGCTCTGCCACAATGGCCCCCAGACGTTGCGGCATCCGGGTCTGTTGTGGTTCGGGGTCACCCATCACGACGCTCTGCCCCGCCACGCGCCCTGGATCGGGCCACGCACGCCCATCGTCACGCCCACCGGCTTGCGCGCCGCCGGACTGTTGCAGCGCGGCGAGATGGTGATGACGCATGACGGGCGCGCAGTTCCGCTGCTTTCGGTCCGGCATCTGGATCTGCCGAGCCGGGGCAGCCACGCGCCGGTCCTGCTGCGCGCACCCTATTTTGGCGATCAGCGCGACATGCTGGTCAGCGCTGATCAGCAGATCCTGCTGGATGGTGCGGAGATCGAGCATCTGTTCGACCATGAGGAAGTGTTGGCCCGCGCCCGCGACATGGCCGACGGGCGCGCCGCGCATTTCGACAGCCGCCGCTTGCTGACGCAGACCGTTTCACTTGATATCGGCGGCGCGAACCTGATCGCAGGCGAGGGCATCGCCTTCCTGACCGCCGTGCATGATGATCGCGCAGCCCCCGCCACGCGCCCCGTTCTGGCCCGCTACGAGACGATGCCGCTTTTGCTGATGCTCGGTCGGGTCAGCGGCAACCGGCAGGAATGAAACAACTGGCTGAAGCGATCAATCGAAGAACGGCGTCATCTGCGCCACGATGACCGAGTTCTCATCCAGCGCACGCTGCATCAGGGCGCGTTCCTCGGTGTCGATCTCATCGCCCGCCGCCTCACGTTCTTCCAACGCGCCATAGCCCGATACATCAAGCGGTGCCAGATCGGCCTGTTTCAAAATCGCCACGGTCTCGCGCACCGCCTCGGCCTCGTCGACGCCGCTGGCATAGATCATCAGGGCAGCACCCGTGGCCTTGTCCGGCAGGCCGTCACCCGCCTTGCGGCCAACCTCGACCACAAGCGTATAGACCTGCTGGCGACGTTTGGGCTTTGCGGGTTCTGTTCCGCCGTCCATCACGGTCTCAGGGCCATTCTCCGGGCCGGTATCGGGCTGGGTCTCGTCGCTGGCCATGATCGTCTCCACGCTATGCCCGCCTCTCCTATGCTGGAACGGGCATTGCGGGCAAGCGGCCTGTGCAGGGGGACGGCCTTTGCGGGCGGGCGGTATCAGAGACCGAGGCCCGCCAGCGCATCGTCCAGCGGGGCCCGGTCCAGCAGCCGCAAGCGCACCGGCAGGGTCAGCACCCGGGGACGGAAGGCCGCAGGCAAACGCACTGCATCCTTTTCGGTGGTGACAAGCTGGGCACCAAGCGCCATCGCCTCGGCCTCCAGCCGGGTCAGCAACGCGGGGGCCAGCGGCTGATGGTCATCCAACGCCACGCCGCGCACCACCTCGGCCCCCTGTTCGCGCAGGGTGGTGAAGAATTTCTCGGGGTTGCCGATACCGGCAAAGGCCAGAACCCGTTCACCCGTCCAATCCATGCCCATGGCCAGCGGCTCCAGCCGGCCGCGCAGATGCGGCACCGGGCTGGCATATTGCGCGGCAAAGGCATCCTGCGCCGCATCCGAACCGATCGACAGCAGCAGATCGGCGCGTTTCATCCCCTCGGCCACCGGCTCGCGCAAGGGTCCTGCGGGCAGGCACAGCCCGTTGCCGAAGCCGCGCGCGGCATCGACCACCACGATGGACAGATCCTTGACCACCGCCGGATTCTGGAACCCATCATCAAGCAAGATCACCCGTGCGCCGGCCGCTTCTGCCGCGCGCACGCCTGCGGCGCGATCTTTCGCGACCCATGTCGGGGCAAAGGCCGCAAGCAGCAACGGCTCGTCACCGACCTCCGCCGCCAGATGGCGCGGCGCGACCTGCACCGGCCCGGCCAGACTGCCGCCATGGCCGCGCGTCACGATATGAACGCCCGGCAACTGTTCGATCAGCGCAATCGCGGTGGGGGTCTTGCCGGTGCCACCGACCGACAGATTGCCCACGCAGATCACCGGCACCCCGGCGCGATAGCCCGGCTGCGCCACCCGCTTTGCCGTCGCACGGCCATAGGCCCAGCCAAGGGGGGACAGCAGGCGGGCGATTGGCGTGCGCTGGTCACGATACCAGAAATCGGGCGCCTGCATCAGTCTTCCCCCAACATCTTGCGGATCAACTGATGAACCCGCACTGTCGCCTCCACCCCGTCCGATGCGATAGCCCAGGCGGCCTGCGCCAGTTTCGCGGCGCGGTCGGGTGACAGCAGCTCTGCCAGGGCGTCAGCCAGATCGACGGGGGATCCGACCGAGCGCGCGGCGCGCGCCGCGCCAAGCCGCCCCATCACCGAGCCGAATGCCCCCGGCCTTGGCCCATGGATCAGCGAAGACCCAAGGGCTGCTGCCTCCATCGGGTCGCGCAGGCAGCCCTCGCCTGCCAGTGATCCGCCCAGAAAGGTGATCGGCGACAACCGATACCACAGACCGATCTCGCTGCTATCGACCAGGAACACCTCGGTTTCCGCGTCCGGTTCCTCATCTGCGGGGCGCTGCGCCACCTGCCAGCCTTCCCGTTCGGCCAGCCGCGCCGCCAGATCCGGGATGCGCGCCGGATCATCCGGCATCAGGATCAGCAACAGACGATGCGCAAGCCTGAGGCCCGCGCGATGCGCCTCGATGATCGCCGCCTCCTCGCTGGCGGGCACAGAAGCCGCCAGCCAGATCGGGCGCGTATTCATCAGGGCGGCCAATGCCTCACGCTCTGCCTCATTGCCGGGCAGAACCTGCGAGGGACGTTCCATCCGCCCCGTAAGCACTAGGCCCGGGGCCGCCGCCTTGCGCAGCGCCTTCAGGGCCGCATCATCAACGGCAAAGACCGCCTGCATCTGCGCCAGCGTGGATTTCAGCAGGCCGGGATACCAGCCTTCGCGGCCCGAAGGCAGATGCGGGGCCCGCGCCTCGACCAGCGCCATAGGCAGATGACGCGCCGCCGCCTCATGCACAAGGGCAGGACGCAGTTCCCCGCCGGAAAACAGCAGGGCGTCGGGTCGCCAATGGTTCATCGCGGCGCGCACTGCCTCTGGGCGCTCTGCAGGCGGGGGGGCCCAAAGCACATCATCGGGAATCCCGGGCGGGCGTTCCGGCGCGGTCAGCAGCACGATATGGCCGTCTTCCTGCCGCAGATGGCGCGCCAGTTCGGCCATGGCAAGGGCCTGCTCGGCCCCTTGCGCGTGCAGCCAGATCAACCGCCCGGAAGGACGTTCCGGCCATATCTCGGCCGATCCGGCCCCGCGCCGCTGAGCGAAATGGTAAAGAGACAGGCCAAGCGGGGTCATGGTCTATGCGGATGCCACCAGACCTTAGACGCCAAGTTCCTCGGTGGCGGAGCCGGGCTGGGCCTCATCGCGCAGGCGGTGGATATGGGCGATGAAATAACGCATATGCGCATCATCGACGGTGCGCTGTGCCTCGGCCTTCCAGGCGCTGAAGGCGCTGGCATAATCGGGGAACATCCCGACGATATGGATGTTCTTCACATCCTTGAACACGTTCTTTGCAGGGCTGACAAGCTCGCCGCCAAAAACGAGGTGCAGGCGTTGGGTCATGGGATCTCTCCATCCGGTCTGGCCGGACCCTAGCCGATGGCAGGGAAAAGGAAAAGCGGTGCCCGGCAATCTGCCCGCAAGCAAAGCCGCCATTGCCCGGCCTTTGGGCGGTACGGGGCGGATTTGTCCTGACCGAAGGCCATGGCCCAGGTCAGGCCCAGAAGGGGTCGCCAGACCGCCGCAGCCCAAAGACCGCCGCAGCCCAAAGGCCTGCGGCCAGCGCCCACGCGGGGGCAGCGCCGACAAGCGCCCCATCACCTCATCGTGCCCCCCCGATCGGCACCTGCGCGGGGCAGCCATTGCCCGCAGGTCGGGCCGTGCTGCGATCCAATGACGCGGATGGAGAACAGCTTTTCTGTTCCTGATCCATCCGTTGTCGGCCCCGACGCTGGTCGGTGGCCTTTCCAGGCACGGCCATGATTGCGGCATCTGCACCCGAGGACCGTTTCCAGGAAAGTCTCAGATTTTCCCCAGAACTTCGTCCTGATGCTGCCCCAAGCGCGGCGCGGGCTGGTCCAGCGCCAGTTCGGCCCCCGAGAAGGTCATTGGTGCCCGCACCCCCGGAATGCCGCCCGGCGCGATCTGCATCCCGCGCGCCTGCGTCTGCGGATCGGCAAAAACCCCTGCCATATCATTGATCGGCCCGGCTGGCACGCCCGCCCCCTCGCAGGCCGCCAGCAGATCGGCCTTGCTGAATCGTCTGGTCGCAGCGGTCAACAGCGCGGTCATCTCGACCCGGTTCGCCACCCGGTCGGCATTGGTCAGGAAACGCGGATCCTCGGCCAGATCGGGCAGGCCCAAAACGCCACACAGTTTGCGATACTGGCTGTCATTGCCGGTCGCGAGGATGATCCAGCCATCGGCACAATCAAACACCGCATAGGGCGCAAGGTTCGGATGGGCATTGCCCATCTTCTGCGGCGCGATGCCTGTCGCGAGGTAATTCATCGACTGGTTCGCCATGATGGCGGTCGCCACATCCATCAGCGCCATATCGATATGCTGGCCCATGCCAGTGCGGCCACGCTGGATGATCGCTGCCAGAATGGCGGTCGCGGCATAGACGCCGGTGAACACATCGGTCACCGCCACGCCCACCTTTTGCGGCTGGCCTTCAGGCTCGCCAGTCACGCTCATCAGCCCGGCCATGCCCTGAATGATGAAATCATAGCCGGCGCGATGCGCATAAGGCCCGGTCTGGCCAAAGCCGGTGATCGAGCAATAGATCAGCCGCGGGTTCAGCTGGCGCAGGCTGTCATAATCCAGCCCGTATTTCGCAAGACCGCCCAGCTTGAAATTCTCGATCACCACATCGGCATCGGCGATCAGACGGCGGACGGTCTCCTGCCCCTCGGGCGTGCGGAAATCGCAGGTGATACCACGCTTGCCCCGGTTAGTGGCGTGGAAATAGGCGGCAGAGCGATCATCGCCATTGTCGATGAAGGGCGGCCCCCAGCGACGGGTATCGTCGCCCTCGGGGGCCTCCACCTTGATCACATCGGCGCCAAGATCGGCCAGGGTCTGTCCCGCCCAAGGCCCGGCAAGGATGCGGGCCAGTTCGATCACGCGGATCCCCTCAAGCGGGCGGGGCAGTTGGCCGGTCATGTTACTTCGCAAGCTCCGCGTCGATCAGCGCCTTGAGGTCGGCATAAGCCATGTTGGAATGCTTGGTGCCATTGAGGAAAAGCGTCGGCGTGCCCTGCACCTCGTCGGCCTCCATATCCTTCTGGAACTTGGCAATCATCGCCTCGACCATCTTTTCATCCTGCATACAGGCGTCAAGCTGCTCGTTCGACAGGCCAGCGGTGCGGCCGATGGTCTTCAGATTCTCGACCACGACCATCGGATCCTCCGAGGCCGCCCATTCGCGCTGTTTCTCGAACAGGATGGAGCTGAGGCCGAAATAGCGCATATCACCGCCGCAGCGCGCCACCAGCGAGGCCCAGAGGCCGTAACGGTCAAAATAGACCTCACGGAAGACGAACTTCACCTTGCCGGTGTCGATATATTCCGCCTTCAGCGGCTTGAAGACCGCGTCATGGAAATTGGCGCAATGCGGGCAGGTATAAGAGGCGTATTCGGTCAGCGTCACCTTGGCATCGGGGTTGCCAAGCACCAGGTCCGGCACCTCGACGGGGGCGGCATCGGCGGTGGCCGGGGCATCGGCAGCCGGCGCATCGGTTGTGGCGGCAGCTTCGCCCTCGGCAAAGGCCGGAAGGCCCATGGCCGCCAGGAAGGCTGCGCCCCCGGCGAGGGTCACCACATCGCGACGGGTCAGTTTGATCATATTCAGCCTCTCAGGTTCTGCGGCGAGTTAAGATATTCTGCGCGAGGGTTTCAAGCGCCTTGCGCAGCCCCTCGTCATGGACATCCCCGGCTGTCTCGCGCGCAAGGGCTGCGATCTCTGGCGAAGGGGCTGGTTTCTCGGGCGGGGTCGGCGCGGGGCCGAACTGGGCCTGACCCTCGGCAAAGCCCATGGGCGCGGTCTGGGTCAGGGTGACGCGGCCGATGGCGGCATAGCCGTAACAGGCATTCACCCGATCCTTGATGCGCGGCAGTTGCATCTGGACGATGGGCGCGTCAGTCGGCTTGACCAGAAGCGTCAGCGTGGCGCCGAAGGCCCCCTTGGCATAGCCCACCTTCACCGGCCTTGTGACGCGGGCCAGATCGGCGCCCACCACATCCGGCCAATGGGTCAACAGGCGGGTGACGGCAAAGCCCCGGCTTTCGCCTGCGGCGCGGATGCGGTCTTTCAGCAGGCCCGAGGTCGCCTCGAAACCACGCATCCGCCGGCCCTTGGCGGACCAGCGCGGTGTCTCTTCAAGGGGCGTTTCGTCGGCCATGGCCACTCCTGATTGTGGGCACGATAGCCGCTGCCGTTCGGCGGGGCCAGCGGGGGCGCATAAAGAATGCGTGACGGAGGGATGAAAGGATGGAAGGTGACGGGAGGTAGGCCGGAACGCAGCCATCTGACCTTGGCCATTGCCGAGGGCACGGGCAGACGAGGCTAACGGAAGAGCCGGGGCGACAAAGGCCTCGGCCAGTGCCCACCCCGCCATCGGCGGGCGCTTCGCCCCCGCCGGGGTGACAAAGCTGTTAAGCCAATCGCGGGCGGATCAGGAAACGCATCGCGTTTCCACGCCCGCGTGTCTGGTCCGGGCCAGACCCCATGCCTGTTTGGAACAAAGGACAGCGCCCGCCGATGGCGGGGCGGGCGGCTTGCCGGTGCCCTGCGAGCCAGAGCGGCGCAGCGGATGAGGACACCCATGACCTCGGTCATGGCTTCGGTCACCCCTTCAGAAACGATTGGGCGACACCAAGGCCCCACCTAACAGCGTCACGCCTTACCGCCTTACCGCCTTACCGCCTTACCGCCTTACCGCCTTACCGCCTTACCGACGCTTGCGCACCAGCTTGCGTTTGGCAATCGCGGCCTGCACCGGCTTGCGCGGTGCATAGCGTCCGGCCTTGCCCTTGCCCGGTTTCGGGCCGGGCAGCGCGCCGCCCTCGATCTCCAACAGCTCCAGCGTCAGCCCGCCGGTCACCGGCACCGCCTCAGCCAGCCGCACGGTCACCCGCGCGCCCGCGCCGATGGTCAGCCCGGTATCCGCCCCGGTCAGGGTCTGGTTGTCGCCATCATAGAAGAAATACTCGCGCCCGACCTCGCGGATCGGCACCAGCCCATCCGCCCCGGTCTCGTCCAACTTCACGAAAAGCCCGAACTTCTGCACGCCCGACACCCGGCCGGTGAAGGTCTGCCCGACCCGGTCCGACAGATAGGCGGCAAGATAGCGGTCATTGGTATCACGTTCGGCCACCATCGAGCGCCGCTCGGTATCCGAGATCTGCTTGGCGGTGTCGTCGAGATTCTCGATATCCCAGGCGCTGAGGCCATCCTTGCCCCAGCCATGGCCCGCGATCAGCGCGCGATGCACGATCAGGTCGGAATAGCGCCGGATCGGCGAGGTGAAATGGGCGTAATTGCGCAGGGCCAGCCCGAAATGGCCAAAGTTCTGCGGGCTGTAATAGGCCTGCGTCATGGAGCGCAGCGTGGTGATATTGATCAGCTCGTCCTGTTCGGTGCCCTCGGCCTGCGCCAGCAGCCGGTTCAGGTGTTCGGTCTTCAACACCTGCCCCTTGGCCAGCGTAAAGCCCGAGGCCTGCGCCACTTCGCGCAGCGCCTCCAGCTTTTCGGGGCTGGGTTCCTCGTGCACTCGGAACAGCAGCGGACGTTTCAGCCGGATCAGTTCTTCGGCGGCGCAGACATTGGCCAGCACCATCGCCTCTTCGATCAGCTTATGCGCGTCAAAGCGTTCGCGGAAGGCAACCGACAGCACCTTGCCCTCATCGCTGAGGATGATCTTGCGTTCCGGCAGATCCAGATCCAGCGGCTGGCGCAGCGCGCGCGCCTTTTTCAGCGCGGCATAGGCGGCGTAAAGCGGGCGGATCACCGGATCCAGCAGCGGTTCCAGCTTCGGCTCCACCGCGCCGTCGATTGCGGCCTGCACCTGACCATAATGCAGCGACGCGCGCGAGCGCATCAGGCCGCGCGTGAAGCGATGGCCGCGCTTGGCCCCCTGCGCGTCGATCTGGATGCGCACCGCCATACAGGCGCGATCCACATTTTCATGCAGCGAACACAGATCGCCCGACAGCACGTCCGGCAGCATCGGCACAACACGGTCGGGGAAATAGGTCGAATTTCCACGCTTGCGCGCCTCGCGGTCCAGGGGCGATCCCGGCGTCACATAATGCGCCACATCGGCAATCGCGACCCAGAGGATGAAGCCGCCCGGATTGCCTGGATCGTCATCCGGGATCGCCAGCACCGCATCATCACGGTCGCGCGCATCAACCGGGTCGATGGTGACCAGATCGAGATGGCGCAGATCCTCGCGATCGCCCAAGGGCGCGGGTTCGGCGCGGTCTGCCTGCGCAAGCACCTCGGCCGGGAACTGGTCGGGAATGCCATGCTGATGGATCGCGATCAGGCTGACGGCCTTGGGCCCGGACGGATCCCCCAGGCGCGCGGTGATGCGCGCGGTGGGCAGGCCCATGCGCTTTGGCCCGGCCTGTTCGCCCTCGACCAGTTCACCATCCTCGGCATCCATGGTCTGGCCGGACAGCACCCGCCATTCCTTGTCGCTGCCCTTGTCGACCGCGACGATCCGCCCGCCCTCATGGCTTTTGCGGAACACCCCCAGCACATGGATGGCCGATGTGCCAAGTTTGCGGATCAGCCGCCCTTCATAGCCGGCAGCGGTCTTTTCCAGCCGCCCCAGAATGCGGTCGCCCGCCCCAAGCGCGACATCGCCCTTGCGGGTGATGATCTGGATGCGCGGTGCATCCTCGCCGACCCATTCATTCGGCACCGCCCAAAGATCGCCGGCCGCATCCGGGGCCAGCACCCGCAGGATCGATACCGGCGGCAGGGCGCCCGCCTCGTGATACTGGCGCTTGCGCTTCTGGATGCCGCCCTCGGCCTCCAGTTCGCGCAACATGCGCTTGAGCTCTATCCGCTCCGGCCCGCCCTTGATGCCAAAGGCCTTGGCGATATCGCGTTTCGAGGCAAGGGTCGGATTGTCGGTGATCCATTGGCGGATCTGGTCAAGGCTGGGCAATTGGTTCATGGCCCTTGCCTATCATGCGCGGGGGGCACCCGAAAGCACCTTTGCGACACAGGCGCGCGGCCCGCGCCGTGCTGCTCCCGCGCGCGGCCCTGCCCCAAGTCTCGGCCCATATCCTTGTCCTGCCCTGCGGTCCGCATCTGCGGTCTGCGACGGCTGCGCCTGCCAGCAATCCTGGTTCGCAATCCGTGCACACAGTCCGTGCTACAGTCCGTGCTCGCCCAGTTGGCTGCGATCCGTCCTCGCTGACCCTGCCCCCCTGTCCGCGTGCATTGACGGTGCCCGCCGCCTGCCCGCGCCATACTGCGCCCCTGCCCATGTTCTGGCTGCGGTGCCCTGGTCTTCGCGCCTTGGGGCGCAGATCCGCCCGCCCGCGCCATGGCCCTGCCAAGACTGCTTCCCCCCTTGGCCGCTTGCCGCTAGACTGCCCGTTGAGCAGAACCAGACATGACCGCAAAGGGCAGAATGATGCGTATTTCCAAGAATTTCCTTTCCCTCGCCTTGGTCGCCGCCCTCTCCGCCTGTATCGGCGGCGGCGGCGCTGTCTCCCAGTCAGGATCAAGCCCCACCGTGATCAAATATGGTCGTGACCAGAACCCCGACCCGGCCAAGGTCGCGGGCCTCAACGCCTGGATCGAAGCCTTCCGCCCCCGCGCACTGGCCGCGGGCGTCAGCACCGCCACCTATGACGCGGCCTTCCGCGACGTGGTCTATAACCCGACCGTCATCCAGCGTTCGCAGAACCAGGCGGAATTCACCAAATCGCTCTGGGAATATCTGGAGACGGCGGTGTCCGACAAACGCGTGGCCAATGGCCGCGCCATGCTGGCGCGCTATGCCGGGCAGCTCGCCCAGATCGAGGCCACTTATGGCGTCGACAAAGAGGTCGTCGTGGCGGTCTGGGGCATGGAATCGAGCTATGGCGAGAAACGCGGCGACCTGCCGCTGATTGAATCACTGGCGACGCTGTCCTTTGACGGGCGGCGGCAAGAGTTCTTCCAGCAACAGCTGATCGCGGCGCTGAAGATCCTGCAGGCGGGCGATACCGATGCGCGCCACATGATCGGCAGCTGGGCCGGGGCCATGGGCCATACCCAGTTCATCCCGACATCCTACCTTGCCTTCGCGGTCGATTTCACCGGCGATGGCAAGCGCGACATCTGGTCGGGTGATCCGACCGATGCGCTGGCCTCAACCGCTGCATATCTCGCGAAATCCGGCTGGCAGCGCGGCCAGCCCTGGGGGGTCGAGGTCAAGCTGCCTGCGGGCTATTCCGGGATTTCGGGCAAGACCGCCAAGCGGTCGGGTGCCGATTGGCGCGCCATGGGCATCACCCGCGCGGCGGGTGGGCAGGTGCCCGACGGACAGGCGGCGCTGCTGCTGCCCTCAGGCGTCAAGGGCGCAGCCTTCCTGATCTATCGCAACTTCCACGCGATCGAGCGGTATAATCAGGCCGACAGCTATGTGATCGGGGTGGGCCATCTGTCCGACCGCCTGAAGGGCGGCGGGGCACTGGTCACGCCCTGGCCTGCGGGCGATGCGACCCTGCGCCTGTCGGAGCGGATCGAGGTGCAGGAACGTCTGACCGCGCTTGGCTTTGACACCGGCGGCACCGATGGCAATGTCGGCCCCAAGACCTATGCCGCGATCAAATCCTTCCAGACCGCGCGCGGGCTGGTGCCCGATGGCTATCCCGACCGCGATCTGCTGGACGCGCTGCGCCGCTGATATCAGGATGATCCGGGGGCCTTGCGCCCCCGGTTTGCTTTCCCCGGTTTGCTATCATGGAGCCTGTGATGCCCGACACCCAAACCTTTGGTCCCCTGACCCTGCATTGCTTTGGCGAAAGCGGCCATAGTTACAAGGTGGCGCTCATGCTGCGGCTTTGCGGGCTGGACTGGCAGCCACGCTTTGTCGATTTCTTTGGCGGTGCCGCCCGCAGCCCGGAGTTCCGCGCCCTGAACCCGATGGGCGAATGCCCGGTTCTGGTCGAGGCCACCCCCGAGGGCGACCGCGTGCTGACGCAATCGGGCGTGATCCTGTTCGATCTTTCCCGCCGCACCGGGCGGTTCGGTGGCGACAATACGGCGGCCGAGGCCGAGGTGCTGCGCTGGATGCTGTGGGACAATCACAAGTTTTCTGCCCAGATCGGCACCTGCCGCTTCCTGATGAATTTCCTGCCGCCGGAAAAACGCCCAGGCGAGGTGATCGGTTTTGTTCAGGCCCGCTTGAAAGCGGCCTATGCCACGTTGAATGACCACCTTGCTGCCCGCGACTGGGTGGCGGGTGACGGCCCGACCATCGCCGACCTCTCGCTGTGTTCTTACCTCTACTATCCCGAACCCTTCGGGTTTGATCGCGCCGACTGGCCCCATATCGCCCGCTGGCTTGACCGGATCGCCGCCCTGCCCGGCTGGGCGCATCCCTATGACCTGATGCCTGGCAACCCGTCAGACCGCGCAGGCGTCTGACGCCTGCCCCCTTCCCGCTGCGATGACAAAGTGACGTGACGTGATTGCCACGTCACTCTTTTCACGACGCCACGGCATTTGCACATTGGGGCAAAGCGCCTGCTAGTCTGGCGGCAAGAGGAACGCCCAAAAGACGGCTGCCCGAAGGCTGCCGCCCACAGGACGCCCGCCAAGACACGACCGGAGGAGATGACCATGACTGATGCCTTCATCTATGATGCGATCCGCAGCCCGCGCGGCAAGGGCCGCCCGGACGGCGCGCTGCATGAGGTGACTTCGGTCGCGCTGTCGGCGCAGATGCTGGATGCCATCCGCTCGCGCAACGGGCTGTCGGGCCACGCGGTCGAGGATGTGATCTGGGGCAATGTCACGCAGGTCGGCGAACAGGGCGGCTGCCTTGCGCGTTCCGCCGTGCTGGCCTCCGGTCTGGATCAGGCGATCCCCGGGCTTGCGATCAACCGTTTCTGTGCCTCCGGGATGGAGGCCGTGAACCTCGCCGCCAATCAGGTGAAGGGCGGCGCGGGCGCGGCCTATATCGCGGGCGGGGTCGAGATGATGAGCCGGGTCGCCATGGGCAGCGATGGCGCGGCGATTGCGGTGGACCCGTCGCTGACCTTCGGCACCGATTTCGTGCCGCAGGGCATTGCCGCCGATATCATCGCCACCGAATACGGCTTCTCGCGTGAACAGGCCGATGCGCTGGCGGTGGAAAGCCAGGCCCGCGCCGCGATGGCCTGGGCCGACCACCGTTTCGCGAAATCGGTTGTGCCAGTGCTGGACCGCAACGGGCTGACCATTCTGGACCATGACGAATATATGCGCCCCGGCACCAGCGTTGAGGCGCTTGGTGCCTTGAAGGCCAGTTTCAAGGATATGGGCGAGGTCATGCCCGGCTTCGACAAGATCGCGCTGATGAAATACCCGCATCTGGAACGGATCAACCATATCCACCATGCCGGCAATTCCTCGGGCATCGTCGATGGCGCGGCCGCCGTGCTGATCGGCAATGCCGATTTCGGCCGCGCCCATGGGTTGAAGCCGCGCGCGCGCATCCGTGCCACCGCGAAAATCGGCACCGATCCGACCATCATGCTGACCGGCCCGGTGCCGGTAACGGAAAAGATCCTGCGCGACAGCGGCATGGCGATCTCCGACATTGATCTGTTTGAGGTGAACGAGGCCTTCGCCTCAGTCGTGCTGCGCTTCATGCAGGCCTTCGATGTCGATCCGGCCAGGGTGAACCCCAATGGAGGCTCCATCGCGATGGGGCATCCGCTGGGGGCAACCGGCGCGATCATCATCGGCACCTTGCTGGACGAGCTGGAACGCAGCGGCAAATCGGTGGGCCTTGCCACGCTCTGCATCGCCTCGGGCATGGGGGCCGCCACGATCATTGAGAGGGTGTGATGGCGAAAAAGCTCGATCTGGCGAATGTCCCGATCAAGGCGGGATCGATCTATCCCGAGCCCTATGCCGCGATGATGGAAGGACGGCATTCGCTGCGGCTGGGTCAGGCCGGGGGGCTGACACAGTTCGGCGTCAATCTGGTGGTCCTGCAGCCCGGCGCTATGTCGTCGCTGCGCCACTGGCACCGGGCCGAGGACGAGTTCGTCATGGTGACCGAAGGCGAATGCGTGATGGTGACCGATGCAGGCGAGGAAGTGATGCGCCCCGGCGATTGCGCGGCATTCCCGGCGAATGAGGGTGACGGGCACCATTTCATCAATCGCAGCGACCGCGAGGCACGCTTTCTTGTGATCGGATCAAAGGCCACGCGCGAGACGGCAACCTATTCCGACGTTGACCTGGTGGCCGAGATCGACGGGGGCACCGCCCGCTTCACCTACAAGGACGGAACCGACTGGAACGGGCCGCGCTGACCGCCTGCCAGCCCCTACCGCATAACGGGCGCGCCCCCGGCAAAGGCGCAGAGGAGGATCCACGATGACCGATTTCACCTATGTCGTTGATGGCGATGGCGTGGCCACCATCACCTGGGATGTTGTCCCCAAAAGCATGAATGTCATGTCGATGGCAGGCTTTGCCGAACTGAGCGCCCATATCGACGCGGCCCTTGCCGACGCGGGCGTGAAGGGGGTGATCATCACCTCGGGCAAGAAGGATTTCGCGGGTGGGATGGATCTGAACGTGATTGCCCAGATGCGGACCGGCGGCGCACAGGCAATCTTTGATGGCGTGATGCAGATGCATGGCGTCTTGCGCAAGATCGAACGCGCCGGCATGGACCCGAAGACCCTGAAAGGGGGCAAGCCCATCGTGGCCGCCCTGCCCGGCACGGCGCTTGGCATCGGGCTGGAACTGCCACTGTCTTGCCATCGCATCATCGCCGCCGACAATCCGAAGGCCAAGATCGGCCTGCCGGAGATCATGGTCGGCATCTTCCCCGGTGCGGGCGGCACCACGCGGCTGGTGCGCAAGCTGGGCGCGATGATGGCAGCGCCCTTCCTGCTGGAAGGCAAGCTGTCAGACCCGAAATCCGCAAGGAATGCCGGGCTGATTGATGAGGTGGTGGCACCCGAAGACCTGCTAACCCGCGCCAAGGAATGGGTATTGGCCGCCAAAGACGCCGATCTGGTGAAGCCCTGGGATGCCAAGGGCTACAAGATGCCGGGCGGTGCGCCCTATCATCCGGCGGGGTTCATGACCTTTGTCGGGGCATCGGCCATGGTGAATGGCAAGACCCAAGGGGTTTACCCTGCGGCAAAAGCCCTGCTTTCCGCGGTGTATGAGGGCGCGCTTGTGCCCTTTGACACCGCGCTGAAGATCGAGGCGCGGCAATTCACCTCGGTTCTGATGAACCCGTCTTCAACCGCGATGATCCGCAGCCTGTTCATCAACAAGGAGGCGCTGGAAAAAGGCGCGAACCGCCCGGCGGAACCGGATCAGGCGGTGAAGCGTCTGGGCGTGATCGGCGCGGGCATGATGGGGGCGGGCATCGCCTATGTCAGCGCAAATGCCGGGATCGAGGTCGTGTTGATCGACGCCGCACAAGACGCCGCCGATCGCGGAAAGGCGCATTCGGAAAGCCTGCTCGACAAGGGCATGAAACGCGGCAAGGTCACCTCCGACAAGAAGGCCGAGGTCTTGGCGCGCATCACCGCGACCACGGATTATGCGACCCTTGCCGGTTGCGATCTGATCGTGGAGGCCGTGTTTGAAGACCCGAAGGTGAAGGCCGAGGTCACCGCGAAGGTCGAGGCGGCGGTGGGGCCAGACTGCATCTTTGCCACCAATACCTCCACCCTGCCGATCACCGCGCTGGCGAAGGCCAGCGCCCGACCGGATCAGTTCATCGGCATCCATTTCTTCAGCCCGGTCGACAAGATGAACCTGGTGGAGATCATCAAGGGTAAAGCCACAGGCGACCGTGCCGTGGCCAAGGCGCTGGATTTCGTGCGCCAGATCCGCAAGACACCCATCGTGGTGAATGATGCCCGGTTCTTCTACGCCAATCGCTGCATCATCCCTTATATCAACGAAGGTATCCGCATGGTGGCTGAAGGCGTGGCCCCCGCGCTGGTCGAGAATGCGGCGAAGCTGGTCGGGATGCCGCTGGGACCGCTGCAACTGGTCGATGAAACATCGATCGATCTTGGGGTGAAGATCGCCAAGGCGACCAAGGCGGCGATGGGTGAGGCCTACCCGGACGGCGCGGTCGATGACGTGATCTTTCGCATGGCCGATCTGGGGCGGCTGGGTCGCAAGGCCAATGCGGGCTTCTATGCCTATGATGACAAGGGCGGGCGACTTGGCCTCTGGGACGGGCTGCAAGCCGAATGGCCGGTGCGGGATGGCCAGCCCGATCTGGCAGAGGTGCAGCACCGTCTGCTGATGGCGCAGGTGCTGGAGGCCGTCCGCGCGCTGGAGGAAGGTGTGCTGACCGATATCCGCGAAGGCGATGTCGGCGCGATTCTTGGCTGGGGCTTTGCGCCATGGTCAGGCGGGCCGTTCGGCTGGCTCGATATCATCGGGGCGGCCCGCGCGGTGGAAATCTGCGATACGCTGGCACCCGCCTTCGGGACGCGGTTTGAAGCCCCCGCCCTGCTGCGCGAGATGGCCGCAAAGGGCCAAACCTTCTACGGCAGCACAGCCCGCAAGGCCGCGTGATCTGTCGGGGCGCGGGGCTTCAAGCGGCACCGCGCTCCTCGCCCGCCCCGCCGTCGCGGCGGTCACTCCCCGCGTCATAACTGGCACGGGCGGCATCGATATGGTCAAGGTTGTCCAGCGCCCATTTGCCAAGCGCGCGGATCGGCACCCGCAGGCTTTCGCCCAAGGGCGTCAGCTCATAATCCACGCGCGGCGGCACGGTGGGAAAGGCCTCGCGCCGCACCAGCCCGTCACGTTCCAGCTCGCGCAGAGTCAGGCTCAACATCCGCTGTGAAATGCCCAGCTGGCGTTTCAGCTCATTGAACCGCATCCGCCCGTCACTTAGACGGTAAATCACCAGCGTGCTCCAGCGATCCCCCACCCGCGACAGAACCTCGCTGATGCGGCCGCATTCGCACGGGCTTCGCGCCTTCGTGACCTTTGGATCGCCCATGGTTCCCTCGCTGTGACTGGTATCGAAAATGTGCCTTCTTGCGGCAAATTTCCAGTTCCCTATTTATACCAGTATCGAATTCATACCACAAGGAATGCCACCATGCTGGCCGATGCCCTGAACTGGCGCTATGCCACCAAGAAAATGGACCCGTCGAAAACGGTGCCGCAAGAAAAGGTCGACCGGATCCTGGAGGCGGTGAATCTGGCCCCCACCTCCAGCGGGTTGCAGCCCTTCGAGGTGCTGGTCGTCACCAACCCCGAAATCCGTGCGCAGATCCGCGCTGTGGCCTGGGATCAGGCGCAGATCACCGATGGCTCGCATCTGCTGGTTTTTGCAGCCTGGGACAATTACACCGCTGAACGTATCGACGAGGTGGTGAAGCGCACCGCCGATGAGCGCGGCCCGTCCGAGCGCCTGTCGGCCTATTACGAACAGCTGAAGGGCATGTATCTGCCCCGTGATGCGCAAGTGAATTACGAACATGCCGCGCGGCAGGCCTATATCGCCTTCGGCCTTGCCCTGACGGCCGCCGCCTTTGAACAGGTCGATGCGACGCCGATGGAAGGTTTCGACCCCGATCAGGTCGATGCGATCCTTGGCCTGCGCGAACAGGGCCTGCGATCGGTCACGCTGCTGCCACTGGGTTACCGCGCGGCAGAGGGCGACTGGCTTCTGGGCCGCAAGAAGGTGCGCAAGCCGCGCGCGGGTCTGGTGCGCGAGATCGCCTGACCCGTCGCGCCCGGGACGCCGCCCCGAAAACGCGGCGTCACCCCAGCAAAAACAGGCCGAAATCCCTGCAACCTGCGGGGCTTTCGCTTGCCCTCGCGGCGCAATCCCTCTATAGCCCGCCCATCCTGAAGGAGTCGCCCGGCCAGAATTATGGCCTATCCGGGTGTTTGCCATTGGGGCCACCAAAGACCGGCGGAGCCAACCGCATGGCCAGTAAACCATGATAAAGGACACTCTGACGCATGTGCGCAAAAGCATCCATGGACGAATTTGAAGCCCTCTTGAAAGAGAGCTTCGAGATTGACACCCCCGAAGAGGGCACGGTTGTCAAAGGCAAGGTCATCGCGATCGAAGCGGGCCAGGCCATCATCGACGTCGGCTACAAGATGGAAGGCCGCGTTGACCTGAAAGAATTCGCAAACCCCGGCGAAGCCCCGTCGATCAACGTGGGCGACGAAGTCGAGGTCTATCTGGACCGCGTCGAAAACGCCCGTGGCGAAGCTGTCATCTCGCGTGACAAGGCCCGCCGCGAAGAAGCGTGGGACCGTCTGGAAAAAGCATACGCCAACGAGACCCGCGTCGAAGGCGCGATCTTCGGCCGCGTCAAAGGCGGTTTCACCGTCGATCTGGGCGGCGCTGTGGCTTTCCTGCCTGGCTCGCAAGTCGACGTGCGCCCCGTGCGCGACGCCGGCCCGCTGATGGGCATCAAGCAACCCTTCCAGATCCTGAAAATGGACCGTCGTCGCGGCAACATCGTTGTCTCGCGTCGCGCGATCCTGGAAGAATCGCGTGCCGAACAGCGCGCCGAAGTCATCTCCAACCTGACCGAAGGTCAGACGGTGGATGGCGTGGTCAAGAACATCACCGAATACGGTGCGTTCGTTGATCTGGGCGGCGTGGACGGCCTGCTGCACGTCACCGACATGGCATGGCGCCGCGTCAACCACCCGTCCGAGATCCTGTCGATCGGCGAGACCGTCAAGGTCCAGGTCATCAAGATCAACAAGGACACCCACCGCATCAGCCTCGGCATGAAGCAGCTGCAATCGGATCCGTGGGATGCCGTCGAGCGCGCCTACCCGCTGGGTTCGGTGCACAAGGGCCGCGTCACCAACATCACCGATTACGGCGCCTTCGTGGAGCTGGAAGCCGGTGTCGAAGGTCTGGTTCACGTCTCGGAAATGTCCTGGACCAAGAAGAACGTGCACCCCGGCAAGATCGTTTCGACCTCGCAAGAAGTCGACGTCATGGTGCTGGAAATCGACAGCGCCAAGCGCCGCGTGTCGCTGGGCCTCAAGCAGACCCAACGCAATCCGTGGGAAGTCTTCGCTGAGAACAACCCGGTCGGCAGCGCCATCGAAGGCGAAGTCAAGAACATCACCGAATTCGGTCTGTTCATCGGCCTGGAAAACGACATCGACGGCATGGTTCACCTGTCCGACCTGTCGTGGGACCAGCGCGGCGAAGAAGCCATCCAAAACTACCGCAAGGGCGACGTGGTCAAGGCCGCTGTCACCGAAGTGGACATCGAGAAAGAGCGTATCTCGCTCTCGATCAAGGCTCTGGGCGACGACACCTTCACCGATGCGGTTGACGGCGTGAAGCGCGGCTCGATCATCACCGTGGTCGTGACGGCCATCGAAGATGGCGGCGTTGAAGTCGAATACAACAGCATGAAGTCGTTCATCCGTCGTTCGGATCTGGCGCGTGACCGTGCCGACCAGCGCCCCGAGCGCTTCCAAGTTGGTGACAAGATCGACGTCCGCGTGACCAACGTTGACAGCAAGACCCGTCGTCTGGGCCTGTCGATCAAGGCCCGCGAGATCGCCGAAGAGAAAGAAGCCGTGGAACAATACGGCTCCTCCGATTCGGGTGCATCGCTGGGTGATATCCTCAGCGCGGCGCTGAAAGGCTCCGATCGCGGCTGATTTCAGCCCCCCGATTGTTTACGCAGGCCCCGCCTTTTGGCGGGGCCTGTGCGTTTTAGGGCGGGATTCCGCCACGCTGACGCGCCAAGCCCGCATGATTGCAGGGTTTTTCTTTTGTGCCAGGAAAAATCATGTCTATAGTCCAAGGGACAAATGCATGGGCAGCTGCCATCGCCCGGGGGGACAGCGCGGATGATCCGTTCGGAACTCATTCAGAAAATCGCGGATGCCAATCCGCATCTCACGCAACGCCACGTTGAGCGGATCGTGAACACGGTCTTCGAGGAAATCATCGAGGCGCTGTCGCGCGGCGACCGGGTGGAGCTTCGCGGCTTCGGGGCGTTCTCCGTCAAGGAACGCGATGCCCGCACCGGGCGGAACCCGCGCACCGGCGAAGCCGTTGAGGTGGATGACAAGAAGGTGCCTTTCTTCAAGACCGGCAAGCTGCTGCGCGACCGGCTGAACGGCAAGGCCTGACTACACTTCCCTGTCAGGCCGGCCTATATGAATGGCCCGCCTGACGGGTTGGACCGACTGGCCCGCAGCGGAAGAAGATAAAAGGAGGCCGTAGCGGCCATGTTTCGTTATTTGCGCTATGCTGTCCTGCTGCTGATCGCCCTTTGCCTGCTGACCGTGGCCATGGCCAATCGTGCGCCGGTCACCGTCAAGCTGCTGCCGGAAGATCTGGGCGCGCTGGCCGCGCTGAACTGGCAGATCGAACTGCCGCTGTTCGTGGTGATCTTTGGGGGCATCGCTGTGGGCCTGATGATCGGCTTTGTCTGGGAATGGCTGCGCGAACATCGCCACCGCGCGACAGCATCGTCGAAGACGCGCGAGGCACAGCGCCTGCAACGCGAACTGGCCGCGATGCGCGATGCCAAGGGCGAGGTGCAGGACGACGTTCTGGCCCTGTTGCAGAAGAAGACCTGAGACCATGGCGGATATCCGCGTCAAGATCTGCGGGCTGCGCAGCCCGGCTGATGTGATCGCCGCAGCGGCAGCCGGGGCGGTCTATGCCGGTTTCGTGTTCTTTCCCAAAAGCCCGCGCCATGTGACGCTGGATCAGGCGCGCGAGATGGCCTTCGCCGCCCCCGTCGGTCTGGCCAAGGTGGCGCTGGTGGTCGATGCCGATGATGCCTTGCTTGACAGCATCACCGAGGCCGTGCCGCTGGATATGTTGCAGCTTCACGGCCATGAAAGCCCCGACCGTGTGGCCGAGATCCGCGCCCGCTATGGCCTGCCAGTGATGAAGGCCGTGGGCGTCGCCGATGAGGGCGATCTGGCCGCGATCTTCGATTATTCCACCGTGGCCGATCAGTTGCTGATCGACGCCAAGCCGCCCAAGACCGCCGCCCTGCCCGGCGGCAACGGCCTCAGCTTCGACTGGCGGCTGGTGGCGCAGCGGCGCTGGCTGCGGCCCTGGATGCTGGCAGGCGGCCTGACGCCCGAGAATGTGGCGCAGGCGATCCGGCTGACCAATGCGCGGCAGGTCGATGTCTCCTCTGGCGTGGAAAGCGCGCCGGGGGTGAAGGATCACGCCAAGATCAAGGCCTTCAGCGATGCGGCCCATCTGCTGGCCGCCAATGACGGCATCCCGCGATGGTGATCCGTTTTCGCGATGCGACAGAGGCAGACCTGCCCGCCCTTGTGGCGATGCTGACCGATGACCCATTGGGCGCAAGCCGCGAAAGCGATGACCCCGCCCCCTACAAGGCGGCCTTTGCCGCGATCCGCGCCAATCCGGCGCATCAGTTGATCGTGGGTGAAATGGAGGGGCGGATCGTCGCCACCTGCCAACTGACGATCCTGCACGGGCTCTCGCGACAGGGCATGACGCGCGCCTTGATCGAGGCGGTGCGGGTGGCCCCCGACCTGCGCAGTCAGGGCCTGGGGGCCGCCTTGATGGCCGAAGCCGAGGCGCGCGCCCGCGCCGCAGGTGCCGGGATGATCCAGCTGACCACAGACAAAAGCCGCCTTCGCGCCCATGCCTTCTATGACCGGCTGGGCTATGCGCCAAGCCATCTTGGCTACAAGAAGATGCTCTGAGCATCACCGGACAGCATCTGCCGTCTGCCCCCGTCTTTCGACAGACACGATCTTTGCGGCGGACGATACTTGCCGGGCGTCACCATCAGGTCGCATATTTTGGGAATGATTGGCTGGGGCGCTAGGATTCGAACCTAGGTATGGCGGTACCAAAAACCGCTGCCTTACCACTTGGCGACGCCCCAACCGTGCGGCGGTATCTAGCCGAGCCGCGCGCCCGCCGCAAGGGTGTTTGCACGAAAAATTCCGACAGCTTTCCACGGCTTGGCCAGGCCGCACGCATCTGGCCGGCTGCCACGATCCCGTCGTGAAGGATCGCGGCCCGATCCGCCCCCCTTGCGCCTTGTTTGTCAGGGAAAAGATGAGGCTTCACCGCAGGATCATCGCAGCCCGCCCCTTTTCCCGCCCCCCCTTTCGCGCTACACCGGGGCTTGCACAGACAGGGGAAGAGCAATGGCCGAGGATGGCATCAACAGCTTCATGACCGGGCCGGATGAACAGGGCCGTTTCGGAATCTTTGGCGGGCGCTTCGTCTCCGAGACGCTGATGCCGCTGATCCTTGATCTGGAAGCCGAATACGAACATGCCAAGACCGACCCGAGCTTCTGGGCCGAAATGGATGACCTGTGGAAGCATTATGTCGGCCGCCCCTCGCCGCTTTACTTCGCGCCCCGCCTGACCGAGCATCTGGGCGGTGCCAAGGTCTATCTCAAGCGCGAAGAACTGAACCACACCGGCAGCCACAAGATCAACAATGTGCTGGGCCAGATCCTGCTGGCGCGCCGCATGGGCAAGACCCGCATCATCGCCGAGACCGGCGCAGGCCAGCACGGCGTGGCAACCGCCACCGTTTGCGCGCGCTTCGGCCTGCAATGCGTGGTCTATATGGGTGCCCATGATGTGGAGCGTCAGGCCCCCAACGTGTTCCGCATGCGGCTGTTGGGTGCCGAAGTGGTGCCTGTCACCTCGGGCCGTGGCACGCTGAAGGATGCGATGAACGACGCGCTGCGCGACTGGGTGACCAATGTGCGCGACACCTTCTATTGCATCGGCACGGTGGCGGGCCCGCATCCCTATCCCGGCATGGTGCGCGATTTCCAGTCGATCATCGGCCGCGAGACCCGCGCGCAATTGCAAGAGCAAGAGGGCCCGGGCCGTTTGCCCGATACCCTGATCGCGGCCATCGGTGGCGGCTCGAACGCGATGGGGCTATTCCATCCCTTCCTTGATGATCCATCCGTGCGCATCATCGGCGTCGAGGCCGGCGGCAAGGGCGTGGATGAGCGGATGGAGCATTGCGCCAGCCTGACCGGCGGCCGCCCCGGCGTGCTGCACGGGAATCGCACCTATCTGTTGCAGGACGCGGATGGCCAGATCCTTGAAGGGTTCTCGATCTCGGCCGGGCTCGACTATCCGGGCATCGGGCCGGAACACGCCTGGCTGCACGATGTCGGCCGGGCCGAATATGTCTCGGTCACCGATACCGAGGCATTGGAGGCGTTCCAGCTGCTGTGCAAGCTGGAGGGAATCATCCCCGCGCTGGAACCCAGCCATGCGCTGGCACATGTGACCAAACTTGCCCCCACCCTGCCGAAAGACCATATCATCGTGGTCAATCTTTCGGGCCGGGGCGACAAGGACATCTTTACCGTCGCCAAACATCTTGGCTTTGACATGAAGGTTTGAGACTGAATGCGTCCTAAACTTCGGTTTAGGGCGCATCGATCCCCAAAAGCCCCCCGCCGCTAAACCGGGCGGCAATAGCCAGATCCGTGCGATTGCGTTCTGCTGATCCTGCCGGGCTGCATATCGGTGCGGGTATGCAGGTCTTCGGTGAACAAGAAGCCCGATCCATCAGGTCGGGACGATCAGGAGACAGAGCATGACGATTTGGGCCTTGCGCCTTGCGGTATTGGCGTTGACCCTTGGTTTCACGGTGACCGGGCAAGCCATGGCCGAGGGCGATGAAAGCGATTTCAGCGAACAGGATGGCGGCAACGCTGGCGGCGCTGACGAAGGCGTGACCGATGATTCCGAGGCCGCCGAAAGCGGCGAAGCCGTCGAAGATGACGGAGACTTCTCCACCACCACCGAGGATGACGGTGCCGTAAGTGACGACGGCATGGTGGATGACGGCGGTATGCTGGATGACGGCGGCTTGGGTTTTGGTGGCGGCGATGATGGTCTGGATGGCGATATCCGCACCACAGCCGCGCAATCCGGTGCGGTGAAAAGCCTTGATGGCGGCGATGGCCGCAGCGCCTGCGTGGGATTCCCCAAGGCGCATGTCTGCAAACAGTAACATCTTCCCTGCCCCGGTCGCCAAGGTGGCCGGGGCTGTGTTACTGTGCAGGCACGCCACCTCATGCGCGCGCCGCGTCCAATGCGGCACGCCTTGCCTGCCCCCTTGCTTGCTTGAACGCCCAGTCCCTGCCGAAACGTCAGTTACTGCCTGAAATCCAACCCCAACGAGGCGATCATGCGCGCTCTGCTTTCCGGCCTCGCCCTTTCCCTGGTGCTTGCCAATACCCCGGCATTCGCCGAGCCGATGGCGGAGTCGATCCGCAACCAGCTGTCGGCGCAGGGCTATACCCAGATCGAGACGCGCTACACCTGGCTTGGCCGCCTGCAGGTCATGGCCCGGCGCAGCGGACATCAGCGCGAGATCGTCATCAATCCGAATACCGGCGAGATTCTGCGCGACTATCAGGAACGCCTGCCGATCTACACCAATGCGGGCAATGGCGGCGGCGCGCGGACCACCACCACCACCGGCAGCCTGTCCGACACCCGAAACTCGGTCGACAAATCCGGGGTGGATGTCTCCTCGCCAGTTGATACTGGCAGTGATGCCAGTGGTTCGCGAAAGTCGCGGCCCTGATGGCCTTCGCATTCCGAACCCGTTTGCGCGGCGCACTCAGCCGGGGCACCCTTGGCATCGCGCTGCTTGTGGCCGGACAACTGATCTGCACGCTGGTCTTCCTGCTGGATATCCTGTCCTCGATCATCGGGCTGCGTTCCACCCCGATCTCGTGGCAGCTGCGCGAAATGGTAGAACTTGGCGCAGCCATGGGCCTGCTGGTCGGGCTGGTGCTGGGCAGTCTGGCGCTGCGCCATGCCATCCGCCAACGCAACGAGGCAGAGGCCCGGCTGCGTCGCGCGGCGGGCGATTTCCAGACCATTCTTGCTGAAAGGCTGGATGAATGGGGCCTGACCCCGGCCGAACGCGATGTCGCGATGTTCGCGATCAAGGGGCTTTCCACCGCCGAGATCGCGGCGCTCCGCGCCACATCCGAGGGCACGGTCAAGGCGCAGACCAATGCGATCTATCGCAAGGCGGGGGTGACGGGACGCCCGCAACTGTTGAGCCTGTTCATCGAGGAATTGATGCAGGATCAAGGCGATCGACCGGCGCGCGCACAGGCAAAATCTGCGTCCTCCGGCCGACAGGAAGAGGCTGCGTGAGAGGATACCTGGTGTGGGCTGCGGCGCTATTCGGTCGCAGGCGCATCCAGCGCATATTCCAGCAGCACCGCCATCGGCACGATATCGAGGGTGCGCAAATGGGTGGCCGCCAGCCGCAGCCGAGGTGCCGCCCCCTCATCATGGGCCTGGAGAAACCGCCCGGCGCAAAGGCACCATTGGTCGCCCGCCTTCAGCCCGGCAAAGCCAAATTCCGGGCGGGGCGTCGACAGGTCATTGCCAAGATATTTCGACATGGCCAGAAACTCGTCGGTCATCACCGCGCAAACGGTGTGGCGTCCAAGATCCTCCGGCCCGGTATGGCAGCAGCCATCGCGCCAGAATCCGGTCAGCGGATCCATGGAACATTCCTCCAGCGCCGTTCCCAACACGTTCAGGCCGGCCTCTTTTGCCATGCTCGTCTCTCCCTCCGCAGGGCCACTTGTTGCGGGTGATCTTGCGTCAACAGGGGCGTGATCGCAAGGCAAGGCGTCAGAATCGATCTGCCGCCGCCTGCGCCGCTGCCAGAAAGGCGCTGATATGGGCCCCATCGACCAAGGCGTGATGCGCATGAACCGAAACCGCCATACTGCTGCGCCCCTCAGCATCGGGCACGAAGCGGCCCCAGTTGATCCGCGGGATACAGTCATCGGCATTGAAGAACGGGTGGTCGCAGCCCGTGAAATCGGTCCAGGGCAGGCAGGACAGGAAGGCCACCGCATCATCGCCCTCGACCCCCGGCACCTGCGCGCCCGAGGCTTGCGCAGCATCCAGCGCCGCGCGGGCCTGCGGGGCGAAAGCCGCAAAATCAGGCTGCCAGTCGAGATAGGAAAAGCCAAGCCGCCCATCCTCGAAACGCAGCGTGGTCGACAGCTTCAATCGGTCATGCTGCACCGCCCCCGCGCCCCGGATCCGGGTGCAAAACTCCGGCACCGCGTGCAGCGCCGTGCCGAAAATATGCAGGCAGGCAAGATAGGGAGAAAAGCCCGGCGCGTCCCGTCTCAGGATCGCACTGACATCAAGCCGTGCGCTCAACCCATATTGCGGCTGCGCAAAGCGCCGAAATAGCGCGAAGGTCTCGCGCCGGGGCCAGTTTGCCATGTCAATCGGCGTGCCACTCATGCGCCGGGTGCATCCCGCCGTGCAAGGGCGCGCGCAACCAGCGCAATCGCTGCGGCCACCGCCGCATCCTGCGACAGATCGGAAGTATCCAGTGTCACCGCATCCGCTGCTGCGCGCAAAGGCGCGTCGGCGCGGCCCATGTCGCGGGCATCGCGCTCCTCGACCTCGGCCAACACCGTGTCATAGGCCTTGGGCGCTGCATCGCCGCCCAGTTCCAGCCAGCGTCGGCGCGCGCGCACGGCGGCGCTGGCGGTGACATAGATCTTCACCTCAGCCTCGGGGCAGATCACCGTGCCGATATCACGCCCGTCCAGCACCGCGCCGCCAGGGCGACGGGCGAAGCGTTTCTGAAAATCCAGAAGCGCCGCCCGCACCTCGGGGATCACGGCAACCTGGCTGGCGGCCTGCCCTGCCTCCAGCGTGCGCAGGTCGTCGCGCGCCAGATCCTCGGTCGTGAGGCTTTGTGCCGCCGCCACCGGATCGCCCCCCTTCACGCCAACCGCGCGGTAAAGCGCCCCGGTATCCAGATGGGCAAAGCCGAAATGGGCAGCCACCGCGCGGCTGATCGTGCCCTTGCCGGCGGCGGCGGGGCCATCAATGGCGACGGTGAAAATGCGGGTCATGGTCAGGCTCCGGTATCTGGCGATGCAAGGGGCGCTCGCGCCCCCTCTGGCCTTCGGCCATTCACCCCCTGAGGATATTTGGAAACAGATGAAGAGGGAGACCTGCGCTGGCTTTCATCTGTTCAAAAATATCCTCGGGGGGAGGCCCGTCAGGGCCGCGGGGGGCGCGAGCGCCCCCCGGCGACAGTGGGGTGTGTCAGTCCCGCTCGAGGGTCGCGCCGAGCCTTTGCATCAGCCCCTCGAAGATCGGGAACGACGTCAGGATCGGCGAGGCATCATCGACCGAGACCGGCTTTTGCGCGGCCATGCCGGCAACAAGGAAGCTCATCGCGATGCGATGGTCGAGATGGGTCGCGGCGGTGGCCCCGCCCGGCATCCCGCCCGGCCCCATACCATGCACGATCAGGGTATCCTCGTCTTCTTCGACGCGGATACCGCAGGCCTCAAGCCCGCGCGCCATGGCGTCGATCCGGTCGCTTTCCTTCACGCGCAGCTCTTTCACGCCGCGCATCACGGTCTTGCCATGTGCAAAAGAGGCGACAACCGAAAGGATCGGATATTCGTCGATCATCGACGGCGCGCGTTCGGGCGGCACCTCGATGCCCTGCATCCGGTCCGAGAAGCGCACACGGAGATTGGCGACCGGCTCGCCGCCCTCTTCGCGCGGGTTCTGGAATTCGATTTCCGCGCCCATCTCGACCAGGGTGATGTAAAGGCCGTTGCGGGTCAGGTTCTGGCTGACGCCGGGCACCAGAATATCCGAACCTTCGACGATCAACGCCGCGCAAACCGGAAATGCGGCAGAGCTGGGATCACGCGGCACCGCCACGCTTTGCGGGCGCAATTCGGGGCGCCCTTTCAGGGTGATGACATGCCCCTCTGTGCCCTTTTCGACGTGCAGCTCGGCACCAAAACCCAGCAGCATCCGCTCGGAATGGTCGCGGGTCGGTTCGCGTTCGATCACCACGGTCTCGCCTGGCGCGTTCAACCCCGCCAGCAGCACCGCCGATTTCACCTGCGCCGAGGCCACCGGCAGCGCATAGCGCACCGGCACCGGGTTGGCCGCCCCCACCACGGTCATCGGCAGCCGCCCGCCATGGCGGCCATAGGCCTGCGTGCCGAACAGGCTGAGCGGATCGGTCACCCGCCCCATCGGGCGTTTGCGCAGCGAGGCGTCGCCGGTGAAGGTGGCGGTCATTGCAGTGGTGGCCATCGTGCCCATGATGAGGCGCACGCCGGTGCCGGAATTGCCGCAGTCAATGACATCGGCAGGTTCACGGAAGCCGCCCACGCCCACGCCATGCACCGACCACTGGCCCGGGCCATGCTGGGTGACCTCGGCTCCGAAGGCACGCATGGCCTTTGCGGTGTCCAGCACATCCTGACCTTCCAGCAGGCCGGTAATCCTGGTTTCCCCGACCGCCATGGCCCCGAAGATCAACGCCCGGTGGCTGATCGACTTGTCGCCGGGCACCGCCGCCGTGCCGGAGAGAGGCCCGGATTTGCGGGCCGTCATCGGTTGCGCTTCACCATGTCCGGACATGCGATCCCCCTGAAATTCTGTCGCTTCCGCGTTAGCGCAAGCGGGCGGCCGGGTCCAGCCCTGCGGGGCGCAATCTGGCGGCGCAGGTGGCCAGATTGCTGGACCGCAGACGCCGGCCAAGCTATGCCGAAACACAACAAAGGAGGGACGGAATGAGCGCAGATATCCTGTTCGGACAATTGACCGACGTGTTCCGCATCGGTCTGGTGATCGGGCTTGTCTATACGATGCAGCGCCAGCGCGCCGCGACCGGGGCGCTGATCCCGCTGCTGGCCGGGATCGTCTTCATCGCCGTCATCCTGCCGGTGACGCGTCAGGGGCAAAGCGGGCTGCCGATGGCCACCGAGATCGGGCTTGGCCTTGTTTCCACCGCGATCCTGACCGGCATCGTGCTGGGGGTCTGGACGCTTTATCTGCGTCTCAGGGGGTAAAGCGCGCAAGGGCGGATCGATCCGGGGATCAGGCACCCCGGATCACTGCGGGCAGGGGGAACGCCCCGGCGCAAGGCTGTAGGCGGTTTAGCTTGGTGCCGGGCCGAGACCAGCGAGGTTGTCGCGCCGCCAATCATACGGGCGGTCAGCCAGGCAGTCAGGCAGGCAGGCAGGCAGGCAGGCTTACACATCCAAGACACAAAGCAAACGGGCCGGGGTTTCCCCCGGCCCGTCGCATGTCAGGACATCGTGCAGATCAATCCGCGAAGATGTCTTTCTTGTGGGTGTTGCCCGGCACAAACAGCGTCCCGATCACCACCGTCATCAGGGCGACAACGATCGCATACCACAGACCCGCATAGATATTGCCGGACTGGGCCGAGATCGCGAAGGCGGTCGCGGGCAGCAGGCCACCGAACCAGCCATTGCCGATATGGTAGGGCAGCGACAGGCCGGAATAGCGGATCCGGGTCGGATACAACTCGACCAGCATCGCGGCGATCGGACCGTAAACCATGGTCACCAGCACGATGAGATAGGTCAGCGTGAGGATGATGGTCAGTTTCTGCGCCGTGAAGATGTCGAAGAAGTTCTGCGCCACCGCCACGGTTTCGTTCGGCTGACCGGCAACCGGGTAGCCCGCGGCGCTCAGCGCGTCGTTCAGCTCGGTGTCGAAACGCTTCTTCTGGTCAGCCGCATCAGCTGCGGTGCCGGAATAGCCCTGGATCACCGTCTCGCCGACCTTGACCGAAGCCAGGGTGCCGGCAGCAGCCTCGACCGTTTCCGAATTTGCGGAACGTGCGGTCAGACCGGCTTTGATGATGTCGCAGGAATTGGTGAACTTCGCGGTGCCCACCGGGTTGAACTGGAACGAGCAGTCAGCCGGATCGGCGGTCACGGTGATCGCGGTCTGATGCGCATGATAGAGCATCGGGTTCGCGGTTTTGGTGAGGAAGCCGAACACCGGGAAGTAGGTCAGCGCCGCGATCAGGCAGCCGCCCAGGATGATCGGCTTGCGGCCGATACGGTCCGACAGGCGGCCGAAGAAGATGAAGCCATAGGTGCCGAGGATCAGCGACCAGGCCACAAACACGTTGGCCGAGAAGCTGTCGACCTTGATCACGTTCTGCACATAGAACAGCGCGTAGAACTGGCCCGAATACCAGACCACGGCCTGACCGGCGGTGAGGCCGAACAGCGCGATCAGGGCGATCTTGCCGTTTTTCCAGTTGCCGAAGGCTTCACGCAGCGGCGCCTTGGAGGCCGAACCCTCTTCCTTCATCTTCTTGAAGGCGGGGGATTCATTCATGGTCAGACGGATGTAAAGCGACACGAGCAGCAGCGCGATCGAGCCGATGAACGGGATCCGCCAGCCCCAGGCGTTGAAGGCCTTCATCATCGCGGCGGTGCCATCGGGATTCATGACCGGCTGGCTGGCCGCGTCAAGCACCGGCTGTTCCGGGTAGTTGCCGTTCACATAGCCCTGTACCAGCAGGATCACGATGAGCGAGAGCAGAAGGCCCAGCGTCGCCGTGGTCTGGATGAAGGCGGTGAAATAGCCGCGCTGATTTTGCGGCGCATGTTCGGCCACATAGACCGCCGCACCGCCATATTCGCCGCCAAGCGCCAGACCCTGCAACATGCGCAGAACGATCAGGATGATCGGAGCCGCGACACCCCAGCTGTGATAGCTGGGCAGGATGCCGACGATGAAGGTCGAAAAGCCCATGATGAGGATGGTCATCAGGAAGGTGTATTTCCGGCCGACCAGGTCGCCCAGGGCCCCGAAGACCAGCGCGCCGAACGGGCGCACGATGAAGCCTGCCGCGAAGGCCAGCAGCGCAAACACGTTGCGGGTGGCTTCGGGGAAGGGCGTGAAGAACTGCGCGCCGATGATCGCGGCCAGCGAGCCGTAAAGGTAGAAGTCATACCATTCGAAGATCGTGCCGGCCGAGGAGGCCATGATGACCTTCTTTTCCTCTGCCGTCATTGGACGCGAACGTGCCGCCGCGTCGGGGGTCGTATAAGCCATGTGGCCTCCTCCTCCGTGTTCGACCGGCATTGCCTGCCGGCGTTTTTATCGACCCGCTGGCTGCGGGCCGCTCCCCTTCCAAGCAACCGCGCCCAGCCCCTCTGTCCGGGGCCGGGCGTGGCCTCCCCTCATGCCGTGACGCGCCCCACGATGACGGCAAGCCCTGCGCGGATATCGGCGATGGCCCCCATCGCATCGATCCGTTGCAGAACCCCCAGGCCGTCATAATGCGCAATCAGCGGCGCCGTCTGGGCGTGATAGGCACCAAGCCGTTCGCGCACCGTTTCGGCATTGTCGTCGGCACGCCGCTTGAAGCCGGTGCCGCCGCATTTGTCACAAACCCCCGCCACAGCGGGTTTCTTGAACGTGTCGTGATAGCCTTCGCCGCAGGCGCAGGTGTAGCGGCCCGACACCCGGCCCACCATCGCCTCGTCATCAACCTCAAGGCTGATGGCGGCGGTGACGCCCTGCCCGGCCTCGGCCAGCAGCAGATCCAGCGCCGCCGCCTGCCCCGCCGTGCGGGGAAAGCCGTCCAGGATGATGCCGCGCGCCACATCGGGCTCGGCCATGCGGTCCTTCAGGATGGCCAGCACGATCTCGTCAGAGACCAGCTGCCCCGCCTCCATCACCGCCTTGGCTTGTTTGCCTGCCTCGGTGCCCGCCGCCACGGCCGCGCGCAGCAGGTCACCCGTCGACAGCTGGACCAGACCGAAATCCTCTTCCAGCATCCGGGCCTGGGTGCCCTTGCCGGCCCCAGGGGGGCCAAGCAGGATCAGGACGGCGGGTTTGGTCTGCGCAGATGCGGCCGTGTCATGCATGGCTCACCCCTTGATCGCGCGGTTGGCGATCAGGTCATCGACCACCGAAGGATCGGCAAGGGTCGAGGTATCGCCAAGGCTGCCAAAGTCATTCTCGGCGATCTTGCGCAGGATGCGGCGCATGATCTTGCCCGAGCGGGTTTTCGGCAAGCCGGGCGACCACTGGATGACATCGGGGCTGGCAATCGGGCCGATCTCGGTGCGGACCCATTTCACCAGATCCTTGCGCAGCTCTTCCGAGGGCTCGATCCCGTTCATCAGGGTGACATAGGCGTAGATGCCCTGCCCCTTGATGTCATGCGGGAAGCCCACCACTGCGGCCTCGGCGACCGAAGCATGAGCCACCAACGCCGATTCCACTTCGGCCGTGCCCATGCGATGGCCCGAAACGTTGATCACGTCATCGACGCGGCCCGTGATCCACAGATAGCCGTCCTTGTCGCGGCGGCAGCCGTCGCCGGTGAAGTAATAGCCGCGATATTGCGAGAAATAGGCTTCCTGGAAGCGGTCATGATCGCCCCAAAGGGTGCGCATCTGCCCCGGCCAGCTGTCGGAGATGCAGAGCACGCCTTCCGTTTCCACCTCATCCTGGCGCTTGGCGCTGGATGGGTCCAGCACGACCGGCTTCACACCGAAGAAGGGCAGCGTGGCCGATCCGGGTTTGGTGGGGGTGGCATAGGGCAGCGGCGTGATCATATGACCGCCGGTTTCGGTCTGCCAGAAGGTGTCGACGATGGGGCATTTGCCCTTGCCGACATGCTTGTCATACCAGGTCCAGGCCTCGGGGTTGATCGGCTCGCCGACCGAACCCAGGATGCGCAACTTGCTGAGATCGTATTTCTCGACCCACTCGGCGCCCATGCCCATCAGGCTGCGGATCGCGGTCGGCGCGGTGTAGAACTGGGTCACGCCATGCTTTTCGCAAACTTCCCAGAAGCGGCCCGCATCGGGGAAGGTCGGCACGCCCTCGAACATGATGGTCGTCGCGCCATTGGCCAGCGGGCCATAGACGATATAGCTGTGGCCGGTGACCCAACCCACATCCGCCGTGCACCAGAAGACATCGCCATCCTGATAGTCGAAAGTGTATTGATGCGTCATCGCGGCATAGACCAGATAGCCGCCGGTTGTATGGACCACGCCCTTCGGCTTGCCGGTGGAGCCGGAGGTATAAAGGATGAACAGCGGATCTTCCGCATTCATCGGGCGCGGCGGGCATTCCGGGCTGACCATATCCATCAGCAGCTTCACATCGACATCGCGGCCATCGATCCAGCTGGTCTGATCGCCGGTATGCTTCACCACAAGGCAGCGCACCTTGTCGGAGCAATGCAGCAGCGCCGCATCGGTGTTGGATTTCAGCGGCGTGCGCTTGCCACCACGCGGGGCGCTATCGGCAGTAATCACCAGCTTCGCGCCGCAATCATTGATGCGGTTCGCCAGCGCATCGGGCGAGAAGCCCGCAAAGACGATGGAATGGATCGCGCCGATCCGGGCGCAGGCCAGCATGGCATAGGCGGCTTCGGGGATCATCGGCAGATAGATCACCACGCGGTCGCCGCGCATCACACCCTGGCTGAGCAGGACGTTGGCGAAGCGGTTCACCTTTTCGGACAGTTCCTTATAGGTGATGTGCTGCGCCGGGGTCTTCGGATCATCGGGCTCAAAGATGATCGCGGTCTGCAATGCGCGATCCTTCAGATGGCGGTCGATGCAGTTCACGCTGGCGTTCAGCACGCCATCTTCAAACCATTTGATCGAAACCTTGCCATAGGTGAAGTCGGTGTTCTTCACCCGGCTATAGGGTTTGATCCAATCCAGCCGCTGCCCTTCGCGCGCCCAGAACGCATCAGGGTCATCAATCGACTCATTATACATCGCGCGATATTTGGCGGTATCCGCATGGGCCTTGCCATATCCTTCCGGCACATCACGCACGGTCGGTGCCGTTTCGGCGGGCTGCTGGGTCATGATCTCTCTCCCCCTCATACAGTCTCGGCCCCCGCCGTCACAGGGCGGGGACGCTCCATCCCTGAGATCACTGTAAACTATTTCTTACAGTTTGCGTAACCCCTTATGTTGATTGATTTTTTCTGTAAATTCATTGACTGGAGAATATGGAAATTAGTAAATTGTGAAAACTTTGTGATCAGGATGACAAGCGTTTTCAATGCGCTAGCCGATATGCCCCTTGGGCCGGGCAGGTAAAGCCGGGGCCCGTCGCGCTATCCGGGCGGCCGCGGGGCGAAGACACAACCACCGGATGAAGATGCCGCGGCGAATCAGCACCAGCGCTGCGCGCGCGCAAGACGGTCTCGAGCTTGGGCAGAAACAGGCTTTGCCGCATCACGGCTTTGGCGGCTGCTGCAAAGCGCGATCTTGTTTCGGCCATCTCGCACCTGTAGCGATTGCCTCATGAGCAAAGGGCTGCGTCGGCCAGTGTCAATCGCAGTGCCCACCGAACAAAGGCCTGCCATGACCGACACCCCGATGCCCCGCGACCCGGTGCAACCCGCCGATGCCGAGGCGGTGGCGCTTGCGCGCGAAATCCTGCAAACCGCACGCCATGCGGCGCTTGCCTGGACCGACCCGGAGACCGGCACGCCCGGGATCAGCCGGATTGCCTTTGGCCTTGATGGCACGGGGGTGCCGCATACGCTGGTCTCGTCGCTTGCGCCCCATCGCGCAGCATTGGTGGCCCATCCCGATGCGGCGCTGATGCTGGGAGAGCCAGGGGCAAAGGGCGATCCGCTGACACATCCGCGCCTCATGCTGCGGGTGCGCGCCGCACTGGTCGCGCGTGACAGCGCCGTCCATGCCGATCTGCGCGACCACTGGCTGACGACCCATCCCAAGGCCAAACTCTATATCGACTTTGCCGATTTCGCCTTCATGCGGCTTGATCCGGTGTCGATCCTGCTCAATGGCGGCTTTGCCCGCGCCTTCCGCCTGACGCCCGAGCAGGTGAAATGACAAAAGGGCGCCCGTTGCCGGACGCCCCGATGGATCAACGATCTGTGCCGCCTATTGCGGCGTATCGCTGCGCAGGGTGACCAGCGCCACGCCGCGCACACTCTCCTGCCACTTGAGCTCAACCATCTTGTCGGAACTTCCGGTGGCCGCGATCGCATAGAGACCCGGATAGACGATATTGTTGCCGCTGTTGCGCAAGGCCCCCTTGGGCAGCACCGAAACCGCGCTCAGCGGCTTGCCACCAAAGGGCAGCAGGTCCGCCGCATCAACCGTCCACGTCGCCGATGCGGTGTTCTGGGTATGGCTGACCGTCAGCGGGTTCTGGCAGATCGTGCTCACCCCATGAAAGATATTGCCCTGAAAGATCACGTTGCGGGCCCGGTCATGGTCCAGCCCCGCCTGGGTGGTATCGACCTTTTCCGCCCGATCAACGGCCCCATTCACGGCGCGGAAGACATTGCCCGTGACCGAAAGCCCGTTGAGAAAATGTCCCGGCCCGCGCGGTCGCATCACCAGCCAGCGGAACGAGGGTGCCACATTGGTGCACATGAAGTGGTTCGAAGTGATCGACAGCCCGCCAAACGAAAACCCGGAAGAAAAGCCCGGCGCAGGTTCGTGTTCGTTGGATACTTCCAGCCAGCAATTGTCGACATAGTTGTCCGAGACAATCGAACGCCCGTTGGTATTGGTGAAGACGATCCCGGCCTGACGCAGCCCGTCGGTCTCGTCATCGCCCTGAAAGAAGTGATTGCCGATCACCATATTGCCGCCGCCCGCCAGCACGGCGAAATGCGCAAAGCGCACCACCCGGTTGTCGCGCAGTTTCAGATCGTTGGCATTGGCATTGATGGCAATCGTGCTGCGGTTCTGGGCCGCGATGGCCTGCTCGTTCGACAGGAACTGGCACTGATCGATGATCATCCCCGCACAGCCCAGTCCGATGGAGGTGATCGCGCGATCCTTTGGCCCGGTAAAGACGCAATCGGCCACCCGGAAGGTCAGCCCGGCGGTGGCCAGCATGATGCCGCTTGCGCGCCCTGCACAGTTGAAGTCGATATCGGTGATCTCGAACCGTGCCAGATTGTCGAAGCCCGAGAAGTCCAGCAGGTATTTGTAACGGGTGAATGTATAGGTGCGGGTGCCCGCCCCGCCCCAAAGCGGCTGGCTCAGCGTCACGGTCTGGGCGCCGACGCTTTTGCCCACCACATAGACCTCGCGCCCCACGCCCGTGCCGCTGACACGCGCGCCAATGGGGATCGCCGCGACATTGGTCACCCCGCTGAGCCGCGTCGGCGTGCCGGTGCTATAGGTCGCGGTCGAGGTCACGCTGTCATTGTTCCATGCGGAAGACGAGGCCGCACCGATCTGGCCATTGGTCAACACCCGGCGGCTGGTCAGGCTGGTCAGCCCGGTCAGCGCCGCCACATCCAGCGGCTCGGTCAGGTCGACCTTGCGCCCCGACAGGTTGAAAACGACGTGATCGGTGAAATAGAACAGGGTCTGCAGCCCGCGCTTGAACCCCTCCAGCTCATTCTCGAAAGCCGCCGCATAGGTATCCAGATCGTAATTGCGGGTGCAGGTCAGCCGCGCGGAGGCAGGCATCGAGATCCGCCCCTCGAACCGCACCGCATTGTTGAAGGTAAAGCTGGAATTCAGCCGGTAATTCCCGGCTGAAATCAGCACCGTGCGGCCATTGGCGGCCGCATCGGCGGCGGCAAAGGCTGCGACATCATTGGTGCTGCCATTGCCGACCGCGCCATAGTCGCGGACATCGACCACATCGATCATCTTGCGGTGAAAGATTTCGGTTACATCCTCGATCATCACATTGTCGATGCGCAGCGTGCCGCCATTCGGCCCGGTCAGGTCAATGCCGAAATGGCCATAGACCGGCTCGATCCCCCAGGGCAGCGTTACGCCCTGACGGCTGCCAGAGCCAACAATGGCCGAGATGGTGACGATCTCGCCATAGCTGGTCAGATCCACAGAGGCAGAGGTGCTTGGCACGCTGACCTGTGTGCCATTGGCGCGCGCGGCATAGGCCGCGATCCGCACCGCAGGCAGATTGCCCGCCACCGCCTTCACCCGGACCGAGATGCGGAGGTAAAGCCCCGGCTCGATTGGGGTCTGGCCCATATAGCGCAGGCGCTGCGTGGCTTCGGTCTTCTGCAATTCCAGACAGGCCCCAAAATCCTGATCTGATGGCACCAGCGCCGCATTGGCCGCGCCGGCATAGGTGGCCGATCCCGGCGTGCCATTCTCGCGCGACCATTGCGCCAGCCCCGCCGAAAACGGTGGCGGCATCAATACCAGACCATCGGTAATCGCCTTGTTCATCTTGTCCGGCCCTCGTTGCTGTGCCCAATGCTTGCCCGGTCCCGCAGGGCACCGAACGGGTGCCCGCATCCAGACCCAAGGGGTAGCAAGCAGGGGTTAAGCGCCTGTCAGACCAGCGCACGGGCCGCGGGGCAGACTGCAACGGCCCCGGCCAGTCACGTCATATTTCCTTCGCAAAAACTTCATCCCGACGTTACCCGCGCCGTGATAGGCCCAAGACAAAATTGGCCCCGGAGGCTGTATGTCCTATCGTTTCGATCTGCGGGACGGCTCGCTCAGCGATGCCCTGCACCGCATTGCCCAAAGCCAGATCGCGCCCATCCGCACGACCCTTGCCGATACGCCCGACCCCGCCGGGATCCATGATATCCGCAAACGGGTCAAGAAGCTGCGCGCGCTGTTGCGGCTGATGCGATCCGGCCTGCCGCGTGTGCAACCAGCCGAGACTGTGCTGCTGCGCGATGCGGCACGGCTGTTGGCCGCGCAGCGCGATGCCGTGGTGCGTCTGGCCACATTGGACCGCCTGATCGAGCCCGAGGACGGCCCGCAGATGCTGGCGCTTCGCGCCCATCTCGCCGTCGAGGCCGAAACGCTGCCCCAGGCCCCGCCCGCCGATCCCGATCGGCTGCGCAACCTGTTCGATGGGCTGGTGCTGCGCGTCGAAAGCTGGTCCGTGCAGGGCAGCGACCGCCGCGTGCTGGTCGAGGGCCTTGCGACCACCCGCGAAAAGGCGCGCCGCCAGTTGCGCCTTGCCCGCGACAACGGCACGGCAGAGGCGTTGCATGATCTGCGCAAGCGGGTGAAGGATCTCTGGTATCAGGCTCGCCTCTTCGCGCCGGTCTGGCCCGCGATGATGAAACCCATCGCCGATGAAGCGGGACGCCTTGGCGAGACGCTGGGCCTGCATCACGATCTGGCGGAACTGGCATTGCATCTCGACGCCCTGCCCGATGACGTGGCGGTGCCATCCCTGCGCGAAAGCCTGGCCGCCCGCATCACCGATGCGCAGGCCGGGATCGAGGCCGCAGCCTTTCCGCTGGGGGCCCGGCTTCTGGCCGGGGACCCCGAGGAAATGGCAGAGCTATGGGTGAAATGGTGGCGGCTATGGCGGGCGCAGCTGGACTGATCCGCCAGCCCTGCCTCGCAAAGCCGGCCATCGCCCACGAACCGCCCCGCCGCCCTTCAGCCCAGGATCAGATCGATGGCGCGGCGGAAGACACGGATCCCCGGCGGGATCAGACTGTCGGGAAAGTCGTAATCGGGCGCGTGCAGCACCGGATGGTCTTCGCCCGCGCCGAACCAGAACATTGCCGATTGTGCCACGCTGGAAAACCGCCCGAAATCCTCAGACGCCCGCATCGGCAGGCCCGGGATCCGCGTGACCCCTTCAGCCGCCAGCGCCGCGCGCAGCACCTCGGTCGCTTGCGGGTGGTTGCGGCTCGCGGCGAAATCGTCGTGCCAGCTGACCTCAAGCTGCAACCCGTCAGCCTCGGCCGCCGCGCGCGCGATCATGACGGCGTCTGACTTCAGCTCTGCCATGTTTTCATCCGACAGACAGCGCAGCGTTGCCCACAATTCCCCCGCCCCGGGGGTAATGCCAAACGCTGGCTCGCCCATCCGCATATGGGTCAGTGTCACCAGCCGGAAATCAGGCCCCAGATCCCCCCCCGGCCCAAGGGCCGAAAGTGCAGGCACCAGATTTGCCAGAGCCCGTGCCGGGCTGATCGCCTTGTCAGGCTCCGCCGCATGGGCGGTGCGCCCGGTAAACCGCAGCCGCAACCCGACCGAGGCGCAATTGGCCGCCCCCGGCTCCAGCACCGCAACGCCCAGGGGCAGCCCCGGCAGATTGTGCAGCGCAAAGGCGTGATCCGGCCGGATAGCATCGAACCGCGGATCGGCCAACACGGCGGCGGCCCCAGATCCATCCTCTTCCGCAGGTTGGAACAGCAATACCGCCCGCCCCTGTGCCGGTCTGCGTTGCGCCAGATCCTGTGCCAGACCGGCAAGGATGGTCATATGGCCGTCATGACCACAAAGATGGCCTTTGCCGGGCACCCCCGATCGCCAATCCGGCTGGCCGGTTTCCGCGATGGGCAGCGCGTCCAGCTCTGCCCGGATCATCACGGTCGGCCCGGCCAGGCCGCTGTCATAGACCAGCGCCAGACCATGCCCGCCAAGCCCGGTCAGCAGCTGGTCCGGCTTGGTCGATGCCAGAAAATCCAGCACCATTGCGGCCGTTCCCGCTTCTTGCCCAGACACTTCCGGCGCGCGGTGCAGGCGGTGGCGCAGATCCAACAGATCGGCCGGGACAACCTCGCCGGCCATGATCAAAGCCCCGGCAGCGCGTTGGAACCGCGCAGCGTCACCACAGGTTCCATCCGCCCGGCAGCGGCCTGCGCCCGGCGTATCGCAGGGGCCTGAGGCGATGGCGGTGCTGTGGGCACAGGCGCAATCACCGCAGCGGCCCCGCGATCCACCGGCCGATCCCCACCACGTCCCTGCCGCTCGGTCGCGTCAGCAATCCGCATCAGCAGACGGCTGTTCTCCACGCTCAACGCAAGCAGGCCAAAGACCAGCAAAGTGGCAAGCAGACCACCTGCGGCAATACAGAGCGACACCAGAACCGTTCCGCCGGTCGCATAGGCAAAGCCGGCAATGCCGAACCAGATCAGCAGATGCGCGCCGATCAGCGCCGGAAACTGGTTACGAAGCACTCCGGCAAGGGCGGCGGTCATGTCAGATCCTGTCTGGTCCCGTGGGTGCCGCAGTTACGCCCCACCCCCCGGCAAAGTCAATCGGCCCTCCTGCCAGCGATCCATTCCACCGCCGGGATGGATCAAGTTTTCACCGGCCATTCACCGATTCGCCCCGGCCGGTGAATTGCGGCACAGATCCAACTTCCGACACGGATCCTAACATACGGTTAATGCTTGTTGTTTCAGGCCCGCGCACAATGGCACCCGCCAGCCGCGCGCTGTTGCAGGCCATGTCGGATTTCGCCCCCGAACACCGCGCCGCCGCCACATTTCTGCCCCAAGTGCGAAGCTTGATGACCAGTGGACAGCACGCATTCCGCCGTTTCGACACGGTGTGCGTGGGACATACGAGTGATCGGTCCGGGAAAGGGCTTTGGAAATGGACATGGATGTGAAGAAGGGGCTGCGTGCAGTCGGATCATTGCGCAACAGGGTGACGGCATTCGGCAAAGGGGAAGATGGCTCCATCTACCCGATGACGGTGTCGATGCTCTTTCTGATGCTGGCCATCGGCGGCATGGGCGTCGATGTGATGCGACACGAAGAAAAACGCGTGAGCTTGCAGCAGACCCTCGACAACAGCGTCCTGGCCGCAGCCAGCCTGAAGCAGCAGCTTGATCCCAAGCTGGTGGTGGAGGATTACTTCGCCAAGGCCGGCATGTCGCAATATCTGCAGGGCGTCGATGTCAGCCAGGGCCTGAACTTTCGCACGGTTCAGGCCAATGTCGATGCCGATTCCAATCCCTATTTCCTGAACATGCTCGGCATTGACGAGTTCCGCATCCTGGCCAACAGCACCGCGGAAGAGCGGATTTCCAATGTCGAGATCTCGCTTGTGCTTGATATCTCGGGTTCGATGGGCGGATCGCGGATCAACAACCTGCGCCCGGCCGCGCGGAATTTCGTCGATACCATCCTGACCAATTCCGAACCCGGCAAGGCGTCGATCTCGATCGTGCCCTATTCGGCGCAGGTCAATCTTGGTCCAGATCTTATGGAACAGTTCAATGTGACAAGGATCCCGACCCAAGACCGCACTTCCTGCGTGGAGTTGCCCGACGACGTATTCGGCTCGATATCGCTCTCAACAACGCGGGCTTTCCAACATAACGCCAATTTCGATCCTTTCGGCACTACCACCAGCCTGACATCGAACACGAACTGCACTTGGTTCAAAACATGGAATACTGACACGCTTCTTGCGTCAAACTATGTGATGCCGATCAGCTCTTCGGCAGCCGAACTGAAAGCTAAAATCAATGGTCTTGTCGTGGACGGCAACACCTCAATCGACCTCGGCGTGAAGTGGGGGGCGCTGCTTCTTGATCCCAATGCCCGTCCGGTGATCGCCGGGATGATCGCAAAAGGCAAGGTCGCGCCGCAATTCGCACCTCGGCCGCTGGCATTCAATCCGCAAGAAACCATCAAGGTGCTTGTCGTGATGACCGATGGCGAGAACACGACCGAGTACAAGCTTCTGGACCCCTATCGCACCGGCAAATCCCATGTCTGGCGTAATAACTCCGGGCAGACGGCTGCCTATTTTGATCGGGCGAACACCAACGCTGATTACTTCTTCCCGGACAGTGCGACTTGGAAAACCGCACCGCCATCGGGGTCGTCCCAACAAACGTGGGTTCAGCTGTTCGAGCTGTATTCGGTCAAGAACGTCGCATATACCTTCTATCAGCGTCCAATGGGCACAAGCTACACGACCAAGGTCAACGAAATGATGACTTCGGTCTACTCGACCAAAAACGCCCGTCTCCAACAGGTTTGCACCGCAGCCAAGAATGCGGGCGTCGTGATCTATGGCATTGCGTTCGAGGCCCCCACCAACGGCAAGACCCAGATCCGTGGCTGCGCCAGTTCTGACGCGCATTACTATGATGCGCAGGGGCTGGAAATCAGCACCGTGTTCCAGTCGATCGCCAACCAGATCAGTGACTTGAGGCTGACGCAATGATCCAGCTCCGCTCCAGGCTGCGCGCCGGTCTGGTCCGCTGGGCGCGCGAGGAAGACGGCTACATGGCGGTAAGCTTCGCCCTCATGCTGCCGATCTATCTGACGCTGTTCATGATGTCGTTCGAAATCGGGATGTTCTCGGTGCGCCAGACCATTCTGGATCGCGCGCTCGACATCACCGCGCGGGCGGTCCGGCTGGGCGAGATGCCGAACCCGAACCACGCGGCGATCAAGCAGATGATCTGTGACAACGCGCCATCGCTGACCGATTGCAACGCCACACTCAACCTTGCGATTGAACGGGTTTCGACCACGACCTGGCAGATGCCGACCTCGACGCTGGAATGCGTGGACAGGTCGCGTCCGATCAACCCGGTGGGTGCGGTGGATTCCAATCCGCAAGCGCGCCAGGTTTTGATGGTTCTGCGTGTCTGTATCAGTGCCCATACCATTTTCCCCGGCACGGGGATCGGCGCGGCACTCATGAAGGATGGAATGGGCGACTATTACATGACCGCCTCCTCCGCCTTCCTGAACGAACCGTGAGGTGACGCCGTGATGTTCACATCCATGACTTCAGCCCTGCGGCACCGTCTGTTTGGCTATCTGCGTGACGAATCCGGCAATGCGGTGTTCGAATCCGTGTTCATGCTGCCGCTGACCATTTGGGCGGCGCTGTCGATGGTCACCTTCTGGGATGGCTATTCGACAATGAACCGGCTGCAGAAGGCGACCTATACCACCGCCGATATCCTGTCGCGCTGGCAGGGGGCAAGCCTGACCGCGACCGATGCCAATGGCCTGCAGGACATGATGCAGTATCTGGTCAACGACAATGACCAGGAGCCGCGGGTGCGCCTGACCAGCATCACCTATTCTGCGGTGCGAAAACGCTATGAGGTGAACTGGTCCTGCTCGCTGGATCGCATCCCGCTGCCGCAACTGACCACCACCAGCTTGCAGCTGCTCAGCGCGCGCTTGCCGCAAGCGGTGGATGGGGCCAGTCAGTTGATCATCGAAACCGAGCTGGATTACAAGGTCTTCAACAACGGGAAAATCGTGCCGATGACATTTGGTGAATTCGTGGTGGTGCGGCCGCGCTATCAGGCCCCGGCCTTCACCAACCCCGCGGCGTGCAACTGATCCCATAGATCCGCAGCTTTTGATCGCCCCGCAGCCCTCTGGGCGCGGGGCGATCTGCTTTTCGGCAAAGCGGCAGAGATGCGCACAGTCAACCTGCGCGCCTGCGCATTGTCGCGCAGCCGATGCGGGCCTAACTCTGCCTCATCCCACCCCATTGGCAGAGGAGGCCAGCATGTCCGTCACCGCAACCCGTCCGGTTCTGTCCGAAAGCCGCGCCCGCCCCACGATGGAGGGCGCAGGCGTGCATCTGCACCGCGCATTCGGTTTCACCGCACCCGAAACCTTCGACCCATTCCTGATGTTCGATGATTTCCGCAATGATGATCCCCGCGCCTATGCGGCGGGCTTTCCCTGGCATCCCCATCGCGGCATCGAGACCATCACCTATGTGCTTGCCGGCACCGTCGAACACGGCGACAGCCTTGGCAATCGCGGCAGCCTTTCAGGCGGCGATGTGCAATGGATGACCGCCGGGTCGGGCATTCTGCATCAGGAAATGCCGCAAGGCGATGCCGATGGGCGGATGCACGGGTTTCAGCTTTGGGCCAACCTGCCCTCGGCGCTGAAGATGACCGCGCCGCGCTATCAGGATGTGAAAGCCGCCGATATCCCGGTGGTCACCGATGATGACGGCACCAGTGTGAAGGTCATCACCGGCAGCTTCTGGGGCAAGCGCGGCCCGGTCGACGGCATCGCCGCCGATCCGCAATATCTGGATATCTCGGTGCCGCCGGGCCATCGCCGCAGCTTCAAGGTCGATACCTATCGCCGGGCCTTCGCCTATATCTTCGCAGGCTCCGGCACCTTCCGCGATGCCAGCCGCCCGCAAGGCGTGCTGGTCGAGAAAGAGCTGCGCGGCGAAGAGGTGAATATCCTCGATCTGTCGGGCAACCGCACCCTGGTCCATTTCGGCACCGGCGATGAGGTGACGGTGCAAGCCGGGCCCGAGGGCATCCGCTTCCTGCTGATCTCCGGCGCGCCCATTCAGGAGCCGGTCGCCTGGCACGGCCCGATCGTGATGAACACCGACGCCGAAATCCGGCAAGCCATGCAGGATCTGCGCAACGGCACCTTCATCAAACCCGCGCATTGAGCGCATATCCCCGGGGCCGGTTATCTGGCCCTGGGGCATCACACCGCAGCCCCCACAGATTTCAGCGCCATATCGGCATAGATGGCCTCGACATCGCTGCGCGACAGCCGCCCGCCCTCACGATACCAGTTGGTCACCCCGGTCAGCATGGCAATCAGCGCCAGCGTGGCCAGTTTCGGGTCAGGCAGGCTGAACAGGCCTGCGGACTTCCCTGCTTGCAGGATCGCCTCCAGCGCATCCTCATAGCGCCGTCGCAGCGCCTCCACGGTGGCGAAATGCGCAGGCTCCAGATTGCGCAACTCCATATAGGCCACGAAAACCGCATCGGGCCGGGTGATGTGATAGCCGACATGGAAGCGCGCAAACTGTGCCAGACGCGCGACGGGATCGGGTAACGCCGGCAGCGCCGCCAAAGCCTCCAACAGATCCTCCAGATGGCTGCGCATCATATCGGCCAGCAGGCTCTGCTTGTCGGGGGTGTAAAGATAGAGCGCCCCGGCCTGCACACCCACCTCAGCCGCGATCTGCCGCATCGAGACCGCAGCATAGCCATGCCGCGCAAACAGCCGCTCCGCCGCGGCGCGGATGCGCGGGCCGGTGATTTCGGAATGGGAACCAGTTTTGCGTGCCATGACCGCACAATTAACTGAACATAGGTTCAATTCAAGCGCCCGCCGCAGATGCCGGCCTTGGCATTCGCGGCGGATACAGCCTCAGCCCCCACCGCAGGCGGCCTTTGGCACCTGCTGCCGATGCAGCCCCGCTTGCCGCCCTGCCCGCCCTCCGCTAATGTCGCCCGCGTGATCGCCTTCGGCACCGCTTCCAGAAAAAACCTCCTGACACGTTTCCAGACAAGGCCCCCGGCACCGATGCAGCGTCTTCTTCTTCCGCTTTGCCTCGCTCTGGCAGCCTGTTCCGAAATGCCCGAGCTGAAGGCACCGCCGCCGCCCGCAGGCCCCGCGCCTGTGATCCTGCCGTTGACGGATCTGGTGGCCGCGATGCCTGCCCCTGGTGCGGTCATTCCCACCGATCCATCCAATCTCAGCGCCCGCGCCGCCGCCCTGCGCGCCCGTGCCGCCGGCTTGCGGGCGCAGGGTTTCAGCAGCCCCGCATTGCCGGCCACGCCCGCCACCGATCCAACCCCCTGATCGCGCCAGCGCGGGTGCCCCTATCGCGGCCATGCCTCGTTGCGCCGCCGCGCCGAACGGGCTAACACACCGGCAAGATACGGAATACGGGCAAGTCAAAAACGGAGCAAATCATGGTTCAGCCCCTGCGCCTCGGGCTCGCCGGTCTCGGGACCGTCGGCATCGGTGTGGTCAAGATCGTCCAGCGTCATGCGGACCTGATCACTGCGCGCACGGGTCGGCCCGTGACCATTACCGCCGTCTCGGCCCGCGACCCGAAAAAGAACCGCGATGCCGATCTGTCTGCCTATGCCTGGGAAACCGATCCTGTGGCGCTGGCAAAACGTGACGATGTCGATGTCTTTATCGAGGTGATGGGCGGCCATGAGGGCCCGGCAAAAGCCGCAACCGAGGCCGCGATTGCGGCAGGCAAGGACGTGGTCACCGCCAACAAGGCATTGCTGGCCCATCATGGGCAGGCCCTTGCAGAAGCCGCTGAAGCTGCGGGCCGGGTGATCCGCTTCGAGGCCGCCGTGGCCGGTGGCATTCCGGTCATCAAGGCGCTGACCGAAGGCCTTGCGGGCAACCAGATCCGCCGCGTCATGGGCGTGATGAACGGCACCTGCAACTATATCCTGACCCGGATGCAGAATGCGGGCCTGCCCTATGAGGTGGTGTTCGAGGAAGCAAGGCAGCTGGGCTATCTGGAGGCCGACCCGAACCTTGATGTCGGAGGGATCGATGCGGGCCACAAGCTGAGCCTGCTGGCTTCCATCGCCTTCGGCACCAAAGTGGCCTTTGACCATGTGGAGCTTGAGGGCATCGGCAATGTCTCGATCGAGGATATCAACCTCGCCGATGACATGGGCTATCACATCAAACTTCTGGGCGTGGCGCAGATTTCGGGCCGTGGGCTGGAACAGCGCATGACGCCTTGCCTCGTTCCGGCCGACAGCCCCTTCGGCCAGCTGCAGGGCGGCACCAATATGGTGATGCTGGAAGGCGACAGCGTCGGCCAGATCGTGCTGCGTGGCCCCGGTGCGGGCGAAGGCCCGACCGCAAGCGCCGTCATGGCCGATGTGCTGGATATCGCGCGCGGCTTGCGCCTGCCGACCTTCGGCCGTCCGGCCACCACGCTGGCCCCCGCCGTGCCTGCGAAATCGGCAACGCCCGCGCCCTATTACCTGCGGATGACGCTGCTGGACAAGCCCGGCGCGCTGGCCAAGATCGCGACCTGCTTGGGTGAATCCGGCATTTCCATCGATCAGATGCGCCAGATCAACATGCCGGATGCGGAAGACGATGATGCGGTGGTGATCTTTGTCACCCATAAGGCGACCCCCGCCGATGTGGCCCATGCGCTGTCGCAATTTGCCGCAACCGGCGTGCTGGTCGGCCAACCCGTCGCGATCCGCATCGAAGAAATCTGAGCCGCGCGCGCCTGGCCAATACCAGTGCCACGGGGGGCTGTCTGCCCCCCACGCTTGCCCTGCGGGCAGCTCCCCCCGAGGATATTTCAGAACAGATGAAGGCGTGACGGCATTCTCACCTGTTTCCAAATATCCTCGGGGGTGAGCCGCAAAGCGGCGAGGGGGCGCGAGCGCCCCCTGCCTTCCGGCGTTCCCTCGTCGCAGCGAACCTCCGCCCCTGCGGATTTGCTTTGCCCCCGGAACAGGCAGCCCAGGAACACAGCCGCCGATTTCTTTCGTCAACCCACATCATTACCTGACCGTTAGCGAAACCAGCCTTGCCCGGTGGGTCCGCGCCCGCTAGGACGGGGCAACTGCCTGCTCCAGAGGGATACCCATGGCCGACGCCGCTCAATTCCAGGACCGTTTGCTTTCGCTGGGCCTTGCCCGCGTTTCCGAGGCCGCAGCTCTGGCTTCTGCCACGCTGATCGGGCGCGGCGATGAAAAGGCCGCCGATCAGGCCGCCGTCAACGCGATGCGCGACCAGCTCAATCTGCTCGATATCGCCGGAGTGGTGGTGATCGGCGAGGGCGAACGGGACGAGGCCCCGATGCTGTTCATCGGCGAAGAGGTCGGCACCGGCAAAGGCCCGGCCGTCGACATCGCGCTGGACCCGCTGGAGGGCACCACGCTGACCGCCAAGGACATGCCGAACGCGCTGACCGTGATCGCCATGGCACCGCGCGGCACGCTCCTGCACGCCCCCGACGTCTATATGGAAAAGCTGGCCATCGGTCCGGGCTACAAACCCGGCACAGTGACCATGACCATGTCGCCCTCGGAGCGCGTCTCGGCGCTTGCCGCCGCCAAGGGCGTCTCGACCGAGAATATCACGGTCTGTGTGCTGGAACGCCCGCGCCACGAGGAGCTGATTGCGGAGCTGCGTTCCACCGGCGCGTCGATCCGTCTGATCACCGATGGCGATGTGGCCGGTGTCATGCACTGCGCCGAACCCGAGGTGACCGGGATCGACATGTATATGGGGTCGGGCGGCGCACCCGAGGGGGTGCTGGCAGCTGCCGCGCTGAAATGCATGGGCGGTCAGTTCTTCGGCAAGCTGTTGTTCCGGAACGATGACGAGAAGGCCCGTGCCAAGAAGGCAGGGATCCAGAACTTCGACCGCGTCTATACCCGTGACGATCTGGTGCGCGGCGATGTGATCTTTGCCGCAACCGGCGTGACCGATGGCTCGCTGCTGGCAGGCATCAAGCGCGAGCCCGGCTGGGTCACCACCGAAACGCTGCTGATGCGGTCCAAAACCGGGTCGGTGCGGCGGATGACCTATCGTTCGCCCATGCGCTGACACCCGCAATCGCTTGGAAAGGCCCGCCATCCGGCGGGCCTTTTGCGTTTTCTGCGGGTCTGCACGAAATCTGCACAAGGGCTGCGGCCCGGTTGCGGGGGTGCGGCGGCATGGTTTGGGCAAAACCGATAGAGGACAGTGCCCGTGACCCAGATGATGACCTTGCAGGGTTTGCCCCGCGCGATTGCCCGTGATGCCTGGTGGCTGGATGAAGACCCAGAGCCCGCGGCGCAGGCCCGGCCCGCCACCCGCCATTTGCCGCGCCTGCTGGCGCTGCTGGCGGGGCTGGTGCTGATCGGGGATCTGCTGTTCTACGGCCACGCGCCGGGCCTGTCGCTTGCGATTTATGCCTTTGCCATCTTTGCCGCGACGCGTGTCCTTCATGCGCAGTCCCTGCGCCTGCATGGGTTGCGCGCGCCTTTGACGATGCTTGCCCTTATGTCCCTGCCGGTGATCGAGCACGCGCAGATGCTGTCCGTGCTGTTCCTTCTGGCCGGGCTGCTGCTGGCCTGCCTCTGGCCCAGCGATGGCACCCTGCCCGGTGCGGGCACCCTGTCGCGGGCGCTTGGCCTGATCGCCCATGTGCCGGTGGCATTGCCCATGGCGCTGCCTGGCCTCAGCCGCGACCTTGCGGCGGGCCGGACCCTGCCGCGCCCGCGCAGCCTGCTGGCCGGTTGGGCGCTGCCCATCGGCGGCTCACTGGTCCTGATGGCGCTGCTGCTGGAGGCCAACCCCATTCTGGCCGACTGGCTGCACCGTCTGGAACTGCCAAGCCCGAACCCGGCCCGCATCCTGCTTTGGGGGGGTCTTGCGCTTTGCCTCTGGCCGGTTCTCACGCCGCAGCCTGCCCTGCATCTGCCACAGATCGGCCAGTTGTCTCGCATCGGACAGGCGCAGTTCGGGCTGACGGCACAGGCCGTGCATCGCGCGCTGATCCTGTTCAACGCGCTGCTGGCGGTGCAAACCCTGATGGATGCGGCCTATCTCTGGGCAGGGGCCGCGCTGCCACCCGGCATGACCGCCGCGCAATACGCCCATCGCGGCGCCTATCCGCTGCTGGCGACCGCGCTGCTGGCCGGGGTCTTTGCGCTGACCGCCCGGCCCTTTCTGGCAGAACGCCGCAGTCTGAAGCCCTTGATGCTGCTATGGCTTGCGCAGAACGTGGCGCTGACCGTCTCGGCGCTGCTGCGGCTGGATCAGTATGTCGGCTTTTATGGCCTGACCTATCTGCGCCTTTACGCGGCGATCTGGATGGCGATGGTGGCGCTTGGCCTGACGCTGACGCTGTGGCAGATCCTGCGCGGGCGCAGCAATCTCTGGCTCATGACCCGCAGCGCGGCCCTTGGCCTGATCACGCTTTACCTCTGCTGCTTCGTGAATTTCGCAGGCATCATAGCACGCTGGAACCTCGCCCATCCCAATGTCGATCTCTACTACACCTGCAGCCTGGGCCCGATGGCCGCAGCCGAGATTGCCCGCCACCCCGAAGGCCAGGTCTGCGTGGGCGATGCACCGACCATCGAGGGCTGGCGCGATTGGGGGTTCCGCTCGTGGCGGGTCTCTCGTTACATCACCGATATTGCGGTTGAGGAGGTGGTGCGGCGATGAAGGTTCTGGTGGTCGATGACGATCCGCGCCTGCGTGAAGTGGTGACCATCGCGCTTGGCCGCGCAGGCTTTACCACGCTGACCGCATCTGACGGCCAATCGGCGCTGATGCACAATGCGCGCGAGGTGCCCGATCTGATCGTGCTCGATATCGGCCTGCCCGAGATGGACGGGCTGGAGGTCTGTCGCCGCATCCGCCATGTGTCCGAGGTGCCGATCCTGTTCCTGACCGCCCGCGACGATGAGGTGGACCGCATTCTGGGGCTGGAACTGGGGGCCGACGACTATGTGACCAAGCCGTTCTCGCCGCGTGAGCTGGTGGCGCGGGTGCGTGCCATCCTCAAGCGCAGCACAGGTGGCGGATCAGAGCGTCCGCTGCGCCATGGCCGCATCACGCTGGATCGCAGCCGCCACAGCTGTCGGGTGGATGACGCGGCGGTGGATCTGACTGCAACCGAAATGGGACTGTTGTCCGAACTGATGCGCGCACCCGAACGGGTCTTGACCCGGTCGCAATTGACCGACGCGCTTTGGGGCGTGGGAAGCCCGGTCTCTGACCGCACATTGGACAGCCATCTGCGCAACCTGCGCCGCAAGCTGGCCCTTGCCGGCGCATCCGAGGCGCTGCGCACCGTGCATGGTGTGGGCATCGGCATGGGTGCCACCTGATGCGCAAATGGCGCCCGCCCTTGTGGTTCGTGCTGGGCGGTGCGCTGGGCGGCACGCTGGCGCTATCGCTCGCGGGGCTGGTTGTGCTGCGCTATCTGGGGCCAGAGATCGGCTTTCGGCTCGCCGCGCTGTTGCTGGCCATGCTGATCGGGGCGCTGACGCTGCTTCTGCTCTGGCTGCTGGTGCGGCTTTTGCTGCGCCCGATCCGCGATCTGGCGCGCTTTGCCGCCGCAACCCGGCAGGGCAATACCCATCTGCCCGCGCATTTCGGCACCCGCGAATTGCATCAGATGGGCCAAAGCGTGATCGAGATGGCAGGCGTTCTGCGCAATCGCGAGGCCACGATCCGCAGCTTTACCGATCACGTCACACATGAGCTGAAGACCCCGGTCACCACGCTGATTGCCGCCAGCGAATTACTGGAAGATGGGGCATTGTCACCCGAGGATCTGGCGCTGGTTGCGCAGATGAAATCCGCCGCCCGTCAGATGGAGACACAGCTGAAAAGCCTGCGCGCCATGGCCGCTGCACGCGAGCCCGGTCACTTCGGGCAGACCTGTCTTGCGGATCTGCTGCCCGATCTGGTGAGCGATCACCCCGCGCTTGCCCTCCGGGCCGAGGGCGCGACGCAGCCCCTGCCCCTTGCAGCCACGGGGCTGCGGCTGGTGCTGGGGCATCTGCTGGGCAATGCGCAGGCCCATGGCGCGCGCCATGTCTGGCTGGTCGCGGCACCGGGACAACTGATTGTCTCGGATGATGGTCGCGGCATTTCGGATGGCAATCGCGCCCATGTGTTCGAGCCCTTTTTCACCACTACGCGCGACACGGGCGGCACCGGCATGGGCCTGTCCATCGTGGCCAGCCTGCTGGCGGCCCATGGTGCCGAGATCGCGGTGATCCCCCCGCCGGACGGGCGCACGGGTGCGGCATTCCGCCTGCGCTTTCCCGATTGACCCCGTAACCTCAGCCCTGCACCTTTTGCAGCACCATCTGCGTCTGGGTCACCAGCGCAATCAGCTTGCCGTCCTTGTTCAGCAGCTTGGTCTGCCACACTTGCGTCTTGCGGCCACGATGCAAGGGTTCGGTCACCGTATAGACCACCTCGCCCGGATCGATCGGGCGGAAGAAGTTGGTCTTGCTTTCCAAAGTGGTCGTGCCCTGCCCCGGATCCAGGTTCAGAAAGGTGGCGGTTCCGCCCAGATTATCGGCAAGCGCCATGATCGCGCCACCATGCAGATTGCCATTGCGATTTGTCAGCGCCTCGGTCACCCGCATCTCGGCCTCGACCCGATCCACCGCGGCCCGCGTGATGCGAAGCCCCAAGATGCGGGCGAAGGGCGGCTGTTCCGCTGCAATCGCGTCCAGGCGATCCTGTGCTGCGGCAGCGTCCGTGCTACGATCATCGGTCATGTGGGCTCCTGTCAGCAGAACGCCCGCTGAAAATCAGCGGGCGCCAAAGATGGGCAATCGAATCTTCGCCTCAGCGGCGGCGATCGCGCCGCGCACTCATCGGCTGGAAGGCGACACCAACATGCGCGTCGCAATAGGGCTTGCCGGGCTGCGAGGGCAGACCGCAGAACCAGAAATCTTCGGTTGCGGGATCGCCGATCGGCCATTTGCAGGTGCGCTCGGTCAATTCCATCAGGGTCAGCCGGCGCGCGCGCTTCTCGACTTCACGAGCCGAAGCCAGTGTCTCGGGGCTGATCTCATTGATCGAGGGTTGCGGCGGCAGCGGCTGACCAGCCGGCACAATGGCCTTGCGCAACGGGATCGGCGTCACATTGGACGGTGCCTGCGCGGGTTGCGCGGGGGCGGGGCGCTCGGCTGCGGTCTGGGCAGGTGCCACGCGCGGCTCTGCCGGGCGCGGGGTTGCAGGTTGCGCCGCCACCGGCTCTGCTGCAGGCTTTGCAGCCTCGGCCTTGGGCGCAGCGGCTTCGGCCACCCCCTCATCCTCATCCTTGCTGCCCGGGCCGCCCACGCGGTTCGACAGGCCCAGACGATGCACCTTGCCGATCACCGCATTGCGCGTGACCCCGCCAAGCTCCTTGGCGATCTGGCTGGCGCTCTGGCCCTCAGCCCACATTTTCTTGAGCGTCTCGACGCGCTCGTCGGTCCAGGACATGCTGCACTCCGGTTCGGAAGACCCATCCTCCGGCAGCCCGCCGGTTGGGTAGGCTGCATTTTACCCGCAGGCGCAGCAGATACAAGCGGCAGAAACCCGGCAATCCACGATTGCAGGCCGCAAATGCGGCAAAAGCGGCGGCAAAGGTGCCGCGATCACGGTCAATCCAGCCGGAACAGCTTGTCCCGTGACGTCGCCCCCCGGATCAGGGTCAGCCGCCCCTTCGCCACGCCAAGCGCCTCGGCCAGCAGATCCTGCACCGCGCGATTGGCGCGCCCGTCTTCAGGCACGGCGGTGACCTGCACCCGCAACATGCCGTTCTCTTCACTGATCTGGTTGCGCCCGGCACGCGGGATCACCCGCAGGGCAAATTCCGCGCCCGGCACCGCATATGCCGAAAGATCCGGCCCCTTTGGCCGCGCCAAGATCTTAGCCCCGCAGGCCGGTTTCCTTCAGAATACCCATGCGCTTGGCCTCATAGTAATACCCTTTGGAATACCACATCACCGCCCGATCCGGGTTGCCCCGCGCCACCATATGCGCACCGCGCAGGTATTTGACGCCGTATTTCAGATTGGTCTCGGCATCCAGCAGATCCGAGGGCGATCCGCGATGGCCCATCGTCTTGGCGGTCTGCGGCAGGATCTGCATCAGCCCGTAATAGGGCCCGTTGCGCGCCGCCGGATTATAGCTGCTTTCCCGCTTCACCACGCGATGCACCAGGGATTCAGGCACATCATATTCCCGTGCATATTTGGAGATCAGCCGGTTCACCTCGGCCGGGCCGCCGCCGGAGGCCGCCTCCGGGGCAGGTTTTGCCTTGCGGCGTCCACCGCCACAAGCCGCCAAACTCAGGGCAAGCGCCGAAAACAGGGCGGTCCGGCGTGTGATCTGCATTCCCTGATCCTCCGGGGTGACAATGGGAAAGTTGTGCAACATTCGGGTCTTCCCGCGTGATAGCGACTGCCCCGGCGCACGAAAAGCCCCGCCGGGCAAGCGCCGGTGGTTTTCTGCCCATCGGCGGCTTCCCCCTGCCCCTGCCCGCGCCTATGTTGCACCCGACAGAACAGGATGACCCCGATGCCGAACCCCAATGCCGCAGCCCTTGATTTCCTGCTGACCCGCCGCTCCGTCCCGGCCAAGGTCATGACCGGGCCTGTCCCGGATGCGGATCAACTGGCCCCGCTGCTGACGGCCGCGCTGCGCGTGCCCGATCACGGCAAGCTGGAGCCCTGGCGCCTGATCGTCGTCACCAAGCCCGCGATGGCGCGTCTGGCCGATCTGGCAGAAGCCCGCGCGATGGAACTGGGGGGCGATCCCGAAAAGATCGCCAAGGGGCGCGGGCAATTCGATCAGGGCAATCTGGCGGTTGTCGTCGTATCTTCGCCCAAGGATCATCCCAAGGTGCCACTGTCGGAGCAGACGGCATCGGCGGCCTGCGTCTGTCTGCAGCTGGTGAATGCGGCGCTTGCCGCCGGTTAGGGTGCCTGCTGGCTGACTGGCTGGGCCAGCCATGATGCAGTCTTTACCGAACGGGCCTTCGGCCTTGCCCCCGGCGAAAGCGTGGCGGGCATCGTCCATATCGGCACAGCCGCCAATGCGATGCCCGAACGCCCGCGCCCGGATGTGGCCAGCCTCACCAAGTGGATGACCGCATGATCGGGGACGACGGAATAAAATGCTGATCTTTCAGGATTTTCTCAAGGCACTCGGCCAGTTGGGCGATGCGCGCTTTCTGCGTGTCGTGGCGCTTGGCCTTGGCCTGTCGCTGGCGCTGCTGGTCGGGGTCTATGCAGGGATGCTGGCGGTCATCGAATGGCTGGTGCCCGCCTCGGTGGAAATCCCGTGGGTCGGGTCGGTCGGCGGTCTGGATACACTGGTGTCGATCGGTTCGCTGGCGCTGATGATCGGGCTGTCGGTCTTCCTGATGATCCCGGTGGCCGCGTTGTTCTCCGGCCTGTTTCTGGAGGATGTGGCCCAAGCGGTCGAGGATGTGCACTACCCTGGCCTGCCCGCCGTTACCCCGCTGAAACTGGCCGATACGCTGATCGACGCGCTGAACCTGTTCGGCTTGCTGGTTGCGGCCAACGCCCTGGCTCTGATCGTCTATATCTTCGCAGGCCCCTTCAGCCCATTGGTGTTCTGGGCGGTGAACGGGCTGCTGCTCGGGCGGGAATATTTCATGCTGGTCGCCATGCGCCGGCTGGGCCGCGAGGGCGCCAAGGCCCTGCGTGCGCGTCATGCCGGGCAGATCTGGCTGGCGGGCACGTTGATGGCGGCCCCGCTGTCGATCCCTCTGGTGAACCTGCTGATCCCGGTGCTGGGTGTTGCGACCTTCACCCATATGTTCCACCGGCTGAATGCAGCAGCGCAGATCCCTGCAAACGCCGCGCGGCCCGGAAATGCCCCGCGGCCCTGAGGGTCGCGGGACGACAGCCTCACTCCGTCTCCTGCTCCACCGGCGCGGGGCCAAGCGTGCCACGGAAATCCAGATCCCGCACGGTGACGATGCCGCTGGTGATGAACCAGACCATCCCGACCCAGAGCACGAAAGTCACCCCGGTGGTGATCAGGGCCTTCTTCTTCACATTCTCGCTGGAGGGTGCCGATTTCGGCGTGCCCGGCACCACCGCACCGCTGTCCTGCTGGCTTTGAAACCGGATCGGCAAGACAATGTAGAACACCATGAACCATGTCACGGCATAAACGATCAGTGCGGCGGTGATGGACATGTCAGACCTGCTCCAACTCGACAAGCGCGCCGTTGAAATCCTTGGGATGCAGGAACAGCACCGGCTTGCCATGCGCGCCGATCTTCGGCTCGCCCGTGCCCAGAACCCGTGCGCCCGCCGCTTTCAGACGGTCGCGCGCGACAAGGATATCCTCCACCTCATAGCAGATGTGATGGATGCCGCCTGCCGGGTTCTTTTCCAGAAATCCCGCGATGGGAGAGTTTTCCCCCAAGGGGTAAAGCAGTTCGATCTTGGTATTGGGCAGATCGATGAAGACCACCGTCACCCCGTGATCGGGTTCGTCCTGCGGCGCACGCACCGAGGCACCAAGCGTATCGCGATACTGCGCGACCGCAGCCTCCAGATCCGGCACGGCGATTGCCACATGGTTCAAACGTCCGATCATCCCTGCGCTCCCTCTTGGCTGGCCAATGGCGGGGCGGGCCATGCCCCGCAACTGTCCCCGCTTATGGGCGCGCACCCGAGCTTGCGCAAGACCGATGAAGGTCGGACGCCGCGACAGTTTCGCCCCTATGGCCTGGCCTCGCGCCCCTGCGCTGTTAACGCCGCATTAGCAGCTTTCTGCTTGGATCGTATCACGCGCCGACGGATCGGCACGCAATGACGACGGGGGCCGATGCCAGACCTGACGCCAGAACCACCCTTGCATCTGCCGGGGCCCGCCGCCCCCGGTCGGGTGCGTCCGGGCACGGTGATGCTGGGCGCGGCCGATTTGCCTCTGCAGGGCCTGACCCTGCTTGCGGTCGAGGATAGCCGCCTCGCCTCGGATGCGCTGCGCCTGATGTGCCAGCGTTCTGGGGCCAGATTGCGGCGGGCAGAATCGCTGGCAACCGCCCGGGCCCATCTGGGGTGCTACCGCCCCGATCTGGTGATGGTCGACCTGGGGCTGCCGGATGGCGATGGCTGCGCGCTGATCGCGGATTTACGACTGCGCCCGAACCACCCACCGATCCTTGCCCTGTCGGGCGATCCCGACGGGCAGACGGCCGCAATAGCAGCCGGTGCCAACGCATTTCAGGCCAAACCTGTGCCCGGGCTCGCCGGATTTCAGGCGTTGATCCTGCGCCTGTTGTCGCGCCCGCCTCAATTCGATCCGGCATCGGGGCCAGTATCCGATCCCGCCACCCTGCCCCTGCCTGATGAAATGGCACTGCGCGATGATCTGTCCTATGCCGCCTCGATGCTGCTTGGCCGCCGCGGCGGGGTGCATCTGCGCTATATCGCCGGGTTTCTGGCGGGCGTGGCGCAGGCCGCCAAGGATGAGGAATTGGCGCAAGCCGCCCAGAACGCGCTGCGGCAGGGGGACAATGGCCATGGCCCGCTTGCCGCGCTGCTCGACCAAAGGCTGGCGCAACCCCTGGGCCGCAGCCTCGCCCCGGACCGTCCATGATGACCGCCCAGCGTGACCATAAGGCCGGGTCCTTGCGCCACGCTCAATCCATCGGCAGACATTCCCCATAGATCAACGCTTCATCATCGCCCGTGCCATGCAACAACATGGCGCGATCGCCGCTGAGCCACCAGACATGACTGTCCCGCGGATCAGGGCTTTCATAGCGGAGATCGCGAGGATCATGCGCCGCTGCCTCCAAGGCGATCTGCTGTCCGTCAAAGCCCAGAACGACATAGCGCCTCAGCGCGGTATCGAAATAGGTCGCATAGACCGTCGCCGCGCCATCGCATTGATAGGTTTCGGGGTTGAACGTGATCTCCTGCGCAGGAACCGCCCGCGCAGGCAGGATAAGCGCCACAGTGAGCAAGGCCCGGCCAAGGCAATCAAGCCCCCTCATAGCGCGGGATCACTGGCTGCACGCACCAGCTGCGTCAGATCCGACAACCTTTCGCGCTGACGCCCGCCATCACTGAAATTCGCGGGGGCAAGCCAGGCGCGGAAGGCCTCATCCAAGCCCGGCCATTCGCTGTCGATCACCGAAAACCACGCTGTATCGCGGTTTTGCCCCTTCACGATCAGGTGCTGACGGAAGATGCCCTCGAAACTGAAACCCAGCCGCTGTGCAGCCCGGCGCGAGGGCAGATTGCGCGCGTCACATTTCCATTCAAACCGGCGATATCCCATGGCAAAGGCCCATTGCATCATCAGAAACATCGCCTCGGTCGCGGCGCGGGTCTTCTGCAATTCCGGCGCCAGGCAAATATGGCCAACTTCGATTACGCCATTGGCCTGATCGATGCGCAGGAAAGCGGCCACGCCCCCGACATGGCCGGTTTCCAGATCGCGGATCGCCACAAAGACCGGATCGCGGCTGGTTTCACGATCCTTCACCCAGCGGTGATAGGCCGCCGCCCCGGCAAAGGGGCCATAGGGCATGAAGGTCCAAAGACCATCCTCCCCCGCCACGGCGCGATAAAGATCAGCGGCATGGGCTTCGCCATCCAGCGGCTCCAGCCGCGTATAGCTGCCTTCCAGAACCACGCCCGACGGATGCGGGGCCGGGGCAAAATGCGCCAGGTCTCCCGTTGCCTCAACCACCATACCAGCCCCCGAACCCGTAGAATTTCCGGCAGGTTAGCAGCCCGATTGCAAAGCGCAACGCCTCACCGCAACAGGCGCGGATCGGGGCCCATCTCAAGGCCGGGGAACACCGCCCCCTCAAGCACCGTGCGGTCCAGCCCATACATCGACCGCATGATCCAGGCGGCCCAGGCCCGCACATCGGAGGTCGGCATCAGATCGCGCCGGTCATAAAGTGCAGTTTCCGACAGGCCGGGCCAATCGCCCAGCACCCGCCCGCCGCGCAACGCGCCGCCTGCCATGATCATCGCGCCCCCCGTGCCGTGATCTGTGCCTTGCGAGCCGTTTTCCGCCGCCGTGCGACCAAATTCGGTCATGCACAGCATCACCGTCTTGTCCCAGACCGGACCAAGATCCGTCCGCAGCTTCAGGATCATCCGCTCCAGCCCCGACAGGCTCTCGCCAAGCGCCCCGGCCTGACGGCGATGGGTGTCCCAACCAGACAGAGAAAAGGCCGCAATCCGTGTCTCGCCCTGCAGGCGCCCGGCAGCAAAGCTGGCCAGCGCATCGATATCGGCCAGCTTGCGCCCCGGCAAGCCGGAGGGGCGCGCCATCATGGGATCCTCCATCGGAGCATCCGGGTCCGCGGCCTCGAGCGCCGCGCGCGCGCGCGCCACATCTTCCAGACGCAAATCATCCGCCAGATCCATCGCCTCCATTGCCGCCTCATGGAACAGCGGATCGTCGTGATAGACCTGTTCCAGCAGGCTGCGGGCCTGCGGCGACAGTTTCAGCCGCTGGTCCGGCACCCAGGACCGCACCGGCGCGGCCCCCGCCAGCAGCGGCATCGCCTCACGCCCGATGGCATAAGCGGTTTCGGCCTGCATCCCCGGCACCACATGCAGCATCCGGTTCAGCCAGCCGTCGCGCACCTCGGGCTGTGGCACGTCAAGTCCGGTCCCCGCTTCCAGAATATCCTGCCCGTCGAAATGGCTGCGCTTGTTGCGATAGGGGGTGGAGGTGGCATGGACAAAGCCCAATTCCTCGGCGCCCCACAGCGGGGCGAGGCCGGCAAGCGACGGGTGCAGGGCAAAGAACCCGTCCAGCGGCAGACCCGGCCCGCCACTTTCGGCAAGCGTGGGCCGGCGCAGCATAAAATCGGGATCGCCCATCGGGCGCAATGCATCCAGGCCATCCATCGCACCGCGCAGGATGACAACGATCAGCCGATGATCCCCCATCGAGGGCGCAGCTTGCGCAAGCGTCACGGTGGTCAGCCAGGGGCTTGCCGCCGCCGAACAGCCTAGGATCGAGGCAGAGGCTGCGCGCAAAAAGTGACGACGGTTCAGATCGGCCATGACGCGCCCTTTTCAGCGACGGTTGAACTGCGGCGCGGCAAGGATCAGCCCCACCGCCTCGCGTTGCGATTCGGATCGCGCAACCAACCGCGACAGCGGCATCTCGCCCGCCCCTTCATCGGCCAGTGATCCAAGGCTTTGCGCCAGCATCACCTGCGGATCGGGCATGGCCCCGGCCTTGACCAATCGCCCCGGGGTCTCCATCGCCCAGCCGATGCGGGCGGCAAGGCCTTGCGGGGTGATCCAGCTTTCGGCGCTTTCGGGCCAGCCGTCAGGACCGCGCGGATTTTCCCAATCCTGCCCCATGACCATCAGCGGATCGCGGATCATCCGCAGGAAGGGCTTGCGCGCCATGCGCAGCACCTCGGCCCCGGTCACGCCCAGCGCCCGCAGGGACGACACCATGAAATCAAAGGGTTGCCGTGCTTTTTGCAGCGGCCCCTGCTGCACCGCAGGGTCAGCAAGCAGCACCTGCAACATCGGCATCATGGCGGTATCATTGGCCAGATAGGTCTTGGCCATGCGCGCAACCAGATCCGCGTCCGGCTGATCAGAGACGAAATGCACCACCAGCTTGCGCGCGAGATGCAAGGCCGTTTCGGGCCGATGCGCCAGATCCTCCATCACATGACGGATCGGCGCCAGCCCCTCGCCATCATAACTGCGCCCCAGCACGGTTTCCGGCCCCGGCTCCACCCAGCGTGGGTTGAAGGCGGTGCCGATGCCTGGCTCCACACTCAGCCCGGTCAGCAATTCGGCCAGCTGGCGCACATCCTCCTGACTATAGCCCGCGCCGACGCCAAGCGTGTGCAGTTCGATCATTTCGCGGGCAAGGTTCTCATTCAGACCCAGATTGCGTTTGCTGCCAACCGGCGAATTCGGCCCGATCGAGCTGGACTGGTCCAGCGCCAGCAACATCGCCGGATGGGTCTCCATCGCGATCAAGAGATCGGCAAAGCGTCCGGTCAGGCGGGGGCGGATCACATGATCGGCGCGACCCGACATCACCGCCTTATGATCGCGGGTGCGGGCAATGGTGGTGAAATGGTCGGCCCAGAACCGCACAAGCCGCTCGCGAAAGCCGTCCGGGCTATCGAGTCCGCGTGCCAGCGCCAGCCTCATGAACAGCTCGTCCTGCACCAGCACTTCCCGCAAGACCGAGGTGAAGATCTTTCGCTCGTCCGACCGGCGCCCGCTTTTGCGCGCCGCGCGCCGCGCCTCGGTGCAGCGCAGCAGCAGGGCCTGCACCTCGGCCTCGGTCGGACCAGGCCAGAGCGCCATTCCCTGATCGGGGCCGATCAGCCGGGCAAGGATTGCGTCCGGTTCGGCCGGAGATCCGGCAGGCAAGGGCAGTCCATAGCCAAAGCGGAAGGCAAGGATATCGGAGGGATCTGGCATATGCGGGCTTTCGGCTGATCTTGCACCCCAAGATAGGCTGTGCAGGGGTCGCCTGACAGCCCCCGGCAGGCGCAAGCCTCAAAAGCCCCGCAAATATCCGCCGACCTCAGAAGCGGAAGCCGTGCGGATAGTCATGCTGGCCGTCAAAATCGGCTTTGCCGATCTCCAGCCCCTCACGGCGCAGCACCGCAAAGGCCATGCTGGCATGGAACATGAAATTCGGCATCCCGAACAGATGCAGAAACTCCGACGTGCTTTGATCCAGCTCGGCAAAGCCCGCGCGATGGCGGATGCGCCGGGCCTCGGCCCCGTCAAAATCAGCGGGCTGCAATTCGGCCAGCGCCTGACGGGCCGCGGCAATCCGGCGGCCAAGACCGATCCGGTCCATATCCTGCGCAGGTTCGGGCGGTGCCGCGCGCCCGGCCAGCGGATAGGCCACCCGCAGGGCAAAGCCTGAGGCCGTTGCCACCTGCTGCGCCGCCGAGAACATGTCGGAGGCGAGCCGCGCCGCCAGCAGATGCTCGCGCCCGGCGGTGCGGTCCACCAGCGCCGCCAGTTGCGCCAGATAATGATCGAAAACCGGAACGGAGCCGGCATAAAGCGGATGATGCGCCATCATATCCTCAGGGCAACAAAATACCCGCGCCCCCATTGGCAGGGACGCGGGCAAATTTCGTGTGAAATCTGCAATTTCCCAAGGCTCGGGAAACTGCTGCGCTGCTCAGGCGTCTTTCGGCACCACACGCAGGCGCAGCTCGCGCAATTGTTCGTTCATCGGCTCTGACGGGGCCCCCATCAGCAGGTCTTCGGCGCGCTGGTTCATCGGGAACATGATGACCTCGCGGATGTTCAACTCATCCGCCAGCAGCATCACGGCGCGGTCGATCCCCATGGCACAACCACCATGCGGAGGGGCACCGTATTTGAAGGCCTTGACCATACCGCCGAACCGCTTGTCGACCTCGGAATTCGGATACCCGGCCAGTTCAAAGGCCTTATACATGATTTCCGGCTTGTGGTTGCGGATGCCCCCCGAGATCAGCTCATAGCCGTTACAGGCAAGGTCATACTGATAGGCATAGACCGACAGCGGATCACCCTGCAGCGCCTCCATCCCGCCTTGCGGCATCGAGAAGGGGTTGTGGCTGAAGTCGATCTTGCCGTCATCGGTCTTCTCATACATCGGGAAGTCGACGATCCAGGCAAAGCGGAAGGTGTTGGTTTCCGACAGGTTCAGCTCGCGGCCGATCTCGTTGCGGGCGCGACCTGCGAAGCTTTCAAACTGCTCGGGCTTGCCACCCAGGAAGAAGGCCGCATCGCCAAGGCCAAGGCCCAGCTGCTGGCGGATCGCCTCGGTGCGTTCGGGGCCGATATTCTTGGCCAGCGGACCCGCCGCTTCCATGCCGCCACCCGCCTCGGCCTCGCGCCAGAAGATGTAACCCATCCCCGGCAGGCCCTCTTTCTGGGCATAGGCATTCATGCGGTCGCAGAACTTGCGGCTGCCCCCGGTCGGTGCAGGGATCGCGCGGATCTCGGTGCCCTCATTTTCCAGTAGTTTGGCAAAGACCGCAAAGCCCGAGCCTTTGAAATGGTCGGAGACCACCTGCATCTTGATCGGGTTGCGCAGGTCAGGCTTGTCCGATCCATACCACAGCAGGCTGTCGCGATAAGCGATCAGTGGCCAATCGGTTGCGGTCTTGCAATCGGGGCGGAACTTCTCGAACAGGCCCTGAATGACCGGCTGCACGGCGGCAAAGACATCGGCCTGCTCGACAAAGGACATCTCGACGTCCAGCTGATAGAAGTCGGTCGGGCTGCGGTCGGCGCGCGGGTCTTCATCGCGGAAGCAGGGCGCGATCTGGAAGTAACGGTCAAACCCCGCCACCATGATCAGCTGCTTGAATTGCTGCGGGGCCTGCGGCAGCGCGTAGAACTTGCCCGGATGCAGACGTGACGGCACAAGGAAGTCGCGCGCGCCCTCGGGCGAGGAGGCGGTGATGATCGGGGTCTGAAACTCGTTGAAGCCCTGATCCCACATCGCATTGCGCAAATGGCGCACCACATTGGAGCGCAGCATCATGTTCTGATGCAGCTTCTCGCGGCGCAGATCGAGGAAGCGGTAGGTCAGGCGGGTTTCCTCGGGGTAATCCACCTCGCCGAAAACCGGCATCGGCAACTCGTCGGCCTGGCCGAGAACGCGGACCTCCTTGACATAGACCTCGATCTCGCCGGTGGCGAGTTTCGGGTTCACAAGGCTTGCATCGCGCGCTTTCACCACACCGTCAATGGAGATGACCCATTCGGCGCGCAGCTTCTCGATCTCGGCGAAGGCCGGGCTGTCGCTGTCGGCCAGCACCTGCGTCATGCCGTAATGGTCGCGCAGATCGATGAACAGCACGCCGCCATGATCGCGCACGCGATGCACCCAGCCCGCCAGCCGGATATTCTGGCCGACATGGTCCTTGTTCAGTTGCGCACAAGTATGGCTGCGATAGGCGTGCATCACGCTCCCCTTTTCCGAGGCTTTGTCCCAATGCGCCGATACACACCGCCCAAGGGGCCAAGTCAACCCCGGCAGGGTGTAGCGACCGATCCTTCGTCGAAGGATCGGGGCAAAAATCTTCGTCGAAGATTTTGGCTCATCCCGCCCAGACCGCCGGGATGAGGCCACGCAGCGCATTGCCGACCCAAAGCCGGACCTTGGGCAGATCGGCAATCAGCAGCACCTCTTCCGGTGCCGCCAGTTCCGCCCGCAAGACACCGGGCAGCAGACCGGATGACAGCGGCGGCGTGCGCAGCCCCTGCCCCCGGTCAAAGAAAAGGTTGGTGATCGTGCCTTCGCAGACCTCGCCCCGCTCATTGGCAAAGATCAGCTCGTCCAGGCCGTCCGGCAGGGCGGCCCGCGCCGCATCATAGCTGGCGCGCTGCGTGGTCTTGTGGCGTAACCACGGATCCGCGCTATCCAGCCGCATCCCGGCCAGCCCCAGCCGCCAGAGCGGGACGGCGGGCGGCAGGGTGGCCTGGGTGATCTCAATCCGGCCTTCCGCATTCAGCGTCAGCCGGATACGCGCCGGCCCGATCGGCGCAGGCAAATCCGCGATCACCTGATCTGCGGACACAGGAAAGCCGAAGACGGCAGCCGAGGCTTCCAGCCGCGCCAGATGCAGCGCCAGGCGCGGATAGGCCGCGCCATCCCACAACATTGTCTCGATCAGCTTCAGCCCCGGCTCAACCCGGATGCGTAGCGCGCTTTCCAATGTGCCTCCTCCCATTCGCCCTGCGCGGTGGAATCATGGACCACCCCGCCGCCGACATTCAGCCTCACCCGGTCGCCCGTCACCGAGAGCGTGCGGATTGCCACGTTGAAACAGGACGCCCCGTCGGGTGCCATCCAGCCGATGGCCCCGCAATAGACGCCACGCGGATGCGGCTCCACCTCGCGGATGATCTGCATGGCGCGGATCTTTGGCGCGCCGGTGATGGATCCGCAGGGAAACAGCGCAGGCATCAGCCGGGCCAGCGCGGGCGGCTCCAGCAGTTGCCCGACCACGCGCGACGACATCTGATGCACGGTTGCAAAGGCCTCAACCGCGAAGAGTTCCGGCACCTTCACGCTGCCGACCTGCGCCAGCCGCGAGATATCATTGCGCAGCAGATCCACGATCATCAGGTTTTCGGCGCGCCCCTTGTCCGACCGCCACAGTTCCTCCGCCAGCGCCGCATCCTCTTCCGGGTCGGGGCTGCGCGGGGCGGTGCCCTTCATCGGGCGGCTTTCGATCCGCCCGGATGCGGTGGTGGAAAAGAACAGCTCCGGGCTGCGCGAAATGATGACAGGCCCTGCGCCAAGGTCGAGATAGGCCCCATAGCCCACCGCCTGCCGCGCACGCAGGCTGGCATAAAGCCCGAGCGGCGTGCCGCTCAGCCGGGTTTCCATCGGAAAAGTCAGGTTGATCTGATAGCAATCGCCCGCAGCGATGTAATCGGCAACCTTGGCAAAAGCCGCGCCATAGCCCGCGCGATCCACCAAGGGCGTCAAGGGCGCAAGGCTGGCGCTGCCCGAGACCTCTGGCGCGGGTTCCGGGCCGTCATAAATGCCAAAAGCCAGCAGCGGATGCGCCCGATCTGCGGGCATCAGTGCGGCCAGCTTGGGTTCCAGCGCGTAACCCGCCTCATAGGACAGATAGCCCGCAACCCACGCCCCGCCCGCCCGCGCCGCATCAAGCCGCGCCAGAGCAGGGGCCAAATCTTCAGCCCGCCATGCCAGCACGATCTCGCGCGCGCGGTCAAAGGCGGCGGGCCGGGCCAGGGGTCCGTGTTCAAGCAAGATCACGCGCAAATCTCCTTTGCGGGCAGGATTAGCACCCCGTCCGAACCCGGACCAGTGCGCAAGCGACCGAGGGGCCGCCACATCACGACATCGCCTTGCCAGGCTATGACATAAGGCCTTGCGCCCCGGCCTGACCTGTCTATAACCCCCGACAATTTGCGCTTCGCCATCGAATCCAGATTACCGCGAACCCCTTCGGGTTGGCGGTCAGCCAGCACATACGGGGTCCGTCATGCCGAAAAGAACCGATATCTCCTCCATCATGATCATCGGTGCCGGGCCCATCGTCATCGGGCAGGCCTGCGAGTTCGATTATTCCGGCGCACAGGCCTGCAAGGCGCTGCGCGAAGAGGGCTACCGGGTCATTCTGGTGAACTCCAACCCCGCGACGATCATGACCGATCCGGGTCTGGCCGACGCCACCTATATCGAGCCGATCACCCCCGAAGTGGTGGCCAAGATCATCGAGAAAGAACGCCCCGACGCCATCCTGCCCACCATGGGCGGCCAGACCGGCTTGAACACCACACTGGCGCTTGATGACATGGGTGTGTTGGAAAAGTTCAAGGTCAAGCTGATCGGCGCCAATCGCCAGGCCATCGAAATGGCAGAAGATCGCAAGCTGTTCCGTGAGGCAATGGATCGTCTCGGCCTTGAAAACCCCAAGGCCACCATCATTGCGGCCCCCAAGGTGAACGGCAAGTTCGACATCGCCGCCGGCGTGGCCGAGGCGATGACCCAGCTGGAATATGTGGGCCTGCCGGCGATCATCCGCCCCGCCTTCACCCTTGGCGGCACCGGCGGTGGCGTCGCCTATAACCGCGACGATTACGAGGCCATCGTGAAATCCGGGCTGGAAGCCAGCCCTGTCGCACAGGTTCTGGTCGATGAATCCCTGCTCGGCTGGAAAGAATATGAGATGGAGGTGGTGCGCGACCGCAAGGATAACGCGATCATCGTCTGCGCCATCGAGAATATCGACCCGATGGGCGTGCATACCGGCGATTCCATCACCGTGGCCCCTGCCCTGACCCTGACCGATAAAGAATATCAGATCATGCGCAACGGCTCCATCGCCGTGCTGCGCGAGATCGGCGTGGAAACCGGCGGCTCCAATGTTCAATGGGCGATCAACCCGGCGGATGGCCGCATGGTGGTGATCGAGATGAATCCGCGCGTCAGCCGCTCCTCGGCGCTGGCCTCCAAGGCTACCGGCTTCCCGATTGCCAAGATCGCCGCCAAGCTGGCTGTGGGCTACACGCTCGACGAGCTGGACAATGACATCACCAAGGTCACGCCCGCCTCGTTCGAGCCCTCGATCGACTATGTCGTGACGAAGATTCCGCGCTTCGCCTTCGAGAAATTCCCGGGATCCGAGCCCTTCCTGACGACCGCGATGAAATCGGTGGGTGAGGTGATGGCGATCGGCCGCACCATCCATGAAAGTCTGCAAAAGGCACTGGCCAGCCTGGAAACCGGGCTGTCCGGCTTTGACGAGATCGCTATCCCCGGCGCGCCCGACAAGGCCTCGATCTTCAAGGCGCTCGGCCTTCAGACGCCCGACCGTCTGCGCGTGATCGCGCAAGCCATGCGTCACGGCCTGAGCAATGACGAGATCCAGCAGGTCACCAGCTTTGATCCGTGGTTCCTGTCGCGCATCCGCGAAATCATTGATGCCGAGGCTGAAATCCGTAGCAACGGCCTGCCCGTCACCGAAGAGGGCCTGCGCGCACTGAAAATGATGGGCTTCACCGATGCGCGCCTGGCCAAGCTGACCGGCCGCGATGAAGGCCAGGTGCGCCGCGCCCGCCGCAATCTGGGCGTCACCGCCGTCTTCAAGCGCATCGACACCTGCGCCGCCGAATTCGAGGCGCAGACCCCCTATATGTATTCCACCTATGAATCCCCTGCGATGGGCGATGTGGAATGCGAAAGCCGCCCGTCCAACGCCAAGAAGGTCGTCATCCTTGGCGGTGGCCCGAACCGGATCGGGCAAGGGATCGAATTCGATTATTGCTGCTGCCATGCCTGCTTCGCGCTGACCGCGCAGGGCTATGAAACCATCATGATCAACTGCAACCCGGAAACCGTTTCGACCGATTACGACACTTCGGACCGGCTGTATTTCGAGCCCCTGACGCTGGAACATGTGCTGGAGATTCTGCGGGTTGAGCAGGAGAACGGCACGCTGCATGGCGTGATCGTGCAATTCGGCGGCCAGACGCCGCTGAAACTGGCCAATGCGCTGCATGAGGAAGGCATCCCGATCCTTGGCACCACCCCGGATGCGATTGATCTGGCCGAAGACCGCGAACGGTTCCAGAAGCTGCTGCATGATCTGGGCCTGAAACAGCCGGTGAATGGCACGGCGCGATCGCGCGATGAGGCCTTTGCGGTGGCGGCAGATGTCGGTTACCCGCTGGTCATCCGCCCGTCCTTCGTGCTGGGCGGCCGCGCGATGGAAATCGTGCGCTCGGACGAACAGCTGGAACGCTATATCGCGACTGCCGTGCAGGTTTCGGGCGATAACCCGGTGCTGCTGGACAGCTATCTGTCCGGGGCGATCGAGGTTGATGTCGATGCGCTAAGCGACGGCGAGAATGTCCATGTCGCGGGGATTATGGAACATATCGAAGAGGCCGGCGTCCATTCCGGTGACAGCGCCTGCTGCCTGCCGCCGCATTCGCTGACCGCCGAAACGGTCGAGGAGCTGAAGCGCCAGACCGTGCTGATGGCGCGCGCCCTGCATGTTGTCGGCCTGATGAACGTGCAATTCGCCATCAAGGATGGTGTGATCTATGTGCTGGAGGTCAACCCGAGGGCCTCGCGCACCGTGCCCTTCGTGGCCAAGGCAACCGACAGCGCCATTGCCTCCATCGCCGCGCGGCTGATGGCCGGGGAACCCCTGTCGAACTTCCCCGACCGCGCGCCCTATGCTGCTGATGCGGGCCCCGACACGCCGCTGCCGCTGGCCGATGCGATGACGCTGGCCAATCCGATCACGCCCTGGTTCAGCGTCAAGGAAGCCGTGCTGCCCTTCGCCCGCTTCCCCGGTGTCGACCCGCTGCTCGGGCCGGAAATGCGCTCCACCGGCGAGGTGATGGGCTGGGATCGCAGCTTCGCGCTGGCCTTCCTCAAGGCACAGATGGGTGCGGGCACCCTGCTGCCCGAGGGGGGCCGCGTCTTCCTGTCGATCAAGGATATGGACAAGTCCGAGGCCATGGCGGATGCCGCACGCGGGCTGATCAGCCTTGGCTTCCAGATCGTGGCGACCCGTGGCACCGCCGCATGGCTCAACACCCAAGGTGTCGCTTCGCAACTGGTAAGCAAGGTCTATGAAGGCCGTCCGAACATCGTGGATGCGTTGAAAAACAACGAGATCGCGCTGGTCATGAACACGACCGAGGGCACGCAGGCCATTGCCGACAGCCGCGATATCCGCCGCGTCGCGCTGATGGACAAGATCCCCTATTTCACCACCGCCGCCGCCGCCATCGCCGCCGTTGCCGCGATGAAGGCCCGCAGCGAGGGCTACGGGGTGCGGACGTTGCAGGGGTAAGGCAGCGCCAAACCCGCAATCCAATGCAAAAGGGCCGGAATTTCCGGCCCTTTTTCGTTGCAAGACCTGCCGACCGGCCCTGGGGTGTGGTGTGGGGTATGGGTGGCCGACCGGCAGGGACTGACTTGCCCCACCAACTTGCCACAGACTTTCAGAAACTCAACCTTAAGATGATAGATCTTTCAAAAATATTTGTTGCCGATACATCTTTTATCCCCATGCCCGCGCCTGCAGCTCGAAAGAAAGCCATTTCCCCGGCAGGTGGCGGCGCAAACGGGCTTGCACCGGAACAAAAACAGACCATCTTGGAGGCAGATCACAGCAGAGCGTTCCGTCATGCCGCATAACAACACCAACGCCCCCTCTGAGCGTCCAGAGGTGCTGACCCGCCCCAAGCTGGAGGGCGGCAAGCGTTTCGTCATGCACTCGCCCTTCCAGCCCGCGGGCGACCAGCCCACGGCGATCGCCGAACTGGCAGGCGGTGTGCAGTCGGGCGAGCGGGATCAGGTGCTGCTCGGCGCGACCGGCACCGGCAAGACCTTCACCATGGCCAAGATCATCGAGGAGACGCAGCGCCCGGCGATCATCCTTGCGCCAAACAAGACGCTGGCCGCACAATTATACGGCGAATTCAAGGGGTTCTTCCCCGAGAATGCCGTGGAATATTTCGTCAGCTATTACGACTATTACCAGCCCGAGGCCTATGTCCCGCGCTCGGACACCTATATCGAGAAGGAAAGCCAGATCAACGAACAGATCGACCGAATGCGCCACTCGGCCACGCGGGCGCTGCTGGAACGCGACGATGTGATCATCGTGGCCTCGGTCAGCTGCATCTATGGTATCGGTTCGGTCGAGACCTATTCGGCAATGACCCAGGACCTGATCGTGGGAGAGATGTATGAACAGCGGCAGGTCATTTCCGAACTGGTGGCGCAGCAATATCGCCGCAATGACACGGCCTTTGCCCGCGGCAGTTTCCGGGTGCGCGGCGACAGTCTGGAGGTCTGGCCGGCCCACCTTGAGGATCGGGCCTGGCGGTTTTCCTTTTTCGGACCTGAGCTGGAAAGCATTGTCGAATTCGACCCGCTGACCGGGGCGAAGACCGATGTTTTCAAGCAGATCCGCATCTATGCCAACAGCCATTATGTGACGCCGCGCCCGACCATGCAGCAGGCGGTGAAGGGCATCCGGCTGGAGCTGGCGCAGCGCCTGAAGCAGTTCAATGACGAGGGCAAACTGCTGGAAGCGCAGCGGCTGGAACAGCGCTGCAATTTCGATCTGGAAATGCTGGAAGCGACCGGGGTCTGCAACGGCATCGAAAACTATTCGCGCTATCTGACGGGCCGCGCGCCGGGCGAGCCGCCGCCGACACTGTTCGAATTCATCCCCGACAATGCGATCGTCTTTGCCGATGAAAGCCATGTCTCGGTGCCGCAGATCGGCGGCATGTATCGCGGCGACTATCGTCGCAAGTTCACGCTGGCGGAACACGGCTTCCGCCTGCCATCCTGCATGGACAACCGACCACTGAAATTCGAGGAGTGGGACGCGATGCGCCCGCAATCGATCTTTGTCTCGGCCACCCCTGCCCCATGGGAGATGGAGCAGGCAGGCGGCGTCTTTGCCGAACAGGTGATCCGCCCCACCGGGCTGCTGGACCCGCCAGTGGAGATCCGCCCGGTCGAGATGCAGGTGGACGACCTTCTGGAAGAGATCCGCCGCGTGGCGGCGCAGGGTTTGCGCGTGCTGGTCACCACCCTGACCAAACGCATGGCCGAGGATCTGACCGAGTATTTCCACGAACAGGGCATCCGCATCCGTTATATGCACAGCGATATCGACACGATTGAACGGATCGAGATCCTGCGCGACCTGCGGCTTGGTGCCTTTGACGTGCTGGTCGGCATCAACCTGCTGCGCGAGGGCCTCGACATCCCGGAATGTGGGCTGGTGGCCATTCTGGATGCCGACAAGGAAGGGTTCCTGCGTTCCACCACCTCGCTGATCCAGACCATCGGGCGGGCCGCGCGCAACGCCGATGGCCGCGTCATCATGTATGCCGACCGTATCACCGGCAGCATGGAACGCGCGCTGGCCGAGACCAATCGGCGGCGGGAAAAGCAGATGGCCTACAACGAGGCCCATGGCATCACGCCGCAGACCGTGAAGAAGAATGTCGAGGACGTGCTGGCGGGCCTGTGGCAAGGCGACACCGATATGAGCCGGGTAACCGCCAAGGTCGACAAGCCGCTGGTCGGCCAGAACCTTGCCGCCCATCTCGATGCGTTGCGGGCACAGATGCGCAAGGCGGCGGAGAACCTCGAATTCGAGGAGGCCGCGCGGCTGCGCGATGAGGTGAAGCGGCTGGAGGCGGTCGAGTTGGCTGTGGGCGACGACCCGCTGGCGCGGCAATCCGAGATCGACGAGGCGGTGGAGGTGGCGGTAAAATCGGCAGGGCGATCAACCGCAGGTCGTGCAGGCCAGCGCGGCGGCACCAAGCGGCGACGCTGATCAAGAACAGGAAAACGGGGCGAAGCGGTGTCCACATACGCCCCAGCCTGCCCTACAAAGATTACCCGCACCTGAAGACCACAGCCCGAAGGGCACTGACTCAAGACCGCTCCCTGAAGATCACCGCCCGAATACCGCCGTAGAACGAAAAACCCCGCCAATGGCGGGGTTTTTCAAATCCGCTCAAGCCACGCGCTCAGCCCAGCTGCGCCGCAACCTCGTCCGACATGTCGAAATTATGGGTGACGGTCTGCACATCGTCATCCTCTTCCAGCATATCGACGAGACGCATCAGCTTTTGCGCCGTCTCCAGATCGACCTCGGTGCGCGATTGCGGCTTCCAGATCAGCTTGGCCTCATCGGATTCGCCCAATGCCTTTTCCAGCGCCTCGGTCACTTCCGACAGCGCCTCGACCTGGCAATAGATCCAGTGGCCTTCCTCATCGGATTCCACATCATCCGCACCAGCCTCAAGGGCTGCCATCATCACGGTATCGGCGTCGCCCGCCGAAGCCGGGTAAGAGATTTCGCCAACGCGATCAAAGCTGTGCGCGACCGAACCACTGGTGCCCAGATTGCCGCCGCATTTGGAGAAATAGCTGCGCACATTGGAGGCCGTACGGTTCACGTTATCCGTCATCGTCTCCACGATGAGCGCGATGCCGCCGACGCCGTAACCCTCATAGCGGATCTCGGTATAGTTCTCGGCGTCGCCGCCCTGCGATTTCTTGATCGCGCGGTCGATCACATCCTTCGGCATCGACACCGCCTTGGAGGCTTTTACCGCCAGACGCAGACGCGGGTTCTTGTCGGGGTCAGGGTCGCCCATCTTGGCGGCGACGGTGATCTCCTTCGCCAGCTTCGAGAACATCTTGGAGCGCAGCTTGTCCTGCTTGCCCTTGCGATGCTGAATATTCGCCCATTTGGAATGGCCTGCCATGACCCCTGAACTCCGGTCCGATTTACGGTGATGCCTTGGCCCTTACACTAGCCAAGGGGGCGCGGGCAACCCCTGCGGGGAAAGGCGCGGGAGGCCGGATCAGGAAACGCATCGCGTTTCCCCGGCCCTGTGGGAACCGCCCCGCCAGACCGCATCACCCGAAGACCGAGAGGCCATCGCCCGCCCGGTAGGTGCGAAGCACCCGCCCCCCGCAGGGCGGGCGCTGGCCGGTGGCTTTGGGCCACCGGCCCAAACGCGGAAACCGTGCCGCATGACCTCGGCGATGGCCTCAGCCATTTTCCTTACGGATAGAGCGGCCAGATCAGCGGGATCAGCGCCGAGCAGAGCAGCCATGTGATGATATTGAGCGGCACGCCCACCTTGGTGAAATCGGTAAACTTGTAGCCGCCCGGGCCATAGACCATCATATTGGTCTGATAACCGATAGGGGTGGCGAAGGCCAAGGTGGCCGAGAACATCACCGCCACCACGAAGGGCCGCGGATCGACGCCCAACTGATGCGCCAGCTGGATTGCAATCGGGGTATAGATCACCGCGACCGCATTATTCGACAGGAACTCGGTCAGGATCAGGCCCAGAAGATAGATCGCAAGGATCATCGCGAAGGGCGGCAGCCCTTCCATCCAGGGCTTCACGCCCATCACGATCATCTCGACCGCGCCAGACCGATCCAGCCCCTCGCCCACCACCAGCATGGCAAAGATCATCGCCATCAACCGGCCGTCGACAAATTCCAGCGCCTCGTCGCTGTCGATGCAGCGGGTCAGCAGGATCGCGGCGACGGCCAGGAAACCAAGGGTATAGATCGGTGCCACATCCAGCGATGACAACAGCACGACAAAGATCAGCGCCCCGATGGCAATCGGTGCCTTGTCACGGCGATAGGCGCGCTGTTTGGGATGGCTCACATCCACCATATCCATGTCATCGGCCAGACGCTTGATGTCTTCAATCGCGCCTTCCAGCAGGAGCGTATCGCCGACCTGCACCACCAGCTCATCCAGTTGGCGCCCGATATTCTGGCTGCGCCGGTGCGCCGCCAGCACATAGACGCCATAGCGGCGGCGCAGACGCAACTCGCCCAGGGTGCGGCCGATCATACGACAGCCGGGGGTGATCAGAACCTCCACCGTCTCGGTGGCGACCGAAGACAGCTTGTCGACGATGCGCATATCGGTGCGGTTCTGCATGTCCAGCAGTTCGGTCATCTCGGTGCGCAGCACCACCCGATCCCCACCTTGCAGGATGGCGGCCTGCAGATCGCGGCGCAGCGACAGATCGCCCCGCAACACGTCGATCACCCGCACGCCGGAACGTTTGAACTGCTGCACTTCCAGCACCGGCGTGCCGACCAACACGGAATCCTCCGGGATCGCCACTTCGGTGAAGTATTTCATCCGCTTGCGGTCCCCCAGCAGCGAGGCCATGGATTGCCGGTCGGGCAGCAGCCATTTTCCGAAGATCGCCAGATAAAGCCCCCCCACAATCGTCACTGCCAGGCCCAAGGGCGCGATCTCGAACAGGCCGAAATGTGCCATCCCGGCGTCATGCGCCGCACCATCGACCAACAGGTTGGTCGAGGTGCCAATGAGCGAGATCATCCCCCCCATCACCGTCATATGGCTGAGCGGGATCAGCAGCTTGGAGGGTGCAAGGCCGATCCGCGCTGCCATCTGGATCACAACGGGGATCATCACCGCCACCAGCGGCGTGTTGTTCATCACCGAAGACAGCACCCCGACGGCCAGAAACAGCACGGCGATCGTCGTCCTGGGCCGGTCACCCACATGCTTTTCCGCCATGCCGATGATCATCTCTACCGCGCCGGTGCGCACCAGCCCGCCCATGACCATGAACATCAGCGCAATGGTCCAGGGGGCGTTGTTGGACAGGACCTTGAGCGCGTCCTTTTCCGGCATGATGCCGATCAGGATCATCACGGCAGCCCCGATGATCGCCGTCACCTCAACCGGAAAGGTCTCGCGCACGAACAGGACGAACATCACGAACAGGATCCCCAGCGACACATAGGCCTGGGTGTCCTGCGCCATTTGCAAGCCGAGCATGGATTCTCCTGAACAAACTCGACTGAACCACTAGATAATCCTTCCCCTTATGGCAAAGGATTCGTGCCAACCGCCCCGCAGCATAGCGCAGAAACGGAAAAATCTGCTGCCATGCTGCCACAGCCGCCTCAGGATGGGCGGGTTATGGCCGCGCATCCTCCAACCTGCCGCCGATGCGGATCATCCGCACCTTGGTGGCAAGGCCAGAACGGTCATCGGTCTCCACATAGACCCCCGACAGGGTGGCGGGGCCATTGGCGGGGGTGAATCGCTCCTTCGGCATCCCGGTTATGAAGCGGCGCAGCGGCTCCAGCTTCTCCATGCCGATGACAGAATTATAGTCGCCACACATCCCGGCATCGGTGAGATAGGCGGTGCCGCCGGTCAGGATCTGCGCATCCCCCGTCGGCACATGGGTATGGGTGCCCACCACCAGCGAGGCGCGGCCATCACACCAATGGCCCATCGCCATCTTCTCGGATGTCGCCTCGCAATGCATGTCGACAATGATCGCCTGTGCCGCGCCCCCAAGCGGATGCGTCTTCAGCGCCGCGTCGATGGCCGAGAACGGATCGTCAAAGGGGCGTTTCATGAAGACCTGCCCCAGCACCTGCGCCACCAGAACCTTGCGCCCCCGATGATCGTTGAACAGCCGCGCGCCCTTGCCCGGAGCTACCTTCGAAAAGTTCAGTGGCCGCAAGATGCGGTTTTCCTGTTCGATGAAGGGCAGCATATCCTTCTGGTCAAAGGCATGATCGCCCAAGGTCAGACAATCCGCCCCTGCCGCCAGCAAGACCTTGGCATGTTCCGCGGTCAGCCCCATGCCCGACGAGGCGTTCTCACCATTGACCACCACGAAATCAAGGCCCCATTCGGCACGAAGTCCGGGAAGCCGCTCCACGATGGCCGCACGCCCCGCGCGCCCCATCACATCGCCAAGAAACAGGATTTTCATGCCCCTGCACTAGAACCGCAAAGCCTGCGGCGCAAGACCCTTGGCCGACCTGCCCTTTGCTGATTGTCCAAATACTCCGGGGTCCGGGGCAGCGCCCCGGGGCCAGGCAGCCGCGCCTGCCACTTGCCGCGGGGGGGGGGGGG
>NZ_WCHR01000011.1 GCF_008973825.1 Gemmobacter serpentinus | reverse complement strand
TCACAGCCTCACAGCCTCACAGCCTCACAGCCTCACAGCCTCACAGCCTCACAGCCTCACAGCCTCACAGCCTCACAGCCTCACAGCCTCACAGCCGCATGGCGGGGTTGCGACCTCGGCGGTGCTCCGCGCAGCGGCGGATGTGTTGCACCAAGGGGGATAAGGTGCCCGGATTTCCCTCTTTGGTTTCCCCGCGCGCCGGGGCAGTCTGGGGCGGACGGGTCACGGGGATCCGACCGGGCGGGTGGCCCGGGGCAGTAACAAGGGAAAGAGCGCATGTCCTTGGTCAAGACACTGGCAAAGATGGCGATCGGGGTCGCGGTGGCAAAAGGCGTCAGCCATATTGCCAGGAACGGATTGCCGGGCAGCGGTGGCGCGGCGCAGGCGGGCGGCGCGACCACCCGATCTGCGGGCCGCAGCAGGAGCGGGCAGGGCGGCTTTGACGAGTTGATGGGCAGTCTTGAGGGCATGGTCGGCGGCAAATCCGCCAGCACCCCGCGCCGCGGGACACAAGCAAATGCCGGCCAGGCAAATGCCGGCCAGGCCGGGACGGGTGGCCTTGGCGACCTGCTGGGCGGTATGTTGGGCGGCGGTGCCGGTGGTGCGAGCGGAGGCCTGGGCGGTTTGGGATCGCTGCTGGAAGGTCTGGCCGGGGGCGGCGCTGCGGCCCCGCGCGGGCAGACCCGTCGGTCTTCGGCCCCCACCGGCCTTGACGGCTTGCTGGGGTCTGGCGGCATCGGCGACCTGCTTGGGGGGCTGGTCGGTGCGGCGGGTGCAGGGGCTGCAACCTCGCGCGGCGGCATGGGCGGTGGCTTGGGGGGCCTGCTGGATGCGGTCCTGTCGGGCAATGCGACCGAAGAACAGCCAAGCCGCGACCAGGAACTGGCCGCAGCCCTGATGCTGCGGGCGATGATTCAGGCGGTGAAGGCCGATGGCAATCTGGATGCCGAGGAAAAGCGCAAGCTGATGGCGGCGCTGGATGATGCCAGCGAACAGGAAGTGGCCTTCGTCAATGCCGAACTGGCGGCACCCCTTGATGTGGAGGGCCTGATCCAACAGGTGCCACAGGGGATGGAGGCGCAGGTCTATGCCATTTCACTGTCGGCCATCGACCTGGATAATCGCGCCGAGGCGCAATACCTGCACAGCCTTGCCCAAGGTCTGGGCCTGGATCCGCAGGATGTGAACCAGATCCACGATCAGGCGGGGGCACAGCGCATCTACGGCTGATTGCGCGCGTTCCGGGCAGGATCACGTCAGGCTCAGGATATTCTCGGCGCCATCTTGTTGGGCAACGTGTCCTGCCCCGCAAAAGGATGCTGGGGCAGATCAAAGGCCGGGCGGGCATGGACCCCGCCCGGCCTTTCGCCTATGGCTGACGCCGAAGCAGCCCCCCGCAAGCAGGACAGTCATGAGCGATCATCACAAGGACAATCGGAGGGGCATCCTTCTGATGGTGGCCGCCATGGCCGGCTTCGCGCTGGAGGACATGTTCATAAAATGGGCCTCGGCCGATCTGCCGACCGGGCAGATCCTGTTGATGCTGGGGGTGCTGGGCTCCCCGATCTTCGTTCTGCTGGCCCGGCGCGAGGGCGGGCGGTTCCTCAACCGCGATATCCTTAATCCCGCGCTTCTGGGCCGCAATCTGGGCGAGATGGTTGGCACCTTCGGCTTCATCACCGCCATTGCGCTGACGCCCTTGACCTCGGCCACCGCGATCTTTCAGGCGGGGCCGCTGGTGGTGACGCTGGGGGCCGCGCTGTTCCTTGGGGAAAAGGTCGGCTGGCGGCGCTGGAGCGCGATCTTCGTGGGCTTCATCGGCGTGCTCATCATCATCCGGCCCGGGCTGGACGGGTTCGAGATGGCCTCGCTCTGGTCGGTGCTGGCGGTGATCGCCCTTTCGGCGCGCGATCTGGCGACACGACGCATTCCCGGCCATATCACCACGGCGCAGGTTTCGGCCTGGGGCTTCATCTCGATTGCGGTTCTCGGGGCGATCATGCTGGCCTTTACCGGCGGCGCGCATATGCCCGGCCCGGTTCAGGCGGGCTGCATCGCGGGCGCGCTGCTGTTTGGCGTCACCGCCTATTGGGCGCTGACCCAGGCCACCCGGCTGGGCGAGATCTCGGTCATCACGCCGTTCCGCTATGCGCGGCTGATCTTCGCCATGATCATCGGCGGCCTTGTCTTTGCCGAACGTCCCGACCTTCTGACCTATCTGGGCTCTGCCCTCATCATCGGATCGGGGCTTTATACCTTCGCGCGGGAACGTTTGCGCAAACGCGCCCTTTCCACACAGGGCACCGCAGGCTAAAGAACCGGCGAGAGCAATGCTTCCCCCCACCGGAGGACGAAATGAGCACGATCATCGACATCCACGCGCGCGAGATTCTCGACAGCCGCGGCAATCCCACCGTTGAAGTGGACGTGACGCTGGAAAGCGGCGCCATGGGCCGCGCGGCCGTGCCATCGGGCGCGTCGACCGGCGCGCATGAGGCGGTGGAGCGCCGCGATGGCGACGCATCGCGCTACAAGGGCAAGGGCGTGCTGGAGGCGGTCGCGGCCGTCAATGGCGAGATCGCCGAAGAACTGATCGGGTTCGACGCGACCGAGCAGGTCGGTATCGATCGCACCATGATAGAGATGGACGGCACGCCGAACAAATCGCGCCTTGGTGCCAATGCGATCCTCGGCGTTTCGCTGGCAGTGGCCAAGGCCGCAGCCGAATTCACCGGCCAACCGCTTTTCCGCTATGTCGGCGGCACCTCGGCCCGGGTTCTGCCGGTGCCGATGATGAACATCATCAATGGCGGCGAACATGCCGACAACCCGATCGACATCCAGGAATTCATGATCATGCCGGTCGCGGCATCGAACATCAAGGAAGCCGTTCGGATGGGGTCGGAAGTGTTCCACACCCTGAAGAAAGAGCTGTCGCAGGCCGGTCTGTCGACCAGCATCGGCGATGAGGGTGGCTTTGCGCCGAACCTGTCCTCGACCCGCGTGGCTCTGGATTTCGTGCTGAAATCCATCGAAAAAGCGGGCTACAAACCCGGCGAAGAGATCTACCTCGCCCTCGATTGCGCTTCGACCGAATATTATCGCGGCGGCAAATACGAGATGAAGGGTGAGGGCCTGTCGCTGACCTCGGAAGAGAATGTCGAATATCTCGCCAAGCTTTGCGCCGATTATCCGATCATCTCCATCGAAGACGGCATGGCCGAAGATGACTGGGCAGGCTGGAAGGCCCTGACCGAGCGTCTTGGCAACAAGGTGCAACTGGTTGGCGACGATCTGTTCGTGACCAACCCGCGCCGTCTGGCCGAGGGGATCGCGGCTGGCTGCGCGAACTCCATGCTGGTGAAAGTGAATCAGATCGGCTCGCTGACCGAGACGCTGCAGGCCGTCGATATGGCGCATCGCGCGCGCTATACCAACGTCATGTCGCACCGTTCCGGCGAGACCGAGGATGCGACCATTGCCGATCTGGCGGTCGCCACCAATTGCGGTCAGATCAAGACCGGATCGCTGTCGCGCTCGGACCGGCTGGCGAAATACAACCAGTTGATCCGCATCGAGGAACTGCTGGGTGAAGTCGCGGAATATGCCGGGCGCTCGATTCTGAAGGCCTGAGGCCTGAAGAACTGAGTGCCGACGGGGTTTCGCAGGAAATCCGAAGGGCAAATTTTCGACGAAAATTTGCGGGCGCCTGTGACGGGCGCCCGTTCGCATGAGGGGGCCGGGGCGTGGCACAGGAATTCATGGCACAGAAATTCGGGTTTGAACTGAAGGCGACCGACGGGCGGGCGCGCATGGGCGTGATCTCCACACCGCGCGGCGAGATCCGCACGCCTGCGTTCATGCCGGTGGGGACGGCGGCGACCGTCAAGGCGATGATGCCGGAAAGCGTGCGCGCGACGGGTGCCGATATCTTGCTGGGCAATACCTATCACCTGATGCTGCGCCCCGGCGCGGAACGCATTGCTCGCCTTGGCGGCTTGCACAAGTTCATGAACTGGGATCGCCCGATCCTGACGGATTCCGGCGGGTTTCAGGTGATGAGCCTGTCGGGCCTGCGGAAGCTGACCGAAGAGGGTGTGCGCTTTTCCAGTCATGTCGACGGGTCGAAACATATGCTGAGCCCCGAGCGCAGCATGGAAATCCAGAAGCTGCTTGGGTCAGACATCGTGATGTGTTTCGACGAATGCCCGGCGCTGCCCGCAACCGAGGCTGAGGTCGCAAAGTCCATGCGCCTGTCGATGCGGTGGGCGCAGCGGTCGCGCGATGCCTTTGGCGACCGCCCCGGCCATGCGCTGTTTGGCATCATGCAGGGCGGTGTGACGCCGGACCTGCGCGCCGAAAGTGCCGAGAAGCTGCGCGAAATCGGCTTTGACGGCTATGCCGTGGGCGGCCTTGCGGTAGGTGAAGGGCAAGAAGCGATGTTTGGCGTGCTGGATTACGCGCCGGGCTATCTGCCCGAGGACCGCCCGCGCTATCTCATGGGGGTTGGCAAGCCCGATGATATCGTCGGCGCGGTGGAGCGCGGCATCGACATGATGGATTGCGTGCTGCCCTCGCGATCGGGCCGCACCGGGCAGGCCTGGACGCCGCGGGGCCAGGTCAATATCAAGAATGCCCGCCATCAGGATGATCCGCGCCCGTTGGATGAAAGCTGTGGCTGCCCGGCCTGCCGCAATTACAGCCGTGCTTATCTGCATCATGTCTTCAAATCGCAGGAGATCATCGCCTCCATGCTGCTGACATGGCACAATCTGCATTACTACCAGGATCTGATGCTGGGTCTGCGCGATGCCATTGCGGCGGGGCAGTTGTCCGGGTTTGTGGCCCAGTTTCACGCGACCCGGGCGCAGGGCGATATCGAGCCGCTTTAATCCTGCAAGCGGACCTGCAGCACCAGCTCGCATCCCGGCAGGGCGCTGCCGATAAACAGCGGATCGACACGGCCGGGCACCACATTCAGCGCCAGCCGCAGGTTCTGCCACAGCGTCAGCAGGCAATGCCGCCCGCCCGCATCGCGCCCGCGCCAGACCGGCGCGGTGCCAAAGCGGGTCTCGATCAGCGTCGAAAGCGTATCCTGGGCAAAGCCGTCATGGTCGGGCAAGGCGAGGATCAGCCGCGCTTCGCTGGTATCCAGCAGGGCACCGACAAGATGGGTCGGGTTGCGCAGGCAGATCATGCCCGAAGATTGCTGGCGCGATGTGAACCCGGGTAATCCGTCAAAGGCGGTCTGAAAGCTGCCTTCTTCCAGCAGCGTGTCGATCAGCCTAGCCGCAAGGGCACCGGGATAGGCGCGCCGTGCCGCCCTTTCGCGACCAAGCGCGCGCACCGGCTGCATCAGCCGATCCGGTATCTGGGCAAATTGCGGCCAGTCAGGCCGCGACAGCATTGGTCCAATCATCACATACACTTTCGCAAGCCGCGACAGGGGGAAAGCGTGGCGCAGGATTGTGTCAGGAAGGGGGAAAGCCCCGGGTTGAACCGCGGCAGATGACCCCGGAATTTAACGACCGTCGTTCCGGGATTTTCGGGGTCCTGGCTGCGCCCCACATCGGCCATGCGCCACCATCTGATGAGGGGCCCGCGCAAGTTGATCGGCCAGAAGGTTGACACTCCTGTAACAGAACCCCAGATATGGTGGGCGAAAAGGGGGAGGCCGGGCTGCCGATGGTCGGGGCCGCGATCCTCCCGCCAATCCAAGGAAACGCGAATGAGCGACCATAAAACCCTTACCCATCCGGTCCTGCCGCTGCGCGATATCGTGGTTTTCCCGCATATGATCGTGCCGCTGTTCGTGGGTCGCGAGAAATCGGTCCGGGCGCTGGAAGAGGTCATGGCGGAGGATCGCCAGATCCTGCTGTCGAGCCAGATCGACCCCACCGTGGATGAACCCACCGCCGAGGGTATCTATCGCACCGGCGTGCTGGCCAATGTGCTGCAATTGCTGAAGCTTCCCGATGGCACCGTGAAAGTGCTGGTGGAAGGCAAGACGCGGGTGCGCATCACCGAATTCCACCAGAACGATTCCTTCTTCGAGGCGAGCGCCGAGCCGCTTGAGGAAAGCCCCGGCGATCAGTCGGTGGTCGACGCGCTGCTGCGTGGCGTGGCCGAGGAATTTGAGCGTTACGCCAAGATCAAGAAGAACATCCCCGAAGAGGCGCTGTCGGCTGTCTCGGACACGCGCGAGCCTGCGCGTCTGGCCGATCTGGTTGCGGGTCATCTGGGAATCGCCGTGGCCCAGAAGCAGGAGCTTCTGGAAACCCTTGATGTCGCGGAGCGGATGGAGAAGGTCTACGGCCATATGCAGGGCGAGATGTCGGTCCTGCAGGTCGAGAAAAAGATCAAATCCCGCGTGAAATCGCAGATGGAGCGCACGCAGCGCGAATATTATCTGAATGAGCAGATGAAGGCCATTCAGAAGGAACTTGGCGATGGCGAGGACGGCCAGAACGAACTGGCCGAACTGGAAGAGCGTATCCGCAAGACCGACCTGTCGAAAGAGGCGCGCGAAAAGGCGGAGGGCGAGCTGAAAAAGCTCAAATCCATGTCGCCGATGAGCGCCGAGGCCACGGTGGTGCGCAACTACCTTGACTGGCTGTTGGGCGTGCCGTGGGGCGTGAAGTCGCGCGTGAAGAAAGATCTGAACGCGGCGCAGAAGGTGCTGGATGCCGATCACCATGGTCTGGAAAAGGTCAAGGAACGCATCGTCGAATATCTGGCGGTGCAGACCCGTTCGGCCAAGCTGAAGGGCCCGATCCTGTGCCTTGTCGGCCCTCCGGGTGTCGGTAAAACCTCGCTGGGGCGGTCGGTTGCCAAGGCGACGGGGCGTGAATTCATCCGCATCAGCCTTGGCGGCGTGCGCGACGAATCCGAGATCCGCGGGCATCGCCGGACCTATATCGGCTCTATGCCGGGCAAGATCATCCAGGCGCTGAAAAAGGCCAAGACCACCAATCCGCTCATCCTGCTCGATGAAATCGACAAGATGGGGCAGGATTTCCGGGGTGATCCGGCCAGCGCGATGCTGGAGGTGCTGGACCCGGAACAGAACGCGACCTTCGTCGACCACTATATGGAAGTGGAATACGACCTGTCGAACGTGATGTTCCTGACCACGGCCAACAGCTACAACATGCCCGGGCCGCTTCTGGACCGGATGGAGATCATTTCTCTGGCCGGCTATACCGAGGACGAAAAGCGCGAGATCGCCAGGCAGCACCTGCTGCCCAAGCAGATCGAGGCGAATGGTCTGAAGAAGGGCGAGTTCGAGGTGACCGACGCGGCGCTGAACCACGTCATCCGCTACTATACGCGGGAGGCGGGCGTCCGGAATCTGGAGCGTGAGATCGCGAAACTGGCCCGCAAGGCCGTGACCGAGATCCTGAAGAAGACGGCGAAATCGGTGCATGTCGATGAGGCCAAGGTGGAAGACTACCTTGGTGTGCAGCGCCATCGCTATGGTCTGGCCGAGAAAGAGGATCAGGTCGGTGTGGTGACGGGTCTGGCCTGGACCAGTGTCGGCGGCGATCTGTTGCAGATCGAGGCGCTGAAACTGCCGGGCAAGGGCCGGATGAAGACGACCGGGAAACTGGGCGATGTGATGAAGGAATCGATCGAGGCGGCCTCCAGCTATGTTCGCTCGGTCAGCCCGGAGATCGGGGTGAAGCCCCCGAAATTCGAGGCCATCGATATCCATGTCCACGTCCCCGATGGGGCGACCCCCAAGGACGGCCCTTCGGCAGGTCTTGCCATGGTGACGGCCATCGTCTCGGTCCTGACCGGGATCCCGGTGCGCAAGGACATCGCCATGACCGGCGAGGTCACGCTGCGCGGTAATGCCACCGCCATCGGCGGGCTGAAGGAAAAACTTCTGGCGGCACTGCGGGGCGGGATCAAGACCGTCCTCATCCCGGAGGAAAACGCCAAGGATCTGGCGGAGATCCCGGATAATGTGAAGGAAGGCCTGACCATCATCCCGGTCACCCATGTGCGCGAAGTGCTGGAACGCGCGCTGGTGCGCCAGCCCGAGGCGGTGGAATGGGATGAGGCTGCGGAAGAAGCCGCCGCTGCCGCCCGCAAGAACAACGAGCCGCAGGCGGGTCAGATCGCGCATTGATCTGCGCGCCAAGGCATGGACGGGCAGGGCGCGGGGGAAACTCCGCGCCCTTTCCATTTCAGCGCAGGCGATTGCGTGCCGCGCTCACACCTGCGTGCGGTGTGGAACCCTTGGCGGTGGCTGTCGTTGGTTCTGCACAGGAAATGTTGCAGATGGAGGATGCCATGATCCGTCAGGATTTGGACAAGCCCGAGCGCGAGCAGGCGGGCCCCGAGAAGCCCGGCTTCGACGCGCAAGCCGAAAAGACCCGCTTTGACGTGCAGCAAGAGGCGCAGAAGCAAAAGATGGGCAATGCTGCGCAACCCCATCATCCCCGCCAGACTGCGCGCACCAACGAGCCCAATGCCGGTGGTGCCAATCGTGAAAGCGGTCATCGCGGATGACAATCTCGACCCGTGTCCGGTGCGGGCGACAACCTGCGGTGCAGTCCTCGCGCTGAAATCCGGTGGCCTCCGCCGGTGCCGCGCTTCCGCGACATGGCGGCGCATTCCTTTTGTTGCGCAGTGAAGAAAGGAAGATAGCCAAGGGCTGAGATCCGAGCGGCAGAAAGCCAAGCGATTGCGGCAGGCCAAGCGGCTGCGAAAAATCCCGGGCCGTGCCGCAGCACCAACCGCTATCCCAACCCCTATGCGGCAGGCACATTCCGCTCTATTGTTGTTTCCAGCATCGAAACAAAGAGGGCATGATGGCCACCAAACTCTCGGACGCGAAACCCGCCGCGCCCAAACCCGCGCGCAAGGCTGCCGCCAAGCCGATGGCCAAGGCCAAGCCGATCAAGGCTGCCAGTAAACCGGCATCAGAGCCGGCACCGCCAGAGGCAGCAGCGATTGCCGCGCCCCCGTCTCAGGGCGGCCCAGAGATCAAGGTGATGTCCGCCGCCAACAGCCTGAAGCTGAAGGCATTGATCGATCAGGTTGCCGAGGCCAGTGGTGCCAAGCCCAAGCTCGTCAAGCCGGTGGTCGAGGCCACGCTTGCCGCCATGGGCCGCGCGTTGTCTGACGGGATGGAACTGAACCTGCCGCCCTTCGGCAAGGCCCGGGTCAGCCGCCAGAAAGAGGCAGGCAGCGGCGAAATGCTGATCGTCAAACTGAAACGCGGCGGCGGCGCGAAATCGGACAAAAAAGATGTGCCAGAGGGGGTTGCGGAGGCCGAGGACTGAGGCTATTACCGCCGCATCGGGCGATTAGCTCAGCGGTAGAGCGCTTCGTTCACATCGAAGATGTCAGCGGTTCAAATCCGTTATCGCCCACCATCAATACGTTGAAACGCCTCGGATCTTCCGGGGCGTTTTGCGTTTCGACGATATGGTCGGCGGTTCGATGAACCGCGTTTGGGATTGGCTTATCTCGGTGCGATAGGCGGGGCGGGCAGATCCGTCCTGTCGCAGCCATCGCAGGGCCAATCATTGGCAAGGTTTCTCAAAACAAGGAATGAAAAGCACCCGGTCTCGGATGGTGAGGCTGAACCGGCAGGTCATTTCCGACGGCTGTCTTTCGCTATGAACCTGCCTCGGAAGGGGGTGGTCCTGCGGGACCCCTCATTCCATCCCACCACGGCCACTTGCGCCCCCGGTCCCGATCCATTAGGGATCACGGCGGGGGCGGTTAGCTCAGTTGGTAGAGCGTCTCGTTTACACCGAGAATGTCGGGGGTTCGAGTCCCTCACCGCCCACCACCTAACCCATTAAAATTGCAAAAACCACCTGCATATCAAGGGCTTTGTCCGGTTCACTGTTACAACTTACGTTACAAACGGGGCTGTGATGGCAGGCAAAGTTCGGCATCTGGTGGACCGTGACGGGCGCTATTTTGCCCGACTCGTTGTCCCCAAAGACCTTCGGAAAGCTGTCGGGAAATCCGAACTGCGCGCCTCGCTCGGGGGGCGACTACCGCGAAGCGTTGAAGTTGCTGCCGGGCGCAGTGACGCAGCTTCAACACCAGATCGCACAGGCCGAGCGTCAGGTTGCATCGGTGCCAAGCACCAAAGCACCAGCCCGCTATCCGCTGGCACCGGATCAGATCGCGCTTTCGCATTATCACCAGCGCATCGCGTTTGACGACGAACTGAGGAACGACATTCGCCATTCCTTCGGGTTCGTGGATGAAGTGCTTGTGCAGCGCCTGCGCGATGCCATGGCGGGGCGTTTGACGGATGCCGACCTTAACGCACTGATCGGCGAGCGGCTGGAGAGTTTCCGCGATGCTGGCAACCTTACTGCGCTACCCGGTTCCGACGAATGGCGGCAGATCGCCCGTGCCCTGTGTGTGGCCGAATATGAGGCGCTGGCACGGGTGGCGGAGCGGGATGAAGGCGACTTCACCGGCAAACCTGACCACCCCTTGTTGACGAACGCCAAGCTGCCCGAGCCGCATGAAAAGCCTGTGAGCCTCTTGAAGCTGTCAGACGACTACGTTCTGAGCTGGACGCAAGCGGGGTTCATGAAGGATAGGGGCAAGCGACACGCCACGGTGATTGCGAACCTGCGGAAGTTCCTGAAACACAATGACGCGCGCAAGATCACCAAGCTAAACCTGATCGAATGGCGCGACCAGCTGGTTAAGAAATTCGCGGCAAAGACCGTGAATGACGCTTACCTGTCGTCAGTGCGGTCTATGCTGAACTGGGCCTTTGAGAACGAACGCCTGCCTGAGAATGTCGCAGCCACGGTGAAACAGCCGAAGCCGAAAAAGGTCTATGGCCGCGAATGTGGTTACACCGATGCCGAGGCGGTCTTTGTCTTGAAGGCGTCCCGGTCCTATCAGCCCCATTGTGATGAATTTGGCAGGGTGCGGGAAACACCGCAGTCTATCGCCGCAAAGCGATGGGTGCCAATCATCTGTGCCTTCACCGGGGCAAGGGTGTCAGAGATCACGCAGCTTCGGGTCGAGGATGTGCGCAAGGAAGGCGACCGGCTGATAATCCGCATCACCCCCGATGCGGGCACGGTGAAGGCAGGCGGCTATCGTGATGTGCCGTTACATCGCCAGATTATCGCCCTGGGCTTTGAGGAGTTTGTGAAGGGGGTAGGGCACGGGCCTATCTTCCACAATGGCACTGACCCCAAGCGATACGCCGCGAAGGCGCAGCGCATGTCTAATCAGATCGCGGATTGGCTGCGGGTGTCAGAGATCAGGCCCGATGGGGTGCAGCCCAATCACGGGTGGCGGCATCGGCTGAAAACGCAGGCGATGGAACTTGGCCTGAATACCCGTGTCATTGATGCGATGCAGGGACATACCGGGCGAACTGCGGGTGAGAATTACGGCGATGTGACCCTAAACGCCAAGGCGTCCGTGATCGAACAATTGCCAGAATACGATATAACATAACAAACCTCTTGAACCCTGAATCCACCTGTGAGAATCTGGAGATATTAACGAGTGCCAGCATTTCCGGTGTTTTGTGTTTCAGAGTGTTTTTGAGCGTTTAAAATTGGCTTTCGGTAAAACGGAAGCAAAGTCCTTTAAGCTGACTGATCCCGAAGCCTTTGCGCTGTTCGGTATCACGGGAACGGGGGCCGGTGTTTCCATCGGCCCCCGATCTGCCATGAAGGTTCCGGCTGTCGCCTGCGCGGTGTCGCTGATCGCGGAAACGGCGGGCAGTCTTCCCGCCAAGGTCTATGACCGCAACAGCCGCGAAACCACCAAGGATCACCCGGCATATGCCCTGATCCATGATGAAGCGAACCCTTGGACCAGTGCCGAGGCCCTGCGCGTCCAGATCACTACGGATGCGCTTTTGCATGGTCATGGCTTTGCGCTGGTGGTGCGCAATGAGGCAGGCGACCCGCTGGAAATGCACCGGCTTGAGCCGACCGCTGTGCAGGTTGAAACCCTGCATGATGGGGAATCGTCCTAGGGTCAGGACCCATTGATTGTGCTGCTGTTCGGTGATTCAGAGGGGGCCAGGAGACCCTTCTGATGAGCAATCTATTCTGGCTGGCTGACGCGCAGATGGCGCGGCTCGAGCCGTTTTT
>NZ_WCHR01000010.1 GCF_008973825.1 Gemmobacter serpentinus | reverse complement strand
GGCTGAGGCTGAGGCTGAGGCTGAGGCTGAGGCTGAGGCTGAGGCTGAGGCTGAGGCTGAGGCTGAGGCTGAGGCTGAGGCTGAGGCTGAGGCTGAACCCGTCACTTCCGAAGCACAAGCCCTGAATGCGCAGGCAGGTGCCGATTCGGGCCCCGTCACCACCGAACCCGCGCCGGTGGCCACAGCTTCCATCGAATCGCCGCCCGCGCCGCTGCCACCTGAGCGGCCCTGGATCACCCCGGATTTGCGCAACATGGCCCGCCCGCGCGATGCAGATACGCGCGCCGCCCTGAAAGGCCTGCGTGCGCGGTGTCTGGCGCTTCATGCGCGGCTGGAGCCCTTGAACCATCCGCGCCGCGGGTGAGGCGCACGGATAATGCGGGCGGTTGCGTTTTGTCGCTTGCCCCCGCCGGAATTATCGTTATGTATCCGCGCAGTGTCGGGCCGTGGCGCAGCCTGGTTAGCGCGTCCGTCTGGGGGGCGGAAGGTCGTGAGTTCGAATCTCACCGGCCCGACCATCGAAAAAGACCCGCTTCTGGCAACAGGGCGGGTTTTTCTCATATCAGGAGCATCCTATGACCGCGACCGGAGTGCTGCCCGACCAGGAACTTCGCAATCTGATCGCCCAAGGTGCGATCAGCGCCGATCCTGCCATCCTGCCTGCACAGATCCAGCCCGCCAGCCTTGATCTGCGCCTTGGCACCGTGGCCTATCGCGTGCGGGCCTCGTTCCTTGCGGGCCATGGCCGCAGCGTGGCGGAACGTATCGAAGAATTCGAGATGCATCGGGTGGATCTGCGCGAGGGCGCAGTGCTGGAAAAGGGCTGCGTCTATGTGATCCCGCTGATGGAGCGGCTTGCGCTGCCCGCCGGGCTGACGGCGGTGGCCAATGCCAAAAGCTCCACCGGCAGGCTGGATCTGCTGACCCGCACCATCACCGATGGCGGGGTGGAATTTGACCGCATCAAGGATGGCTATAGCGGCCCGCTTTATGCCGAGGTCTGCCCGCGCAGCTTTTCGGTGCTGGTGCGTGCGGGGCAGCGGCTGAACCAGATCCGCTTCCGCCGCGGTCAGGCGGTGCTGTCGGATGCCGATCTGCTGGCGCTGCATGGGCAGGAACCGCTGGTGGATGGCGTGGCGCGGATCTCCGAAGGTCTGGGCTTTTCGGTCGACCTGAAACCAGAGGCGGGTGATCTGGTCGGCTACCGCGCCAAGCCCCATACCGGCGTCATCGATCTGGACAGGATCGGCCATTACCCCGCGCCTGAATTTTGGGAGGAGGTGCGCGCCCGCGATGGCCGGATCATCCTTGATCCTGGTGCCTTCTACATTCTGGTCTCGCGCGAGGCGGTGACGATCCCGCCCGATTATGCCGCCGAAATGGCGCCCTATCTGGCGATGGTCGGTGAGTTCCGCGTGCATTACGCGGGCTTCTTTGATCCGGGCTTTGGCCATTCCGCATCGGGCGGGGCCGGGTCACGCGGGGTGCTGGAGGTGCGCTGCCACGAAGCCCCCTTCGTGCTGGAACATGGGCAAGTCGTGGGGCGCCTGGTCTATGAACGGATGAGCGCGCGGCCCACGACGCTTTATGGTGCAGGGATTGCGTCGAATTATCAGGGTCAGGGATTGAAACTCGCCAAGCATTTCCGGGCGGATTGAGCGACCGATTTACTGCGCCGCCGGAAAGTCGCGCCTTGAGTGGCGGTTATTGGATGCCCCGCTTGACGGGGATACATACAAGCGCGTCCAATGAACAACCTTGCCATGAACAACCTTGGACGCCATCGAACCCGCACGCTACAGCTGTCCCATCGGGCACATCACCCGAGCGCCCATGTGTCCGAGCCAGATCGTCAAGCGGGCCCAGCACGCGCAATCGGAGGCTAGATCCCGCGCCTTGGCCTTGCCAGCCCTCAGCGCCCCAGCCTGCGCAGGAAGCGCGCGGTCTGGTTGGCGCGGCGCTGCATTTCCTTGCCCTTTTGCGCCTGCGCCTTTTCCTCGGGCGTGCGGGCGGGGCCGGACATCTTCTGCATCTGCTGATGCATCATGCGGCGCGCCACACGGCGAAACAGCATATTGCCGATCTGCTGCACCATTCTTGCAAGATCCATTGCCTTACTCCTCGAACAATTCGCTCTGGCCTGTCGTATCCTCGTCTTCATCATCTTTGGTCACAAGGCTGCCCGGTGCCGGGCGGTTGTCCAAGAGGCCCGCTGCCCGCAGATCCTTCAGCCCCGGCAGATCGCGCGCCGATTCCAGCCCGAAATGATCCAGGAACCCTTCGGTCACCACGAAGGTGACCGGGCGGCCCGGCGTCATGCGCCGCCGTCCAAAGCGGATCCATTCCATCTCCAGCAACTGATCCACCGTCCCACGGCTGACCGCGACGCCGCGAATTTCCTCGATCTCGGCCCGCGTCACCGGCTGGTGATAGGCGATGATCGCCAATGTCTCGATTGCCGCGCGCGACAGTTTGCGGTTCTCGATCACTTCCTTCTGCATCAGATAGCCAAGATCGGGCGCGGTGCGGAAAGCCCAAGCCTCGCCCACGCGCACCACCCGCACCCCGCGCCCCTCATAGCGGCGGCGCAGATAGGCAAGCGCCTCGGCCGGGTCGCAACCATGCGGCATCCGGCGCTCCAGCTCGGCCAGTGTCATCGGCTCGGTGCTGGCAAACAGAATCGCCTCCACCATCCGCTCCTGCTCGGCGATGGGGGGCGCATCGAACAGGCTTTGCTCGCGCTCGCTCATTCGGCCCCCCGCGCGGGGTCCGGGCGGCGGATCTGGATCGGCGCGAAGGTCTCGCCCTGCCGGATCTCGATCTGGCCGCGCTTGGCCATTTCAAGGATCGCCGCGAAATGCGCAGCCATTGATGACCGCTTGCGCATGGGCGCTGCGTCCCAGCCCTCGGGCATCCAGCTTTCCAGATCGGACCAATCGCCCGCATAACCGATCAGGCTGCGCATCCGCTCCAATGCCTGTTCCATGGTGAAGACATCATGGCGGTCCATCACGAAAGGGCGAAACTCGTCGCGGGTGCGGATGCGGGCATAGGCGCGCATCAGATCGATCAGCGCGGCGGAATAGACCACCTTGCGCGCCTTCACGATCTGCTCGCTTTGGCCGCGCACAAAGAAATCACGGCCGCGCTGATCCCGCGCCAACAGCCGTGCCGCGGCCTCGCGCATGGCCTGCAGGCGTTCCAGCTGAAAGGCGAGATGTGCTGCCAGATCCTCGGCCGAAGGCCCTTCATCGCTGGGGTCAGGCGGCAGCAGCAGCCGCGATTTCAGATAGGCAAGCCAGGCCGCCATCACCAGATAATCGGCAGCCAATTCGATGCGCAGCAATTTGGCCCGATCCACAAAACGCATATATTGCTCGGCCAGTTGCAGCACCGAGATGCGACGCAGATCTACCTTCTGGCTGCGCGACAGGCTGAGCAAGAGGTCAAGCGGGCCTTCAAACCCGTCGACGTCGACGATCAGCGCCTCTGCGGCCAGACGCTCGCTGACGCTTTGATCTTTCTGATCGTCGATCCAGTCGCGATCCGCCATGCGCGTCAGACGGAGACGGCGGCAAGCAACGCGTCATGTTCGCGCCGCAGGGCCGCAAGATCAGCAGGCTCGGCGGTCTTGCGGCAGGCCAGTGCCGCGTCGCCGCGCGCGCGCGCCGCATCCGTCATCTGCCCTGCGGCGGCGGCCACCGCCTGCATCTCGGCCAGATCGCCCTTGCAATGCAGCGCGATATCACAGCCTGCCGCCACCGCGAGGGCCGCGCGTTCGGCCAGCGTCCCGGGCAGCGCCTGCATGTTCAGATCATCCGACATGATCAACCCGCCAAAGCCGATCTGATCGCGCATGACGCGCATCATCGCCGGGCTGCAGGTCGCGGGCTGGTCATCATATGCGGCAAAGACGATATGCGCGGTCATCGCCATCGGCAGGTCACGCAACGCATGGAAGGGCGCGAAATCCTGCGTCCAAAGCGCGTCGGCAGAGGCGGTGACGGTGGGCAGATCATGATGGGTATCGGCATTGGCCCGACCATGGCCGGGCATATGCTTCATCACCGGCAACACGCCGCCCGCCAGATGCCCCTCCGCTGTGGCGCGACCAAGCACCGCGACCTGCGCCGCATCGGTGCCGTAGCAGCGATTGCGCAGGAAGGGATGGGTTGCATCGGTCGCAATATCAAGGCAGGGCGCACAATTGCTGTCGATGCCGACGGCGCGCAGCTCCTCCGCGATAAGGCGGCCGCGCAGCCACATCATCCGCGCCGCGCGTTCGCCCGCAAGGGCCACGGCATCCAAGGGCGGCAAGAACTCCGACCAATGCGGCGCGCGCAGGCGCTGCACCCGCCCGCCTTCCTGATCGACCAGCACCGGCGCATCGCGTCCGACACTGTCGCGCAGATCGGCGGTCAGGCGGGAAAGCTGGGCCGGATCCTCGACATTTCGGGCGAAGATGATGAAGCCCCAAGGGTTCGCCTCGCGGAAGAACGCCCGCTCACTGGCACCGAGGACCGGGCCCTCGCAGCCAAAGATCGTGGCCCCAAGACCCGCGCTCATCGCAGGGCAACCGGAATGCAATCGGTGTTTTCGGCGCTGACCGCCGCGCAGAAGCGGCGGGCATCGGCCTCATCGGTGAAGCCTTCGGCGCGCAGGCGGTAGAAGGTGCGCCCGCCACTATTGGCTTCCTGAATGACCCGGCCCTTGCCTGACATCAACTCGCCGAACTGGCCAGAGATACGGTCCCAGGCGGCGCGCGCCTCATCGGCGCTGTCAAAGGCACCGAACTGCACCAGCCGCGTGCCTGCGGGCAAGGCCGCGGGATCGACCTCGCGCGCGGTTTGCGCAAGCGCCGCAGCGACCGCCGCATCGGTGGCGGTGGCAGTCGCGGGCACATTGCGCGGGCGCGCCAGTGGACGCAGCGACTTGCCGATGCCGCCTGTCACGACGGGTGCGGCCTCGACAGCCTCTGGCGGGGTGCTAAGCGGCGCGACACCTGCAGCAATGCTGTCGGCCAGCGCCAGAACATCGGCGGAAGCCTGCGTTCCCGGGACCCCCGGCGCATCAGACGGGGCTGCGTCCTGGGCCATATCCGGGGCAGCCGGCGGGGCCGAAACCTCTCCCAGCGGGGTAAAGCTGGTCAGCGGATCGCTGCCTGCATCCTGTGCCAAGGCGTCGGGCTCGGGCAGCGCGACCGGGGCCTGCGCAGCCGGTGCCATCAGGATCGCGGGCGGCTCTGGCGCAAGACCAGGCACATCCTCATCCGCCAGATCGACCGGGCGTGGTGCCAGCACGATCTCTTCCGGCAAGGGCGCGGCCACGCCAACGGCGGCCACATCATTCACCGACAGGCCCTGATGCGCCGTCACCTCGCCACCCGGATTGTCCGGCGCTACGCGCATCGGCCCCTCGGCGGCCTTGATGACGGGAATCCCCAACACATTGCGGACGGCGATCTTGTAGCCCCAGACGCCTGCCCCGAGCAGCAGCGCCAGCGACAGCGCCGCCCCGGCCAGGTTCAGCGCCCGGCGCCCCTGTGCTGCCGCCCCACCCCGACGCCCGCCGCCATTGCGGGTCGGGCGCTGGTGCTGGCCTTGCCGTGCTTCGGGCGCGTAGCCCCCGGCATACCGATCAAAATTCACATCTGCCATGCTCTGCCCCAATCGGCCGGGGTCATCATCGCCCGGCCGCAATGCCTGCTCCTCGCGGCGGGGCGCCATTTTTAGCGCATTTCCTCAACCGGAGTGACACCCAGAATAGCAAGCCCGGCGCAAATCACAACGCCCACGGAACGGGCAAGGGCGATTTTCGCCTGTGTGATGCCCGCATCCTCCTGCACAAAGCGCAACGAGACCTCATCATTGCCGCGATTCCACAGCCCGTGCAGGTCGGATGCGAGTTCATAGAGATAGAAGGCCACACGATGCGGCTCGTTCCCGCGCGCAGCAATCTCGACGAGACGCGGCCATTCGGCCAGCTTGGCCACCAGCGCAAGTTCCGCCGCGTGATCCAGTTTGCTCAGGTCCGCGCCCGCCAGCGTGGCGTCATCCACGGCCACGCCCGCCTCGCGCGCCTTGCGCAGCACCGAATTGATCCGGGCATTGGCATATTGCACATAAAAGACCGGATTGTCCTTCGACTGTTCCATCACCTTGTCAAAGTCGAAATCCAGCGCCATGTCGTTCTTGCGGGTCAGCATGACAAAGCGGGTCACATCGGCGCCCACCTCCTCCACCACGTCGCGCAGCGTGACAAAGGTGCCGGCGCGCTTTGACATCTTGAAGGGTTCGCCATTCTTGAACAGCTTCACCAACTGGATCAGCTTGATATCCAGCGGCACGCGGCCCTGCGACAACGCCGAGACCGCCGCCTTCATGCGCTTCACATAGCCACCGTGATCGGCCCCGAAAATGTCGATCAGCTGATCGAAGCCGCGTTTCACCTTGTTGTAATGATAGGCGATATCGGGCGCGAAATAGGTCCAGCTGCCATCCGATTTCATCACCGGACGATCCACATCATCGCCATGCGCGGTGGAACGGAACAGGGTCTGCTCACGCGGTTCCCAATCCTCGGGCGTTTTGCCCTTGGGCGGTTCCAGCACGCCTTCATAGATCAGGCCCGCCTTGCGCAGCTCGGCAATCGCGGCCTCGATCTCGCCGGTGCCATAAAGCGCCTTCTCGCTGGAATAGACATCCATCCGCACGCCAAGAGAGGCCAGATCTTCGCGGATCATCGCCATCATCTGTTCGGTGGCAAATTCGCGCACATCATCCAGCCAGACAGATTCAGGCTGATCCAGCAGGCTTGGGCCGTATTTCGCCTTCAAGGCCTCGCCCACCGGGATCAGGTAGTCGCCGGGGTAAAGGCCTTCGGCGATCTCCGGCTCCAGCCCATTGGCCTCGCGATAGCGTTCAAAGGCCGAGCGCGCCAGCACGTTCACCTGCGCGCCGCCATCATTGATGTAATATTCGCGCGTCACATTCCAGCCGGCAAAGGCCAGCAGGTTGGACAGCGCATCGCCCACCACGGCACCGCGCACATGGCCCACATGCATCGGGCCGGTCGGGTTGGCGCTGACAAATTCGATATTGACCTTGGATCCTGCCCCGATATCGGAGCGGCCATAGTCCAGCCCTGCGGTCAGAACCGCCCGCACCAGCCCCTGCCAGACGCCCGCATTCAGCCGCAGATTGAGGAAGCCGGGACCGGCCACTTCGGCACTGGCAATCCGCGGGTCATTGGCCAGACGGGCGGCAAGTGCCTCGGCAATCGCGCGCGGCGCAAGGCCTGCGGGCTTGGCCAGCACCATCGCGGCATTGGTCGCCATGTCGCCATGGGCCGGATCGCGCGGCGGCTCCACCGCCACCGACGTGAAATCCAGACCGGGCGGCAAGGTGCCTGCCTCGGTCATCGCGCCAAGCTCGGCAATCACAAGCGTCCGCAATTCGGTGAAAAGGTTCATCTGGTCCGTCCTTCCTGACCCTCCGGCATTTGCCAGAGGGCGGCAGGCGGGTCAAGTTCACCCCGTCTCCTTGCCGGGGGCTTTGGCGTCTTTGCCCGGCGGAAGACGCAGAAACTGCACCAGAATGGTGCCAACAGCGGCAAGCGCCACCGGCCAGGGTGTTGCGGCAAGTGCCGCCATCCCCGCCAGGTAGCGCGCAGGATCGACAAAGGCGAGGGTCAGCGCCGCCAATGTGCCCGCGCCAAGGGCCGGCCGGATTGCGCGCGCCAGCAGGTCAAGCGCCGCGGGCAAGGGCGGTGCGTCCGCCCCTTCCTGCAAGATCGCCGCGATCCGTTTCAGCCGGGCGGCATCGGCCAGCAGGGTCAGCCCCATGCCGCCACCCGTGCGCGATGCGCCGCAAGGCTCAGGTGCTTTGCGGGGCTGATGAATGCCTCAGCCCTTGTGATCCAGCCGCCCTTGCCGCCATCGCGTCTGCGGCAATATTTGCGGCTGGAGGGACGGGCGTCGCCAAGCGCATAGTAATAGTCGCGCCGCGCCATGCCATAAAGATCAGCAAGATCCGGCAGGCGCGTTGCGGCCTCTGCACAGGCGCGCACCGTTTTGGGGCCGATCGCGCCATCCGCAGCCAGTGGCCAGCCCAACCGGGTCAACAGACGTTGCAGGATCTTCACCGCATTGGCCCCGGCATTCACCTGCATGTCGAAAACCGATGCCTGCAATCCTTCGGGCAGCAGCGCGATGCCGGGCTTTTCGTAGTAATGGCGCAGGAAGATCGCCACCGCCTGATCGCGGCGCAACCGGCGCACATCGTCCGGCGTCACCCGGCCATCGCCATCCAGATCAAGGCCAAGGGCACGCATCGTGTGGATGGTCACGCCATGATTTGTGGCCCCGCCCGGATCATCGGGATCATTCACATAGCCGCCTTCGCGGGCGACGATCTCTTCGGCAATTTCGCGGACAGTCGGCATCCTGATCCCTTTCAACAGACAGAAAGGGATCAGTGTTCCGCCCCGCAGGTTAACCGGCCTGAAACCGGGCGCGCGTCAGCTGTCCTGAGCGGGCTTCAACAGCGCCTCATGGCCACTGGCATCCGGCGCGTTCGGATCGACATAGGCCCCGGTCGCCTTCAATGACTCCATCACCTCTTTGGGCATATAGGTCTCGTCATGCTTGGCGAGGATCTCGGTGGCGTGGAACACGCCCCCCACCATCTCGCCGGTGCCGATCATGCCCTGACCTTCCTTGAACAGATCCGGCAACACACCAGTAAAGGCCACTGGCACCGTCTCGGCACCGTCTGTCACCCGGAAGGTGACGGTCTCGCCCTGACCGCGCAGAAGACTGCCTTCCTCGACCAGACCGCCCAGACGGAAGACCTCGCCCGGTGCCGGCGGCTCGGACACGATGCGCGAAGGGTCACGATAAAAATTGATGCCATCGCGCATCGCATAGCCGATCAGCGCCGTCGATCCGGCAAGGGCAATAAAGGCCAACGCCAGAATCTGGACGCGCCGTGCCTTTTTCAAACCCTTCATCTTGACCTCCGGCCTGCTGGCATCACGCTTGCTGCCCGGGCCTCAGGGAAAGACGGGGGCCAGCATCAGCCCCTCGGTCTCGTCCAGCCCGAGCATCAGATTGGCGTTCTGGATCGCCTGCCCCGACGAGCCTTTGGTCAGGTTATCCAGCGTCGCCACGACAAGGGCACGGCCGGGAATCCGGTCGCCCACCACGCCGATATGACAGAAATTGGAACCGCGCACATCGCGTGTCGAGGGGAGTGCGCCGAAAGGTAGCACCTCGATGAAGGGCTCGGACGCATAACGCGCCTGCAAGGCGTCCCAACAGGCCTTGGCATCGCCCTTCACATAGACGCTGGCCAGAATACCCCGGTTCATCGGCGCGAGATGCGGGGTGAATTGCACCAGAACCGGACGCCCCGCGATCTTGCTGAATTCCTGATCAAATTCGCCCAGGTGCCGATGCTTGCCACCGGCGGAATAGGCGTAAGTCCCTTCCGACAATTCGGCATGGAGCAGGTTTTCCTTCAGCGACCGCCCTGCCCCGGATACCCCGCATTTCAGGTCCATCAGGATATCGTCCAGGTCGATCACCCCGGCCTCGATCAGCGGACGCAGCGCAAACTGCCCGGTTGCGGCATTGCAGCCGGTGCCTGCGCAAAGGCGGGCGCCCCGGATCTCGTCGCGATAGAACTCGGTCAGGCCATAGACGGCCTCGGCCTGCAGTTCCGGCGCGGCATGGGGCTGGCCATACCATTTGGCGTATTCCGCCACATCGCGCAGCCGGAAATCGGCGGAAAGGTCCACCACTTTCAGATCGCGCGGCAATGCCTTGATGACCGCCTGCGAGGTTGCATGAGGCAGCGCGCAGAAGGCCAGATCAACATTGGCAAAATCGATCTCGTCGATCTTGCAGAGTTTCGGCAGATCGAGATGGCGCAGGAAGGGGAACACCTCGGCCATTTCCAGCCCGGCCTTGCGGTCAGCCGAAAGCGCCACGATCCGCATATTGGGATGGCTGGCAATCAGGCGAACGAGTTCCGCCCCCGTGTAACCGGATGCCCCAAGGATTGCGATGCGCTTTGTCATGATCCGCCCTTCTTGCCGGAAGTCGTGCCCTGTTTGCGGTGCAAGCGGGCGCGATGCAACTGTCTAATCGTCGTGTAACGGGGCCTTGAGACGGCCCCTCAGGCCGCCTCGAACACGATCTGGCGGCGCAGGAATTGCGTGGCCTTGGACGAGACGTAATCCGGATCGCCCGTGGTCAGGAATTTCGACTGCGTGCCGGTCCCCAGAAATTCCGGGCGGCGCGCCAGATAATCGGCCAGGCTTTCGGCCACCAGATTGGCCTGGCTGAACACCTTGACCTGCGGTCCAAGCGCATCCTGGAACGCCTTTTGCATCAAGGGGTAATGCGTGCAGCCCAGGATTGCGGCCTGCGGCTGGGGCATCCGCCGCTTCAGGCTTTCGACATGGCTGCGCACCAGCGCCTCGGCCAAAATCTCGTCGCCCTGTTCGATCGCATCGACCACACCGCCGCAGGGCTGCGCCTCGACATCGACCCCAATGGCGCGGAAGGCCAGCTCGCGCTGGAAGGCGCGGCTTGCCACCGTCGCGGGCGTGGCAAACAGCGCCACATGTTCGACCGCCACCGCGCGCGGCGGCGAGTTGTCGCCCCATTGCCGTTCCGTCAGCGCCTCAATCAGCGGCACAAACACCCCCAGCACCCGCTTGTTCGGCGGCAGCCAGGTTTCCTGCATCCGCTTCAGCGCGGCGGCAGAGGCGGTGTTGCAGGCCAGGATCACCAGATCGCAGCCTTCGGCCCAAAGGCGTTCGGTGGCGGCACAGGTCAGGTTGAAGATGTCATCATGCGTGCGCACGCCATAAGGCGCATGGGCATTGTCGCCGAAATACACGAAGGGGGTATCGGGCATCCGCTTGCTGACGGCATCCAGCACCGTCAAGCCACCAAGCCCGCTATCGAAAACGCCAACCGCCATGCCTGTCTCCCTCTGCCGGGGTCATTTGCGCCACCTTACGACTCGGGGCGCGTCCATGAAAGGCTTTAGGCCCGGCCCCGGGGGAAATCCACCGCAACCGGGCCTGATGCAATCAATCGTGAGGTTTGGACAAACAAGTGGATTGGCTGTCGTCAAGGTGGGCAGGGCTGAGGATTGCGGAAAAACCGCCACCTTTCGCACGGGTGGCGGTTTGACAAGGTCAGGCGGCCAGACGCGGGGCGGCGTCGCCTCCGGCGCGGATCACGGCAATCAGCTCTGCACGCCGGATCGCGGCCTTTTCGGCATTGGCCTCTTTCACCGGACCATAGCCCTTGATGGTCAGCGGCAGTTCCAGCAACTCGATCAGCGCGGCTTCGGTTGCGGGCTGATGCAGCGGCAAGAGCGCATCCAGATCCCCCTCATATTGCGCGATCAGAGCGCGTTCCATCCGCCGCTCCGCCGTGCGACCGAAGGGATCAAACGCCGTGCCGCGCAGCCCCTTCATCTTGGAGAGCAGCTTGAACAGCGGCAGGATCCATGGCCCGAAGGCGCGTTTCTTCGGCCGGCCATTGCTGGTCTTGCCCGGCAGGAAGGGCGGCGCCAGATGAAAGACCGGGCGCATCTCGCCGGTCAGTTGCTCCTGCGCCAGATCAAGGCTGCGCAGATGAAGGCGGGCCACCTCATATTCATCCTTATAGGCCAGGAGCTTATGATAGCCCTTGGCGAGCGAAAGGCGCAGCGCCTCGGGTGCGGGTTTCACCCGTGCCAGATAGCGCGCGGCCAAAGCCTCATCCTGATAGGCGCGCAACTGATCGGCGCGATAGGCCACCGGATCGACCGCGACCCGCGCCATCGGCACCAGTGCGGCCTGTGCCTCATCGGGGAAGACCTGCGCCCAGCGGCCCAGATCGAAGGCGCGCAAATTGGCCTCGACGCCCGCCCCATTCAGCCGCACCGCCTCGCGCAGCGCGGGCAGCGTCAGCGGCACCAGCCCGCCCTGCCAGGCCATGCCCAGCAGAACCATGTTGGAAAAGATCGAATCCCCCAGCATGACGCGCGCAAATTCCGAGGTATCGAGAAAGCGCAGCCGGTCGCGCAGCCGGGCCTGCAACGAGATGCGCAGATCCCCTGACGGAATGCGGAACTCGGTGTTGCGGGTGAACTCGCCCGTCACGATCTCATGGTCATTGACCACCGCCGCCGTGCGCCCGCCCGTCATCAGGCCAAGGGTCTTGGCCCCCGCCGTCACAACCAGATCGCCACCGATCACGGCATCGGCCTCACCGACCGCGACGCGGATGGCCGAGATATCGGCCGGGTCTTCCGCGATGCGGCAATGGATATGTACCGCGCCACCCTTCTGGGCCAGGCCCGCCATTTCCATCATGCCCGCGCCCTTGCCATCCAGATGCGCGGCCATGGCAAGGATCGCGCCGATGGTCACGACACCCGTGCCGCCCACCCCGGTGATGACAATGTTATGTGTGCCGCGAATGGCGGGCAGCACCGGGTCCGGCAGATCAGGGATTTCCAGCACCCGCCCCGAGGATTTGCGCGGCTTCGCCCCTTCCAGCGTCACGAAAGACGGGCAGAAGCCGCTGACGCAGGAGAAATCCTTGTTGCAGGAGGACTGGTCAATGCCGCGCTTGCGGCCAAGCTCGGTTTCCACCGGCACGACCGAGACGCAGTTGGATTGCACGCCGCAATCGCCGCAGCCCTCACAGACCTCCGGGTTGATGAACACCCGTTTGTCAATCTCGGGGAAGCTGCCCTTCTTGCGGCGGCGGCGCTTTTCGGCGGCGCAGGTCTGCACATAAAGCAGCACCGTCACCCCCGGCACCGTCGCCAAATGCTTTTGCACCGCCTCCAGATCGTCGCGGACATGATGGCTGATCCCGGCGGGAAACTTCGACAGATCAAGACCTTCCTTCGGATCATGCACCAAGGCCAGTTCGCGCACCCCCATGGCCAGAACTTCGCGCGCGATACGGTCCGGGGTCAGGCCACCCTCGTTGAACTGCCCGCCGGTCATCGCAACCGCATCATTGAACAGGATCTTGTAGGTGATGTTCACATTGGCGGCCAAAGCCGCGCGGATCGCCTGCACGCCGGAATGGTTATAGGTGCCATCGCCCAGATTCTGGAACACATGGTCACGTTTGGAAAATGGCGCCTCGCCAACCCAGTTCACGCCCTCACCGCCCATATGGGTAAAGCCGGTGGTCGCGCGGTCCATCCATTGCACCATGTAATGGCAGCCGATCCCGGCATAGGCACGGCTGCCATCCGGCACCTTGGTGGAGCTGTTATGCGGGCAGCCCGAACAGAAATAGGGCAGCCGCGCCGCCAGATCCTGCGCATTGTCGGCGCGCCGCGCCTCGGCGATGCGCGCAAGGCCCGCCTTCACGGCTTCCGTCCCGCGGCCTTCTTCGGTCAGGATCTGGCCCAGCTTTTCGGCGATCATCAACGGATCCAGCGCGAAGCGCGTCGGGAACAATTCCTCGCGCGTGCGATCATGGCGCCAGCCCAGCACCCGGCGGCCGCGACGATCATCAAAGATCGCCTCTTTCACCTGCACCTCGATCAGCTTGCGCTTTTCCTCGATGACAACAATGACCTCCAACCCCTCGGCCCATTCATGAAAGCCGCGCATATCCAGCGGGAAGGTCTGCCCGACCTTGTAGGTGGTGATCCCCAGCCGATCCGCCTCATGGGCATCGATCCCCAAGAGCGACAGCGCATGGCTGAGATCGAGCCAGTTCTTGCCCGCCGCGACAAAGCCGATCTTGGCCCCAGGCCGCCCCCAGATCCGCTTGTCCATGCGGTTGGCATGGGAAAACGCCTCGGCCGCGAAACGTTTATAGTCAATCATCCGCGCTTCCTGCGCGACCGGCGTGTCGCCAAGGCGGATGTTCAAGCCACCTTGCGGCATCCGAAATTCGGGCGTCACGAACTGCATTCGCTGCGGGTCGCCATCGACCACCGCTGTCGCCTCTACCGTGTCCTTCATGGTCTTCAGCCCGACCCAGAGCCCGGAAAACCGGCTGAGCGCCCAGCCATAAAGCCCGTAATCGAGCACCTCTTGCACGCCTGCCGGGCTGACCACCGGCATATAGGCATCGACCATCGCCCAATCCGACTGATGCAAGACGGTGGAGCTTTCGCCGGTATGGTCATCGCCCATGGCCATCAGCACGCCGCCAAATGCCGAGGTGCCCGCCATATTGGCATGGCGCATCACATCGCCGGTGCGGTCCACCCCCGGCCCCTTGCCATACCACAGCGCGAAGACCCCTTGATGCTTGCCCTCGCCGCGCAGTTCCGCCTGCTGACTGCCCCAGATCGCGGTCGCCGCCAGATCCTCGTTGAGACCGGGCTGGAACAGGATCTGCGCCGCCTGCAATTCGCGCGCCGATTTGCTCATCGTCAGATCGACCGCCCCCAGCGGCGAGCCGCGATAGCCGGTGCAATAGCCCGCCGTATCAAGGCCTGCCGCCTGATCGCGCGCCCGCTGCATCAGCATCAGCCGCACAAGGGCCTGGGTGCCATTCAACAGAACCGGCGATTTTGTCAGGTCATAACGATCCGAAAGCGACACGCCTTCACGGATCACATCTTGCCTGCCCATTGTGCACCTCCCATTGCAAAACGAACATGACAGGATGGTAGGTCAAAAATGCTGACCTACAAAGAGGGAAAAATGCGACAATAGCCATTTACCCGCATAAATATGTGACTATTTAAGCCCAGAAATGTTAGCGATACAAAAACAGGCGCAGAGTTTCGTGATGGATTGGGACAAGCTCAGAATATTTCACGCGGTGGCGGATGCGGGCAGTCTTACCCATGCGGGTGATACGCTGCATCTCAGCCAATCGGCGGTTTCGCGACAGATCCGCGCGCTTGAGGAAAGCCTCAATGTCACACTGTTCCACCGCCACGCACGCGGACTGATTCTCACCGAACAGGGAGAATTGCTGTTTGACGCCACCACATCCATGGCAAAACGGCTGGACGCGACCGCCGCCCGCATCCGCGACAGCGAGGATGAGGTCTTTGGCGAGTTGCGCGTGACCACGACCACGGGCTTTGGCACACTGTGGCTCACGCCGCGTCTGGCCAAGCTCTATCGCAAATATCCGGCCCTGAAGATTGACCTCATGCTGGAAGAGCGGGTGCTGGATCTGCCGATGCGCGAGGCCGATGTGGCGATCCGCATGAAGGAACCCTCGCAGGCCGATCTGATCCGCCGCCGCCTGATGAATATCCGGATGCGGATGTTCGCCTCGCCCGAATATCTGGCCGAGCATGGCACCCCCGTCACGATGGAGGATTTCAGCCAGCACCGGCTGATCTGCCAGCACGCCGGAACCCCGCAGGTCGCGGCCGGCGCGCTACTGGTCGCGCAACTGATGAGCCATGACATCCCTTCCACCCTGACGGTGAACAACTATTTCGGGGTGCTGCAGGGTGTCTTGAACCATGTCGGCATCGGTGTGCTGCCGGATTATGTTACCGAAGACGTGCCGCATCTGGTGCGCGTGTTGCCCGAGATCGAGTCGACCGAGGTGCCGGTTTTCCTCGCCTATCCTGAAGAGCTGCGCCATTCCAAGCGCGTCTCGGCATTCCGCGATTTCGTGACCGAAGAGATTTTCCAGTTCCGCAAGCAGAACCCCGCCTGAGACGTCCGGCTTGCCTTGCCGGGCCGGCCTTGCCCCACCCATCGACGCCGCCCGCATCAGCAGGGCGGCGTTTTGCTGTCAGACCCGGTGAAGCACGTCTTAGACATTGGTCGCAGACGCCCGCCCTTCGGCGTCGGGCCGACAAGGCCGCCCTGCCCCTTCACTTCACAAATAGCATGTATTTTCAGCATCTTGCCAAAACGGCGCGCACAGCCATGCACACAGCGCATGACGGCCATGCTGCGCTTGCAGCATGTTGAGGCTTGCGCCAAGCCGCGCGCAAGCCTAAATCCCACCTCGAAGGCGGTGATCGAGTTTCTCTCTTGCCGACTTCATACCTCCCTGTTGGACTTGGGCCGAGCTTCTGCTCGGCCTTTTTTTTGGTTTCGGGGGGCATTTTCTTTTCCTGCCCATCGATGCGGCAGCGAAAGGCCGCGCCTGCCCGACTGCGGGGCGCTGCCGAAAGCGTCGTGACGGGAATCGCCCCATATCCGCGCATCAGGCAACCTCAGGAAATCTTGCGCCGCCACGCGGCATCGGCCTTTCCCTTTGCGGGGCTTTGGCCTAAACGGGCGCGCAAGGCATCAACGGATGAGGCATGGCCATGACTGAACCCGCAATCACCCCCGAGCTGATCGCTTCGCATGGCCTGAAACCCGATGAATACCAGCGCATCCTGGACATCATCGGGCGCGAGCCCACCTTCACCGAACTGGGCATCTTCTCGGCGATGTGGAACGAGCATTGCTCGTATAAATCCTCGAAGAAATGGCTGCGCACCCTGCCGACCACCGGCCCGCAAGTGATCTGCGGCCCGGGCGAGAATGCGGGCGTCGTCGATATCGGCGACGGACAAGCCGTCATCTTCAAGATGGAAAGCCATAACCACCCCTCTTACATCGAGCCGCATCAGGGTGCCGCGACCGGCGTCGGCGGCATCCTGCGCGATGTGTTCACCATGGGCGCGCGCCCGATCGCCGCGATGAACGCGCTGAGTTTCGGCCTGCCCTCGCATCCCAAGACCGCGCACTTGGTCAAGGGCGTGGTCGAAGGCATCGGGGCTTATGGCAATGCCTTTGGCGTGCCCACAGTCGGCGGCGAGGTCCGCTTCCATCGCAGCTATAACGGCAACTGCCTTGTGAACGCCTTTGCGGCGGGCATCGCGGATAGCGACAAGATCTTCTATTCGGTGGCTTCGGGCGTCGGGATGCCGGTTGTCTATCTTGGGGCCAAGACCGGCCGCGATGGCGTCGGCGGCGCGACCATGGCCTCGGCCGAGTTCGACGACACGATCGAGGAAAAGCGCCCGACCGTGCAGGTTGGCGACCCCTTCACCGAAAAGCGCCTGCTGGAAGCCTCGCTTGAACTGATGGGCTCCGGTGCGGTCATCTCCATCCAGGATATGGGGGCTGCGGGCCTGACCTGTTCGGCGGTGGAGATGGGCGACAAAGGCGGCCTCGGCATCCGTCTGAACCTGGATGCGGTGCCGCAGCGCGAAGCGGCGATGACCGCCTATGAGATGATGCTGTCGGAAAGCCAGGAGCGGATGCTCATGGTGTTGAAGCCCGAGAAAGAGGCAGAGGCGCGCGCGATCTTTGAAAAATGGGACCTCGATTTCGCCATTGTCGGCGAAACCATCCCCGAGGATCGTTTCCTGATCCTGCTGGGTGGCGAGGTGAAAGCTGATCTGCCGCTGTCGAAACTGTCGTCTTCGGCACCGGAATATGATCGCCCCTGGGTCGAGACGCCCGCCGCTGGACCCTTGGGCGATGTGCCCGCCATTGGTGCCATCGACGCGCTGCGCGCCCTGATCGGCAGCCCGACCCATGCGCATAAAGCCTGGGTCTGGGAGCAATATGACAGCCAGGTCGGCGCTGACACGCTGATGCGCCCCGGCCTTGCCGCCGGTGTGGTGCGCGTGCATGGCACCAGCAAGGCGCTTGCCTTCACCTCGGACGTGACGCCGCGCTATGTGAAGGCCAACCCGTTCGAGGGTGGCAAACAGGCGGTGGCAGAGGCCTATCGCAACCTGACGGCTGTCGGCGCGCTGCCGCTGGCCACCACCGACAACCTGAATTTCGGCAATCCCGAAAAGCCCGAAATCATGGGCCAGTTCGTCGGGGCCATCAAAGGCATCGGTGCGGCGGTGGCGGCACTGGAAATGCCCATCGTGTCGGGGAATGTCTCGCTTTACAACGAGACCGATGGCTCTGCCATTCTGCCCACGCCGACCATTGGCGCCGTGGGTCTTCTGGAAAACATCGACGATCTGATCGCGGGCCAGCCGGTTGCCGGTGATATCGCCCTGTTGATCGGCGAGACCTTCGGGCATCTGGGGCAATCCGCCCTTCTGGCCGAGGCCTTCGGGATCGAGACGGGCGATGCGCCCTCCGTCGATCTGGCGGCCGAGAAACGCCACGGCGATTTCCTGCGCAGCATCCGCAAATCGGTGCGCGCGGCGACCGATCTGGGCGATGGCGGTCTGGCGCTTGCAGCCTTCGAAATGGCCGAAGGCGCGGGTCTGGGCGTCAGCCTGGATGCGGACGATATCCCGACGCTGTTTGGCGAAGACCAGGCGCGCTATCTGCTGGCCGTTTCTGCAGCGGGTGCCGAGGCCATCGAGGCCGCGGCCCTGACCACCGGCGTGCCGGTGCTGCGTGTGGGTCGGTTCGGCGGCAACAATGTCAGCTTCGGCGCAGACAGCGCCGAACTGGCTGGTCTGTCCGCGCTCTATCGCGGTGCCTTTGCCGCCGCTATCGAGGGATGATCCGCCCCGCCCGGCCCGAAGATGCGGCTTTCATCCGTGATCTCTGGACGGGCGAGGCCAACCGACCCTTTCTCGATCCGCCCATTGATGGCCAGATCGAAGCCGCGATTGCGGAAGGCAATCTGCTGCTTTGGCAGGATCATGATGATGGCCCGGCGGGGTTCGCCCTGCTGGCCGAATGGTTGCCGCGCGCCTGGGGGTTGCGGGAATTTGCCACTCTCCCCCGCGCGTCTGGTCGCCTTGGCTTTGGCCGTCCGTTTCTGGCGGCCCTGCTGATCGAGGTTTTCGATCACCGGGGCGGCCATCGCCTTGGCCTCGATTGCACCGCCGACAATGCGCGCGCCCTACGCTTCTTTCAGGCGGCAGGCTTTGTGCGCGAAGGCTGCTGGCGTGAATGCTGGCAGCGCGAGGACGGGCAATGGGTCGATTGCGTCTTCTTCGCGCTGCTGGCCCGCGAATGGCGCGCGATGCAGGCAGGCCCGGTCTAGGGCCGACCCGGATTGATCGCACCGCCTTGCGGGGCGCATTCAGGCAGCCTAGATTGAAGACAAAGCACGAGGAGGCCATCACATGCCGATGGAAGGCAAGGATATCGAGGCCCTGATCCGGGAAACATTCCCGCAGGCGCAGATCACCATTACCGACCTTGCCGGGGACGGCAACCATTGGGCGGCCGAGGTCATCGACGCCAGTTTCAAGGGCATGAACCGCGTTCAGCAGCAGCGCGCGGTCTATGCCAGCCTGAAGGGCAAGATGGACGGGGCGCATGGCGAATTGCACGCGCTGGCCCTGACCACCAAGGCGCCGGAGTAACCGCTGAGCGATCCGGCAGACCTGATCTGGCGCAGCTTTCTGACCCTTCTGCGGGCCATCGACGCCATGATCCGCGCCTTGCTGGTGCTGGACATTTGCCGGGAATTGGTGCTTTTCATCAAATATGGCAGCGGGGGCTGGACGCGGCAGCGCCGGATCGCCCGCTGGAGAGCCGAAAGGGAAAAACGGACATGAGCGCGCAGGATATGATCCGCGAAACCGTCACCACCAATGACGTGGTGCTTTTCATGAAGGGCACCAAGATGATGCCGCAATGCGGGTTCTCGTCCCGCGTGGCTGGCATTCTCAATTACATGGGCGTGGAATATGCCGATGTGAACGTGCTGGCCGATGCCGAGATCCGTCAGGGCATCAAGGATTTCTCCGACTGGCCAACCATCCCGCAGCTTTATGTGAAGGGCGAGTTTGTCGGCGGCTGCGATATCGTGACCGAAATGACCATCTCGGGCGAGCTGGACACGCTGTTTGAAAGCAATGGCATCGCCTTCAACAAGGAAGCGGCGGACAAGATCCGCGAAGCCAACGCCTGACCTTCGGCGCAGGCCTTGCTCCGGAATAGAATAGCCCGCCGGATGGCGGGCTTTTTCTGTTTTGGGATGATGCATATAATGGCTTCTGATGAGGTCGATGTCTGCTATGCGGGACGGAGCGGTCAGTCGCCGGTTTCCGGATGGGAACGGCGCTCTTGCTTTCCTCCCACCACAGCGAAGATCAAAGCGCCAATTCTGGCGGCCAGCGCAACAGGTATCATTGCCAGCGCAACGACAGAGATTGCGAAACCACCTGAAAACGCGATCAGGCTCACAATGCCTTCTGGTTCAACATTCCACATGATGAGATGTAGGGCACAAGAGGTGAAAAAGAGACCAAATGCAGCAATGGTCCATTTAGGCAAGACCAGGATCCATGATATTAAGGCGGCGATCAGACAGGCCAGCGGCGACACAATCATAATCCCCGCAAAAAGAAAACTGGCTGCACCAGCACCCGCTCCTCCCATCTTCCCGTCCTCCTCACTGTGTCCGACTCTCGACACAGTAACATATTGGGGGACGAAAGACCGCAATGGGCTCAAACCAACCGGCGGCGGCTTTTGCCGCAGGCTGATCTTTGCTTCATGAGCGCCCTCAACCTCATATGCGGTTAATCCCGGCAGGTGCCTTGCTTCTCTTCGAAGTCGGCACCTGACCGCATCATGATGGGGCCGGAAACAGAGGCATCCCGATCTTTTGCATCTGCGTCTGGCCGCAAGTCAGACCAGATCCTCTTCCAGCCGGTTGGCCAGGGCTTCGGCCCGGGCGGCCAAATCGGCCAGCGTTTCGCCGACCTGCGGCGGGATGACCGGCACCTCGATCCGCTGCGGCGCGGGCGTGCCTTGTGCCTCCAGCTCGGTGATGCGGGCGCGCAAGAGGCGCAGCTCATCCTCTTGCCCTGCGGTCTTGTCGGCCAGCATCAGCCCCGCCATCAAGAGCATCCGGCTTTCGGGAATGCGGCCCATCTGCGCAACCACTGGTGCCGCCTCGGCATCCAGCATGGCGGCCGCGGCGCGCAGATAATGTTCCTCGCCGGGCTGGCAGGCCACCTGAAAGACCCGCCCGCCGATGGTGACATCCAGTTCAGGCATCCTCGGCCTCCTTCCCGATCAGTGTCGTCAGTTCCGCGATGATCTCTTCCAGCTCCACCGTCTCGGACGACCGGGCGGCGCGCAGCGCCTCCAGCTCGGCCAGCAGGGCCTTGTTGATCATGGCGGCATCGATCGTGCCCGCCTCCGAGGCCTCGCGCAGCACGCGCAGCGCCTCGCGCAGCTGGATCGTGCCCTTGCGCAAGCGATGCAGTTCCAGCCCCTGCACATCAAGCTGCTTGGTCAGCTGTTCGATCCGCGCCTCCAGCCCGGCCTCGTTGCGGCTTTCGCGCTGCTTAAGGCTGCGGACCCGGTCGGTCAGCTGGGTATTGCTGCGCCGCTCGGCCTCCAACTCGCCCTCAAGACGGGCGATGGTGGCCTGGGCAGCAGCCAGATCGACGGCAAGGCCGGTATCGAAAGCCTCGGCATCGGCCCCGACCTCTTCCTCTGGCACGGCCTCTGCGGCAGCAGGCACCGCGGCGGCCTGGCGGCGCAGATCCTGCCAGCGGTCCAGCCCGGCATCAATCCGCCCGAGCGCCGCGACGATCCTGCGTTCCAGCTCTGCCAATTCCGTCATGCTTTTTGCCTTTGGTCTGCTTCTTTCCCGGGCCGCGATCCTGCGCACGCCTTGCCCCTATACTCGCGCCGGAACGCAAGGGCCACAAGCGCCCCGAATCGTCGAAACCGGGTCAAAATCGATCTTAACGCAAAGATTGGCGGGATTGCGCCCCCCAATGGGCGTTTTCCCCCGCCTTTCCACGCCCATGCGTTGCGCCCGCGCTTGATCTTGGCGGCGGGGCTGCTAGGACACGGATCGAGAGCCCGTCATTGAGAAGGATCGCCGTCTTGGATATTGCCAGCCTGCGTGAACAGCACCCCGACCACTGGAAGAAAGCCTGCGCCATCCGCGTTCTGACCCTGGATGCCGTGGCCGCCGCCAATTCCGGCCATTCCGGGATGCCGATGGGCATGGCCGATGTGGCCACCGTGCTGTTTGAAAAGCACCTCAATTTCGACCCGACCGATCCGAAATGGCCGAACCGCGATCGGTTCATCCTGTCGGCGGGCCATGGCTCGATGCTGATCTATAGCCTGTTGCACCTGACGGGTTACAAGCAGGCCACGTTGGACGAGCTGAAGAACTTCCGCCAATGGGGCGCGCGCACGGCGGGCCACCCGGAATATGGCCATCTGGAAGGGGTGGAAACCACCACCGGCCCGCTGGGGCAAGGCATCTCCAACGCCGTGGGCTTTGCCATGGCCGAGGAATCGCTGCGCGCCCGCTGGGGGGCCAAGGTGATGGATCACTACACCTATGTCATCGCGGGCGATGGCTGCCTGATGGAAGGCGTGAGCCAGGAGGCCATCGGCATCGCCGGCAAACACCAGCTGTCGCGCCTGATCGTGCTGTGGGACAACAACGGCATCACCATCGACGGCAAGGTCGAACTGTCGGATATCACCGACCAGAAGGCACGTTTTGCCGCCTCGGGCTGGGATGTGTTCGAATGTGACGGCCATGACCCGGTCGAGATCGACGCGGCGCTGGACAAGGCCAAACGCTCGCCCCGCCCGGCGCTGATCGCCTGCAAGACCCATATCGCGCTTGGTTCCTCGGCGCAGGACACCTCCAAGGGTCATGGCGCGCTGACCGACAAGCAGCTGATCGCCGATACCCGTGCCGCTTACGGCTGGACCCATGGCCCCTTCGACATTCCCGCCGATGTGAAATCGGCCTGGGAGGCGATTGGCGAACGGGGCGTTGCGACCCGTCGTGAATGGGACTCGCGCATGGCCACCCTGCCGCAAGGCAAACAGGCCGAGTTCAAGCGCATCTTCGCGCTGGATGCGCCCGCCAAGCTGGCCTCGGCCATCCGTGGCGTGAAAAAAGCCGCGACCGAGACGCCGAAGAAACTCGCGACCCGCTCGGCTTCGGAACTGGTGCTGGCCGCGGTGAACCCGGTGATGCCGGAAACCATTGGCGGCTCGGCCGACCTCACCGGCTCCAACAACACCAAGACCGCCGATCTGGGCGTGTTCGATCCGCTGAACCGCAAAGGGCGCTACGTCTATTGGGGTATCCGTGAGCATGGCATGGCTGCCGCGATGAACGGCATGGTGCTGCATGGCGGGGTGCGCCCCTATTCTGGCACCTTCATGTGTTTCACCGACTATGCCCGCCCCTCGATGCGTCTGTCGGCGCTGATGCAGGTGCCGGTCGTCTATGTGATGACCCATGACAGCATCGGTCTGGGCGAAGATGGCCCGACCCACCAGCCGGTCGAACATCTGGCGATCAGCCGTGCCACGCCGAACACCTGGGTGTTCCGCCCCGCTGATCTGGTGGAAACCGCCGAGGCCTGGGAACTGGCGCTGTCGACCAAGACCACGCCTTCGGTGATGGCGCTCAGCCGTCAGGGTGTGGCAGCGGTCCGTCTGACGCATAGCAACCAGAACCTGACCGCCAAGGGCGCCTATGTTCTGGCCGAGGCCACCGGCAAGCGTCAGGTCATCCTGATGGCGACCGGCACCGAGGTCGAGATCGCGCTGAAGGCCCGCGAGGCGCTGGAGGCCGAGGGCATCGGCACCCGTGTCGTCTCGGTCCCCTGTATGGAACTGTTCGCCGAACAGGATGAGGCCTATCGCAAGAAGGTGCTGCCCGCAGGTCCGGTGCGCATCGCCATCGAGGCGGGCGTGCGTCAGGGCTGGGATCGTTGGCTGCTGGGTGAGCGTGGGCGCGAAGCCAAAGCCGATTTCGTCGGCATGTCGTCCTTCGGTGCCTCCGCCCCGGCAGAGCGGCTTTATACCGAATTCGGCATCACCGCAGAGGCCACTGTCGCCAAGGCCAAGGCGCTGCTCTGAGCCGCGATTTTTCGTCGAAAAATCGGAAAGGGCCGCGTGATGCGGCCCTTTTCCTTATGGTGATGGTCTGTTCGGCAAGATGGGCAAGAAAACGATGCGCGTGATCCGGATCTTCTGCCTGATCGCCATGACCTTCATCGCCATCGCCTCGGGGCTGCTTGCAGCGGCGGCCATCACTGACAGCCGCGATCACTGTCCGGGCATCCAATGCAGCGATGCCATCCAATCCGGGGTGATCTTCGGATCCGCCGCCTGTGTCGCCCTGATCGCGTTCTGGCTGACCTACCGCTTCATGCGATAAGGCGCGCGGCAGATGGGATCCACCGCGCTTGTCTGGATCAATGCGCCGCCTGCTTGCCGGTGACCTTGGCAATCATCGGACCAATCACCCGCGTGGCGACCGGGATCAGCAGCACGCCCAGGATCAGGCCAAGGATGCCATCACAGATCGCCGTAACCAGCCAGGTGACAAAGCCTTGCAAGCTGGCCGGCATATTATGGGCGGCCAGTTCGGCCCAGTGATGAATGGTGCTGTAAGGCTCGTGCAGGCCGAGCCCATGCAACCCATGCACCACGATATTGCCACCAACCCACAGCATGGCCAGCGTGCCGACCGTGGACAGGAAGGCCATGAGTTTCGGCATCGCCACCACCAACCCACGCCCGACCGCCTGCGCCGAGCCATTTGCGCGCCCGGCAAGATGCAGGCCGACATCATCCATCTTCACGATCAGCGCCACGGCCCCGTAAACCACCGCCGTGATCAGCGTGCCAACGACGGCCAGTGTGATCGCCTCCATCCACAGCGTGCTTTCCGGGATCGCCGACAGGGCGATGGTCATGATCTCGGCCGAAAGGATGAAGTCGGTCTTGATGGCCCCTGCGACCTTTTCCTCTTCCAGATGCGCGGAATCCCTGGTGTCGAAATCCTCGGCCACGGCGGCATCGGCATGGGGGGCAAAGGCGTGAACCACCTTCTCTGCCCCCTCAAAGCACAGATAGGCACCCCCAAGCATCAAAAGCGGCGTAATCACCACCGGCGCAAAGTAGTTCAGCGCCAGCAGGCCCGGCAGCAGGATGATCAGCTTGTTCTTCAGACTGCCGCGCGCGATCTTCCAGATGATCGGCAATTCGCGTTCCGCCGCGAAGCCATGCACATATTTCGGTGTCACCGCCGCATCATCGATCACGACGCCTGCGGCTTTGGACCCGGCCTTGGCCGCCGCCGCCGCCACATCATCGACCGAGGCCGCTGCCATTTTCGCAATCGCCGCCACATCATCGAGCAGCGCCAGCAATCCACTCATCCGTTCACCCCTTGAACCTGTTGCGCAGAGACTATCCGAGCCGCAGTGCGGCGAAAAGATGGTTTGGATCGCGGCATGTTAGCGAAAACACCTCATGTTTTCGCTAACATCATGAAAATACGTCGCTTTTATCCTTTGCGCATCCGCCCCGTCGGGCTATAGCCGCCCTTGTAGCGGGGCTGACCAGACGGAGACGCGAGACATGACCATCACCATCGGCATCAATGGCTTTGGCCGCATCGGGCGCTGCACTCTGGCCCATATCGCGGAATCGGCCCGCAATGACGTGCAGGTCGTGGCGATCAACGCAACCGGCCCTATTGAGACCAACGCCCATCTGCTGAAATATGATTCGGTCCATGGCCGCTTCCCCGGCACGGTGAAACTGGACGGCAACACCATCGATCTGGGTCGCGGCCCGATCCGGGTGATGTCGACCTACAACCCGGAAGAGCTGGATTGGGAAGGCGTCGATGTCGTGCTGGAATGCACCGGCAAGTTCAATGACCGCGACAAGGCTGCCGTCCATCTGGGGCGCGGTGCCAAGCGCGTTCTGGTCTCGGCACCCGCCAAGAATGCCGACAAGACCGTGGTCTATGGGGTCAACCACCGCCAGCTGAGCCTGGATCACCTTGTCGTCTCCAACGGCTCCTGCACCACCAATTGCCTGGCCCCGCTGGCAAAGGTGCTGAATGATGCCATCGGCATCGAATCCGGCATCATGACCACGATCCATTCCTATACCGGCGATCAGCCCACACTGGACCGTCGCCACAAGGATCTGTATCGCGCCCGCGCCGCCGCAATGGCGATGATCCCCACCTCGACCGGCGCGGCCAAGGCCATCGGCGAAGTGCTGCCCGAGCTGAAGGGCAAGCTGGATGGTTCCGCCATCCGCGTGCCGACCCCGAATGTCTCGGCGGTCGATCTGACCTTCGTCGCCTCCAAGGACGTCACCGTCCAGGACGTGAACGAGATCGTGCGCGAAGCCGCTGCCGGCTATATGGGCATGGTTCTGGCCTATGACCCGGAGCCCAAGGTCTCGATCGACTTCAATCATACGCCGCAATCGTCTATCTTTGCCCCGGACCAGACCAAGGTCGTGGGCGGGCGCACCGTCCGCGTGCTGGCCTGGTATGACAATGAATGGGGCTTCTCCTGCCGGATGGCCGATGTGGCCGGTGCGATGGGGCGGCTTCTCCAGTAACCGGAGGGGACGTGCCGGATCGCGTTGCATTCACGCTTGCCGCAATCATCTTCGCGCTTTGCGCGCTGGACCTTCTCGCCAATGGCGGGGAGGCCATTCTGTTTCTGGGCCGCAAAATCCTTGATCTGAGCGAATATCTGATATTCTGGCGCTGACGGCGCGAATTTCAGTTGCATTTTGTGCCGTTCCGGCGATGTTAGCGCTAGCAGCGCCCACGCGAGTCGCGGGCAGCTTTGTGCATGGCTCAGGAGGCAGACATGACCGTCAAAGTGGCAATCAACGGATTCGGCAGGATCGGGCGCAATGTGCTGCGCGGCATCATCGAATCGGGGCGCACCGATATTCAGGTGATCGCGATCAATGACCTTGGCCCGGTCGAAACCAACGCCCATCTGCTGCGTTTTGACAGCGTGCATGGCCGTTTCCCGGTCGAGGTGACCACCGGCGAAGACTGGATTGATGTCGGCCGTGGCCCGATGCGGGTCACCGCGCTGCGCAACCCGGCCGATCTGCCCTGGGGCGATGTCGATGTGGTGATGGAATGCACCGGCATCTTCACCAGCAAGGAAAAATGCGCGGCCCACCTTGAGAACGGCTCCAAGCGAGTGCTGATCTCGGCCCCCGGCGACGGTGCTGACAAGACCATCGTCTATGGCGTGAACCACAACACGCTGACCAAGGATGACATCGTCGTCTCAAACGCCTCCTGCACGACCAACTGCCTCAGCCCGGTAGCCTCGGTGCTGAATGCCGCGATCGGCATCGAAAAAGGCATGATGACCACGATCCATTCCTATACTGGCGACCAGCCCACGCTGGACACCATGCACAAGGATCTCTATCGCGGCCGCGCCGCCGCACTCAGCATGATCCCGACCTCGACCGGGGCGGCCAAGGCCGTGGGTCTGGTGCTGCCGGAACTGAAGGGCAAGCTGGACGGATTTGCGATCCGTGTGCCGACGCCGAATGTCTCGGTCGTGGATCTGAAGTTCATCGCCAAGCGCGCCACCTCGGTCGAAGAGGTGAATGCCGCGATCCAGGCGGCAGCAGACGGCCCGCTCAAGGGCATTCTGGGCTATACCAAGTTCAAGAATGTCTCGGTCGACTTCAACCATGACCCGCATTCCTCGATCTTCCACATGGATCAGACCAAGGTAATGGACGGCACCTTTGTGTCGATCCTGACCTGGTATGACAATGAATGGGGCTTCTCCAACCGGATGGCGGATACCGCAGTCGCCATGGGCAAGCTGATCTGATATCGGCCGTAACGGCCGGTCACGGGCGCCCCCTGGGGCGCCCGTTCTGCTGTCAGCCATGCGGTTTCTGCATCGCGGCATTGCGCGCGCCCATATTGTTAGCGCAAGCACAATGCACCATCTGTCCCATGCGGACGGGGATACGCCCCGCTGCCCCGGGCCGGTCTGGCCCAGGATGCCACTGAACGTGGAAAGGAAAGAAAAATGACCAATCTGATCGAGCGACTGAAATCTGCGGCCGATAAACGCGCCCGCTTTGTCCGCACCCGTGACGAGATCGCGCGTATGCCGCTGGATGTGGCGCTGGACCTCAATATCTATCCGGGCGACGCGCATCGCATCGCCTATGAAACGGTCTATGGCCGCGCCGCCTGAGGTATATGAACCGGGGCATCGCGATATGAGTGGACCAAGGCCGGATCTTGCATCCGGCCTTTTTCGTTATGCCTAGCTGATGATGATATCCGACGCGCTCAGGGACAGGTCGGTGCTGAAATCGGCCAGCAGAATCAGCCCGCCCTTGCGATTGCCATTGCTGTCAAACCAGAGCGTGTCATCGGTGGTGCGGAAGATGAAGCGGTCATTGCCGTCCTGCGCCTGGTTATCCGCCCGCGAGACGAAATGCTTGGAGGCGAGTGTGCCTGTGGCCATCGTCGGATCAAAGGCCGAGGCCGCGATCTCGATCTTGTCCTGCCCCCGCACGAAATCGGTGATGACATCGCCTTTGTCGGTGCGCGCGGTAAAGACAAAACGGTCAGCCCCGGCCCCGCCGGTCAAGGTATCGGCCCCCGCGCCGCCGATCAGCCGATCGTTGCCTGCACCGCCATCCAGACTGTCCTTGCCTACCCCGCCATCCAGCCGGTCATTGCCAAGCAGGCCTTTCAGCGTATCATTGCCCGCAACGCCATTCAGCGTATCGTTCCCTGCCGCGCCGGTCAGCAGGTTGTTCAGCGTGTTGCCGGTCAGCGCACGGCTGGTATTGGACAGAATCGTGCCGGCCTCGATATTGGCGACCAGCATCAGGTTCACCCAGGTCTGCACCAGATCATACCCACCGCCTGCGGCCTCGATCACCATATCGCCGCCGGTATCGACGATATAGCGGTCATTGCCGGCCCCGCCATCCAGCCGGTCCGCCCCGGAACCACCATCCAGCAAATCGTCGCCGGCACCGCCCAGCAGATTGTCGACGCCGCCCATGCCCTGCAGCGTGTCATTGCCGCCCTGCCCGTTCAGCAGATTGCCCAGATCGTCGCCCTGCAACAGATCGGCACCAGTCAGCGATCCGGTGATATTTTCAAACCCACCATAGGTGTCGCCCGCCGCCGCCCCGGTATTGGAGGCCGCGTCCATCAGATAGACCTTCACCGCCCCCGAATTGGAGAAATCGAGCAGATCGATGTCGCCGCCGCCAAGGACATTCTCGATATTTGCCCCCGGACGCAGTGTATCATTTCCGTCATACAAGTTGATCTGCCCAGTGATCTTGCCGCCGACATTGTCAAGAAAATCGGCCTTGTCGCTGGCCCTTACTCCGCCACGCATCTCGCCGCGGTTGGTGATCCTGCTGGATATGCTCGACGTCGCCTCGAAGGCAAAGCTCCCGCCCCAGATCAGCCCGGTATTGACGAGTTCCAGCGTGCCACGGCTGCCGGCGCTATTATAGGTCACCCCCAATGAGCTGCCCACGATATGGCCGGAATTGACGATCCGCATCATGTCGGTCTCTGCGGTCAAATCATAAAGGATGCCGTAGCTTCCGCCCATGATGTGACCACGGTTGGTCACCATGGCACCATCGCCATAGACCGCCGCGCCAAAAGCACCGCCAACGACCATCCCGCCTTGCTCAACTTCAAGCCAGCGTCCGGTGCCACCACCTTCGAGGTTGAGCCGGACCCCGCCGTTGCTGACCCCGCGCACAACGGCACCTGCCCCTACATAGACCCCGACACCGGCCTCTCCGCTGCTGATGGCATTCGAGGTAGAAGATTCGATGGTCACCCCGGGTGCGATGTAAACTTCCACATTTGCCGTCGGAGCGATGCGCACACCCGCACCGATGCTATTCGTCGAGTAAATCCAAAGCGGCATGACAATCTCTCCCTGACATGACGGCCCGATTGGGCGCCCGGCCGTCGAATGCACTTAGCTCAATGCCCCGGCGATGCCGGATCCGGCGCAGCCAGAGTCGTGTCCAGAGTCGTTCAATGTCGCGGATACTGCGCCCGAACCGGGCGGCAATCAAGCCTGATGGCAAGCGGTGATATTCAGCCCGGGCGGTGCAGCCGCCCGGCCAGGGCCGTGGCGACGGCGGGCGTTACAAATTTCGACACATCGCCGCCAAGCCGGGCGATTTCCTTTACCAGCTTGGAGGCGATGGCCTGTCTGCGTGCATCCGCCATCAGGAACACCGTCTCGATGCTGCTGTCGAGGGCGCGGTTCATGCCAACCATCTGGAATTCATACTCGAAATCGGCCACCGCCCGCAGGCCGCGGATGATGACACCTGCCCCCACATCACGGGCGCAATCGATCAGCAGGTTTTCAAAAGGATGCACCACGATCTCGGCCCCGCCACAGGCGCGGCTGATCTCGGCGCATTCGGCCTCGACCATGGCCACCCGGGCCTCAAGCGGAAAAAGCGGCCCCTTGTCGCGATTGATCGCAACCCCGATGACCAGCCGGTCCACCAATTGCACCGCGCGCTGGATGATATCGACATGCCCCAGCGTGATGGGATCGAAGGTTCCCGGATAAAGGCCGATACGCATGGGCTCCCCCTCTTGCCTGTGCCGCGACACGCAACAATATTGCGCGACGCTTGGCAAGAGGCAAAGCGCCGCGCCGCAGCAATCGGGGTCAGAAGCCCTTGATCATTCCCTCCAGCGCGTCCTTCTCGGCGGCCAGTTCCATCAGCCGCGATTTCACCACATCGCCGATGGAGATGAAGCCGACCATCTCGTCGCCCTCCAGCACCGGCATGTGACGGAAGCGCCCGTCGGTCATCTTTTGCAGCACGTCATGGGTGGTATCGGTCGCGGCACAGGAAATGACTTTCGTGGTCATCAACTTGTCGACCGGATCGGCCAGACAGCTCGGGCCCCGTTTGCCCAGTTCGCGCACGATATCACGCTCCGACACGATGCCCGCCATATGCTTGCCATCGCTCGAGACCACAACCGCCCCGATCCGGCGCATGGACAGCACATGCGCCACCTCGGCCACGCTGGTTCCGGGGGTGACGGTGATCACCTCGCCAACGGGTTTTGTCTTGAGAATCTGCGCAACGTGCATGGGTGTCTCCTCTGCCTATGGTGGAAGCCTTGCGCCTGCGCAATTTCCTGTCAAGCGGCAGCTTCCAGACGCAACACTTCCTTGCGGAGTCCGGCGCTTAGCTGATCGGCAAAACGGTTCAACCGCGTCACCCGCCCGTCATCGGCATGACGGATCAGCCAGAAGCTGCGGCTCAGCTGCAGCTCGGGCAGGATGCGCACCAGTTCGGGCGCCGAAGGCCGGGCAAAATCGTGCACGACGCCCACGCCCGCGCCATGGCGCAGCCAGTTCAGCTGGACCGAGACCGAGTTGGAGGCCAGCGGCACCTGATCCAGCCCAAGCTGGCCGAGATAATCCAGTTCCTTGTCGAAGATCATGTCACTGATATAGCCGATGATCCGGTGGTTGCGCAGATCCTCGGGCGACCGGATCGGTGGATGCTGCGCCAGATAGTCGCGCGCAGCGGCAAGGCTCAGACTGTAATCGGCCAGTTTCTGCACCGTCAGCCGCCCCGTCGAGGGCCTGCTGACCGCCACGGCCATATCCGCTTCGCGCTTGGACAGGTTGAAGACCCGGGGCAGCGCCACGATCTGCACCTCCAGCCCCGGATTGGCATCGCAAATCCGCGCCAGAACCTGCGGCAACAGGTAATTGGCGCAGCCATCGGGCGCGCCGATGCGGATCTGTCCAGTCAGACCCTGCCCCTGCCCACGCAATTCCTCGGCGGCCCCCGTCACCGCCTGCTCGGCCTTCTCGGCATGGGAAAGGATGCGCGCGCCCTCTTCGGTCAGACTATAGCCCTGCGGGCTTTTCACAAAGAGCCGCGCCGCCAAAGCCTCTTCAAGCCGCGCCACACGCCGTCCCACCGTGGCCGGGTCCAGCCGCAGCACCTTGCCCGCGCCCGACAGGCTTTCCGCCCGGGCCACTGCCAGAAACAACTTCAGATCATCCCAATCCAATCCCGGACCCTTTGCAAAATTGCAAAATGCTTTTGGAATCTTGCCGCTTTTTCGCGCGAAAATGCAAGGCTAAGCTGCGGGCAATCATCCGAGGAGGATCAGATGAAAGAGATCGGACACTGGATCAACGGCAAGATGGTGGCAGGCACCTCCGGCCGCTTTAGCGAAGTCTATAACCCCGCCACCGGCGAATTGCAGGCCCGCGTCGCGCTGGCTTCCGACGCCGAACTGGCCCATGCCATTGCCGAAGCTGAAAAGGCCCAGATCGGCTGGGCCGCCACCAACCCGCAGCGTCGCGCACGGGTGATGATGAAGTTCGGCGACCTCATCAACAAACATATGGACGAGCTGGCCGAGCTGGTCTCGATCGAACATGGCAAGACCCTGCCCGACGCCCGCGGCGATGTGCAGCGCGGCCTTGAGGTGATCGAGGTCTGCATGGGCGCGCCCGCCCTGCTGAAAGGCGAATATACCGACAGCGCAGGCCCGGGGATCGATCTTTATTCGATGCGCCAGCCGCTGGGTGTTGTGGCCGCGATCACGCCGTTCAACTTCCCCGCCATGATCCCGCTGTGGAAAATGGGCCCGGCGCTGTCTTGCGGCAATGCGGTCATCCTGAAACCGTCCGAGCGCGTGCCCTCGACCTCGCTGCGCCTGGCCGAACTGGCAAAAGAAGCCGGTCTGCCGGATGGCGTGCTGCAGGTGGTGAACGGCGACAAAGCCGCTGTGGACGGGTTGATCGACAGCCCGACCATTCAGGGCATCGGCTTTGTCGGCTCCACCCCGATCGCGCAATATATCTATGGCCGCGCCGCCACCAATGGCAAACGCGCGCAATGCTTCGGCGGCGCGAAGAACCATATGATCATCATGCCCGATGCCGATCTGGACAAGGCGGCGGACGCCCTTGTCGGCGCAGGTTTCGGCGCGGCGGGCGAACGCTGCATGGCGATCTCGGTCGCGGTGCCGGTTGGCCAGAAAACCGCCGATGCGCTGATCGAAAAGCTGATCCCGCGTATCGAGAAACTGAAGGTCGGCCCCTATACCGCCGGCGCGGATATCGATTTCGGGCCGGTCATCACCAAAGCGGCGCAGACCCGCATCCTTGGCCTGATCGATTCGGGCGTGGCACAGGGCGCGAAACTGGTGGTCGATGGCCGTGGCCTGAACATCCAGGGCTATGAGGAAGGCTTCTATGTCGGTGCCAGCCTCTTTGACAATGTCACCCGCGACATGGACATCTACCAGCAAGAGATCTTCGGCCCCGTGCTGTCGACCGTGCGGGCGGACACCTATGAAGAGGCGCTGAACCTTGTCATCGACAATGAATATGGCAATGGCACCGCCATCTTCACCGCCGATGGCGACACCGCGCGCGATTTCGCAAGCCGGGTGAATGTCGGCATGGTCGGCATCAACTTCCCGATCCCGGTGCCGCTCAGCTACTACACCTTCGGTGGCTGGAAGAAATCGGCCTTTGGCGACCTGAACCAATATGGCCCGGACGCCTTCCGCTTCTACACCAAGACCAAGACCGTCACCGCGCGCTGGTTCTCGGGCATCAAGGATGGTGCCAGCCTGAACTTCAAGGCGCTGGACTGACCGCACCAGAGAGGGGGCGCTTGCGCCCCCTCTTGAGCCTGCAGCTCAATGCCCGCCCGGGGATACTGACGGACAGAAATCCCGAGCAACTCCGATGCTCATTTTCTGTCCCAATATACCCCCAAGGGGCAGGCCCGGCACGGGCCGTGGGCGCACAAACGCCCCAGCCTACGCCGACAAAATGCGCCTTCGCCCGCCATTCGCGCCTTCGGCCGACAAAAGGACGCAGGCTCCAGGCCAGAGACGCCTTGCAAAACTCTCGCAACATTCCAGAAATAAACAGATGTTCAATTCCAGAGAGGGAGGCTCGGGATGGATTTTGCCTTGTCTGAAGAACAGCAGGCCATTTTCGATATGGCCCATGCATTCGGCCAGGAACATATCGCGCCTTTCGCACGGGCCTGGGAGGCCGAGGGCGATATCCCCAAGGCGCTATGGCCCCGCGTCGCGGAACTGGGGCTTGGCGGGATCTATGTCTCGGAAGAACATGGCGGATCGGGCCTGTCACGGCTGGATGCCACCCTGGTATTCGAGGCTTTGGCAATGGCCTGCCCCTCGGTCGGATCGTTCCTGTCGATCCACAACATGTGCGGCGGCATGATCGACAAATTCGGCAGCCCGGAATTGAAGGCGCGCCTGTTGCCCGATCTGTGCAGCATGACCAAGGTCTATTCCTATTGCCTGACCGAGCCCGGATCGGGTTCTGACGCGGCGGCTTTGAAAACCCGCGCACTACGCACGAATGAGGGCTGGCGGCTGACCGGCACCAAGGCCTTCATCTCGGGTGGCGGCTACTCCGACGCCTATCTGGTCATGGCGCGCAGCGGCGAGGATGGCCCCAAGGGCATCTCTGCCCTGATCGTGGAGACCGATGCCCCCGGTCTGTCCTTTGGCGGGCTGGAAGACAAGATGGGCTGGCGCGCCCAACCCACCCGGCAGGTGCAGTTCGACGATTGCCTCACCGCCAGCGACAACCTGATCGGGGTTGAGGGCAAGGGCTTTGCCTATGCCATGGCGGGCCTTGATGGCGGGCGTCTCAATATCGCGGCATCCGCACTTGGCGGCGCGCAGGCAGCGCTGAATGCGACGCTCACCTATATGTCGGAACGTCGCGCCTTTGGTCGCAGTCTGGATCAGTTCCAGGCGCTGCAATTCCGGCTGGCCGAGCTGGAGGTCAAGTTGCAATCCTCGCGCATCTTCCTGCGCCAAGCGGCCTGGAAGCTGGACAATGCCGCGCCGGATGCCACGAAATTCTGTGCCATGGCAAAGCTCTATGTGACCGACGCCGCCTTTGATGTCGCCAATCAATGTCTGCAACTGCATGGCGGCTACGGCTATCTGGCCGATTACGGGATCGAGAAACTGGTGCGTGATCTGCGGGTGCATCAGATTTTGGAAGGCACCAACGAGATCATGCGCATGATTGTCGCGCGCGGTATGGTGGCGGCATGAGCGATATCTCGATCCGGGTCGAGGGACGCGCGGGCCGTGTTACCCTGACCCGCCCGCAGGCGCTGAATGCGCTCAGCTATGAGATGTGCAAGGCATTGGATGCAGCCCTCATCGCCTGGGCCGATGATCCTGCCATCGCGCTTGTGGTGATCGACGCCGAGGGCCCGCGCGCCTTTTGTGCCGGCGGTGACATTGCCGAACTTTACGCACAAGGCACCCAAGGCCATCACGATTACGGGCGCGCCTTCTGGCGTGACGAGTACCGCATGAATGCAAGGATCGGGCGCTATCCGAAGCCGATCGTGGCATTGGTGCAGGGGTTCTGCATGGGCGGGGGTGTGGGGATCGCCTGCCATGCCAGCCACCGCATTGTCGGTGAGACTGCGCAACTTGCCATGCCGGAATGCGCGATCGGCCTCGTGCCCGATGTCGGTGGCAGCGCGCTTCTGGCGCGGGCGCCGGGCCAGATCGGTGCCTGGCTCGGCCTGACCGGCAACCGTATGGGAGCGGGTGACGCGATCTTCGCGGGCTTCGCCGATCATTTCGTGCCGATCGTGGAATGGCCCGCGCTGATCGCCACCTTGTGCGAAACCGGCGACGCGGCGGCGGTGCTTCAGGCCGCACAGCCCGCGCCTGCGGCCAGCCTGCCCGCACTGCAGCCGCAGATCGACCGGCATTTTGCGCAAGACAGCCTGGCGCTGATCCGCGCCTCGCTGGCATCTGAAAACAGCGATTTCAGCCGTGACAGCCTCAAGGCGCTGGATCGGGGGGCCCCATTGGCTGTGGCCACGACACTCGCCCTGCTGCGCGCGCTCGGGCCTCGGCCGGGTCTGGAAACCGCACTGGAGATGGAATATCGCGTCACCCACCGCGCACAGGCGGAGACCGATTTTCTGGAAGGCGTTCGCGCGATGATCATCGACAAGGATCGCAATCCGCGCTGGCGCTATGGCGGAACCCCGGCCGAAGTTGCGGCGCTTCTGGCACCGCTTGGCCCCGAAACCCTTGATTTTACGGAGTAACCCATGCAGATCGGATTCATTGGCCTCGGCAATATGGGCGGGCCCATGGCAGCCAATCTGGCGCGGGCGGGTCACAGCGTTGCGGGCTTTGACCTGACCGCACCGATGCCGGAAGGCGTGACCCGCGCAGCCACGGCGGCAGAAGCTGTCGCCGGCGCCGATGTCGTCCTCACCATGTTGCCCAATGGCGCGATCCTGCGCAGCGTTGCAGCCGAAGTGATCCCCGCGATGCAGACCGGAGCGGTGCTCTGCGACTGTTCCACCGTCGATGTCGACAGCGCGCGGGCGGTGGCGGATCAGGCGCAGGCTGCGGGCCTCAATGCGCTGGATGCCCCGGTATCGGGTGGCATCGGCGGGGCGTCGGCAGGCACGCTGACCTTCATGGTCGGCGGCACGGACGCAGCCTTTGCCACCGTCGCCCCCCTGTTCGAGATCATGGGCCAGAAGGCCGTGCATTGCGGCGCAGCCGGGGCCGGTCAGGCCGCGAAGATCTGCAACAACATGATCCTCGGCGTCACCATGATTGCAACCTGCGAGGCATTCGCATTGGCCGACAAGCTGGGTCTGGACCGGCAAAAGATGTTCGACGTGGTCTCCACCTCCTCGGGCTATAGCTGGACGATGAACGCCTATTGCCCCGCACCCGGTGTCGGGCCGGCCTCACCCGCCGATAATGGCTATAAGCCCGGCTTTGCGTCGGAGCTGATGCTGAAGGACCTGAATCTCAGCCAGCAGGCCGCCGCCTCTGCCGATGCCGATACGCCGATGGGCCAGCTTGCAGCAGAGCTGTATCGCCGCTTTGTCGAGGATGAAGACGGGCGCGGCATGGATTTCTCGGCCATGCTGCCACGGTTCTCAGCGCGTAACCGCGCCTGAGCTTCACCGTGCAGACCATTGAAAGACAATAAAAACGGTGCCCATTGGGCACCGTTTCCCATTTCGCCGCTGCTGTCTACTTCGCCGCCGCCCGATGGGCCTTCAGCATCGGTGCCAGATAGCGTCCGGTATGACTGGCTTCAACCTTGGCCACATCCTCGGGCGTGCCGGTCGCCACGATCGTGCCACCGCCATCCCCCCCTTCAGGGCCGATATCGATGATCCAGTCGGCGGTCTTGATCACATCCAGATTGTGTTCGATCACCACAACCGTATTGCCCTGATCGACCAATTCATGCAGCACTTCCAACAGCTTGCGCACATCTTCGAAATGCAGGCCGGTGGTCGGCTCATCCAGAATGTAAAGCGTTCGGCCCGTCGCCCGGCGCGACAGTTCCTTCGACAGCTTCACGCGCTGCGCCTCACCGCCCGACAGCGTGGTAGCCTGCTGGCCAACCTTCACATAGCCAAGGCCGACCTGACACAGTGCCTCCATCTTGTCACGGATGGCGGGCACGGCCTGGAAGAACTCGCGCCCATCCTCACATGTCATATCAAGAACGTCAGCGATGCTTTTGTTCTTGAACTTGATTTCTAAAGTCTCGCGATTGTAGCGCTGCCCCTTGCAGGTCTCGCAAGTCACATAGACATCGGGCAGAAAATGCATCTCGATCTTGATGACCCCATCACCCTGACAGGCCTCACACCGACCGCCCTTCACGTTGAAACTGAAGCGCCCGGGCTGATAGCCGCGCGCCTTGGCCTCCGGCAGACCGGCAAACCAGTCGCGGATCGGTGTGAAGGCCCCGGTGTAAGTAGCTGGATTTGAACGCGGAGTGCGCCCAATTGGTCTTTGGTCAATATCGATGACCTTGTCGAGATGCTCAAACCCCTTGATCGTCTCGCAGGGCGCGGGCGTCTCATGCGCACCATTCAACCGGCTGGCCGCCGTCTTGAACAGCGTCTCAATGGTCAGCGTGGATTTGCCGCCCCCCGAAACCCCGGTCACGCAAACGAATTTGCCCAGCGGAAACTCGGCCGTCACATCCTTTAGGTTGTTCCCCGAAGCCTTTACAACAGTTAGCTTTTTCCCGTTCCCGGAGCGCCGCACCTTCGGCACCGCAATTTCCCGCGCGCCCGAAAGATACTGCCCGGTCATGCTGGCCGGATCGGCGGCAATCTCGGCCGGTGTGCCGCGCGCCACGATCTGCCCGCCATGCACCCCGGCGCCGGGCCCGATGTCAAAGACATAATCCGCCTCGCGGATCGCATCCTCATCATGCTCCACCACCAGAACGGTGTTACCCTGATCGCGCAAACCCTTGAGGGTGCCCAACAATCTGTCGTTGTCGCGCTGGTGCAAGCCAATGCTTGGCTCATCCAACACATAAAGGACGCCGGTCAGACCCGATCCGATCTGGCTGGCCAGGCGGATCCGCTGGCTTTCGCCGCCCGACAGGGTGCCCGCATTGCGCGACAGCGTCAGATAATCCAGCCCGACATTGACAAGGAAACCAAGGCGTTCGCGGATTTCCTTGAGGATCGCGCGGGCAATTTCGTTCTTCTGGTTGGTCAGGGAGGCAGGCACGGTATCGATCCAGGCATGGGCCTCACGGATCGACATTTTCACCACCTGACCCACATGCAGCCCGGCGATTTTCACCGCCAGGGCCTCTGGCTTCAGACGATAGCCATTGCAGACATGGCAAGGCCGGTTGTTCTGATACCGTTCCATCTCCTCGCGCGACCAGGCACTGTCGGTCTCGCGGTAGCGGCGTTCCATATTGGGGATCACCCCCTCGAACACCCGGCTGACCTGATAGACCCGGCCCCCCTCATCATAACGGAACTGGATCTCCTCACCGCCCGAGCCGCGCAGGAAGACCTCGCGCACCTTCTCGGGCAGATCCTTCCATTTCTTCTTCTTGTCAAAATCGTAATGCTTGGCGATGGCATCGATGGTCTGCAGGAAATAGGGGCTCTTCGATTTCGACCAGGGCGCGATGGCACCGCCTGCCAGCGTCAGGTTCTGGTCCGGCACCACCAGACGCTCGTCAAAAAATAGCTCCACCCCCAGCCCGTCACAGGCCGGGCAGGCCCCAAGCGGCGCGTTGAAGGAAAACAGCCGCGGCTCGATCTCAGGGATGGTAAAGCCCGAAACCGGACAGGCGAAATTCTCGGAAAAGGTCTTGCGCTCCGGCTCGCCCTCGGCGGGCGCGGTTTCCAGCACCACGATGCCATCGGCCAGATCCAGCGCGGTGCGGAAACTGTCGGCCAGCCGCGTCGCGATATCGCCACGCACCACGATGCGGTCCACCACCACGTCAATGTCATGGCGGAACTTCTTGTCCAGGCTGGGCGGCTCGTCCAGGTCATAGAACTGGCCATCGACCTTCACACGCTGAAAACCCTGCTTGCGCAGCTCCAGAAATTCCTTGCGATACTCGCCCTTGCGGTCGCGCACGATGGGCGCCAGCAGATAGGCGCGCGTGCCTTCCTCCATCGCCAGCACGGCATCGACCATGTCCTGCACCTGCATCGCCTCGATCGGCAAGCCAGTCGCGGGGCTATAGGGCGTGCCGACCCGGGCAAACAGCAGGCGGAGATAGTCGTAAATCTCGGTCACCGTGCCGACCGTGGAGCGCGGGTTCTTCGAGGTGGTCTTTTGCTCGATGGAAATGGCGGGCGACAGGCCGCTGATATGGTCCACATCGGGTTTGCCTGCCATATCAAGGAATTGCCGCGCATAGGCGCTCAGGCTTTCGACATAGCGCCGCTGGCCTTCGGCATAGATCGTATCGAACGCAAGGCTGGATTTCCCCGAACCCGACAGGCCGGTGATCACCACGAACTGATCGCGCGGAATATCCAGATCCACGTTTTTCAGATTGTGCTCGCGCGCGCCGCGCACCTCGATGAACTTCTGTTCCGCCATGATACCCTCGCTACGCGACGGCACAGATCTAGGGCATCCCGGCCGAGTCTCCAACTGAAAAACGTGAACAATGAATGAACACGAGGCGTTTTTCTGCGATATGCCGGCAAAGTGACGGCTTCCGCCCTGATCGGGCTCAAGTGCGGGCGCGGCGCCGGGCCTGCCACAGATGCAAAACGATCCCGAGGGCGGCAAATCCGCCAACAAAGACCGGCAGCGCCAATACGCCTTTCGCCGCCACCAGCGCCGAAAGAAGCGGCGTGCCCAGCGTGGTACCCAGATTGCCAAGCTGGGCAATGGCCCCCGCCGCCCGGGCGCGATCGGCAGCACTCTGGTTCAGGGCGGGGATCGCCGCAAAGCTCGCCCCCTGCACCAGACCAAGCGCCCCGCCGATCCACAGGCTGGCAATCAGCTGCGGCAAGACCTGCCCCCAGACCAGAGCAAGCGCGATCCCGCCCAGCAGCGCCATCGCAAAGCCGATCATCACCGCCCGCACCGCCCCGACACGCCCCAAAAGCCAGACCCCAAGGCCCAGCGAAACGGCAATGGAGACCAGCGGCAGAAGTGTGGCCAGCAGCGGCTGCAGCCGCGTGCCGGAAAGCCCCGGCAACAGCGTCAGCAAGGCGACATAGGTGATCGTGTAGCAGACAAAGCCACAGGCCGGGGCGGCGATACGCGGCGAGGCATAGATCACCGCATGATCGCGCAGCAGCCCGCCAAGGCCAAGCCGCGCCAGATGCGCAGGCGGATCCCCGGGCAGGATGCGCCAAAGCAGCCCCGCAAACCCCAGCATCCAAATCGCATGGGCCACCAGCAAGGCCGAAGGCCCGGCAAGATCAACCAAAGGCCGCCCCAGCAGCGCCAGCAGCGTATAGGTCACCCCGAAGAAGCTGGACCACAAGGTCATGGCCAGTCCCTGCCGCGCCACGGGTGCAACCTGCGCAATCAGCACCGGAGCCGCCACCACGATCGCCAGATGGCTTAACCCCTCCAGCACCCGCAAGGCCAGCATCACCGGCAGCGGCGGCATCAGGGCCTGCACCAGCGACAAGCCCGAAGCCGCCGCAAGCGCCACCACAAGCACCCGCCGCCATCCCAGGCCCTGCACGAAAATCCCCGCCGTGGTGCCCAGGATCAATCCGGGGAAACCGGCGATGGAGACCAGCAGCCCAAGCGCAAGCGGGCCTGCCAGGGGATAGCTTGCATCAAGCAGGTCATAGATGATCGACATCTTGCCGAACTGCGCCGCAGCGCCAAGGCCCGCGCCCCAAAGCGCCAGCACAACCCATAATGGAGACGTGGTTTTCATGCGCGGACCCTAGCCCGGCTTGTCACGGGTTTCCAGACGGATCGCGACCTGAAGAAAGGGGCGCTCGCGCCCCTCTTGAGCCTATGGCTCAATTCACCCCCGAGGATATTTTAGAACAGATGATTAACAAGACGGCCCATCTTCAGCTGTTCATAAATATCCTCAGGGGGTGAGCGGCGACAGCCGCGAGGGGGCGCGAGCGCCCCCTACAGGATCCTTCGCAGAAGGATCGTCAGATATGCAGCGCGCGCCCATAAGCGTCGAGCACCGATTCATGCATCATCTCGCTCAGCGTCGGATGCGGGAAGACGGTGTTCATCAAGTCTTCCTCGGTGGTCTCGAGGCTGCGCCCCACGACATAGCCCTGGATCAGTTCGGTCACTTCGGCACCGACCATATGGGCCCCCAGCAACTCGCCGGTCTTGGCGTCGAAGACAGTCTTGATCATGCCCTCGGCCTCACCCAAGGCAATCGCCTTGCCATTGCCGATGAACGGGAAGCGGCCGACCTTGATCTCAAAGCCCGCCTCTTTTGCCTTCGCTTCGGTCAGGCCGACGCTTGCAACCTGCGGATGGCAATAGGTGCAACCGGCAATCGAGTTCGGCTTGATGGCATGGGGATGCAGCCCCGCGATCAGTTCGGCCACCATCACGCCCTCATGGCTGGCCTTATGCGCCAGCCAGGGTGCGCCGGCGATATCGCCAATCGCAAACAGGCCTTCCACGCCGGTGCGGCAATATTCATCGGTCACCACATGGGTGCGGTCGATCTTCACGCCAAGCGCCTCGAGCCCCAGACCTTCGACATTGCCCACGATCCCCACGGCGGAAATCACCGTGTCAAATTCCTGCGTCGTGGTGCCCTTGGCATCTTCCAGATGCGCGGTCACGCCAACGCCCGGCTCGCGGTCCAGCTTTTTGACGGTCGTCTTTTCGAGGATCTTCATCCCCTGTTTCACGAAGGCTTTCTTCGCAAAGGCGCTGATCTCGGCATCTTCCACCGGCAGCACGCGGTCCATCACCTCGCAAACGGTGACATCGGCACCCAGCGTATTGAAGAAGCTGGCAAATTCGATACCGATGGCACCCGAGCCGATCACCAGCAGCTTCTTCGGCATCCGCTTGGGTTGCAGCGCGTGCTTGTAGGTCCAGACCAGATCGCCATCGGCCTCAAGCCCCGGCAATTCACGGGCCCGGGCGCCGGTGGCCAGAATGATGGCAGGCGCGGTCAGGTCTTCGGTGCCTTTGTCGGTTGTCACCGAGACACGGCCCTTGGCGGGCAGGGTTGCGGCCCCCATGAAGACGGTGACCTTGTTCTTCTTCATCAGATGGCCGATGCCACCCGAAAGCTGTTTTGCCACCCCGCGCGAGCGCGCGACGACGGCATCCAGATCATAGCTGATCCCGGTGGCGCTGAGGCCGAATTCCTTGGCGCGATGCATCAGGTGGAACACTTCGGCCGAACGCAGCAGCGCCTTGGTGGGGATACAGCCCCAGTTGAGGCAGATGCCGCCCAGATGCTCGCGCTCGACGATGGCCACGGTTTTGCCCAGCTGGGCCGCACGGATCGCAGCCACATAGCCACCCGGCCCCGCCCCGATCACGATCACATCAAATGTCTTGGCAGCCATATTTCCCCTCCTCTGGAAAAGTAGTTTGCCATTAAACTATCAGAAAAACCCAAGCAATACACCTGGACGCATGGCCCCTTGCGCCTATTGCATGGCTGAAGCGCGGATCTCTGCCACCATGGCGGCATAGCCGCCCTGTTCCAGAAACGCGGTCTCCTCCGGCGTGGTTTCGCGGCCAAGGGCCGCATTGCGATAGGGAAAACGCCCGAAACGGGCGATCACCGCCTGATGGGCGCGGGCATGGATCAGCAGCTCCGGCTCCGATGGCATACGTTCCGCCATCAGCTGCACGCAGAGCGCCTGATCCTCGGGATCTTCGCTATGTTCAAACGGCATATAGAAAAATTGCCGCTCCGGTTCCGGGGCGTCCTGGTCCCATCCCGCCTCCAGCGCGCGGCGCGCGGTGGCCAGCGCCAGCGGATCGGTGGCAAAGGCGCGCGCATCGCCGCGCCAGATATTGCGGGAGAACTGGTCGCAGATCACGATCAACGCCAATGACCCGACCGTGCCTTCCGCCCAATGATCCAGATGACCATCGGCGGCGGATTGCCACAGATCGGCCCAAAGCGCGCGGATCTCGCCGTCAATCTCCGCGCCCCCGGCATACCAGCCCTCGGGACCAATCGCGCCCAGCCAGTAGTCCAGAACCTCGATCGGATCGGACATCCCCGCCCTCCTCATGTCAGTTATCGCTAACGTGGCAGGCTTTGATCCGGGCTGCAAGCGCCCGCAGTTCAGCCCTGCTCGGGCGGGCGGGCTGGCGCGCCGGTATCGGCCTCTTCCATCACCGCACCGACAGCGAGTGCCGAGGCGGTCGGGGCCACGGTCGCGAAATTGCCGGTGACACCCGGCGCCGCGCGCCGCGTCATCCGCCAGGCCGCATAGGCGGCCAGCGCGATGAAGTTCAGCGCAATATAGAAGAAGTAACCGTACGAGCCCACAGTTTCCATGATCCAGCCGGTGGCAAGCGGCCCGAAGATCGCGCCCAATCCGTTCAGGAACAACAACCCCGAGGAGGCCGCCGCCATGTCGTCTTTGGTCAGAAAGTCATTGGTATAAGCAATCAGCAGCGAATAAAGCGGGTTGGTCACCCCGCCCAGCACCATCGCCACCCCCAGCAGGGCCCAGAACGGCAGCGTCACCGTTCCGGCGATCAACATGACCACGGCGGCGGCGGCCGACAGCCAGAGGATCAGCTTGCGCCGGTCGCTGCGATCCGACAGCCAGCCGATTGGATATTGCAGCACCAGACCACCGACATACATCGCGCCGACAAAGATCGAGATTTCCTTCACCGAAAGCCCGGATTTGGACCCCCAGACCGCCGACATGCCGAACATCGCGGCAAAGATCCCGCCGGTCAGCAGCATCCCCATGCAGCCCAGCGGCGAAATGCGCCACAGCTTGGGGAAGGACAGGCGCTGCGTGGTCTCAAATTGCGGGGCCGGGGTATTGGCCAGCAGGATCGGAATGAAGGCAAAGCTGACCAGCACCGAGGGAATCACGAACAGCGTGAAACTTGCCGGGCTTGCCACGTTCAGCAGGACCTGACTGCTGATGATGCCGATCATCTGCACCATCATATAGGCCGAAAGGGCCTGGCCCCGGGTTTCATTGGTGGCGGTGTTGTTCAGCCAGCTTTCGGCGGTGATGTAGACTCCGCAGAAACTGAACCCGATCAACATGCGCAGCCCCGACCAGACCATCCAGTCCGGCGCGGTCGGATACAGCACCAGCACCGCCGAAATAACAGAACCAAGCGCCGAGAAGACCCGCACATGCCCCACGCGGCGCAGCATGTCGGGCACGATCAGCGACCCGAGCAGGAACCCCGCGAAATAGGAAGACATCACCACCGAAAGTTCAAAGGTCTTGAAGCCCTCGATGGTGCCCCGGATACCCAGCAAACTGCCCTGCATCCCGTTGCCGACCATCAGCAGCATCACCCCCAGAAGCAGGGGCCAGGCGGTGGTGATGACCTTGATCATGGGGGGCTCCGGGTTGACCCTTGAAGACTAACATATTGACATGGCACCGCTTGCGCGAAAAGCGACATCGGCGGGCAGCCCTGCGCCTTCCTTTTGCGCCAACCCGCGCGCCTTAGCGCGGCGGGATCAGCAACGAGGCATCACCATAGGAAAAGAAGCGATAGCCGTCGCGGATCGCATGGGCGTAAACCTTCAGTATCCGCTCGCGCCCCATCAGGGCGGAAACCAGCATCAGCAGCGTCGACTTCGGCAGGTGGAAATTGGTCATCAGCGCATCCGCGATCTGGAAGCGGAAGCCGGGATAGATGAAGATATCGGTGGTGCCGCGCCATTCCCGCAACTGCCCGCCCTGGGCCGCGCTTTCGATCAGGCGCAGCGCGGTGGTGCCGACCGGGATCACCCGCCCGCCTGCCGCCTTGGTGGCATTCACCGCCCCCGCCGCCTGCGCCGTCACCTCGCCCCATTCGGCATGCATCCGGTGTGTGGTTACATCCTCGACCTTCACCGGAAGGAAAGTGCCGGCCCCGACATGCAGCGTCACTTCGGTGAACTCCACGCCTTTCGCGCGCAGACGTTCCAGAAGGTCTGCGTCGAAATGCAGGCTGGCGGTCGGGGCGGCCACCGCACCGGAATGGCGGGCAAAAACCGTCTGATAATCATCCAGATCCTGCGCATCGGGCGCGCGTTTGGCGGCGATATAGGGCGGCAGCGGCATCTGGCCGGCCTCGGCCAAGGCCGCATCGAAATCGGGGCCGGTCAGGTTGAAGGCCAGCGACAGATCGCTGTCGCCGCGCCGCACCACCTGCGCCGAAAGCTGATCGGAAAAGGCGATCACCTCGCCCTGTTCCAGCTTGCGCAGCGGTTTTGCCAGCGCGCGCCAGCTGCCGCCCGCCTCAGGCTCCAGCAAGGTGATCTCCACTTTGGCGCTGACACGGCCCTGCGCTGAATCCCGCCAGCGCAGGCCGGGCAGGCGCGCCGGGATCACGCGGGTATTGTTCAATACCAAACGATCGCCCGCGCGCAGCTCGTCCACCAGATCGGTGACGATCCGGTCGCGGATCGCATCGCCCTCGGCCACCAGCAGCCGGGCCGAGGATCGGGGCTTGGCGGGCCGGGTCGCGATCAGCGTCTCGGGCAGATGAAAGTCGAAATCCGAAAGCTGCATCACTACTCCTGCAAGCGCGGAACGGGGCGGCGGAAGATCTCGCGGAACATCCCGGGTGTCAGGATCGACAGCGGGTTGACCGAGATATCAGGCCCGGAGGACGCGCCGCTGAGCCGGTAATTGAAGCCAAACAGCCCCTCGCCCTGCCGGGTCAGCGCGGCGCCGATGCCGTTCAGCATATAGATCGGCGAAATCACGCCCTGCATATCGATCCGCTTGCTCCGCGCGTCATAGGTCCCCGCCATGGAAACGCCCATCGACAGGCCCACGGCGGCGCCTCTCTGGACCTCGACGCCTGCGGGCGTCAAGCGGAACTGTGCCTCGCCTTCGGAAAACACCAGCCCTTCGGAGCTGAGCTGTTCCAGAAGTCCCACGACCGAGACGGCTGACAAAAGCCCCGCCAGCACCGGCGCATTCCGCACCCGGAATGCGGTGGCATGTGCGCTGCCCGCGTAATGGCCCTTGGGGCCAAGCGGCACCAGTTGCAGGTCCATCACCCCGCCTGCAGCCTTGGAAAAGATCCCCGCCGCCGCCAGCACGCCGCCCGCATCCTGCGAGGTGACGCGGATCGCCGTGCCATGGCGCGCGGGGACCAGCGTGCCACGGATCGGCGCGGTGCCGTTCAGACTGGCCGCAAAGCTGCCATTGAAGCCGCCACGGGTGGCGAAATCGCCGTTCAGCCCCCAAAGCGCGATGCTGTCGGTCACCACAACCCGGTCCAGCCGCGCCTTGATCGGGGTGTCACCGCCGCTGCCCGCACCGCCGCCGCCGCTGCCCAGATCGGGAAGGTTGCGCAGATCCAGCCGCCCGCCGGTGGCATCGACGCTGATGCTGCGGCCCTGCCCGCGCCCGCGCAACACCGCCTTGCCGTCAAACCAGCTGGCGATTTTCGCGCGGTCCAGCTCGACCCGGTCCAGCCCGCCATCGGCTTTCAGCACCACCCGGCCCGCAGCCTCCAGCCCCGGGGCGGTCAGGCTCAGCTTGTCCACCATGACCGGCTTGCCGAGCGTCGCCGAGACCGACAGCTTGCCCCCTGTGCCTGCAGCCTTGGAAAAGCCGATCTCCGGCAGGCGCAACGCCAGCCCCTTCAGATCGCTTTCCAGCGTCAGCCGGGGGGCCGCACCCTTTGGCAGATCGATCTGCATCCGGCCGGTGCCCTTGCCACTGACAGATCCCTCCGGCAGCCCGATCTTGAAGGCCTTGATCGCGCGCGGAGACAGTTCCACCGTGCCTTCGACATGGCCCCCCGTCGCGCCCTTGCCAAAGGGCAGATGATAGCGCGCCTCGAAGGGCACGCCATCCATCGCGCCCGGCCCTTTGATATCCATGCCGCGTGGCGTGGCGGTCAGGGTCAGCGCCTTGGCCTCCAGCACCCGGCCCGGCACCAGCACGTCAGAGCGCACCTCGCTCAACTGACCATCGATCTGAAAGCTGACATCCTTGGGTTCCACCTTCTTGACCAGCGGCAGGCGCATCACCGCCTGCAACCGTGCCTGGCCCGTGCCGAGATCGACCGAACGCCCGGCTTTGGTCAGGAAGTTGAAGGGTTTCTCATCCAGAAGCGACAGTGCCGCTGTCAGGCTCGACTTGGTGTTCAGGCGGATCTCGGCCTGTGCGGGCTTTTGCAGGATATCGAGGACCGAAAAGACCGATCCGCCCATATCGATCACCCCGCCCTTGGGGGGCGTGATCTGGCCCTTGTCCAGCACCATCGTATAGCTGTTGCCCTCAATCGTGGCATAGCCAGATCCGTTGCGGATCGGCGGCAGGGTTTTCAGGAACCGCACATCGCCATCGCTGAAATCATAGCCCAGCGACAGGCGCGGCTCTTGCCCCTGTTCCAGCCGCAGCGCGACCCTCACATCCTGCAAGAGCCCTTCATAGACATTCTCCACCAGCCAGGCCCGGGTCTTGGGCACCGCCGATACCGGCCAAAGCGCCAGCATCCGGTCATGGCGGATCGCATCCAGATCCATATCGGATGACAGACGCCAGCCGGTCTCGCCCACCTCGGCCCAGCCCTTGGCGCTGATCTGGCGGCCTTCCTCCAGCAAGGTGAACTGGCCCACATCGATGCGGAACGGATCAAGCCGCAAGCGCAGGTCAAGCGCGCCCTGCTTGAAGGTGACAGGTTCGGTGAACAGGCCTTCGGGATCGACCTTCAACTCCTCCAGCGCGATCTGCGCCAGAAACGCCTCGGGCAGCCCCTTGGACACACCCGGCGCATCGACATGGCCGCTGGCATTCAGGCGCAGCGTGCGGCTTTCAACCTGCAAGCTTTGCAGCAGCACCCGCTCGCGCTTGGGGTCATAGGTCAGGCCGAGCGTGGCACTGTCAAATCCGATCGGTCGCGCGGCGGGGCTGGGTTGCAAGGCACCTGCGCCAAGGTTCAGCGCGCCCTCGACCACAATCACCCGTCCGTCCGGGGCAAGCCCGGTGATCAGACGGCCCGAAATCGGGGCATCCAGCGCCGACAGAAAGCCCAGCACCGGGGCCTGCGCCGCGATATCGCGCGCTTCGACCCCATCCACCGTGGCACGCAGCCGCGCGCCAGAGCTGTCCTTGCGGGTTGCGACCGACAGCAGCGCCTGCGCGGGCGCATTGCCCTCGCTCAGCAGGGTCATGGTCAGTTGCGCCTTCACCTCATCGGGTTGGTTCAGCAGCACTAGCCGCCCGTCGCCCACCGTCCAGACCCGGCCCGCCCGCGCATCTTCCAGCCGCAGCGACAACGCCTCGGCGGTCACGTCATCCAGCTCGGCCAGGGCAGGCAACGCGAAGACCGCATCCAGCCGGTCCAGCATCTCGGCAAAGCCGCCCAGATCCCGCATCGGCGCGCCATTGCCCAGATCGAGGTCGAAACGCCCTGCGTGGTCGCGGCGCAGCCGCAAGGTGGCCCCCGACAGCACGACCGATGACGGGCGCAGCGCGCCCCGCAGCAGACTTGCAGGGTCAAAAGCCACCCGCGCCTCTGGCAGACGCAGCAGCGCCGGGCCGTTATGGCGCGTCAGCGTCACATCCTCCAGCCGCAGCCGGGGCACCCAGTCGCGATCGACCATGACCTCGATCGCCCCGATGGAGATCGAGGCGTCGCGCAGCGGCAGCTTCTCGTTCAGCCGGGCCTCGGCCTCGGCCACCACCCAGACCGGAAGGCGCAGCGGTTTGCCGGTCAGCGCCAACAGGCCGATGCCCCCGGCCAATGCGATCAAGACCAGCGACGCCAGCAGCCAGAGCGAAAACCGCGCCCGTTTGCGCATCCGCCGCCGCGGCGGCGCATCAGGCAGATCGGGATCGGGCGGGCCAATCTCATCGGGCGCAGAACCGGCGCCATGGCCGACAGCGGGCGCGCCATGGGCGGCCCCCGTCTCCATCAGCCTGTCACGCTCCGTATCCTGCATACCAATCCCATTCGGGTCATAGCCCGGCGCATCTTCTGCGCCTATCACCCGTCTCACGCGTCACGGGCTTGCCTTTATCCGCAGGGGAAGGCAACTAAAACCCCGTAACGCCAGAGTAACACCTCTGGCATGATACGGGGATGCGGGCGGATTCCGTCTGCGCTTCCCCCATGAAAGGAGCCACGCCCTTGGATCAGACCGCCGTGCAAGCGGGCCAGATGGCCCCCGATTTCACCCTGCCGCGCGATGGTGGTGGCAGCGTCACGCTGTCGGACCTGTGCGGGGGCAAGGTGGTGCTGTATTTCTACCCCAAGGACAACACGCCCGGCTGCACGGTCGAGGCGCTGGATTTCACCGCCGCCGTCGCGGATTTCGCGGCGGCAGGCACAACGATCCTTGGCATTTCCAAGGACAGCGTGAAGAAGCACGAGAATTTCGTGAAAAAGCAATCCCTTGGCATCGCGCTTCTGTCGGATGAGCAGGGCAGGACCTGCGAGGATTACGGCGTTTGGGGTGAGAAATCCATGTATGGCAAGCTGTTCATGGGGATCGAACGCGCAACCTTCCTGATCGGGGCCGATGGCACGGTTCTGCAGGTCTGGCGCAAGGTGAAGGTGCCGGGCCATGTCGCCGAGGTGCTGGCAGCCGCGAAAAGCGCATGACCACGCTGACCGAGATGGCGGTGGAGGTTTTGGCCACCTCTGACGGCCGCGCGAAATGCGCATTGTCGCGCCATCATGCCGAAACATGGTTTGCCGCGCGCGCGGCGGGCACCCCGATCCCGGTCGGCACGGCGCTGCCCCCCGATCATCCTGCCCGCCCGGCGCAGCCGGAGCTTTTGGCACCACGCGATGTGCCGCGCCGCCGCCCCGGCAGCCCGCTTGGCCGCATTGCCCTTCTTCATGCAGTGGCGCATATCGAATTGAACGCGGTCGACCTGCATTGGGACATGATCGCGCGTTTTGGCCATATCGCCTTCCCGCTGGGCTTCTATGATGACTGGGTGAAGGCTGCGGCCGAGGAATCCAATCATTTCAACCTGATCTGCGATTGCCTCGAACGGATGGGCAGCCATTACGGTGCCCTGCCCGCGCATCGCGGCATGTGGCAGGCGGCGTCCGACACCGCGGGCGATCTGTTCGGGCGGCTGGCGGTGGTGCCCATGGTGCTGGAGGCGCGCGGGCTGGACGTGACGCCCGGCATGATCGAGATCTTCCGCAAGGCGGGCGAAGATCACGCCATTGCCGCGCTGGAGGTGATCTATGCCGAAGAGGTCGGCCATGTCGCCTATGGGTCCAAGTGGTTCAACTGGCTGTGTGGCCGCGACGGGCTGGACCCCAAAGAACGGTTCCATGCGCTCGTGCGGCAATATTTCCATGGGGCCTTGAAGCCGCCCTTCAATGAGGAAAAGCGCGCCGAGGCCGGTTTGCCGCCCGATTTCTATTGGCCTCTGGCCGATGAGATCAAACCCCCACCCTTTGCGGGTTAAGCAAGGCCGATGGCTTCGGACCCTGAGATCTTGATCGGGTCTGGGGATCGGACTTGGGGAAAAGCGGGCCCAGGGTTCGGACCATGTAAGCGGCCCCTGTGATCGGAACCTGTGAAAAGCGGATGGCAACATGCATGGGAAATGCCGCCATCCCCTTCGGCGGGATCGGCAACATATTGCCGAAACCTGCCGGTTGCCGCGGCAAGGCCGATCCGAGGCGGCCAAAGTTATTGCAGCCCCGCCCCCCGGGCCGTTAATCAGTGCCCCAACGATCCGGCGCCACAGAGCGCCCTCTGTCCGATAGACCTGTCCTTCGATGGGCGGTGTCAGATCGGCAGGGTCGGGGTTTGATCCGGGGCGCGCAGGCGTCCCCTTCTGAAATCTGGGGAACCGCCGCGTGCTGACACGACTTGCCTACCGGATCAATGCCGCCCTTGAGGCAAGGCTGCCGGAACAACGCCTGTTCCTGAAATCCGACGAAGGCACCCGCTTCATCCGCCTGCGCCCGGCGACACAGGCGCTGGTTCTGGCCACCGGCGGACTGTTGATGGCCTGGACCTTCATCGCCTCGTCGATCATCCTGATGGACAGCATCGCCGCCGGATCCGACGAGGATCAGGCCGGGATGCAGCAGGCGCTGTTCGAACAACGCCTGACCGCATTGTCGACTGACCGCGATCTGCGCGCCGACGAGGCTTCGCGCGCGCAAGACCGCTTCAACCTCGCCTTGGCCGAAGTCAGCGACATGCAGGCGCGGCTGCTGGCATCGGAAGATCGCCGCAAGGAACTGGAGACCGGCATCGACGTGATCCAGAACACGCTGCGCCGCACCATTCTGGAACGCGACGAGGCGCGCGCCGCGCTGGAACGCACGACGACCGAACTGGCCGCCCAAACCGGGGCCACCACCGAACTGGGCCGCGCCCGTGATGCGCTGGCCACCATTTCCATCATGTCGGGGGCGCTTGGCCAGACCGCGCGCGAGCGCGACGAGATGGTGAAGATGGCCGACAGCGCCCGCGACGAGGCTGATCGCATCCAGCGCGCCAAGGAAGAGCTGGAGCTGCGCAATGATGCGATATTTGCCCGTCTCGAAGAGGCGGTCACCGTGTCAATGGAGCCGCTGGACAAGATGTTCCGCGCAGCCGGCATGTCGCCCGATGCCCTGCTCGATCAGGTGCGGCGCGGCTATTCCGGGCAAGGCGGGCCGATGACGCCGATCGTGTCGACCAAGGGGCAGGTCCTCAGTCCCGACGAGGCGCGGGCCAATATGATCCTTCAGGGGCTGGACCGGATGAACCTTTACCGGCTGGCCTCGGTGCGCTCACCTTTCGCCAATCCGATCCCATCGGGGAACTACCGTTTCACCTCTGGCTTCGGCTACCGTCGCGACCCCAAGGGCATGGGCACCCGGATGCATCAGGGCCTCGATTTCGCCGGCGCCTATGGCACGCCGCTTTACGCCACCGCCGATGGCGTGGTGGTGAAGGCGGGCTGGGGCAACGGCTTTGGCCGCATGGTCCAGATCCGCCACGACTTCGGTGTCGAGACACTTTTCGCCCATATGTCGCAAATCCGCGTGTCCGTCGGCCAAAGGGTATCGCGCGGCGACCGGATCGGTGATATGGGCAATTCAGGCCGGTCTACCGGCACCCACCTTCACTATGAGGTTCATGTCGGAGGCCGCCCGGTTAACCCGATGACCTTTATCAAGGCAGCAAGCGATGTTTTCTAAATCCAGAATCAACGAACCCGGTCCGAAACAGGTTGAGGCTGACAAGCCGAAAGCCCCGGAGCTGCCCGCCACCAAACCCGCCATGGATTTCGGCACCTCCGCCAGCAAGGCCAAGCCCAATGCCTCGGTCCTGTCCTCGGATCTGACGGTTGTCGGCAATCTGAAAACCACCGGCGACATTCAGGTCGAAGGCACCGTTGAGGGCGATATCCGCGCCCATCTGCTGACGGTTGGCGAAACCGCCACCATCCGCGGCGAGATCGTCGCCGATGATATCGTGGTGAATGGCCGCGTGATCGGCCGCGTGCGCGGCCTAAAGGTCCGCCTCACCTCTACCGCGCGGGTCGAGGGTGACATCATCCACAAGACCATCGCCATCGAAAGCGGGGCGCATTTCGAAGGGTCGGTGCAGCGTCAGGACGATCCGCTGAACGGCGTGAAGGCGATTGCCGGCCCGAAGGCCGAGTGACAGACGGCTTGGGTGCCTGTCACCCCGGCGAAGAATGCGGGCGCCCCTTTGGGCGCCCTTTTTCATGGCACAAGGCCCGAACCTGGCGTTAGCGGCTTTCCCTTTGCGCCGGCCAAAGGCCTGGAACCAGATCGGACTTCAGCCATAGGCAGTTTCAGATCAACCTTCGGCCGGGTGCCCTTATCAGATCAGGCCTTCGGCCGCGTGCACTTATCGGATTAGGCCTTCGGCTTGGTGCCACTATCAGATCAGGCGTTCGGCCTGGTGCCTGTGTCAGATCAGGCCTTCGGCCTTCAGGGCCGCCTGCACCGCCGGGCGTTGCCCCACCCGCTCGCGCAGCGCAAGAATATTGGGATAGCGCGACAGGTCATGCCCGATCAGCCGCGACCAATTGGTGATGGTGAAGAAATAGCCATCGGCAATCGAATAATCCGCACCGCCAAGGAAGGCACGGCCATCCGACAGCCGGTCCTCGATCACCTGCAGCCGCTTATCCAGCAGCGCCAGTTGCGCGGCCTTGGCCTCATCCTTCATCGGGTGGAACATCGGCGCGGCAACCTTATGCACCTCGGTCGCGATGAAATTCAGCATCTCTTGCAAGCGCGCTCGTGCCAGGGTGCCCGTGGCGGGTAGAACGCCCGGCGTCAGGCTGTCTGTCACATACTGCATGATGGCCACACATTCCGTCAGCACCGCGCCGTCATCCAGCTCCAGCACCGGCACCGCACCGCGCGGCGAGACGGTCAGGAAATTCGCGCCCTCCGCCATCGTCTTGGCGCGCAGATCCACCTTGACCAGTTCAAACGGCGCGCCGGTTTCACGCAGCGCGATATGCGAGGCCAGCGAACAGGCACCGGGCGTGTAGTATAGTTTCATGGGTCTCTCCTCCAGGCGGGTCCGCCGGTGCGCCATGAAAAGCCCGAAACCCGGGCAAGGTCCAGCCCCTGCCCGCATCACTGGCGGCTCGATGTCGACTCAGGGCCGTCATCAAGCGCACAAGAGACGCGACACACCACATGAATTTCATGATATTTCTATTTTTGCACCAGAAACGAAATAAAGATGTGAATTTAACACCACAAACGACACATTACCTGTCGATTTGGCATTGACGCTCCGGTTTCAGCCCCATAAGGTCCGGCTCATCGAAACGCTCAAGGGAGGGGAAGGCGATGATCGCGCTTCTCGTCATCGTAGGGGAAAGGCGCATGGGCCGGTAACGGCAAACCATAATGGTTCCCCATGCGCCCCCGCGGAAAACCTCCCGGGGGCTTTTTCGTATCCAGCCAGCCGCGCGTGGCGGCCCAGAGGAAGAGAACATGACCAAGGCGAATGCGAGCACCATGTCGGGTGCGAAGATGATCGTGAAGGCGCTGAAGGATCAGGGGGTCGAGGTTGTCTTCGGCTATCCCGGCGGCGCGGTGCTTCCGATCTATGACGAGATCTTCCAGCAAAACGACATTCGCCACATTCTCGTCCGTCACGAACAAGGTGCCATCCATATGGCAGAGGGCTATGCCCGTTCCACCGGCAAGCCCGGTGTGGCGCTGGTGACATCTGGCCCGGGTGCGACCAATGCGGTGACGGGGTTGACCGATGCGCTGCTGGACAGCATCCCGCTGGTGGTGCTGTCGGGCCAGGTGCCGACCTTCATGATCGGCACGGACGGCTTCCAGGAGGCCGATACCGTGGGCATCACCCGCCCCTGCACCAAGATGAACTGGCTGGTGAAGGATACCGAACGGCTGGCCGAAACCATCCACACCGCTTTCCATGTCGCGACCTCGGGCCGTCCGGGTCCGGTGCTGATCGACATCCCGAAAGATGTGCAGTTTGCCACCGCCGATTATGTGGCAAGGGAAAAGGTCAAGCCCTCGCATTACCAGCCCAAGCTGAAGGGGGATCTGGACCAGATCACCCGGCTGGTGGAGCTGCTGGAAACCGCCGAACGCCCGCTGTTCTATACCGGTGGTGGCGTGATCAATTCCGGCCCGGCCGCAAGCCAGTTGCTGCGCGAACTGGTCGAGGCCACGGGCGTTCCGATCACCTCGACCCTGATGGGTCTGGGGGCCTATCCGGCATCGGGCAAGGCCTGGCTCGGCATGTTGGGGATGCACGGTCTCTATGAAGCCAATCTGGCCATGCATGGCTGCGACCTGATGATCAATATAGGCGCGCGCTTTGACGACCGGATCACCGGACGGCTGGCTGATTTCAGCCCGAATTCGGTGAAGGCGCATATCGATATCGACCCGTCCTCGATCAACAAGGTGGTGCGGGTGGAGGTGCCGATCATCGGCGATGTCGGCCATGTTCTGGAAGACATGCTGCGGATCTGGAAATCGCGTGGCCGCAAGGTGAACAAGGAAGGTCTGGCCAAATGGTGGGCGCAGATCAAGGAATGGCAGGCGGTGAACTGCCTCGACTACAAGCCTTCGACCAAGACCATCAAGCCGCAATACGCATTGCAGCGGCTTGAGGCTTTGACCAAGGGCATGGATCGATACATCACCACCGAAGTGGGCCAGCACCAGATGTGGGCGGCACAATTCCTGGGCTTTGAAGATCCGAACCGCTGGATGACCTCGGGTGGCCTCGGCACCATGGGCTATGGCCTGCCCGCTTCGATCGGCGTGCAGATCGCCCACCCGGAGGCCTTGGTCATCAACGTCGCCGGCGAGGCGTCCTGGCTGATGAACATGCAGGAAATGGGCACGGCGATGCAGTTTCGCGCCCCGGTCAAGCAGTTCATCCTGAACAACGAACGCCTCGGCATGGTGCGCCAGTGGCAAGAATTGCTGCATGGCGAACGCTATTCGCATTCCTGGTCGGAAAGCCTGCCCGATTTCGTGAAACTGGCCGAGGCCTTTGGCTGCAAGGGCATCAAATGCTCTGACCCCAAGGATCTGGATGACGCGATCATGGAAATGATCCGCTATGACGGCCCGGTGATCTTCGATTGCCTCGTTGAGAAGCATGAGAACTGCTTCCCGATGATCCCGTCGGGCAAGCCGCATAACGAGATGCTGCTGGGCGAGGCCGATACGCAAGGTGTCATCAAGGCTGGCGGCGCGGTGCTGGTGTGACCCGATATAGCGAGGCTGAATTCTTTATCGAAACAGCGCTTTTCCGGCGGACCGCCGGAGAAGCCAGGATCGACGGCATGTCGGAAGCCGAGCTTGAAGCACATGAGCGAAACCTCACTCCAGACGAACAGGATGACTATATTCAGGAGGGTGTTTTTGCCAAGGAGCTTGCCGCCTGGCTTGAGGCCGGGCTGCGACAGGCTGGCCTGAACCCCGACGATAACTATGCCGCAGACTTCGGGCGCGTGCTTCTTCTGCAGGCTCCGAGCGGCGGCAAGGTCATGGTCACATGCTGCAACTATGACGAAGCAGACGCGACAGAAGATGGCCTCAGTCATATTGTCGGGGTCAAGGCTCAACCCGGTTTCAAGGCACGGTTCTTTCACGATCCGGCCTTGCAGGCCTTTAACGACAAGATCGCCGCGGCCATTGGCCAGATGATCGACGCGACCCCAGAAATCAAGCGTGTCAGGGAAAACTGATGTCCGCACTCAATATCAAAAAAGGCTCGGTGAGCCATTCCGCCTATGAGCTTCGCGACCCCTATGCCGAAGTGATCGAAAGCCACACGCTGGCCGTCATCGTCGCCAATGAAAGCGGCGTGCTGGCACGGGTGATCGGGCTGTTTTCGGGCCGGGGCTACAATATCGACAGCCTGACCGTGGCCGAGGTCGATCACGAGGGGCACCGCTCGCGCATCACCATCGTGACGCGCGGCACGCCGCAGGTGATCGAACAGATCAAGGCGCAACTGGGTCGGCTGGTGCCGGTCCATGCCGTACATGACCTGACGGTGGAAGGCCCCAGCGTGCAGCGCGAACTGGCGCTGATCAAGGTGGCGGGCAAGGGCGATGCCCGGATCGAGGCGCTGCGCCTGTGCGAGATCTTCCGCGCCAAGGTGGTCGACAGCACGCTGGAAAGTTTCGTCTTCGAGATGACCGGCACGCCGGAAAAGATCGACGCCTTCGCCGAATTGCTGCGCCCGCTGGGGCTGAGCGAGATCGCCCGCACCGGCGTTGCTGCCCTGTCGCGCGGCGTCTGAGGCCTGATCAAGAACACAAAGGCCCCCGGTTCATACCGGGGGCCTTTGTTTTTGCTGGCAGATCAAAGTCGAGATGGTCATGCGCCCTTGAACCGGGGCGCGCGCTTTTCAAGAAAAGCCGCCACACCTTCACGGAAATCCTCGGTCTGGCCGGCAGCCCCTTGCAGCCTTGCCTCCAGCGCCAATTGCCTGGGCAGATCATTGGACAGTGATCCGCGCAGCGCCTGCTTCAACGCGGCGTAAGCGGCGGTTGGCCCCTGCGCCAGATGCGCCGCGCGTTCCGCCACCCTTGCGGCAAAGCCGTCATCGGCCACGCATTCATAGATCATGCCCCAGCTTTCGGCCTGCCTTGCGCTGACCTTGTCGGCGAAGAGACAGGCCCCCATCGCCCGCGCCGCCCCGATCTGGCGCGGCAACCACCAGGTGCCGCCGGCATCCGGGATCAGCCCGATCCGGGTGAAGGCCTGAATGAAACTCGCGCTTTCCGTGGCGATCACCACATCCGCCGCCAGCGCCAGATTGGCCCCCGCGCCCGCTGCCGCCCCATTCACCGCAGCAATGGTCGGCAGGCGGCAATCATAGATCGCATTCAGCAGCGGCACATATTCTTCATTCAGGATCGCCTCGAACGGCACATCGCGGCCAAGGCGTTGCGCATCGGCCAGATCCTGCCCCGAACAGAAAGCGCGCCCGGCGCCGGTGATCACGATCACCCGCGCCTCAAGCTCGGCCCGGGCAATCGCCGCGCGCATCTGCAACCGCAGTTCCGAAGACAGCGCGTTCATCACCTCCGGGCGATTGAGCGTGATCGTGGCAATATCGTTCTCGACCGTCAGCAGGACCGGATCCATGGCAAGCCTCCCTTTTGCGGGCAAGCCTAAGGGCCGGGCCGTCTGGGGCAACCGGAACGGCGCGTCACTCTTTCAAGATCTCGCGCAGCCGCGCCTCTTCCTCCGGGGTCAGCGCCTCGGGCGGGACGGCCTGCCTGCGCCCGCGCAGCCAGATCCAGGCCATGCCGCCACCCAGCACCAGCATCCCCGGTCCGGCAAGCCACAAGACCCAGTTCGCCCCGCTGGCGCGCGGCTTGAACAGCACATATTCGCCATAGCGATCGACCACGAAATCGATCACCTGATCGTCGCTGTCACCCGCAACCAGCCGCTCGCGCACCAGAATGCGCAGGTCACGGCTGATCACCGCATTGCTGTCATCGATATTCTCGCCCTGACAGACCGGGCAGCGCAGCAGCTTGGATATTTCGCGCGCCCGCGATTCCAGCGCCGGATCGGGCAGGATCTCGTCGGGCTGCACCGCAAAGGCGGGCGTTGCAAGGAAGGCCAGCAGGATCAGCAGCTTGCGCATCAGATCACTCCGCCGGAACGGCACGCGCATTGCGCGCGCCCGCCGCCACCCGATAGCGCCGGTCGGTCAGCGACAGCAGGCCCCCAAGCGCCATCAAGCCGCAGCCGATCCAGATCCAGTTGGCAAAGGGCTTCCAATAGCCGCGCACGGCATAACCGCCGCCGACCTGCGGATCGCCGATCACCAGATAGATGTCGCGGAACAGCCCGTAATCCAGCGCGGCCTCGGTGGTGGGCATCGCCTGCACCGGATAGACCCGTTTTTCGGGGAACAGCACCGATACCGGCTTGCCACCCTGCGTCACCGCCATCTCGGCCATGGTGGAGATGTAATTCGGCCCCTTCTCCTCATGCACATCGACCAGTTTCACCTGATAGCCGCTGAGGTCGAAACTTTCGCCGATCCGCACCACCTTGATGACCTCAGTTGCCCAGCCGGTCATCGCGGCCACGGCAAAGATGGTGACGCCAAGGCCTGCATGAGCGGTGGCCTTGCCCCAATCGGCGCGCGGCAGCCGCGTCAGGCGGCCAAAGCGCCCCGACAGATCGCCGCGCCCCGTCCGCGTCCACAGATCGACAAAGGCACCGCCCAGAACCCAGAGACCAAGCGCCGCCCCCACCGGCACAAGGGCCGAGCGGCCGGTCTGAATCGCAAAGACCAGGGCCCCCACAGCAAAGGCCAGCACCGCCACCGGCACCAGTTGCCGCAGCACGCGACCTGCCTGCGCCCGTTTCCAGGGCAGCATGGCCCCCACCGGCAGCAGCAGCGCCAGCGCCACCATGAAGGGCGTGAAGGCCGCATCAAAGAACGGGGCACCAACCGACAGGACCTGCGGCCGGGTGAACAGGCCAAGCGCATAGAACGGGTTCTGCATCGCGCCCCAATAGGGATCCTGCGAGGCGATCTCGACAAAGAGCGGCCAGACGGTTCCCACAAAGACCACAAAGCTGGAAACCGCGAGCAGCAGATTGTTCGTCACCAGCGCGCTTTCGCGGCTGACCATGGAGAACACGCCCTTCGCCTCCATCGCCGAGGCGCGCAGGCCGAACAAGAGCAGCGCGCCCCCCATGAAGACCCCAAGGATCATCAGGATGAAGATGCCGCGCTCAGGGTCCGAGGCAAAGGAATGCACCGAAGTGATGACGCCCGAGCGCACGATGAAAGTGCCGATCAGGCTGAAACCGAAGGCGAGGATCGCGAGCAGGATCGTCCAGGCCTTCAGGCTTTCGCGCTTTTCCACCACGATGGCGGAATGCAGCAGCGCCGCGCCGAACAGCCAGGGCATGAAGCTTGCATTCTCCACCGGATCCCAGAACCAGAACCCGCCCCAGCCCAGCTCGTAATAGGCCCACCAGGAGCCAAGCGCGATGCCGATGGTCAGGAAGATCCAGGCGGCCAGTGTCCAGGGCCGCACCCAGCGACCCCAGGCGGCATCAACCCGACCCTCCAGCAATGCTGCCACCGCAAAGCTGAAGGCCATGCTCATGCCGACATAGCCAAGATACAGAAACGGCGGATGGAAGGCGAGGCCCGGATCCTGCAAGAGCGGGTTCAGGTCCTCGCCATTCATCGGCGGCACCGACAACCGCAGGAAGGGGTTGGAGGTGAACAGCATGAAACTGAGGAACGCCACCCCGATCAGCGCCTGCACCCCCAGCACCCGCGCCCGGAGCGTCGGGGGCAGATTGGTGCCAAACAGCGCGGCACAGGCCCCGAACAGCGCCAGGATCAGCGACCAAAGCAGCAGCGAGCCCTCATGATTGCCCCAGACGCCGGAGATTTTATAGAGCATCGGCTTGTCGGTATGGCTGTTCATCACCACCAGCCGCAGCGAGAAATCCGAAGTGACAAAGGCCCATGTCAGGGCCCCGAAAGCCACGGCGATCAGCATCAACTGCACGACCGCTGCGGGCTCGGCTACCGCCATCCAGCCATTCCAGCGCCGCCAGGCCCCGATCAGCGGCAAGACCGCCTGCACCATGGCGACACCAAGCGCCAGCACCAGTGCGAAATGCCCCAATTCAACGATCATCCGCGTCTCCCTTGTCGCGGGCGATCATAGGCGAAAGGCGATCGCCCCGCCATGGGGCTGCGCGCGATCGTCGCAGGGCTGCGACAGGCGTCCGCAAGAAAGGGGGCATTCTGCCCCCTCGGGCCTGCGGCCCTCACCCCCGAGGATATTTTCGAACAGATGAATGAGGCCAATGTCACACATGCCCCTCACCTGTTTCCAAATATCCTCAGGGGGTGAATGGAGCGCAGCTCCAGAGGGGGCGCGAGCGCCCCCTAGCCCGGCCTGCGCCCGGCACGGCGGGTGGAGAGCAGCAGATTGGTCTCTGATGTCATCACCCCTTCGATATTGCGGATGCGGTGGATCACCTCATCGAGTTCCAGCAGGGTCTGCGTCGCCAGTTCCACGATCAGATCCCATTTGCCATTGGTAGAATGCACTGCCGTCACCGCGGGAAGCCCGCCCAGCCGGGCCATGATCTTTTCGCCGCCACGCCCCTCGATGCCGATCATCATCAATCCGCGCACCGGGGCCGAGGTCACATCCGAGCGCGTCACCACCGTATAGCCCGCGATCTCGCCGCGCTGCGCCAGCCGTTCCATGCGGGCGCGCACGGTGGCGCGGCTGAGGCCCAGCCGATCGGCCAGTTCAGACAGCGCCGCCCGCCCGTCCCGGCGCAATTCCGCGATCAGACGCAGATCCGCATCGTCCATAATGGCAGAATCCCCCTCCGTTTCGCGCAGTATATGCAACAGTTCGAACATGATTCTACTGGAAAGCATCCACATCCAGCGAGAGGCTGGCGACAACAGGAGATAAGCATGACCCAGACCATTCTGATCGGTGCACCCGTCGATTCCGGCCAACGCCGCCCCGGCTGCCTGATGGGTCCGGCGGCCTATCGCGTGGCGGGTCTTGCGCAGGCGATCCGTGACCTCGGCCATGGGGTGGAAGACCGCGGCGACCTGACGCTTGGCGATCTGCCGCAGGCGGATTGCCCCAATCCAGCGGTCGATCAGCTGCCCGAAACGCTGGGCTGGACAGCGGCACTGACCGAGGCCGTCGATGATGCCCTAAGTGCGGGCGGAATGCCGGTGGTATTGGGCGGCGACCATTCCCTTGCGCTTGGTTCGGTGGCGGGTGCCGCCCTTCATGCGCGGCGGATCGGGCGGCCGCTATTCCTGCTTTGGCTCGATGCCCATAGCGATTTCCACACGCCGATCAGCACCGCATCGGGCAATCTGCACGGCACGCCCGTGGCCTATATCGCCGGGCGCGAGGGGTTTGATGCCTTTCCGCCCTTTCCGACCCCGATCCCGGCGGAGCGGATCTGCCTTTACGGCATCCGCTCCGTCGATCCGGCGGAACATGCAGCCCTCCTCAAGCACGACATTGCGATCAACGACATGCGGGTGCTGGATGAACATGGCATCGTAGCCCCTCTGCGTGCTTTTCTGGAACAGGTGCAGGCGGCAGGCGGGATGCTGCATGTCAGCCTGGATGTCGATTTTCTCGACCCGTCGATCGCGCCGGCGGTCGGCACCACCGTGCCCGGCGGCACAACCTTCCGCGAGGCCCATCTTGTGATGGAGTTGCTGCATGAAAGCGGCCTTGTCACCTCGCTCGATCTGGTGGAGCTGAACCCGTTTCTCGACGAGCGCGGGCGCACCGCGAAACTGATGGTGGATCTGGTCGGCTCGCTCATGGGCCGCAAAGTGTTCGACCGTCCGACCCGCAGCTATATCTGAGGCCATGATGACCCTGCCCTCGCGCAATGCTTTGGTGCCATTTGTCAGCGTTGACAATATGATGCGCCTCGTCCTTCACATCGGCATCGAACAGGTGCTGCGCGATCTGGCGGCGGAGATCGAGGCTGATTTCCGCCGCTGGCCGCAATTCGACAAGACCCCGCGCGTGGCCAGCCATTCCGAGATTGGCGTGATTGAGTTGATGCCGACCTCGGATGGCGAAACCTACGGGTTCAAGTATGTGAACGGCCATCCGTCGAACATGAAGAAAGGCCTGCAAACCGTTACTGCCTTTGGGCTTTTGGCAGATGTTCAGACCGGGTATCCGCTGATGCTGAGCGAGATGACGATCCTCACCGCGCTGCGCACCGCCGCGAGTTCCGCCATGGCCGCCAAACATCTGGCCCAGCCCGGTGCCACCACCATGGCCCTGATCGGCAATGGCGCGCAGGCAGAGTTTCAGGCGCTGGCCTTCAAGGCCGTCTGCGGCATCACCGAGGTCCGGCTTTACGATATCGATCCGGCGGCCACCAGGAAATGCGCGCGAAACCTGACCGGGCTTGGTCTGAATATCTTGCAATGTCAGACACCTGAAGCCGCTATTGAAGGCGCGCAGATCATCACCACCTGCACCGCCGACAAGCAATATGCCACCATCCTGACCGACAACATGGTCGGCGCGGGCGTACACATCAACGCGGTCGGCGGTGATTGCCCCGGCAAGACCGAACTGCATCGCGACATCTTGCTGCGATCCTCGATCTTTGTCGAATATCCGCCCCAGACCCGGATCGAGGGCGAGATTCAGCAGCTTGATCCCGACCATCCGGTGACCGAGTTGTGGCAGGTTCTCACCGGCGCGGCCCAGGGGCGCAGCAATGCCCGCGAGATCACCTTGTTTGATAGCGTAGGCTTCGCGATCGAGGATTTCAGTGCGCTGCGCTATGTGCATTCGCGCCTGCGCGGCAGCGGTCTGTTTCAGGATCTGGACATGATCGCCGACCCCGATGATCCCCGCGATCTGTTTGGCATGATCCTGCGCGCGGCCTCTGCCTGATAATCTATCAAGATCAATATGTTCCGTGATATACCGTAGATCACCGTCCCAACCGCCCGCACGATGGGCGGTTGCACCCCATATCCGCGATGGTCTATACTGCTGACACCTAGATCTTGAGGGGCTGCCCCTCGCAGCAGAAAAGGCGGACCGGGGTGAGCGATCAGCCGGAAGATACTGATAACACTGAGGAAATGCCTCGCTCCAGCTATGATGGGCCGCAGGTCTCCATTGAGCAGGAGATGAAGACGGCCTATCTCGATTACGCGATGAGCGTGATCGTCAGCCGGGCGATCCCCGATCTCCGCGACGGATTGAAGCCGGTGCATCGCCGCATCCTTTATGCGATGAATGAAACCGGCAATACCCATGACAAATCCTATCGCAAATCGGCGCGTCCGGTTGGCGATGTGATGGGGAAATACCACCCCCATGGTGACATCGCGATCTATGACGCGCTGGTGCGGATGGCACAGCCTTTCAGCATGTCGCTGAAACTCCTTGATGGACAAGGGAATTTCGGTTCCATGGATGGCGATATGGCAGCAGCCATGCGCTATACCGAAGTGCGGATGGACAAGCCCGCCGCCTTCCTGCTGGCCGATATCGACAAGGACACTGTCGATTTTCAGGACAATTACGACGGCAAGGACCGGGAACCTACAGTTCTCCCGGCGCGCTTCCCGAATATGCTGGTCAATGGCGCGGGCGGTATCGCCGTCGGCATGGCGACCAATATTCCCCCGCACAACCTTGGCGAAGTGATCGACGGCTGCCTGGCCATGATCGAGAACCCCGACATCTCCAGCGAGCGCCTGATGGAGCTGATCCCGGGCCCGGATTTCCCCACCGGCGGCCAGATCCTCGGCCGTGGTGGCATCCGCAAAGCCTATCTCGAAGGGCGTGGCTCGGTCATCATGCGGGCGAAAACCCGTGTGGAGGAGATCCGCAAGGACCGCTGGGCCATCGTGGTCGATGAAATCCCCTATCAGGTCAACAAGGCCTCGATGATCGAAAAGATCGCCGAGCTTGTGCGCGAAAAGCGCGTCGAGGGCATCGCCAATATCGCCGATGAATCCGATCGGATCGGCGTGCGCGTGGTGGTGGAGCTGAAACGCGACGCAACGCCGGATGTGGTGCTGAACCAACTGTTCCGCTTCTCGCCGCTGCAAACATCGTTCGGCTGCAACATGCTGGCGCTGAACGGCGGACGGCCCGAGACGCTGATCCTGCGCGATTTCATCAGCCATTTCATAACCTTCCGCGAGGAAGTTGTGGCACGCCGCACCGCCTATGAGCTGCGGAAAGCCCGCGAGCGCAGCCATATCCTCTGTGGTCTTGCGGTCGCGGTGTCCAATGTCGATGAGATCGTGGCGACCATCCGCTCCTCCGCCGATCCGGCAGAGGCGCGCGAGCGCCTGATGACCCGGCGCTGGCCTGCCCATGACATCGTCGCCTATATCAAGCTGATCGACGACCCGTCGCATACGGTTAATGACGATGGCACCTATAACCTGTCGGAAATTCAGGCCCGCGCGATCCTTGATCTGCGGCTGCAACGCCTGACTGCGATGGGCGTCAAGGAAATTACCGACGAGCTTGAAGAACTTGCTGCAAAGATCAAGGATTACTTGGAAATCCTGTCTTCGCGTGAACGGATCATGTCGATCATCTCTTCCGAACTGGCCGAGGTGAAGGCTTTGTTTGCCATCCCGCGCCGGACCGAGATCATCGACTGGGCCGGTGACATGGACGACGAGGATCTGATCGAGCGCGAGGATATGGTCGTAACCATCACCTCCGGCGGTTACATCAAGCGCACGCCGCTGGCGGAGTTCCGTTCGCAGAACCGTGGTGGCAAGGGCCTGGCTTCGATGGCCACCAAGGAAGACGATGTGGTGACCACGCTCTTCGTGGCCAACACCCATACCCATCTGCTGTTTTTCACAACAGATGGAATGGTTTACAAGCTGAAGTGCTGGCGCCTGCCCTTGGCTGGCCGCACCGCGCGCGGCAAGGCCATCGTCAATATTCTGCCGATCGAGACCGGGATCTCCATCGCTGCGCTGATGCCGGTCGATGTGCCCGAGCTTGAATGGGACAGCCTGCAGATCGTCTTCGCGACCTCGGATGGCGATGTGCGCCAGAACGACCTCAGCGATTTCACCAATGTGATGCGCAACGGCAAGATCGCGATGAAACTGCCCGAGGGCGTCAGCCTGGTGAATGCAGCCATCGCGGACGAGAATGACGATGTGATGCTGGTGACCTCCTCCGGCCGGGCCATCCGCTTCTCGACCACCGAGATCCGGGTGTTCAAATCGCGCGGCTCCACCGGCGTGCGCGGCATCCGGTTGGGTGATGGCGACAAGGTCGTGTCGATGTCGATCATCCGCCACTTCGAGGCCGACCCGGCAGAGCGCGCCGCTTATCTCAAGCAACGCAGGCTGATGGCGGGCGTTGTTGAGGAAGAGGTTGAAGTTGAGGAAGAGGATGCGGTGGCCGAGGGGCAGCTGTCGCCCGAACGCTATGCCGAAATGTCGGCGGCCGAGGATCTGATCCTGACGGTCACGTCAAAAGGTCTCGGCAAGCTCACATCCAGCCACGATTATCCGGTGCGCGGGCGTGGCGGCATGGGGGTCACCGCCTTCGAGAAATCGATGCGTGGCGGGCCGCTTGTCGCCTCCTTCCCGGTGGATCTGGCCGATCAGATCATGCTGGCAACCTCGACCGGGCAATCGATCCGGGTGCCGGTCGATCAGGTCAGCTTCCGCTCGCGCTCGGCGGGTGGGGTCAAGGTGTTCAACACCGGCGGCGATGAAGAGGTCGTCTCGGTCGCGCGCGTCGCCGATCAGGGCGACGAGGGCGAAGGCGCGGCACCCGATAGCGCGCCGCCCGCACCTGCGGCGGAAAGCTGACATCGAGTCAGAACATCACCAAGGCCGGGGCAGATCGCCCCGGCCTTTGTATTTCCGGGGATTGTCATTGGCTGGAATGGTTTGGCCTTAACGCTTTCGTAGGACGAGTCGGCTTTGATGACAGGGAAAGGAGGGTCCGATGAACCTCTATCACTGTCTGATCGAATTGCGGTCAGAGGCGCGGGCGCTGGCCTTTGCCTCGGCTGTTGAGGCCTGGATGGACTATCTGGCGACGCAGGGGCTGATCGGCCAATGGCGTCTGATGCGGCGCAAATTTGGCCTCGCCTCTGGTGCGCATCGCGATTTCCTGCTGGAGATTGAATTGCCGGACTTGGCGACGCTGGATACGGCCTTCACCACATTGGCCGCGGCCGATGACCAGGCGCAGCGACGATACGATCTGATGCATCAGATGATCGCCGATGTGCAGGTCGGGCTTTATCGACCCTATCCTGATCCGGCGCAGCGGGAACGCATCGCCTTGATCTGAGACGCGCATGGGTCTATCCCACAGCCCATGCGCGAGACACTTCATATCATCGGCGGCGGAATGGCCGGATCAGAGGCAGCATGGCAGGCGGCAGAGGCCGGCGTGCCCGTGGTGCTGCACGAAATGCGGCCCACCGTGGGCACCTTTGCCCATCGCACCGGCAGCCTGGCGGAGATGGTCTGTTCCAACTCCTTCCGGTCCGACGATGACGAGCGGAACGCGGTCGGTCTGCTGCATTGGGAAATGGGCGCGGCCAATGGGTTGATCATGGCGACGGCGCGGGCGCATCGCCTGCCCGCTGGTGGCGCGCTGGCGGTGGATCGCGATCCCTTTGCCGAAGCGGTGACCGCAAAGATCAAGGCGCATCCGCTGATTTCGGTTGAATATGGCGAAATCACCGAACTGCCGAAAGACGGGCATTGGATCATCGCGACCGGCCCGCTGACCTCTGGCGCGCTGGCCGAAAGCATCCGGGCCGAGACCGGGGCAGAAAGCCTAGCCTTCTTCGACGCCATCGCCCCGATCGTCTATGCTGATAGCATCGACATGTCGGTGGCCTGGCTGCAAAGCCGCTATGACAAGGGCGAGACCGAGGAAGAGCGCACCGCCTATATCAACTGCCCGATGGACAAGCCGCAATATGAGGCCTTCATCGATGCGCTGCTGGCGGCCGAAAAGACCGAATTCCATGAGGGCGAAACCGCCGGCTATTTCGACGGCTGCCTGCCGATCGAGGTGATGGCGGAACGCGGGCGCGAAACCCTGCGCCATGGGCCGATGAAGCCCGTCGGGCTGACCAATAGCCACAAGCCGCAGGAAAAGGCCTATGCGGTTGTGCAGCTGCGCCGCGACAATCAATTGGGCACACTCTACAATATCGTGGGCTTTCAGACCAAGATGAAATACGGCGCGCAAACCGCTGTTTTCAAGATGATTCCGGGGCTTCAGGATGCGAGCTTTGCCCGCCTTGGCGGCATTCACCGCAACACTTTCATCAACTCGCCACGCCTGCTGGATGATCAGATGCGGCTGAAATCGCGGCCCAATATCCGCTTCGCCGGTCAGATCACCGGCGTTGAAGGCTATGTCGAAAGCGCCGCCATGGGTCTGCTGGCGGGCCGGATGGCCGCCGCCGAGATCAAGGGGGAGATCCTGCCGCCGCCGCCGGCCGACACGGCCATGGGGGCCCTGATCACCCATATCACCGGCGGGGCCGAGGCCAAGACCTTCCAGCCGATGAATGTGAATTTCGGGCTGTTCCCGCCGATTGATGCCAAAGGCGGACGGCGCGGCCGCAAGGATCGCTACAAGGCCTATACCGACCGTGCGAAACAGGCCTTTACGGAATGGCTTTCGTAACGCGTTTCGCACCATCGCCGACCGGGCCGCTGCATCTGGGGCACGCCTATTCCGCCATTCTTGCGCATGACCGCGCGCGCGCCGCGGGCGGGACGTTTCTGCTGCGGATGGAAAACACAGATCTGGAGCGGTGCCGCCCGGAATATGCAGCCGCGATCTGCGAGGATCTGCGCTGGCTCGGCCTGACATGGGATGGGCCGGTGCAAGAGCAGGCCCCGAAAATCGCCAGCTACAATCACCGGCTGGAGGCCTTGGCCGAACGCGGTCTGCTCTATCCCTGTTCCTGCACGCGCGCCGATATCCGCGCCGCGCTGTCTGCCCCGCAGGAGGGCGTCGCGCATCAGGTCTATCCCGGCACATGTCGCGGCCGTCCGATGAAAAGCCGTCTGCCGGGCGATGCGCTGCGCCTGGATCTGGGCCTCGCCCTGGCACGGCTTGCCCCGGCCTTGCCCGCATTTGAGGAAACCGGCCCGCATTTCGCAGGCCACCATCCCATCCAGCCCGCACAGGCCCTGACCGAGATCGGCGATGTGGTGCTGTCGCGCAAGGGCGAGGATATCGTCGCCTATTTTCTGGCCTCGGCTTTTGACGATGCCGATCAGGGCATCACCCATGTGATCCGGGGCGAGGATCTGTTTACCTTCACGCCCATTCAGGTCATCCTGCAACGTCTGCTGGGCCTGCCAACGCCGATCTATCACCATCACCCTCTGATCCGCGACGATCAGGGCAAGCGGCTGGCCAAGCGCGACGATGCGCGCGCCCTGGCAAAATTTCGTGCCGAAGGTGCCAGTCCCGAAGATATTCGTCACATGATCGGATTATGAGCGACGGAAACCCCGCACGGCGTCGTTCACGCTCGTGCAACTGCGGTTGCCGCCACGCGTCATGCCCCCTAGGTTTCGGGGAATGGGTGCCGGGGCGGCACCGCCGCATCAGGATGACCGCATGACGCTTTCCCCTCTGGCCCCATCTTCCCCGGCATCTCATGGCCTGGCCGGGTGCCTGCTGCTGATGACCGCCCTGCTGGCCCCCTTGGCCGCCCATGCCCAGGGGGCCCCCGCGGGAGGTGGGGCCAAGGGGCCGACCAAGGTGGGCGTGATGGAGATGCAGCGCACGGATGTAAAGCGCCGCTCCATCCTGCCCGGGCGTGCCGTCGCCTATCAGGAGGCCAATATCCGCCCGCGGGTCACTGGTCTCGTGACCGAGATCCTCTATACCCCCGGCCAGCCGATCGAGGCGGGCGCGCCGATGTTCCGGCTGGATCGCGCCAGCTATGAGGCCGCGCTGGACAGTGCCCGCGCGACGGTCGCCCGGTCCGAGGCTGCGTTGACGCTGGCCGAGGCTGCGGCCAACCGTGCCCGGGCCCTGGAGGGGTCGGGCAGCACCCGTGTCACGGTGGAAAGCGCCGAGGCAGAGGCCGCGCAGGCCCGCGCCACGCTGCGCGGCGCCGAGGCAGATCTGCGTCTGGCCGAACAGCAACTGGCCTGGACCGAGATCAACAGCCCGATCCCCGGCATTCCCGGCTTTCCGGCGGTTTCGGTCGGTGATCTGGTCACCAATGGGCAAAGTGACGGCATGGCGACGGTGACCACACTGGACCCGATTTATGTCGATCTCTACGAGCCCGCCGCCCGGCTGCTGTCGATCCGCGAACAGGTGGAGAGCGGGGCTCTGATGCCGCAGGAGCGTCTGGAGGTCACGCTGACGCTGGAAAATGGCCAGACCTATACCGGCAGCGGCACCCTGGCCGCGCCCTCGGTCAGCGTCTCCACCACCACCGGCACGCAGGATATGCGCTTCCGCTTCGACAACCCCGACAGCCGCATCCTGCCCGGCATGTTCCTGCGCGGCGATGTCGTGCTGGGTCGGATGGAGGCGATCCGCGTGCCGCAACGCGCAGCGACCATCGGGCCGAACGGGATATTGTCGCTGTTCATCGCGACCGAGGGCAAGGCCCGCAAGATCGAGGTCATGCCCGCCGGCAGCGACGGCAATGAATGGCTGATCACCGAAGGGCTTGCCCCCGGATCGCTGCTGATCGTCGATGGTCTGACCAATCTCCGCGATGGCGCGGAGGTTGAGACCGTGCCCGTCAGCATCGATGCGGCAGGCGTGGTGCAGGATCTGGCCAAAGCGCCCGACAGCACCGGCGCATCCGGCGGCGCATCCGCGGCCACGGGCACATCCTCAGCCACGGGCGCGTCCTCCGCCACAGGCAAGGGCACGGCCACGGGCGCGGGCACGGGGAACTGATCCATGGCAGAATTTTTCATTCATCGCCCGGTCTTCGCCTGGGTGCTGGCGCTGATTACCATGCTGGCGGGCGGCTGGGGGCTGACCACCCTGCCGATCTCGCAATATCCTGATATCGCGCCGACCACGATCCGCATCCAGACCAGCTATCCCGGGGCTTCCGCCGAGACGACGGAAAACTCGGTCACCACCGTGATCGAGGATGGTCTGACCGGGTTGGACGGGCTGCTTTACATGACCTCGTCCTCGTCCGCGACGGGGCGGGCCTCGGTCAGTCTGGTCTTCGATGAAAGCGTTGTGCCGGACATGGCGCAGGTGCAGGTGCAAAACAAGCTGCAGCTGATCGAATCCGGCCTGCCCGAAACCGTGCAGCAGCGCGGGATCAGCGTCACGCGGTCGACCTCGTCGATCCTGATGGTGGCGGCGCTGGTGTCGCAGGATGGCAGCTATACCTCGTTGCAGCTTGGCGATCTGATGGGCCGCATCGTGGAGGGGCCGATCCTGCGCACCCCCGGCGTGGGCTCGATCAATGCCTTTGGCTCTGGCTATGCGATGCGGATCTGGCTCGATCCGCTGAAAATGGCGCAATATCAGGTGACGACTGCCGATATCACCAGCGCCGTTTCGGAACAAAACAGCACGGTGACGGTGGGCAGCCTTGGCGCGCAGCCGGTGGTGCCGGGGCAGCAGCTTTCGGTGGCGCTTTCGGCGCAGGCCCAGCTGTCTTCGGTCGAGGAGTTCGAAAAGATCATCCTGCGCACCGCCGAGGATGGATCGACGGTGTTTCTGGGCGATGTCGCGCAGGTCGAGATCGGGCAGGAAAGCTATGGTTCGGCCTCGCGCTATAACGGGGTGCCTGCGGCGGGCTTTGGCATCAATCTTGCCATCGGGGCAAATGCAGTGGAGACGGCAGATGCCGTGCGTGCCACGCTGGACCGGGTAAGCGCCGTCCTGCCCGAAGGGGTGACGGTCGAATACCCCTTTGACACCTCACCCTTCGTCGAAGCCTCGATCAACCGGGTTTATGCCACGCTGGCCGAAGCCGTGGTTCTGGTCTTTCTTGTCATCCTTGTCTTCCTGCAAAGCTGGCGCGCGACCATCATCCCGACCATTGCGGTCCCGGTGGTGCTGTTGGGCACTTTTGGCATCCTTGCGGTGGCGGGTCTGACCATCAACACGCTGACGATGTTTGCACTGGTGCTGGCCATTGGCCTGCTGGTCGATGATGCGATCGTGGTGGTCGAGAACGTCGAAAGGGTGATGGAGGAAGAGGGGCTGGATGCCCGCGCCGCCACCTCCAAATCCATGGGGCAGATCACGCCTGCACTGGTGGGCATCGCGCTGGTCCTGTCGGCGGTCTTCCTGCCCATGGCCTTCATGTCGGGATCGACCGGGGTGATCTACCGCCAATTCAGCGTCACCATCATCTCGGCCATGATGCTGTCGCTGGCGGTCGCGCTGATCCTGACGCCCGCGATGTGCGCGAGCCTTCTGAAGCCGCGCAAGCATGGCGGCGGCATCGCGCCGGTGCGCTGGTTCAACCGCGGCCTCGACAAGACGACCGAGGGCTATGCCGCCAGCGCAGGCTGGACCGCGCGTCGCCCGATCCGTATGGCGATCCTGTTGATCGGTGTGGGTGGCGCCGCCTTCTGGACCTATCAGCACCTGCCCTCATCCTTCCTGCCGCAAGAGGATCAGGGCGTCTTGATGGCGCAGATCCGCCTGTCGGAAGGATCGACCACCGCGCAAACCGAATCCGTGCTGCAAGAGGTGGAACATTGGCTGCTGGAGGAGCGCGGCGATGTGGTGCAAAGCGCCTATGGTGCGCTTGGCTTTTCCTTCGGGGGCGGCGGGCAGAACACCGCCATGCTGTTTGTGCGGTTGCGACCCTATGCCGATCGCCCTGACGTGACGGCCGCACAATTTGCGCAGGAGGCCTCTGCCCGGTTCAGCAACCACCGTGCGGGACGGATCGTCTTCAACCAGCCGCCCGCCATTCAGGGCCTTGGCAATTCGGCCGGGTTCAGCTTCTACCTGCTGGATCAGGCGGGCCATGGGCCTGCGGCGCTGCAACAAGCGGCGGTGGATCTGGTGGCGGCCGCCGAGGCCAATGCGATGACCGGATCCTTCCGCGGGCATGAGACGACCTTCCGCCCCTCGCTGCGGCTGGACATCGACCAGCAAAAGGCCCGCGCCATGGGCCTGACGCTGTCCGAGGTGAATGCGATGCTGTCGGTCATCTTTTCGGGGCGCGAGGTCAATGACTTTGCCCTTGGCACCGAGCTGAAGCCGGTGATCGTGCAAGGTCTGGCCGAATGGCGGATGCAGCCCGACCAGATCGATGGCTGGTTTGCCCGCAACAAATCCGGCGAGATGGTGCCCTTTGGTGCCTTCATCACCCAGGTCTGGGACGAGGCCTCGCCCTCGCTCGATCGCTATGCCGGATCGCGGGCGCTGGAGATTTCCGGCTCACCGCTGGCGGGTGTGTCGACCGGCGCCGCCATGGACGAGATGGAGGCGCAGGTGGCGGCCCTTGAGGGCGGCTATGGCGTGGCCTGGACCGGGATCTCCTATCAGGAGCGCCTGTCGGGCAATCAGGCCCCGATGCTGTTTGCGCTGTCGGCGCTGGTGGTGTTCCTGTGCCTTGCCGCCCTTTACGAGAGCTGGTCGGTGCCCTTTGCGGTCATGCTGTCGGTGCCGGTCGGCATCCTTGGCGCGATGCTGGCCGCGATGACCTTTGGCCAGTCGAATGACGTCTATTTCAAGGTGGGGTTGCTGACGACCATCGGCCTTGCGGCACGGAACGCGATCCTGATCGTGGAGTTTGCGCAAAGCCTTGTGTCCGAGGGCAAATCGCTGATCGATGCCGCCGTGATTGCGGCGCGCCAGCGTCTGCGCCCGATCCTGATGACCTCGTTTGCCTTCCTGCTCGGCGTGTTGCCGCTGGCCACCGCCACCGGCGCGGGTGCCGCCGCACAACGCGCCATCGGCATCGGGGTGTCTGGCGGAATGATCGCCTCGGTCCTGATCGGCATCTTCATGGTGCCCGCCTTCTTTGTCGGCGTCCGGCGGCTGTTCGGGCGCGGCTGACAGGCAGGCACACCGCAAAGCAAAGGCCGGGCACCCTGCCCGGCCTTTGTCATGTCTGCGATCCCGATCAGTTCGGCGGCCCGATCAACCTGACGGCCCGGTCAGCTTGGCTGATAGTTCAGGATCGGTGCCAGCCAGCGTTCGGCCTCGGCCAGATCCATGCCCTTGCGCGCGGCATAATCCGCCGCCTGATCGCGTTCGATCTTGGCCACCCCGAAATAATAGCTGTCCGGGTGCCCGATATAGAGGCCCGAGACCGACGAGCCCGGCCACATCGCCATGCTTTCGGTCAGGGTGACGCCGGTTGCGGCCTCGGCATCCAGCAGGCGGAACAGGGTCAGCTTTTCGGTATGGTCAGGCTGGGCCGGATAGCCCGGTGCCGGGCGGATGCCGCGATAGGGTTCGGCAATCAGATCGGCGGGGGCAAAGGCCTCATCCGCGCCGTAACCCCAATGTTCCTTGCGGACACGCTCATGCAGCATCTCGGCCATGGCCTCGGCATAGCGGTCAGCCAGGGCTTTGACGAGGATCGCACCGTAATCGTCATTGGCGCGTTCATAGCGCGCGGCGATCTCGTTTTCTTCCGGCCCTGCGGTCACCACAAAGCCGCCAACCCAATCGGGCTGGCCAATGGGGGCCACGAAATCCGACAAGGCGAGATTGGGCCGCCCGTCGCGCTTGGCGGTCTGCTGGCGCAGCGTGTGCAGCGTCGCCAGCGGTTGGGTGCGGCTTTCATCGGTGAAGACGCGGATATCATCACCCACCGCATTCGCGGGCCAGAAACCCACCACCGCGCGCGGACGGAACCAGTTTTCCGCGATGATCCGGGCCAGCATCTCTTGTGCATCGGCAAAAAGCTGGCGCGCGGCCTCGCCCTGTTTCTCATCCTCAAGGATGCGGGGATAGACGCCCTTCAGCTCCCATGTCTGGAAGAACGGGGTCCAGTCGATATAACGCGCGATCTCGGCCAGATCCCAGTCTTCGATGATCCGGGTGCCGGTAAAGCGCGGCTGAGTCGCCTGATAGGCCGACCAGTCGATCTTCATCGCATTGGCCCGCGCGGTCGCCAGCGGCAGACGCTGCTTCGCCGCCTCGGACCGTTCATGGCGTTCGGCCACTTCGGCATATTCGGCGCGGATCATGTCGAGATAGGCGGGCTTTTGGGTCGCGCTCAGCAATTGGCTGACGACGCCCACGGCGCGGCTGGCATCGGTCACATAGACCGCCTGCCCGCGATGATAGCGCGGCGAGATTTTCACCGCCGTATGCACCTTGGATGTGGTGGCCCCCCCGATCAGCAGCGGGATATCGAAACCCTCCCGCTCCATCTCGGCGGCCAGATGGACCATTTCGTCCAGCGACGGCGTGATCAGGCCCGACAGGCCGATCACATCGACCTGTTCCTGTTTCGCGATCTCCAGGATTTTTTGCGGCGGCACCATCACGCCTAGATCGATGATATCGTAATTGTTGCAGGCCAGCACGACGCCCACGATATTCTTGCCGATATCGTGCACATCGCCTTTCACCGTGGCCATCAACACCCGGCCCGCGCTTTGGCGCCCGTCGCCGCCGCCATTGGCGGCCTTTTCGGCCTCCATCCACGGCAGCAAGACGGCAACCGCCTGCTTCATGACACGCGCGGATTTCACCACCTGCGGCAGAAACATCTTGCCCGCGCCGAACAGGTCACCCACCACATTCATGCCCGCCATCAGCGGGCCTTCGATCACATGCAGCGGGCGTTCCGCCGCCAGCCGCGCCTCATCGGTATCGGCCTCGATAAATTCGGTGATACCGTTGACAAGCGCATGTTCCAGCCGCTTTTCAACCGACCAGTCGCGCCATGCCAGATCGCGGGCCTTTTCCTCGCGCGCGCCGCCACGATAGCGTTCGGCAACCTCCAGCATCCGCTCGGTCGCGTCATCGCGGCGGTTCAGCACCACGTCCTCGCAGGCCTCGCGCAGATCCGGTTCGATCTGGTCATAGACCGCAAGCTGGCCCGCATTCACGATCCCCATATCCATCCCCGCCTGAATGGCGTGATAGAGAAAGACCGCGTGCATCGCCTCGCGCACGGTCTCATTGCCGCGGAAGCTGAAGGACAGGTTCGACACCCCGCCCGAGACATGGGCATAAGGCAGGTTCTGGCGGATCCAGCGCGTGGCCTCGATGAAATCGACGCCGTAATTGTTATGCTCCTCGATCCCGGTGGCGACCGCAAAGATATTGGGATCAAAGATGATGTCTTCCGGCGGAAAGCTCATCTCGTCCACCAGGATACGGTAGGCGCGGGCGCAGATCTCGGTCTTGCGCTGGAAGGTATCGGCTTGGCCGGTCTCGTCAAAGGCCATGACGACGACCGCCGCCCCATAGGCCAGGCAAAGGCCCGCGTGATGGCGGAAGGCCTCTTCGCCTTCCTTCAGGCTGATGGAGTTCACCACCGCCTTGCCCTGCACGCATTTCAACCCGGCCTCGATCACCTCCCATTTGGAGCTGTCGATCATCACCGGCACGCGGGCGATATCGGGTTCTGACGCCACGAGGTTCAGAAACTCGACCATCGCGGCGCGGGAATCGATCAACCCCTCATCCATGTTGATATCGATGATCTGCGCGCCGTTTTCGACCTGATCGCGCGCCACGGCCAAGGCCGCCGCGTAATCGCGATTGGTGATCAGTTTGCGGAACTTGGCCGATCCGGTGACATTGGTGCGTTCGCCCACGTTCACGAAAGGGATATCGGGGGTCAGAACGAAGGGTTCCAGACCGGACAGACGCAGGTAACGGCTCATGCGCGAAGCTCCCCGTTGTGCATGGATCGCGGAGAGAAGGGTTTTACAGCCTCGGCAATGGCCTTGATGTGATCTGGCGTGGTGCCGCAGCAGCCGCCCACCACATTCACCAGCCCCTCGCGGGCGAAACCGGCCACCTGCACGGCAGTATCCTCCGGGCCTTCGTCATATTGGCCAAAGGCATTTGGCAGGCCCGCATTGGGATAGGCGCAGATCGCGGTCTCGGCCACGCCCGACAGCTCGGCCAGGTGCGGACGCATGGCGTTTGCCCCAAGGGCACAGTTCAGCCCGACAGTGAAAGGCCGCGCATGGGACACCGAATGCCAGAAGGCGGTGGGCGTCTGCCCGGTCAGCGTGCGCCCCGAGGCATCGGTGATGGTGCCCGAAATCATCAGCGGCAGGCGTTGGCCATGCGCCGCGAAAGCCTCGAAACAGGCAAAGATCGCGGCCTTGGCGTTCAGCGTGTCAAAGATCGTCTCGATCAGGATGATATCGGCACCGCCCGCGATCAGGCCCTTGACCTGTTCACCATAGGCAATGCGCAGATCGTCAAAGCTGACCGCGCGGTAACCGGGATCGTTGACATCCGGGCTGATCGAGGCCGTGCGATTGGTCGGCCCCACCGCCCCCGCCACGAAGCGCGGCCGCCCGTCGATCCGGGTTGCCTGATCCATTGCCCGTCGCGCCACCCGCGCGCCTTCGGCATTCAGATCAAACACCGCCGCCTCCAACCCGTAATCGGCCTGCGCAATGGTGGTGGCGGAAAAGGTGTTGGTCTCCACGATATCGGCCCCAGCCAAGGCATAGCGCAGATGGATCGCCTCGATCGCCTGCGGCTGCGTCAGGGTCAGCAGATCGTTATTGCCCTTTTGCGGATGGTCGGAAGGGTGGCGACAAGCGCAACCGCCCTGCCCCTGATAATCCTCTTCCGACAGACCAAGCTGCTGGATCTGCGTTCCCATCGCGCCGTCCAGGATCAGGATACGGTCCTGCGCAATACGTTCAAGGGCGTCATACGCCGCCGTTTTCGGAAGATGATAGAGAGTCATGGCCTGCCTCGATTTGAAGGCGGAGATTAGCCTGCGCCATAGCGTGAAGCAAATTCATAGTTGTCATGAAGATGATGAACCTGTCTCATGTTCACGCTGGCACCCCACGGCCCATTGCCCCTGTGACACCCTCACGATGCGGCCCTGCGATGGACCCGGCCGCAATCATGGTCTAGGACTGCAGTCCGGTCGTGATTTGAAGACCCGGGCCGGTCCTGGCGATTTGGATGTGGAGGTTGAACATGTCGCACGCGGAGAGCGCCAATCTGGCGGAACGCTGCCGGATGCTCGGCCTGCGCCTGACTGCGCCGCGCCGGGTGATCCTGCAGGTCTTGGCCGAGGCCGATGACCACCCCGATGTCGAGGAATTGCACCGCCGCGTCCGCATCCTGGAACCCGGGATCAATATCGCGACGGTCTATCGCACGATGAACATGCTGGCCGAACACGGGCTGATCGAGCGTCACAGCTTTTCCGATGGTCGCGCAAGGTATGAGGCCACGCCGGAATCGCATCATGACCATTTCATCAATATCGAAACCGGCGCGGTGATCGAGTTCCATTCCCCCGAGATCGAGCGCATCCAGCAGGAAATCGCCCGCAAGCACGGGTTCGAGATCGTGAGCCACCGGCTGGATATCTATGTGAAGCCGCGCAATTAGGGCCTCGCAGCGCGGATGCAAGACGCCCCTTCATCGGCGGGTCTTTGCAATCACGGGCCCGCCTTGCCTATCGACCCGCTGTCATCTGACGCAAGGCTGTCGTAGAACGGGCAAAACGATGCAGGTCAGATCATGCGAACACATTTTCCCGCCCTTTTCGCCCTCATGTTCATCACCGGCTGCGCAGCCAGTTCCGGCGCGGTGGTCCGGGGGGTCGGGTCTGACGATCTTCTGAAATTGCGCAAGGGCCCGGGTCTCGATCACGCCATCATCATCGGCCTGCCCGATGGAACCCGCCTCACCCGGCAAAAATGCGCGCCGACAAACGGAAAGGTCTGGTGCCGCGTTTCGCTGACCGACAAGCCCGGCGTCTCGGGCTATGTCGCAGCGGATTATCTCGCGCCACGCTGACGGCAAGGCCGCCAGTGCCTGCCCCGCGACCGCTGGGCCAGCCGTCGCGCCAGACCTGCCAGACGCCTCCCGCGCAATTGGCAGCCCCTTCCGATCGCCACGCGGCGGCTGGTCACCACAATGGCCTGAGACGGCATCGGCATTGTTGCAGAAGTCGTGGATTGGCCGGACGCTCGCCTTTCCCCGCTGTGTTCATGCCACGCGTTCGATCTCGGCAGTGCCGAGTGCATTGAAGCGGCTTTGTTGCAGAAGTCCCTAGGGATCAGGATTCACACGGGGAATCCATAGGGTTAATGGTCTGCGATGACGCGACCTAAGCCTACCCGCTATCGGACGACGAACTGGAAGAGTTACAACGATGCCCTGAAGCGGC